>CAIOAK010000184.1 GCA_903855945.1 uncultured Anaeromyxobacter sp.
ACTCCCTCCTCGCCTTCCTGGAGGGGCTCTGATTATGCCGCGTCGTGGCCGCGTTCCGTCCAGGCCTGCGCGGGGATCCCCGCCGCACGCGGGATAATTCCCCAGTCGGAATAATGCAAACCGCACAATCTCGAGGCGGCGCGGAACACCTACGGGGACGAAGTGATGGACCTCTTCGCACCGGTCGTGCGCGAGACTTGCGCCGCCTACTTCGTGGCCGGCGCTGCTCTGTCACCGCGGCCGCGACCGAAGCGAGAACGCCGGGACGATCTCCTCCAGCCGGGGACGGTCCCGGACGAAGTCGTCCGGGTAGTAGGCGAGGTTGCGCGCGCCACCCACCTCGAGCCGGCGCATCCAGCGAGCGAGCTGCTTCCCGGACACGTCCCCGCCCGAGCGCCAGTCCCGCGCCTGGAGCTCGAATACGGTCCGCTCGAGCGCTCCCGGTCGGGCGGACACCGTGCGGAGCAGCCGCTCCATGAACGCGTCCGGGTCCCGTGCGTTCTCGAGGAACGGCATGGCCATGACCGCAGTCTCGTCATAGGCGGCGAGGAACGCCGGGAACGACTGCGCCGTCCATGCCTCGGCAGCCGGATCGAGCACCGGACCGGCCAGGATGCTGCGCGAGGTACGGAGCGGCTTCCGCGTGCGCTCCGTACGCTGGCGGAGCTCCTCGGTGAAGCGCACCAGGTAGGCCGTCTTCTCTCGTGCCCATCGGGCCGACAGCGCGGGGTCGCCGCGGATGGCCTCGACCGACGCGGGCAGTCCCCAGTCGCGAGCGTAGACCGCGAGCGCCTCCGGGCTCGCGTCCTCCCGGTCCCCGAGGATCGCGTCGTCGTGGAAGGCGATCCCGTCGAAGATGCCCGCCGCACCCAGGTCCTCGTAGATCTCCCCGATCACCCGTCGCACCTCGGGGGAGAAGGGCGAGAGCCGATGCGTCCCCTGCCCACCGGCCGCACCCATCACGACCTTTCCGGCGGCCGGGTTTCCGGTGGGAAGGGCGAAGGCCATCACCGGCATCCACGCCAGCACCCGCACTCCGGTCCGCGTCCGGAGCTGCCAGGCGACCCGGTTGAAGAGGTCCGCCCGGACCGGCAGGTGACGATTCGGGAAGTAGAGCTCACGCACCACGCCGTCGCCCCTGGGGTCGGCGAAGGCCTGCAGGTAGACCTCGCTCGGCTTGAGCGCCGCCACACGGTCGAGCAGCTTCGACAGGTTGCGCTCCTGGACCTCCGGATCCGGGTCGTACAGGTAGTCCAGATCGACCCGGATGGCTCGAACCGGGTCACCGGGCCAGCTCGCCTCGAGGAGCGCGGCGAAGTCGAGGAGCGGAGGATTCTCGACGACGATGCTGCGGCGCAGCTCGTCCCCTGGCGTATCGGAATGGTTCAGGCCGCTCTCGAGGGTCAGCATGAGGGGCATGCCCTCCATCCGTGCCGCCTCCTGGAGATCACCGGAGAATCGTCCGTAGGGCCACGCCACGACGCGCGGCCGCCGCCCGGTCTCCCGCGCGATGGCCTCCGCGCTCCTCGCGAGGTCCTTCCGGACCCGCTCCCGCAGCTCCGCGGACGTCTCGTATCCGGCGACACCGCGCCACTCCCGCGTCACCGCCGCCGGCTGCGTGTTGCCCTGTGGGTTGGAGCGGATCCCCCGGTGAAGGTCCCAGGTGTGGGACGCGATCTCCACGAATCCGGATCGCTGCATCTCGCGGACCTGGTCCCAGGAGAGGAAGCTGCGCCGGGGGATCTTCCGCCCGTCGTAATCGACGGCGCCCCCCTCCGGGACGTCCATCCAGGAACCGACGAGCGCCACGACCGCCGGGTAACCGTGCTTCCGCAGCAGTGGATAGACCGTGTCGTACACGTCGGCGTATCCGTCGTCGAAGGTGAGGAGCACGGCCCTGGGCGGCAGCGGCCGCCCTCCCCTGCGGGCATCCAGGATCTGGTCTACGCTCACCGGATGCCAGCCGCTCGCCTTCATCCAGGCGAACTGCTCCTCGAGCTTCCGGACGTCCACTGCGTGCTGGTCGGCGCCTCCCGCGTCCGGCGCGGCGCCGCTCCCGTTCTCGATGCCGTGATAGGAGAGCGCCGCGAAATCTCCCGGGCGCGGGGCGGCCGCGAGGAGCGCGGCGAGGAGCGCGAGGAGGGCGGAGGGCATGGTCAGAACCGCCAGTCCAGCATGACGTTGCCTCCGAGTGCGAAGGCGAGCACGCCGTCGTAGGGGATCTGCGACGCCACGATCCCGTACTGGAGAGCGAGGTCGTACCCGAGTTGCCACACGTGCTCGTAACGGGCCTTCCAGAGCGGCAGGGCGCCGTAGTTCACCTGCCACGAGGCGCCCGTCGAGGCGGTGAGCCTCTGGTCGAACCGGCGCTCGTACCGCTGCCAGGTCTGCCAGTCCACCCGCGCCTCGGCGGTGGCACTCCAGGCCCAGGCCGGGTTGAAGTAGGGCGCGTTGGCGAGCGTGTTGAGCCCTCCCCAGAGCGAGAGCGCTCCGGTGACCACGAAGCGCGACGACCCCAGCAGTCGCTGGGTCGCCGTCCCGGAGATGGAGACCCTCTGGTTGGCGTCGCTGAAGGCCTGCCAGGAGGCGCCCACCGACGCGCGGGTCGACTCGCTCCACGCACGGGTCGCCGCGACCGCCGCGTCCAGGTTCACGAGGATTCCGGCCCGCCAGGCCTGCATCGGCAGCGCGTCCGAGATCGTCGCCAGGTGGCCGTCGAGGCCCCACCGGTCGGACGGGGTCCAGACCGTGGAGAGCGAGGCACCGAGCCGCTCGCTCGTTCCCTCGGAGAGGTCGAGCCGCAGCCGCCAGTCGGGCGGCGTCCACTCGACGCCCGCGGCGCCGCGCTCCCAGGTCGTGACGTCGCCGGGAAAGGTGGCGCCGGTCGCGATCGCCCGGGCGTAGAGGCGCCAGTGAAGGTCCACCGGCTCGCTGAACCCCCAGAGGGTGGCCATCCACTCCTGTGCACCCAGGGGGTTCTGGTTCGAGGAGGCCGCGTAGGTCGCATCGGCGTACACCTCGGCGCGCTGGAAGGTCTCCCAGGAACGGGTGGCCCGCTTCACGCTGGAGGCCTCCGGGTGTCGTTCCCGGGCGCGGGCCAGGGCCGCCGCGGCCTCCTCGTATCGGTGCAGCGCGAGGAGCAGGTCCACCTCCCGCCCCCGGTCCCCCAGATCGGCGGGATCGATGGCGGCGAGAAGGGACAGGTCGTCGAGCGACCTGCGGGTGAACCCGCGCGCGCTCGACACCGTCGCCACCGCCTCCCGGACGCCGGCGTTGTAGGGCGCGACCTGCTGGAGCTTTCGCACCTCGACCTGGGCCTCGGCCGGCCGGTTCGATCGGACGAGCTGGAGCACCCGCAGGATGCGGAGCTCGAGCCACGAGGGGTTCGGCTCGCCGCTCCGGAGCCGAGGGGGCGCGGAGGCGATCCACCCGATGAGGAGCGCGGCGGCCTCCGCCTCCCGCCCCGCATCGTCGAGGGCCCAGTAGAGCGCCATGGCCGCCTGCTCCCACTCGTCGGACCAGGGCTCGAGCGCTCCCACGGCGCGTTCGAGGAGCGGGATGGCTCGCTCCGGCTCCCGCATCTCCAGGAGCGCGGCGCCCGCAGCGGCGGCCACGTACGCTCGGACGGGGCGCCCTTCCACGCGATCCATGCGCTGCTCGAGCGCCACGACCTCGGCGAACCGCCGGAGATCCGCGAGCGCCGAGACGCGGTCGGAGAGGACCGCCCACTCGTTCCACGACGGAACGAAGGTTCGATCCGACTCCAGCCGATCGGCGACGGGCTGGCTGTAGGCGATCGCCTCCTCCATGCGCGCGCTGCGGCCGGGGTCGGCGCGGAGCCGCAGGTCGATGCGCCCCCACTGGACGAGCCGTGACATCTCGGCCGCGGACGGGTCCGCCGTCGAGGCCAGGAGGGCGAGCGCGAGCGCGGCCACCTTCAATGGACGACCTCCACCGGGCGCACGGTGGCCTCGACGATCGCGCCCCCAGGCCCCGATCGGACGTCGATGATCCGCCCGGCTCCCAGAAGGAGCAGCTTCCCCTCCGGGACTCCCGAGATCCTCGACACCTCGGCGGGCGAGACCGGCTCGATGGGAGCCCGATGCGCACGGATGGTGCGCTGCCGGAGCGAGAAGACGAGCCCCCAGGCGAGGACCCAGACGACCACCGCGCTGATGACCCACTGGTGCCGGAGATAGATGTCCAGGATGGCGTCCCAGGTGGGGTTCGTGACGGTGAGCTGGAAGCGCGGCGGCGTCAGGTAGTCGCGGACCACGTCGAGGAAGTCTCGCAGGAGCAGGAGCGCCGCCGCCCAGGTGAAAAGGGTCAGGGTCAAGTCGCGGGCACGGATCCCCCAGGGCAGGGCGGAGCGGATGATGGGGGGCTCGGGGCGCTCCGGGTCGCTCATCGGATGCCTCGGTCCGGGCTGACCCAGACCCCCCGCGCGCTCCGGTCCCTCAGGAGAGCGCGCGGAAAGCCCACCGCCGCCGTGGCCGCCTGCAGGACCCAGAAGACGAGCGGATACCACACCACCCAGAAGAGCGAACGGAGGAGACCCTCCTCCGACTCCCAGTCCACGAGCGCGCTCAAGACGGCCTGGAAGAGGTAGGTGCAGAGGAGCAGTGCGCCCCACCAGTCGGGGATGAGGCCGATCCCGCCCACCGGGATGAGCCCCTTCGGCAGGACCAGGAGTCCGACCCCCAGGGTGACAGCGATCAGGACCGAGTAGGCCCAGACGATCGACACCATGTAGTTCAACCAGATCGGGATGAGCCGGGCCTGCTCCCAGGAGAACACCCGACGCGTGGCGGCGAGGATGGCCTGTGTGCCTCCCTCGCTCCAGCGGAGCCGCTGCCGCCAGAGGCCGCCGAGCGTCTCGGGCATGAGGATCCAGGCGAGCGCACCTGGCTCGTACACCGCCCGCCAGCCCTCGAGCTGCACGCGGAGCGTGAGATCCACGTCGTCGGTCAGTGCCTCGGGAGCCCACAGGCCGGCATCGAGCACGGCGCGCTTCCGGAAGGCGCAGATGACGCCGGAGACCGTGAAGAGGATGCCGTAGAGCGACTGCGTTCGCTTGATGAGCCCGACGATGGAGGAGAACTCGCCCACCTGAAGATGTCCGAGGAGCGACGTCCGGTTGCGGATGCGCGGGTTGCCGCTGATGGCTCCCACCCTCGGATCGAGCTGGAACCGACGGACGAACCAGTGAAGGGCGAACGGGTCGATCATGGAGTCGCCGTCCATGCAGACGAGCAGCTCGCCTCGCGCGAAGGCCACGCCGGTGTTGAGCGCCACCGACTTGCCCTGGTTCGCGAGCAGTCGAACCACCCGCAGCCACGGGTAATGGCACGCCGCCGCCTCGAGCCGGGCCCCCGTGTCGTCACGCGACCCATCGTCGATCGCGATCACCTCGAAGCTCGGATAGGTGATGGCGGCGAGCGCTGCCATCGTCTCGTCGAGCTGCTCGGCCTCGTTGTGACAGGGGACGAGGACGGACACGAGGGGATATGCGGGGAGCTTCGGTGGGGTCCGCGCGTCGGGCTCGTGCCGACCGCGGACCAGCGCGAACAGCGCGCCGCCGACCATCCAGTACCAGGACATCACGAACGGGTAGCCGAACAGGAATGTCGCGACGGCGTCTGCGAAGCTGGACAACCGATCGTTCTCCCAAGAGAATCTTATATGATTTTCTGGTCCAGTCGTAGCGCCCCGCTTGGGGACACCCATCAGGAGACCATGAACCGCCACCGCGCCATCCTCCTCGCCTGCCTCGTCGCCGTCGCCGCCACGGCCGCGCCGGGTCTGACCCCCGCGCGAGACCGGCTCCGCGTGGCCACGGGACACCAGGCCCCCTTCGTCATGAAGGAGAACGGGGCGCTCACCGGCTTCAGCGTCGATCTCTGGAAGGAGATCGCCCGACGCATCGGAGTGGACTTCGAGTGGCTCGACCTCGGCTCCAGCAATGAACAGATGGACGCGATCGTCCAGGGACGCGCGGACGTCGCCATCTCCGCCATCAAGATGACGCCGGATCGGGAGAATCTGGTCGACTTCTCCGCGCCCTACCTGGAATCGGGACTCCAGATCATGGTGCCCGTGTCCAACGAAGGCACGCCGCTCTGGAGCGTGATCCATGCGGCCATCTCGGCGACCATCCGCGAGGTCGCGGTCGTCGTCATGGTGGTCTACCTCCTGCTCGCCCACGTCCTCTGGCTCGTCGAGCGGGGGAGCAACCCGCGCTTTCAGAAGGGCTACGTCCGAGGCATCCTGGAGGGGCTCTGGGGAGTCGCCCTCATCATCGCCACCGGGGAGTACGGGGACCGGGACACGCCGAGCGTGGTGCGGCGGCTCACCGTGGCCCTGGTGTGGCTCTTCGGCATGGTGCTCGTCGCGCAGTTCACCGCGTCGGTGACCTCCTCGCTCACGGTCCGGCACCTGCGCGCGACCATCCAGGGACCGGAGGACCTCCCGGGAAAGCGGGTGGGCACGCTCCAGGACACCGTCGCCTCCGACTACCTGACCACCTTCGGGATCCCCTACCTGGTGGTGAAGGACCACGTCGACGGGGCGCGCAAGATGAAGGACGGCGAGGTCCAGGCCATCGTCTTCGACGCTCCAACGCTCCAGTACTGGGCGGCGCGGGAGGGTCGTGGGGTGGTGCAGGTGGTCGGCCCCATCTTCCGGCCGGAGAGCTTCGCCATCGCCGTGCCGGAGGGGAGCAAGCTGCGGAAGAAGATCAACCAGGCTCTCCTCTCCATGTACGCCGACGGGACCTACGAGTCCTTCCGGAGCAAGTGGTTCACCGCGGTGCGGTAGGACGAAGGCGGGTCTCTCCTTCAAGAGCGGCGCGCTCGTCCGCATCATCGCGGAGATCGTGGTGACGCCGGCGGAGGAGGCGCCCACGTCCGCGCCTTCGAGTTCCTTCAAGTAGTCCGGACCGGCGACTTCACTCGATCTTTCGCAGATCCACATACTTGCATTCCAGTACCGGTTAGCTTGCTCGCAACCCTCGCGGGTTGGTACACTCCGCCCCGTTCCGCACCAGGGGAAGGAGCTTTCATGCAGAGGCAGTTGATGTCCGGAGACGAGGCCGTGGCCTTCGCGGCGGTGGACGCCGGGGTCGCGCTCGGGACCGGCTATCCGGGCACCCCCTCCACCGAGATCCTGGAGACCTTCGCGGAGGCAGGCGGACACGCCCAGTGGGCCCCCAACGAGAAGGTCGCCTTCGAGGTCGGCCTGGGCGCAGCCTTCGCCGGGGCCCGGGTGCTCGTGACCATGAAGCACGTCGGCGTGAACGTGGCCGCCGACCCGCTCTTCACCTCCGCCTACACCGGCGTCTCCGGGGCGTTCGTCCTCGTGGCCGCCGACGACCCGGGCATGTCCTCCTCCCAGAACGAGCAGGACAGCCGGCGGTACGCCGTCGCCGCCGGCATCCCCATGATCGAGCCCAGCAACTCCCAGGAGGCCTACGACTTCCTGCAGGCTGCCCTCTCGCTGTCGGAGCGATTCAAGCTCCCGGTCATGCTCCGGATGACCACGCGGGTCTGCCACTCCAAGACCCTGATGGAGCGTCGCCCTCCCCTCCCCGCCGCACCCGCGCCCCACTTCGTGCGGGACATCGCCGGCCGGGTCATGGTGCCGGGCTACGCGCGCCCCGCCCACAAGCGGCTCCGGGAGCGACTGGCCGAGATCCTGAAGGAGAACGAGGCCTCCCCGCTCAACGCCGAGCACCCGGGGGACGGCAAGCTCGGGATCGTCACGAACGGCATCGCCTACAAGCACGTGCTCGAGGCCGCGCCCCAGGCGAGCGTGCTGCGCATCGCCACCATCCACCCCTTCCCGGTGGAGCGGGTTCGCGCCTTCGCGAAGAGCGTCGAGCGCTGCATGATCATCGAGGAGGGCGACCCGGTCTTCTTCGAGCAGGCCCGCGCGGCCGGGATCCCGGTGGAGAACAAGCCGGAGATGTTCCGCTTCGGCGAGCTCTCGGTGGAGCGGGTCCGGCGCATCGTGGCCGGCGACGTGTCTCCCGAGCCGCCTCCGCCGCGCGCCACCCCCCCGCGCCTCTGCGACGCCTGCCCCTACCACCCGGTTTACGACACCCTGCGCCGGCTCGACTGCATCGTGGCAGGCGACATCGGCTGCTACACGCTGGGGGTCATGGAGCCCTACCGCGCCATGGACAGCTGCGTGGCCATGGGCGCCTCCATCGGCGTGGGGCTGGGGCTGCGCCACGTGCTCCCCGAGGCCGAGGCGCGGCGCGTGGTGTCGATCATCGGCGACTCCACCTTCGTGCACACGGGGGTGAACGGGCTCATCGAGATGATCTACAACCCACCCGCCACCGGCCACGTGCTCATCGTCCTCGACAACGGGACCACCGCCATGACCGGGCAGCAGGAGCACCCCGGCACCGGCCGTTCGCTCGATCACGACGCCGCCGGAAAGTTCTCCATCGAGGGCTTCGCACGGGCCTGCGGCGTGGACCAGGTGGACATCGTCGACCCGGTCGCCGACCCCAAGGGCTTCGAGGAACTGCTGAAGAATCGGCTCGCCTCGAACGATCTCTCGGTGGTGGTGGCCCGCAAGCCCTGCATCCTCGCGGCTGCCGACATCCGGGGCTGGGACAAGCAGATCGCCGAGAAGGCCGCCTGCGGCGGGGGTTGCCCGACATGAGCCACATCGTGAACGTCGTCGTGGCGGGCCTGGGCGGGCAGGGAGCCATCAAGGCCTCCGACATCCTGGCCGACGCCGCCTGCCGGGCCGGCCACGACGTGAAGAAGGCCGAGATCCACGGGATGAGCCAGCGGGGCGGGTCGGTCACGAGCGACGTCCGGTACGGGAAGAAGGTGCTCTCCCCCATGGTGCCGCACGGAGAGGCCGACTTCCTCGTGGTGCTCTCCCCCGACCAGGTGGAGGTGCAGCGCCCGGTGCTCCGCCCGCACGGCATCCTCATCGGCCCCGACTTCGTGGACGAGAACGAGCTGCCCAACAAGCGGAGCCTCAACGTGGCGCTCCTCGGCGCGCTCAGCCACCACCTCGACATCCCGGAGGCCATATGGATGGAGGCGGTCCACGCGGCGCTCCCGAAGCGGCTTCACGAGGTGAACGATCGGGCGTTCCGCATGGGGCGCGAGAAGGCTGCGGCGACCCCGCGCCATCATCGATGAAGGAGGAACGACGGTGAGCACCTGGAACGACCCGGCCGGCGGATTCCTCGCGGTGAGCACGCCCGACTACCTGCCGCGTGCGCGGCTCGCGGAGATCCAGCTCCAGCGGCTCCGCTCGGTGGTGACGCGAGCCTACGAGCGGGTGGACCTCTTCCGGCTGCGCATGGAGGAGCGGAAGCTCACCCCCGCATCCATCCGCGGGCTGGAAGATCTGCAGCAGCTCCCCTTCACCGTGAAGAACGACCTCCGGGACACCTACCCGTTCGGCCTCTTCGCGAGCCCCATGGAGGAGATCGTCCGGCTCCACGCCTCCTCCGGCACGACCGGCAAGCCCATCGTGGTGGCCTACACCCGCGAGGACCTCCAGGTCTGGCAGGAGGTCATCGTCCGCACGCTGGCCTCCTGCGGCGTCCACCGCGGGGACGTCATCCAGAACGCCTACGGCTACGGCCTCTTCACCGGCGGTCTGGGGCTCCACTACGGCGGCGAGGGGCTGGGCGCCACCGTGATCCCCATCTCCGGCGGCAACACAGAGCGGCAGCTCATGGTGATGCAGGACTTCGGCGTCACCGTCATCTGCTCCACGCCCTCCTACTTCCTGCACCTCATCGAGGCGTCGCAGGCCATGAACAAGCCGGTCGGGGTGCGGGTCGGCGTCTTCGGCGCGGAGCCCTGGAGCGAGAGCATGCGCCAGCGCATCCAGGCCGACACCGGCATCCGCGCCTTCGACATCTACGGCCTGTCCGAGATCATCGGGCCGGGCGTGGGGGCGGAGTGCCAGGCCCAGGCCGGACTCCACATCTTCGAGGACCACTTCCTGCCGGAGATCATCAACCCCGACACCGGGAAGGTCCTGCCCGACGGCACGGAGGGGGAGCTCGTCCTCACCACCCTCTCCAAGCAGGCCATGCCCATGATCCGGTACCGGACGCGGGACGTGACCACGCTCGTCTCCGAGCCCTGCAGCTGCGGGCGGACCCTGCGCCGCATCCGGCGCATCGAGCGGCGCTCCGACGACATGTTCATCATCCGCGGCGTGAACGTCTTCCCGTCGCAGGTGGAGACGGCGCTCCTCCAGGTCGAGGGCACCCTGCCCCACTACGAGATCGTGCTCACCCGGGACAAGGGGCTCGACCAGATGGACGTCCGGGTGGAGGTGACCCCCGAGGTCTTCTCCGACAAGATGCGGTCGCTGGAGGCCGTCCACCGGAAGCTCGGCGACGCCATCGAGCACGTGCTCGGCATCCGGGTGTCGGTCTCGCTGGTGGAGCCCCGCTCCATCGCCCGCAGCGAGGGCAAGGCGAAGCGGGTCGTGGACAAGAGGAAGCTGTAATCCCCCGGAACCCGGGGAGGAGCGCACATGGAGATCCCGCAGATTTCGATTTTCCTGGAGAACCGGGCCGGTGGCCTCGCCGACGTCACCGACGTGCTGGCCAGCAACGGCATCGACATCCGGGCGCTGGCGCTCGCCGACATGGCCGACTTCGGCATCCTGCGGCTCATCGTCGATGACCCCGACCGGACCCGGACCCTGCTCAAGGCGGCCGGCTTCACCGCCGACAAGACCCGCGTGCTCGCCGTCGAGGTCACCGACCGACCCGGCGGCCTCGCCTCGATCCTCCGCCTGCTGCGCGGCGGCAAGGTCAACGTGGAGTACATGTACTCTGCCACGCCCACCAAGAGCGGCCGCGCCGTCTTCATCTTCCGCTTCGACGAGCTCGACCGGGCCATCGACGTCCTGCGCGACGCCGGAGTGGCCATCCTTCCCTCCCTGAACGCCGTCTGACATCCCCGCGGTCCCCCCCCCGCCGTCGGAGGTTCCACATGAAGAAGTTCCTGGCAGCATCCCTCGCGCTGCTCTCGTCCGTCCTGTTCGCCCCCGGCACCCTCGCAGAGGAGACCGTGAAGGTCGGGGCCATCCTGGCGGTCACCGGCCCGGCCTCCTTCCTCGGCTCCCCCGAGGCGAGGACACTCGAGATGATGGTCGCCGACCTGAACGCCAAGGGCGGGCTCAACGGCAAGAAGGTGGTGCTCGTGGTGAAGGACTCGGGCGCCAGCGCCGAGAAGGCCGTCTCCTTCGCCAAGCAGCTCATCGAGGAGGAGAAGGTCATCGCCATCATCGGCCCGTCCACCAGCGGCGAGACCATGGCCATCAAGGCGCTGGCCGAGGAGTCGAAGACCCCGCTCATCTCCTGCGCCGCCGCCGAGGTGATCGTGAACCCGCTGGCCCGCTACGTCTTCAAGACGCCGCAGAAGGACAGCCAGGCCGTCATCCGCATCTACCAGCAGATGAAGGTGATGGGGCTCACGAAGGTGGCCATCTTCTCCAGCAACACCGGCTTCGGCAAGGCGGGCAAGGAGCAGCTCGAGAAGCTGGCCCCCGAGTACGGCATCCAGGTCGTGCTCAGCGAGGTCTACGACAGCAAGGCCACCGACCTCACCGCCGAGGTCACCAAGCTGAAGGCCTCGAACGCCCAGGCCGTCGTCAACTGGTCCATCGAGCCGGCCCAGGCCATCGTCATCAAGAACGTGCGGCAGCTCGGGCTCACGATGCCCATCTTCCAGAGCCACGGCTTCGGGAACATCGGCTACGTCAAGGCCGCCGGCGCCGCCGCCGAGGGGGTCATCTTCCCGGCCGGCCGCCTCCTGATCGCCGACCAGCTCCCCGCCAGCAACCCCCAGAAGAAGGTGCTCGTGGCCTACAAGAGCGAGTACGAGGGGAAGTTCAAGGAGGACGTCAGCACCTTCGGCGGCCACGGCTACGACGCCATGCTGCTCTTCGCCGAGGCGTACAAGAAGGGTGGCACCGATCGGGCCAAGCTCCGCGACGCGCTCGAGACCCTCACCGGCGTGGTGGGCACGGCGGGCATCTTCAACATGTCGGCCACCGACCACAACGGGCTGGGGCTCGACGCCTTCGAGATGCTGACCGTCAAGGACGGGCGCTTCGTCCCGCTCGCCCGGTAAGTGACCGGCGCCCTCGCCATCCAGTACCTGGTCGCCGGGCTCACCTACGGGACCATCTACGCCGTCGTGGGGATGGGCTTCAACATCATCTACAACACGACGGGCATCATCAACTTCGCGCAGGGCGAGTTCGTGATGCTGGGCGGCATGATCGCGGTCTCCCTCCACGCGATCCTGCCGCTCCCGCTGGCCATCGCGGGGGCGGTGCTGGCGACGATGGTGGTGGGCGCCCTCATCGAGCTGGTCTTCATCCACTGGCTGTCGCGGCCGACGGTGCTCCGCATGATCATCGTCACCATCGGCATCTCCATCCTCATCCGCGAGGTGGCCCTCCTCATCTGGGGTCACAACGTGCGGGTGCTCCCCTACTTCACCGGCAACGAGATCTCGGCCATCGACCTGCTCGGGGCCCGCATCTCTCCCCAGGTGCTCTGGGTGGTGGCGGTGTGCGCGGCCATGGTGGCGCTCACCACCGCCTTCTTCCAGTGGACCATGCTGGGGCGCCAGATGCGGGCCTGCGCCTCCAACCAGGTGGGAGCGGCCGTCTGCGGCCTGCCCATCCGGCGGCTCGTGACGCTCTCCTTCGTCCTGAGCGCCGGGATGGGCGCGCTGGCCGGGTGCGTGGTCTGCCCCATCACCTACACCCAGTACGGGATGGGAACCGGGCTGGCCATCAAGGGCTTCACCGTCGCCATCCTGGGCGGGCTCGGCAACAGCCTGGGGGCGGTGGCCGCCGGGCTGCTCCTCGGGATCATCGAGTCCTTCACCGTCTCCCAGCTCCCCACCGCCTTCAAGGACACCGTCTCGATCGCCATCCTCCTCGGCGTCCTCCTGCTCCGCCCCAGCGGCCTCTTCGGCGCTCGCGTCGCCACCCGGGCCTGAGCCATGCGACCGGCCCTCCTCCGCCAGGTCGCCGCGTTCGTCGCCACCGTGGTGGTGATCCAGCTCGCCTCGGTCGCCGGCGAGAAGGCCTTCCTCCTCACCCAGCTCACCATGTCGGCCTACTACACCCTGGTGGTGCTGGGGCTCTCCCTCTTCATGGGCTACGCCGGCCAGATCTCCCTCGGCCACGCCGCCTTCTTCGCGGTGGGTGGATACACCTCCGCGGTCATGACCACCTTCGACCTGGGCCCGTTCCGCTCCACGGCCTGGGTGGCCGCGGCGGGCAAGGTCGGGCTGCTCGCCACCCGGACCGACGCGTTCGGTTCGCAGGTGCTCGCCTTCCACCCGTGGCCGGCGATGGCCTGCGCCGTGCTCCTCACCGCGGCCATCGCCTTCGCGGTCGGCGTCCCGGTCCTCAAGCTGAAGGGGCACTACCTCGCCATGGCCACGCTGGGGCTCGGCACCATCGTCTACAGCGTGGCCCTGGGCACCGCGACCCTGGGTGCTGCCGACGGCATCTCCGGCGTTCCCCCGCTCCCGGTGCTCCCGGGCATCGCGGTGGGCGGGAACGGCAGCCGGATCGCCAACTACTACGTGGCCGGCACCGTGCTGGCGGTCTCCATGCTGCTGCTCCTCAACCTGGTCCACTCGCGCGTGGGGCGAGCCCTGCGCGCCATCCACGGGGCCGAGGACGCCGCCAGCGCCATGGGCGTGGACACGGCCCACTACAAGGTGCGCACCTTCGTCCTCAGCGCCGCCATGGCCGGCCTGGCCGGCGTGCTCCTCACCCACTACAACGGGTCGATCGGGCCGTCCGAGGCCTCGATCATGAAGTCGGTGAAGTACGTGGCCATCGTGGCGGTGGGCGGGATGGGCAGCCTCTGGGGGACGCTGGCCGCGAGCATGGTCCTCAACTTCCTCTCCCTGCGCGGCTACTTCGGCACCCTCGACGACGCCGTGTTCGGGACCATCCTCGTGGTGGTGATGCTCTTCGCTCCCCAGGGTATCCTTGCGATCGACCTGCGCCGCGCGCTTCGCTTCCTCCGCCCCACCCGGGGCGCCCCCGCGGAGCCAGGCTGATGGCGCTCCTCGAGGTCTCGTCCCTCTCCAAGAGCTTCGGAGGCGTGCGCGCCGTACGCGACGTGAGCTTCGTGGTCCGGCAGGGCATGATCAAGGCCCTCATCGGCCCCAACGGCGCCGGCAAGACCACCCTCTTCAACCTGGCCTCGGGTTTCGTCCCGCCCGACTCGGGCGTGGTCCGCTTCGACGGCCACGCCATCCAGGGGCAGCCCCCTCACCGGTCCGCCGCGCTCGGGCTCGCCCGCACCTTCCAGAACATCAAGCTCTTCGCGGGGATGACGGCGCTCGAGAACGTGATGGTCGGGCGCCACATCCGGAGCCGGGCCGGCTTCCTCGCCTCCATGCTCCACCTCCCCTTCACCTGGCGTGAGGAGGCCGACGTACGCCGGCGCTCGCTCGAGATGCTCGACTTCATGGGGATCGCGTCGCTCGCCGACATGGAGGCCACCAGCCTCGCCTACGGGCAGCAGCGTGCGGTGGAGCTGGCCCGGGCGCTCGCCTGCGAGCCGCGCATGCTGCTCCTCGACGAGCCGGCCGCCGGCCTCAACATGCGCGAGACCGTGGAGCTCTCCCGGCTCATCGTCCGCATCCGCGACAGCGGCATCACGGTGCTGCTCGTGGAGCACGACATGTCGCTCGTCATGGGCATCTCCGACGAGGTGGTGGTCCTCTCCTACGGCGAGAAGATCGCCGAGGCCGATCCGGCCACCGTCCAGAAGGATCCGCAGGTCATCCGCATCTACCTGGGGGAGGAGGAATGCTGAGGATCCGCAACCTCGACGCCGGGTACGGCAGCCTCACCGTGCTGCGACGGGTCTCGATCCACGTGAAGCCCGGCGAGATCGTGGCCATCGTGGGGGCGAACGGCGCGGGCAAGTCCACCCTGCTGAAGACCATCGTCGGGCTGGTGCGCCCCCGCGCCGGCGAGGTGCTCTTCGAGGGGACCGACGTCTCCCGGACCCCCACCGAGGCCATCGTCCGGGCGGGGTGCTCCCTCGTCCCGGAGGGGCGCCAGGTCTTCGCCGACATGACGGTGTGGGAGAACCTGCTGCTCGGGGCCCACGTCCAGCGGGGGAAGGGCGGCCGCGCCGGGCTGCAGGCCGACCTCGACCGCATCTGCGGACTCTTCCCGGTGCTCGCCGAGCGCCGCCGGCAGCTCGCCGGGACCCTCTCCGGTGGCGAGCAGCAGATGCTCGCCATGGGGCGCGCCCTCATGGCCCACCCGCGGCTGCTCATGCTGGACGAGCCGTCCATGGGGCTTGCGCCCCTCATCGTGCGTGACATCTTCGACATCGTGGTCCGCATCAGCGCCGCCGGGAGCACGGTCCTCCTCGTGGAGCAGAACGCCCGCAGCGCGCTCAAGGTGGCGCACCGCGGCTACGTGCTGGAGACCGGGACCATCACCATGCAGGGAACCTCGGAGGAGCTCCTCGCCAACCGCGACGTCCAGCGGGCCTACCTGGGCAAGGATGCAAACGAGGAGTCGGAAAGGGGAGCCCCATGAGCGCGGCACCACCAGCCTACTGGCAGCCGGACGGCGAGTGCATGGACCGGGAGGAGCTGGAGCAGCTGCAGCTCGAGCGGCTCCAGGCCACGCTGGTCCGCACCTGGCGCAACGTTCCCTTCTACCGCCGGCGCTTCGACGAGATCGGGTTCGATCCGGAGGGGCTGCGCACGCTCGCCGACATCCAGCGGCTCCCCTTCACCACCAAGGCCGACCTCATCCAGAGCTATCCGTACGGCATGTACGCGGTGCCGCTGCGGGACGTGGTCCGGCTCCACGCCTCGGGAGGCACCGGCAGCGCGGCCATCGTGATGGCCTACAGCCGCAACGACATCAAGACCTGGTCCAACCTGATGGCCCGCATGCTGGTGGCCGGAGGCGTGACCAAGGACGACGTGGTCCAGATCACCTTCAACTACGGGCTGCTCGCGGGCGCCTTCGGCGTCCACTACGGCGCCGAGCGGCTGGGCGCTTCGGTGATCCCCACCTCCAGCGGGAACACCAAGCGGCAGCTCAAGATCATGCAGGACTACAAGACCACCGTACTCGTGAGCACGCCCGGGTACGCCCTGCACCTGGCCGAGGTGGCGCGCGACGCGGGGCTCGGCCCCGGCTCCTTCTCGCTGCGGGTCGGCATGCTGGGCGGGGAGCCCTGGTCGGAGGAGGTCCGGCGCGAGATCGAGGAGCGGCTCCACCTGATCGCCATCGACAACTACGGCCTGTCCGAGCTGCTCGGCCCCGGCATCGCCGGAGAGTGCACCGAGAAGAACGGACTGCACGTGAACGAGGATCATTTCCTCGTCGAGGTGATCGACCCGGTCACGCTGAAGCCCGTGCCCCCGGGCCAGGTGGGCGAGCTGGTGATGACGAGCCTCACCAAGGAGGCCTTCCCGCTCGTCCGCTACCGGACGCGCGACCTCTCGGCCATCCTCCCGGGCGCCTGCCCGTGCGGACGCACGCTGGTCCGGGTCCGACGGCTTCTCGGGCGCAGCGACGACATGATCATCATCCGGGGCGTCACCGTGCACCCGTCCGCGGTGGACACGGTGCTGCGCGACATCCTCGGCTCGGTTCCGGACTACCAGATCTTCGTGGAACGCCCGGGAACCCTCGACGAGGCCACCCTCCACATCCACGTCTCGGGGTCGCTCTTCTTCGACGAGATGAAGCTCCAGACCGGGTTCATCGACAAGGTCCGCCGCCGCCTCTCCTCCGAGCTGGGCGTGACCTTCGAGGTGAAGCTGGTCGGGCCCCGGCCCGGCGACGGCTCGCCGGGCGGCATCACGAGCAAGGTCGTCGACCTGCGGCGGAAGTAGCCGCCTACGCCGCTCCGCTTCCGGCGTACCGGTCGCGCAGGACCCGGTGCAGGATCTTGCCGGTGGCGGTCCGCGGCATCTCCTCGTCGCGGATGAGAACCACCCGGCGCGGGCACTTGTACCCGGCCAGGTGGCGCCGGGCGTGCTCCAGAAGCGCCGCCGGAGTCGGCTCCCGCCCGGGGCGTGCCACCACCACCACCGTGACCGCCTCCCCCCACTTGGCGTCGGGAACGCCGATCACCGCCACGTCCTGGACGTCGGGGTGGGTGGCGACGACCTGCTCCACCTCCGACGGGTAGACCTTTTCACCCCCGGTGATCACCATGTTGCTCTTGCGATCCACGAGCGTGTAGTAGCCCTCTGCGTCCCGGCGCGCCATGTCCCCGGCGCTGCAGTACCCGTCCCGGAAGGCGGCGGCGGTGGCCTGTGGCAGCCCCCGGTAGCCGTCGAAGGCGGTGGGCGTGAGGGAGAAGACCTCCCCCACCTCGCCGTCCGGGACCTCGCTGCCGTCCGGGTCGAGGAGGCGCAGCCGTCCCGTGCCCACGATCTCCCTGCCGATGCTCCCCAGCTTTTCGAACTGCTGCTCGGGTCGGAGCAAGGTGACGAGCCCCGCCTCGGTGGAGCCGTAGGCCTCGAAGAGCCGGGAGTTGGGGAAGCACTCCATGATGGAGAGCTTGGTGTCGCGTCGCGCCGGTGCGGAGGAGATGAGGAGCTTCTCGACGCGCCGGAGGTCCTGCCGTTCCCGGACCGCCGCCGGCAGCCCCAGCATCATCACGTAGTGGGTGGGCACGAGCGAGGTGAAGGTGATGCCCTCCCCTCCCAGGACGCCGAGCAGGTGCTCCGGGTCGAAGCTCCTCCGGTCGTAGACGCAGACCGAGGCTCCCAGGTAGGTGAACACGAACCCGTAGAAGACCGAGTTCACGTGGCACATGGGCATGACCGCGAGCCCGGTGTCGCCCCGCCCGAAGCCGAACTCGACGGCGTTCATGAGGTAGAAGAGCGCGTAGCTCCGGTGGCTGCGGATCGCACCCTTGGGCCGGCCGGTGGTGCCCGAGGTGTACATGAGCGTCCAGGTGTCCTCGGGGAGGACCCGGACGTCGGGTGGTGAGGACGATCCGGAGGCGAGCAGGTCCTCGTAGTCGCGCCAGCCCGCCCGGCGCCCCTCCCCGCCCAGGACCACGTAGGCGCCCGGGGAGATGGGCAGTTCGGCGCGGATGGCGTCCACGGCATCGGCCAGATCGTCGCCGGCCATCACCGCCGTGGCCCCGGCGTCCTCGAGGATGGAGCGCACCTCGGGAGGCGCGAGCCGGAAGTTGACCGGGACGGCCACCACGCCGCTCTTCGCGCAGGCTGCGTAGATCTCCATCCACTCCACGCAGTTGTGGGCGTAGATGGCCAGCCGGTCCCCGTGTCCGAGTCCGAGGGCGCCGAGCGCGTTGCCGAGCCGGTTGGCCCGATCCTCGAACTGCGCGTAGGTGAGGGAGCGGCGCAGATCGCGCGCGGCCGGGCGGTCCGGATAGAGCCGGGCGTTGACGGAGAGCACCTCGCCGACGTTCAGGATCGCGCTCATGCGCCCCCCGGGCCCCGCGACGCGGCCAGCGCCGACATCGCCACGCCCAGCGCGCCGATCTCCTGGGCGTGGGCCGGGACCTTCACCGGGGCTCCGATGGCCGCCGCGAGCAGTTCCACCACCATGGGGTGGTGGGCCACGACGCCTCCGGTGGCCACCACCGTTCCCTCCACCCGCTCCATCTCCAGCACACGCTTCGCCACCGACCGGTAGGCGGCCCGGGCCAGGTCGGCGGGGCGCTTCCCCTGCCGGATGAGTCCGAGCACCTCGGTGCCGCTGAAGACCGTGCAGAAGCTCCCCAGGTCGAGCTCCTCGACGAAACCCGAGGCCAGCCTCGGCAGATCGCCGATCGGCACATCCAGGCGCAGCGCCATCTCCTCGAGGAAGCTGCCGGTCCCGGCGGCGCACTTGCGGTTCATCTTGTGGCCGACCCGGCGCCCCTCGCCATCCACCAGGATGATCTTGGCGTCCTGCCCGCCGATGTCCACGACGGTGAGCGGACCGGGCACGAACTGGAGGGCTCCTCGCGCGTGCGCGTCGAGCTCTGTGCGGGCCCCGGTTGCGATCGGGATGGAGTGGCGCCCGAAGCCGGTGGACCAGACCGCGGCCACCGCCTCCCGGGTCAGGCCGGCCCGCGAGAGCAGCGATGCGTAGGCGCGCTCCGCCGCACCCTGCACGTCGGCGCCGGTCCGCACCACCGCGGTGGCGATGAGCCGCCCCTCCCCGTCCACCAGGGCCGCCTTGGTGTTCCAGGAACCGCTGTCGATGCCGGCGTAACAGGTCGGAGCCGTCATGCGGTGGCCCGCGGGGGCGCGCCCTCCAGCTGCTCCACGAACCCCTCGATGTTGGTGCGGGCCTGCTCGTCGGAGTAGCAGCGCAGGTCGTTCAGGTCCCCGTCGATGACCAGCACCGGCGTTCCGGTGGCCTTGCGCAGGCGTTGCGGCATGCCGAACCGCGCGTTGGAGTTGTTCGGGCAGGTGCGAGAATCGTGGAAGATGACCCCGTCCACCGAGAACTCCTCGATGCGGGCCTCCAGGTAGCGCTCCTTGGGACCCTCGGCGCGCGCGATGAAGAGCTCGAGCGAGGCCCGCGCCATGGAGGGCAGCGGGTCCGCGGGATCGAGGGCGTCGAAGATCCAGCTGTTGCAGTAGGTGGAGGCCACCACGCTCGTCTCCAGTCGCGCGAAGAGTGCGGCCAGGTCGCGCAGGCGCCCCCACACCGGCATCCCGTCCCAGTAGATCCGGAAGCGCTCCCGCGGGAGGGCGCCGACGCCGGCGCGGACCCGCTCGCGCAGCTCGGCGTCGAGCAGGCGGTAGTAGTCGCAGGCTTCCCGGGTGCCGCGCAGCACCACCGCCGGCCCCATGTGGATGGTCCCGTCGAAGAAGGTCATGGGTGCGGGGCGCGACGCCCCGGCGCGCAGGCAGCTCCCCCACAGCTCGCTGCAGGTCCGGGAGAGCCCCACCGCCTCCTCCAGGCGGGCCGCGTCGAGCCGGCGCCCGGCCACCGACTCGAGCGTGGGCACGAGCGCCTCGAGCTGGCGCACGATGGCGTCCACGTGGTGCGTCTCGACCTCCCCGATGTCGCGGAACGACGTCACCCCCACCACCGGTACGTTCCACTCCCGGGCGTAGAACTCGAACCAGTCCCGGACCTCCCGGCACTGGTTCGTGCTGTACACGAGGACGTCGGCCCGCGGCGCCCCGGAGAGGCCGTGGCGCTGCAGCGGGGTCTTCTTCAGGAGGTAGGAGCCGATGTCGCTCGTGAGGTACGAGCAGATCTCCGGCGAGTAACCGAGCGCGTGGGCCCGCCCCATCACCTCGTTGGCCACCCGGCTCGCGCCGAGCATCGCACCGTGGTTCTCCGGGAAGAAGACCTCGTAGCCGAGCGCCCGGAGGAGCTCCACCGGACCCACGCTGGTGCACCAGGCGACCGGCGCGGTCCGCTCGCGCGCCGCCCGGTCCACGCCCGCGAAGTGGGCGTTCATCAACTCCTTCAGCCGGGCACTGGCGTTCATGCCTGGCCTCCGCGGGCGGCGTCGATTGCGTAGAGCGCGGCGCCCAGGGCACCGGCCATGATGGGCTCGGGGACGATCTCCACCGGGCAGCCCGAGCGCTCCCCGAGCGCCCGCGACACGCCGGGGAAGTACTCGCACACGCCGCCGCTGATGCTCACCGTGCCGTCCAGCCGGTCCATCTCCATGATGCGATCGGCGATCGAGTACATGGCCCCGAGCGCGATCTCCCCGGCGGTGGCTCCCTGCCGGAGCAGCTCGATCACCTCCACCTCGGCGAATACCGAGCAGTAGCTCCCCACCTGCGCCGGGCGCTCCGCGGTGGTGGCGAGATCCATGAGCCGCGTCGGGTGCACGTCCAGGTGACGGGACGTGAACATGAGGAAGGTACCGATCCCCACCGCGCACTTCCGCACGCTCCGGGTCGAGGTCACGCCCCCATGGGCGTCCACCCGCAGGACGCGCGGGTCGCGTCCGCCGATGTCCACGAGCGTCATCGGGCGGTGCAGGTGGTGGAAGGCCCCGCGTGCGTGGCAGAGGGTCTCGGCCACGGTGCGGGTGGCGAGCGGGGCGCAGGAGGCCCCGAAGCCGGTGACCACCGTGGCCCGGAGATCGGCGAGCTTCGCCTGGGCCTCCGCGAGCGCGTTGCCGAGGGCCTCCTGGTAGCAATCCTGGAAGTAGCCTCGGGTGGGCACCGACGCCCGGCCCACCACCTTCCCGTCGTCGGTGGCCACGATGGCCTTGACGCACTCGGTTCCGATGTCTGCGCCTGCGACGACCATGGTGCGAACCTCGCTCGTCCCGTCAGTGGGTCAGCGCGTCCCGGGCGCCGTTCCCATTCTTCCGGGCGCTGCGGCGCACGTCCAGGAACTCCTGGAGCTGCGACCGGATGTGCCCCACCGACACGAGCCGCATGTCGTGGGTGTCCCCCTCGATCACGATGGCCGGCACGCCGGTGTCGCGCTCGAGCCTCACGTGCACGCCGTGGCGAACCCCGCTGTGCTCCGGAGCGGTGCGGGCGTCGTGGAATACGGCCGCCTCCACGCCGTAGCGCTCGAACTCCCGCGCCAGGAAGCGCACCTTGTACTCCCGGGAGCGGTTCTCGTAGATGGAGGTGTAGACCCGGGCCATGCTCTCGATGGGGTTGTCGGGCTGCAGCCCCTCGAAGGCGTAGTTGGAGCCGTAGGTCGAGGCCACCACCGCGATCCCCTGCTCCAGGAAGAGGCTCGCGAGCGGCCGGAGCGCGCACCAGATGGGCGGACCCTCCCAGTAGACGCGCATCCGCTCCCCCGGCACGGCCGCCATCTTGGCGGAGACGCGCTGCTTCAGCTCGGAGAGCAGGATCTCGTAGTACTGGACCGCCTCCTCGGTGCCCCGCAGGAGCAGGAGCGGGGCCACGTGGACCAGCGTGTCGAAGAAGGTGAGCGGGCTCGGGACCTGGCAGGCCAGGTCGAGGATCTCCTTCCAGAGGCGCGTGGCCCGGGCCGAGCGATCCACCACCTCGGCCAGGACGTCCTGGTCGAGCGTGCGCCCCGAGAGCTTCTGCATGCGCTCGACCATGCGCAGCATCTGCTGGACGCTGCAGTCGAGCTCCACCTTCTCGACCTCGTCCAGGCCGGCCGGCGGGTGAAGACCGAGCAGCGGCGCCCCCATCCGGTTCGCGTAGTACTCGAACCAGCGCGAGATGTAGCGCCCCAGGTTGTTGCTGTAGACGAGCACCTCCGGCTGCGGGATCTCCGCGAGGCCGTGGATGGAGGCGAGCGGGCTCTCCCCCGCCAGCATGGCGCCGATGTCGCTCGTCATCTCGCTCTGGGCGAACGGGGAGAACCCGTCGGCGAGCGCCCGGCTGATGTAGCGCCCGGTGAGGCGGCTGGCGCCGATGAGGGCGGCGTTGTTCTCCGGGAAGTAGGGCGTGTAGCCCATGGCCCGGACGAGCTCCACCGGTCCGAGCCCGGAGCACCAGGCCACGTGGCGGGAGGGGTCGCGCCCCGCCGCGGCCAGGTCGGTGTAGTAGCCGTGGACGATCTCCTTCAGGCGCGGCGCACTCTCGAGCGGCACCCGCCCGCTCGGCATGCCGCCCTGCTTGTCGCGGCCGAGCGGCCGGACCGGCGTGGCGCCGGCGGGGGCCCTGGCCTGGCTCAGCGTCTCGGCGCTCTTCTCCTGGCGCTGGAGCGCCTGCCGCTCCCGGGAGTGGACGAGCTGCAGGATGGCCCAGTTGAGGGGGGCCTTCATCCCCAGGCGGGTGGCCTCGTCCACGATGCCGCCGTTCATGGCGTCCACCTCGGTGCGGAACCCGCGCACCAGGTCCTGCCACATGGACGGCCGGTTCTTGGCGAGCGCCTTCTGGGATCGGACGATGGGCGCGTACGGGTCGGCTTCGTCCTCCAGCGCCGTCCCGCGCGCCTTCATGACGTCGGCGATCTCGAGCGCCAGCGCCCGCATGAGCGCCTGGATGTCCTCGTCCTCCAGGAGCTCGCTGCAGCTCATCCCGGTGAGGGCCGAGACGGGGTTCACCACGGAGTTGTGGGCGAGCTTCTGCCAGACCACGTCATCGACGCGCGACACCACCTCCGCCTTCAGCCCGGCGGCGTTGAACACGTCGCCGATCGCCCGGACCTCCGGCGTGATGACCCCGTCCACCGGGGACATCTGGATGGGCTTGATGCCGGTGCGGTAGCGCATCCGGTTCGGGCCGGTGTGCTGGATGCTGTGGAAGGTGATCCCGGTGAGGATGCGGTTCGTGTCGACGACCTTGCGGATCCGCTCGATGTTCCCCACCCCGTTCTGGGTGGAGAGGATCCAGGTCTTCTCGCCGATCACCGGGAGCGCGGCGCGGACGGCACCCTCCGTCTGGTAGCTCTTCACCGCCACGAAGACGAGGTCCATCGGCTCGAGTCCGTCCACGCCGGTGACCACCTGGAGCCGGACCTGGCGCTCGCCGGTGTCGGCCTCGGAGAGGTAGAGCCCTTCCGACGCGAGGAGGCGGGCGCGGGCCACGTTGGCCTCGAGCAGCGTGACGTCCTGGCCGCCCTCCGCGAGCCGGGCCCCGATGAGGCCGCCCAGCGCACCCGCTCCCAGCACCAAGATGCGCATCGCGGCCTCTCCCGCTTCCCGGCCCTTCCGCCGGGTGGTTCACAGCCCTGGCCTGCTCAGACACATTCTGGTACTTCTTTACATGAATTGTCCACCCCCATCGCTCCGGAGCATCCATGAACGTCGGCGTCATCGGATCGGGGTCCATCGGTCCGGATCTGGCCTACGGGTTCCTGTCCGCCATCGCCCGCTCGGGCGGCACCGTCCACCTCCACGACGTCCGCCAGGAAGCCCTCGACGCCGGGCTCCGCCGCATCGGCAAGTACATGGACAAGGCCCGCTCGCGCGGGAAGCTCTCCCCGAAGGACGCGGAGGCGATGCGGCAGCGCATCGTCCCCACCCTGGACATCCAGAAGCTGGCCGTCTGCGACTACGTCCTCGAGGCCGCCACCGAGAACTTGCTGACCAAGAAGGCCATCCTGGCCGGCCTCGAGAAGGTGGTGCGCCCCGATTGCCTGATCGGCTTCGCGACCTCCGGCATCCCCCGGGCCCGCATCGCCGCCGACGCGGTCCGGCCGGAGCGATGCTTCGTGAACCACCCCTTCTTCCCGGCCTGGCGCGCGCTCCCCATCGAGGTGGTCCTCTCCGGCGACGCGGTGTTCGGCGCGCGGATGCTCACCACGCTGCGCACGCTGGGCAAGGTCCCCATCGTCACCGCCGACGTCCCCTGCTTCGCCGCCGACGACATCTTCGTGAACTACTGCGCCGAGGCGGCCCGCATCTTCGCCGAGGGGATCGCCACCCCGGCCCAGGTGGACGAGGTGGTGGACCAGGCCGTGGGGGGCGGCGGCCCGTTCTGGGTCATGGACCTCACGGCGGGGAATCCGCTCAACGTGCACTGCCTGGAGTTGATGCGCGACGCGCCGGGCGGCACCCCATGGTTCTCCCCTCCTCCCATCTTCACCACCCAGGGCACGAACCCCTGGCACGTGGCCGGGAAACCCACCCGCGAGCCCTGCGCGCCGGAGGTGGCCGGGCAGGTGCGCGATCGGATCCTGGCCGTGCTGCTCGCACGTACGGCATTCGTGGCCGACAACGACATCTGCGAGCCCTCCGACCTCGACTGGCTCACCCGGAACGCCCTCGGCTTCCGGGTGGGACTCCTCGACCTCGCCCACACGCTCGGCGCCGACGAGGTTCACCGCATCTGCACCTCCTACGCGGACGCACACCCCGGGTTCGAGGTGCCGCGGAGCCTGCTCGAGAGGCGCCCCACCCGCTTCCTCCGCGACGTGCAGGTGGAGCGGGACGGCGAGCTCGCGGTGGTCATGCTGCGCCGGCCCGAGGCGCGAAACGCCCTCTCGGAGCGGACCATCCGGGAACTCGGCCTCGCCTTCGACGCCCTCGCGAAGGACGCGGCGGTCCGGGGCATCGTGCTCACCAGCTTCGACGGGGCCATCGCCGGGGCCGACATCACCGAACTCGCGGTCCTGAAGGACGTGGCCGACTGCGAGCGCTCCTCCTCCACCGGCCAGCGCGTGCTCGATCGGATCGCCGCCTTCCCCAAGCCGGTGGTGGCCGCTGTGGACGGCCCGGTCCTGGGCGGGGGTGCCGAGCTCTCCATGGCCTGCCACGCGCGGGTGGTGGGCACGCAGCTCGTGATGGGTCAACCGGAGGTGAACCTGGGGATCATCCCCGGCTACGGGGGCACCCAGCGCCTCCCGCGCCTCGTCGGGATCGAGCGGGGGAGCGAGCTCCTCCGCACCGGCCGGACCGCGTCGTCCGCCGAGGCCTGCGCCTGGGGCTGGGCCACCGGCGCTCCCTCCACCGACCCGGTGGGGGCCGCCAAGGCGCTGCTGCGGCGCCACCTCGCCGGAGAGGTCCGGCTCGCTCCGGTGGACCCGGCGCCCACGAAGGTTCCGGATCGGCTCGCGCCGGTGGACATCGGGCACCGCTCCCTCTCCATCGACGCCATCCTCTGCAGCGTCATCTCGGAGGGGCTGCGCCTGCCGCTCCCGGAGGGGCTGGCGGTCGAGAGCCGCGGGTTCGGCCGGTGCAAGGGCACGGTGGACATGGACATCGGCATGAAGAACTTCATCCAGAACGGGCCGCGGGTCCCCGCGGTCTTCCTGAACGAGTGACGGGGGACGCCATGGCGAACCGCGACGGAATCGTGATCCTGGACGGTGGGCGGCGGTTGCCGCGCGCCGACATCCTCCACCAGAACCGGGAGCCCGGCCTCTTCTCCCGTTTCTCCACCACGCAGCTCGGCGGCATGGCCATCGCCGCGACGCTTTCGAGCACCCCGGTGCCGCGCGACCGGATCGGCCACGTGGTGATGGGCATGGCCCAGCACAGCCACCGCGACTCGATCTACGCGGCCCAGGGGATGCGCTGGCGCGGAGGGCTCCCCCACGACGTCCCGGCCCTCACCGTGGCCCGCATCTGCGGCAGCGGCGCGGAGGCCGTGGCGGTGGGTGCCGAGATCCTCACCGCCGGGCTGCGCGACGATCCCGACCGCCCGTTCGCCGTGGTGGGGGGGGCCGAGAGCATGCAGTACCCCTTCACGGCCTACGGTCTGCGCGGGAGGAAGGTGGGCGACGCGGTCCAGAAGTACGGCCCGGTGGAGGCCCGTTCCCTGCCCGCCGGCACGTACCTCGCCGACGTCCTGCTGGCCGGCCTCTACGACCCGAGCGCGCGCCTCTCCATGGCCAACACGGCCGAGGAACTGGCCCGCCGCCACGGGATCACCCGCGCGGAGGCCGACGCCTTCGGCCTTCGCTCCCACGTGAACGCGAAGGCGGCCCGCGATGCCGGCTGGTTCGACGAGGAGATCGCCCCGGTGCAGGTGCAGCGGGACGGCGCCGCTTCCGCCGAGACGGTCCGGTACGACACCCACATCCTGGAGCAGCCCAGCATGGAGGCCATGGCCCGACTCCCGGCCGCCTTCGAGCAGGGGGGCATCGTCACGGCCGGCAACGCGAGCGCGGTGGTGGACGGGGCCGCGGCGATGGTGATCGGGAAGGAGTCGGACGCCGCGCGGGCCGGGCTCCGGCCGCTCGCCCGGCTGGCCGGTGTGGGCGTGGCAGGCTGCGCCCCGGAGATCATGGGGTGGGGTCCGGTGCCGGCGACGGCGCGGGCGCTGAAGCGCGCCGGGATCCGCGGAGCCGACGTGGACGTGGTGGAGCTCAACGAGGCCTTCGCCCCCCAGGCGCTCGCCTGCATCCGCGGCTTCGCGAAGATGGGCATCGATCCGGACCGCGTGAACCGGATGGGGAACGCCATCGCGCTCGGCCACCCGCTCGGCGCCACCGGCGCCATCCTGACCCTCACCTGCGCCTACCAGCTCCGCCGCACGGGGAAGCGCTACGGCCTCGTGACCATGTGCATCGGGGGTGGCCAGGGGATCGCGCTCGTGCTGGAGGCCGTGTGAGCCCCGCCGGTCCGGTCCCGGAGCACGGACCGAGGGCCCGGTCCCGTATTTCACTCATAGTGAACACGCAGCCGCGCGAGCTGCTCGTGGACCCGTGGAAGACGCTGCTCGAGCTGCTCCGGGAGGACCTCGGCCTCACCGGCACGAAGCACGGCTGCGAGCTGGGGGAGTGCGGCGCCTGCGCGGTGCTGCTGGATGGCGATCTCGCCCTCTCCTGCCTGGTCCCTGCGGTCGAGTGCGACGGGCGCCACGTCACCACCGTGGAGGGGCTGCGGGACGGCCCGGAACTGCACCCCCTCCAGGCCGCCTTCGCCGACCACGGCGCCACCCAGTGCGGCTACTGCACCCCGGGAATGCTGGTGGCCGCGCGCTGGGTGCTCGATCGCAATCCCAGCGCCACCCGGGAGGAGATCGCCGAGGCGCTCTCCGGCCAGCTCTGCAGGTGCACCGGCTACCTCCAGATCTACGAGGCGGTGGAGTCGGCTGCGCGGGTCCTCCGCGGCGAGCCCCCTTCCCCGCCCCGCCTCCCCGCCGCCGATCGGAGTGTGCCCGATGACGCCCGGTGACGGCAGGACCGGCAGCGCGGTCGGGCGACCCCTCCGCCGCATCGACGCGCGCGGGAAGGTGACGGGGGAGACCCTCTTCGCCGACGACCTCTCCCTGCCCGGGATGCTCCACCTGAAGCTCGTGCGCGCGAGCCTTCCCCACGCGCGCATCCTCGGTGTCGAGACCGCTGCGGCACGCGGCATGGAAGGGGTCCGCGCCATCCTGACCGGCGCCGACTTCCTCGTTCCCTTCGGCATCCTCCCGGTCTCGCAGGACGAGCACGCCCTCTGCGTCGGGAAGGTCCGCTTCGTGGGTGATCCGGTGGCCGCCGTGGTGGCCGACGACGAGCTCTCCGCCGAGGAGGCTGCGGCCCTCGTGGAGGTCCGGTACGAGCCGCTCGCCACCATCGCCTCCCCCGAGGAGGCGCTCTCGACGCCCGAGCCCCGCATCCACGACTACGGCGACGGGGGCAACGTCCACAAGGCGGTCGCGCTCGACTTCGGGGACGTCCCCGCCGCTCTCGCCGGAGCCGACCGGGTCTTCGAGGACCTCTTCTTCTACCAGGGCAACACCCACCTCGCGATGGAGCAGCACGCCACGCTCGCCTACGTCGATCCCGACGGGCTGCTCACCATCGCCTCGAGCACGCAGACCCCGCACTACCTGCACCGCGCCGCGGCCCGGGTGCTCGGCCTGCCCCCGGCCCGCATCCGGGTGCTGGCCCCTCCCCAGGGCGGCGGCTTCGGGGGCAAGACCGACCCCTTCAACCACGAGATCGTCGCCGCCCGGGCGGCGCTCCTCACCGGACGGCCGGTGAAGATCGCGCTGACCCGCGAGGAGGTCTTCCTCTGCCACCGCGGTCGCCATCCGGTCCTCATGCGGATGCGCACCGGCATCGACCGGTCCGGCCGGATCCTGGGCCACTCGGTCGAGACCCTCCTCGACGGGGGCGCCTACGGCAGCTACGGCGTGGCCTCCACCTTCTACACGGGTGCGCTCGAGACGGTGACCTACCGGATGGATCGGTACCGGTTCCGGGGCTGCCGCACCTTCACGAACAAGCCGCCCTGCGGACCCAAGCGCGGTCACGGCACGCCCCAGCCCCGCTTCGGGCTGGAGGTCCAGATCGACAAGATCTGCGAGCAGATCGGGCGCGATCCGGCCGAGTGGCGGATCGAGAACGCCACGCAGCCGGACACGCTCACCGCCAACTGGCTCGAGATCCGGACGACCGGGCTCGTGCGCTGCCTCGAGGCGGTGGTCGCCGCCTCGGGATGGAGGGAGCGGCGCGGGAAGCTCGGACGGGGGCGCGGCCTCGGCATCGCCTCGTCCGCCTACATGTGCGGGGCCGGGCTCCCCATCTACTTCAACGACATGCCCCACAGCGGCGTCCAGCTCCTGCTCGACCGCGGAGGCGGCGTCACCGCCTTCTGCGGCTCCACCGAGGTGGGGCAGGGCTCCGACAACGTGCTGGCGCTGCTCGTCGCCGAGGTGCTCGGACTCCTCCCCTCCGACGTGAAGGTGGTGACCGGCGACACCTCCCTCGCTCCGGTGGACCTGGGAAGCTACAGCTCGCGGGTCACCCTGATGATGGGGAACGCCGCCGTGGACGCTGCTTCCCGGGCCCGCGAGAGGCTCGCCGCAGCGGCGGCCACCCGGCTGGAGATCCCGGCCGAGCGGGTCGGCTTCGGCGGCGGGAAGCTCTTCGACGTCTCCGACCCGTCCCGCTCCATCGTGTTCGCCCAGGCCGTCCAGCTCGCCGAGGCCGCGGGGGGGACGGTGGGAACGACGGGGAGCTACCGACCCCCGACGCCGAAGGCCCGGTTCAAGGGGGGCGGAGTCGGCCCATCCCCCGCCTACTCCTACAGCGCCGCCGTGGTCGAGGTGGCGGTGGACGAGGCCACCGGCGTGGTACGGGTGGTGAAGGTCTGGATCGCCCACGACATCGGGCGTGCGCTCAACCCCGTCGCGGTGCGCGGCCAGGTGGAGGGCTCGGTCTACATGGGGCTCGGCGAGGTCCTCATGGAGGAGCAGGCCTTCTGCCGGCTCCCGCCCAGGCTCTCCTCGGCGCTCGTGCACCGGGGGCCGTCGATGCTCGACTACAAGAGCCCGACCTCGCTCGACATGCCCGCGGTGGAGACCATCCTCGTCGAGAACCCCGAGCCCAACGGGCCGTTCGGCGCCAAGGAGGTCGGGCAGGGCCCGCTCCTGCCCATCCCTCCCGCGGTGGCGAACGCCGTCCACGACGCCGTCGGGGTCCGGGTGGACGAGTCGCCCGTGACGCCGGAGAAGGTGCTCGCCGCCCTCCGGGACCCGTCGCGCCGGTTCGGTCCCACCACGTTCCCTGAAGTCCCGTGGCCCGAGCCGGTCCGGGTCGCGCCACCCTGGGAGGGCAAGCCATGATGCGGCTCCCGCGATTCCGGTACCTGGCTCCGCGCACCCTGCCCGAACTCACGGCCGTCCTCGCCGACGTCGGCCCCGACGCGGCGCTCCTCGCCGGCGGCACCGACCTCCTGCCCAGCATGAAGCGGCGCCAGGAGACCCCCGCGGCGCTCGTGGGACTCCGCACCGTGCCCGAGCTCCGTGCACGCTCCGGCGATGCGATCGCCGGGCTCACGCTCGGCGCCACGACGCGACTCTGCGAGTTGGCCGGCGACGGGGCGGTGACTGGGGCCTGGCCGGCGCTCGCCCGGGCCGCCTCGCTGGTGGGGTCGCCCCCGCTCCGCAACGTGGGGACCCTGGGCGGGAACCTCTGCCTCGACACCCGCTGCACCTACTGGAACCAGACCCACGCGTGGCGCAAGTCGATCGGGTTCTGCCTGAAGAAGGACGGCGACACCTGCTGGGTGGCGCCGGGGTCCACCCGCTGCTGGGCCGTCAGCTCCTCCGACACGGCTCCCGTCCTCTGCGCGCTGGGCGCCGAGGTCACCCTGGCGTCGCGGACGGGGGAACGGCGCATCCCCGTCCCCGACCTCTTCGCCGACGACGGCATCCGCCATCTCACCAAGGCCCGGGGCGAGGTGCTCGCCGCCATCCACCTCCCCTCCCCGCGCCCCGACGAGCGTTCGGTCTATCTGAAGCTGCGGCGCCGCGAGGCGATCGACTTCCCGGTGCTCGGCGTCGCCGCGCGCGTCCGGCTCGGTTCCGGTGGCGTCGTGGAGGCGGCGCGGATCTTCCTCGGAGGCGTGGGCTCCCGGCCGCAGGAGGCGACCGCCGCGGCGGCCTTCCTCCTGGGGCGACGGCTCACCGACGAGGAGACGGTGACCGAGGCTGCGCGGCTCGCGGCCCAGGTGGCGAAGCCGCTCCAGAACACCGACTTCGCGCTGGGGTGGCGCAAGGGGGCGGCGCGCGAGTACGTCGGCCGGGCGCTGCGGGAACTCGCTCGCCCGCGATAGCCGCGATCAGATGTACTGGCCGGCGTCCACCTTCAGCACCTCGCCGGTGATGGTGCGGGCCGCGTCCGAGAGCAGGAAGAGGATGGCGGCGGCGATGTCCGACGGATCGGGAAGCCGCTTCAGGACGCTCTCCTCCTGGGCCTTCGCACGGAACTCCTCCGGGAGCGCGAGCGCCATGTCGGTGAGCACCATCCCGGGGGCGACGGCGTTCACCGTCACGCCCTTCGGCCCCAGCTCGCGGGCGGCAGTCTTGGTGAGCGCGATCAGCCCTCCCTTGGACGCAGCGTAGTTCCCCTGGCCGAACTTCCCGCGCAGGCCGTTGATGGAGGTCACGTTGACGATCCGGCCGTAGCCGGCCGCCACCATGCCCGGTGCGACGGCCCGGATGAGGTGGAAGGCCCCACCCAGGTTCACCTCGATGACCGAGCGCCACTCCTCGTCACTCATCCGGAGCAGGCTGCGGTCGCGCGTGATTCCGGCGTTGTTGACGAGGAGCAGGGGCGCCCGCGGGAGGGCGGCGACGGTGCGGGAGACGGCCGAGGCGTCGGTGATGTCCACCGCGTGGAAGGAGATGCCCCCCGCGGCCGGGGCGGCCTCCCGGTCGAACACGTGGACCTCGGCGCCTCCGGCCGCGAGCCCCTCGGCCACGGCCCGCCCGATCCCCCGCGCACCGCCGGTGACGACCGCGGAACGACCGTCGAACCGGAAGGTGAATCCCCCGGCCGGGTCGCTCATCGTCCGCTCCCCGCTCCGATGGCCTTCTCGAGGCAGAGGCGTTGACATGGAGTGAATCCGGCCTTCCCCAGGAAGGCGGCCAGATCGTGCTGTCCCCAGGCCACCTCGGTGATCACCTTCTCCACCCGGAGGGAGCGGAGGTTCAGGAGGAACTGCTCGAGGAGCGCCCTTCCCAGCCTTCGACCGGCGAAGGCCGGGTCCACCCCGATGGCGTCGAGCACCGCCGCCTCCTCCGTCTGCCCGAACTCGCCGTAGTCGATCCGGGCCATGAGGAAGCCCGTGGCCTGCCCGTCGGTCTCGGCCACGAGCGACAGCCGGATCCCCGACTCGCGCAGCGTCTCCCCGATGCGCCGCCGGTAGAAGGGCGTGCGGTCGCGCCCGGTCATGTGCCGGTCGATGCGGACGATGGCCGGGAGGTCCCGCTCCTCCATGCTGCGGACCGGGAGTTCCTCCCACTGGAACTCGTCCTCGAACGGGGTCTCCACGACCCGCTCGAGCGCCATGCGGGGCGCGAGCGGGAAGCCCGCCGACTGGAAGAAGCCACCCATTCCGGACGCGGACCAGTCCACCTGCGTGCGCAGGTGGGTCGCCCCGAGTTCCAGGAGCACCTTCTCCAGCGACCCGAGCAGCGCCGTCGCCACGCCCGCTCCACGCGCGAAGGGGGCCACGCCGATGGCGTCGATCACCCCCACCGGGTCGGACCCGCCGAACTCCCCGTCGAGCACGCCCGCCGAGGCGAACCCCACGAGCCGCCCATCCCGCTCCGCTCCGACTCCCACCGCCCGCGCCGGCGGCCCCCCGAGCTGCGCCAGGCGTCGCGCATGGAAGCCGCGCCGCGGATGCCCGGAGAGGGATGCGTCGAGCGCCACCACCGCCTCGAGATCCCCTGCGCAAAGCGGGCGCGTCATGACCTGGCTGGCCATCACGCCGCCCTTCCCGCCGCTCCGCCGAGCCCGCGGGCGCGCAGCTTCTCGTGGCGGAAGGCACCCCAGAGCGCGGCACCGATGGCGCCGGCGAAGATGGCGTCGGGGTGGCTCTTCACGACGAGCGCGCTCTTCACCTCGGCCATCGAGTCGGCGAGCGCGGCCACGAAACCGGCGTCGAGCGCCAGGCCCCCGGTCATGAGCGCCGTCCCCTCCACGCCCCCCACCCCCTTGATGAGCGAGGCCACGCGGCCGGCCATCGAGAGGTGGATGCCCCGGAGGATGTTGGCCGCCGAGATGTTGCGCGACACCATGTTGATGACGTCGGTCTCCGCGAGCACGGCGCAGATCGACGACACCTTCTCGGGCGTCTTCCCCTGCTGGGAGATCGCACCGATCTCGTCCTGCGAGATCCCCAGGTACCGGGCGATGTTCTCCAGGAACTGTCCCGACCCCGAGGCGCACTGGCTCGTCATGCGGTAGGTGAGCACCTTGCCCCGCTCGTCGGTGCGGATGGCGCGCCCGTGCAGCGCGCCGATGTCGCACACCACCCGGGTGGTCGGATCGAGGTAGATCCCCCCGCGGGCATGTGTGGTCATCGAGTAGAAGTGGCCGGTGGCGAAGGTGAGGCTCTCCCCGTCTCCGGTGGTGGCCACGTAGGCCACCTCCTTGCGGGGCAAACCGGCCTGGGCCAGAACCGCCTCGAAGGCCTCCTCCGCCAGCTGGTACGGATCGCGCTGCCGGATCCGCTCCAGGTGGCGCCCCATCCAGGTGGTCTTGCCCCCCTCGCTCCCGAAGAGCACCGCCTTGACGCAACCGGTGCCGACGTCGATTCCTGCGGTGACGACCATGTGCCCTCTCCTCTCGCCTAGGCGACGGCGCGGCGCGCGAAGGCCGATGCACCCAGCGCGCCCGTGTAGATCGAGTCCGGATTGATGTTGATGGTCACGTCCCCGTAGTTCTCCTTCACGAGCTTGCGAAGCTCCCGGACGGCGGCCTCGTTCTTGGCCACGCCGCCGGTGAAGGTGAACTGGTCGCGGATGCCGCCCGAGCGGGAGATGATCGACATGGCGCGGAGGATGATGGCCCGGTGCAGCCCCGCCAGGATGTCCTCCCGCTTGTCGCCGAGCGCCAGCCGGTCGCGCAGTTCGGCTCCGGCGAAGACCGTGCAGGTCGAGTTGATGCGGATGGTCCTGGTGGCCTTCATGGCGAGGGGCCCCAGCTCGTGGAGCCCCATCTTCATCTCGTCGGCGACGTAGCCGAGATACCGACCGGTGCCGGCGGCACAGCGGTCGTTCATCTGGAAGTTCTCGACGATCCCGTCCTTGTCCACCTGGATCGACTTGGTGTCCTGCCCGCCGATGTCGAGGACGGTGCGGGTGCCGTCGTACATCATGTGGGCGCCCAGGCCGTGGCAGAGGATCTCCGAGCGGATGTGCTCCTTGGGGAACGGGAGGCGCACGCGCCCGTACCCGGTGCCCACCACGTAGGCCTCCTCGAGCGGGATCACGAGCGCCGCCTTCACCGGCTGCACGACCGCCTCCGCCGCCGCGCCCCCTCCCTTGCCGCCGGGGATGCGGAGCGCCACGTCGAGCGCCCGGAGGAACTTCCCCTCCATGGCGCCGCCGGGCGGCCGGTTCTCCACCTCGATGATCGACTTGTCGTAGACGTTGAGCACCAGCTCGAAGGAGACGCCCGCCTCCTTGCAGGCCGGCTCGCCCAGCGCCATGAAGCGCGCCCCGGCGATGTCCCGGAAGAAGTCGGACTTGCGCCTGGCCCCCGGCTCGAAGAGCGCCGCCGACTCCTCGCGCAGCCCCTGGAAGATCTGGCCGAGCGCCCGGGCCATGCCCTTCTCCTGCCCGGCGAAGCGCAGGCCGCTCCCGTTCTTGTGGCAGGTGGCCTCCAGGTCGTCGAGCTGCTCCAGGAACTGCACGTGGCGGAAGGAGCGCTCCAGCACGCCCAGGAAGGCATCCACGCCCCCCTCGAGACCCTTCACGTGCTGCAGTCCCCGGCGCAGGAGCGTGAAGCGCGCGTCGATGAGCGCCTCCTGCTTGGAGACCGCGGCGGCGGTGTCGTAGTTGGACCGGGAGTTGGTGATGCCCCGGCCCAGCACCTGGGTGTTCTCGTCGATCACCACCGCCTTGGTGGTGGTGGATCCGAGATCGATTCCGATGAAGCACTTCATGGGCGTGTCTCCCCCGGTCAAGCCGCGTGGGCGCTGGCCCGCTTCTGATCGATCATCTGGAAGTAGCTCTCGAGCCGGTTCTTCACGTTGGCGGCGGAGAAGTAGCGGGGGTCGACGAGGTCGGTCTCGATGAAGGCGCCGGGCTTGCCGGTGCGCTTCTCGATCTCGCGCAGGATCATGAGCTGCCCCGCGGAGAAGCTGTTGCAGCTCTTGATCGAATTGATCACCAGTCCGTCGGCCTGGTAGTCGTTCATGTACTTCTCGATCTGCCCGACCCGCTGCGGGAGGCTGCGGTTCGTGTAGCAGTCGAGGCAGTAGTCGGCGAGCGACTCGAGGGGGTTCCTCGGGTCGTGCCGGAACCCCAGGTCGTAGGTGCCGCCGACCTTGGTGTAGGTCGAGGCGACGACCACCGCCCCCTCGTCGTGGAACATCTTCCAGAACTCGCGGAAGTGGGTCCAGTTGGGCGGACCCTCCACCACCAGCCGGTAGCGCTGCTCCTTCATGTCCCCCTCGGGCGTGATCGGGCCGAGGCCGAGGCGGATGCGCTCCTCGATCTCCCCGCGCAGCAGCCGGTAGTACTCGGTCGCATCGGGCGTGCCGCGGAAGGCCGTGAAGATGGGGCCGATGTAGTAGACGCCCCCGAAGTAGGCGTCGATGGGGGATGGCTTGTTCTTGGCGCTCTCCATCACCCAGACGAAGTCGTCCTCCGCCTTCGCCGACTCGGCCAGGTACCCGCGCAGCCGGTCGATGTCGAACTTCACCCCGGACACCTTCTCCAGCGTGGGGATGACCGTCTCCCGGAGCTGCTTCACGATGTAGGACCGCATGTTGTCGGTGACCTGCCCGTCGGCCTGGTAGGGCACGTGGAGCATCACCGTGGGGCACTTGTACTCGTCGCGAACCAGCTCGAACCACTTCATGAAGGTGAAGCAGCCGGTGTAGGAGAGGAGCAGGACGTCCGGCCTCGGAAGGGGCTTGCCGTTGGGGCTCAGGTTGCCCTTGGCCATCATGCCCAGGTCGGCCTTCACGTAGGTGCAGACGTCCTCGGAGTGGCCGTGCTTCTCCGCCTCCAGGATGAGCTCGCCCGAAACCTTGCGCATGCCGTTCTGGATGGCGTTGATCTCGGGGAGGTTGTTGAGCAGGTCGAAGCACATGATGAGCTCGTTCAGGTTGCCCGGGACGAACGTGGAGGCGACCTTGCGCCCGGTCTGGGGCGCGCTGGTGAGCGCCTCGTAGTTCCCGGCGATCATGTCCTTCTGCTTCAGCATCGAGAGTTCCTTCACCACCTCCGCCTTCGGGACCCCGGCGGCGCGGGTCGGATCGATTCTCTGGGTCATGGCGAGCTCCACAGCTTGATGGAATCGGCGAAGGTCCCGGCCTGCTCCCGGACCGGCTGCATCTGCCCCGAGTTCTCGGCGTACTTGAATCCGATGTGCGGCACGTCCACCTTCTCCAGGCGGGACTCGAGCATCGGTCGCTCCAGCAGCGCCGGATCGCAGAAGCTCGGCGCCGCGAAGATGACCCCCTCGGCCGCCCGATCCCGGACGGCGTCGAGGAGGTACTGCCCCTTCTTCGCCAGGTCGGGTTGGTACTTGGCCGCGGTCTCGGCGGAGCGGTGCAGGAAGGCCCGGGCGAGCGCCTGGATGGGATCGCCGGAGGTGGGCACGTCGTCGAGCAGCCAGCGATTCACCAGCATGAAGTCGTCGTCCACCACGTAGCAGCCCGACATCTCGATGGCCTTCACGAGGTTCAGCGGCGGCTGCTCGCAGAAGACCCCGTTCAGGATCACCCGGCAGTTGTCCCGCATGGGACGGGGCTCGGCCTGGACGGCTGCCAGGTACTCGCGCAGGAGCGCGCTGTGCTCCTCCACCGGCACGACCATCCCGGCCCGCATGACCAGGTAGACCTCGGAGGTGGGCGTGAGCCACGGGGTCCGTGCGCGGAGATCGTAGACCTCCCGGACCAGCTTCCGGTTCTCGTTGAAGAGCGCGATGGAGGTGCGCAGGGCCTCGTCGGTGATGGGGCGTCCGCCCAGGTGAGCGAGCCCCTCGCGGAGCTCCTGCAGCTCCTTCTCGTAGTAGACCCCACCGACGTCGTCCGTGAACTCCTGCGGAACGTCGAAGTAGCGGACGTACACCTTGGGGAAGAGCAGCTTCCAGATGCCCGAGAGATTCCGGATGACGTCGCAGATGGACGGGAAGAGGAATCCGTCCACGAAGTCGAACTTGCCGGTGATCCCCAGCTCCAGGGTGGAGCGGGGGATGCGGCAGATGTAGCTCTGGTAGTAGGCGTCCCCGTGGATCACCTCGAGGTTCTCGCCGCCGCCCAGGATCCCGAGCGGGAGCATCCCCGCCGCGTGGATGATCTCGGCGGGGACGTAGACGGGCAGGTAGCCCACCACCTTGCGTCCGGGGGCGGCCTCCTTCCACCTGCGGGAGTGCGTGAACTCCAGGTCGTCGAAGAGAGCCTGGCACTGCGCCACGATCTCGGCTGTGGTCCGGGTCTCGGCCATGTCAGCTGTCGCTCCAGCGCGCGGGACGCTTCTCGAGGAACGCGGTGAGCCCCTCGACGGCATCGTGGGTCGTCATGAGCTTCTCCAGATAGACCCGCTCCAGGCCGGCCAGCTTGGCGCGAACCCGCTCCACCATGTCTCCGCGGGCCGCCCCGAGGCCGAGGCGCAGCACCGCCGCGGAGTGCTTCGCCACGTGGGCGTCGAACCAGGCGAGCGCAGCCACCTCGGGATCCGCCACCGCGGCGTTCACGAGCCCGATGCGCGCCGCCTCGTTCCCGTCGATCGACCGCCCCGAGAGGAGCAGGTCCTCCGCGTGGACCCGGGCGATCCGCTCCGGCAGCAGGCAGGAGGCCACCGGCGGGAAGACCCCCAGGATGATCTCCGGCTGGCCGAGCTTCGCGTCGGGCGTGGCGTAGAGCAGGTGTGCGGCGCTCACCACCTCGAGCCCGCCCCCCAGACACTGCCCCCGGATGGCCACCAGGATCGGCACCGGATGGGCCAGCATCCGCAGCACCAGCCCGTGGAGGGAGGCGAGCATGGCCGCCTCCTTCCCCGGCAGGTGCTCGGCCACGCTGGCGCCGAAGCTGAAGTGGGGGCCCTCCGCGTCGAGCAGGATCCCGCGCAGGGCCGGCTGCCCCGGCTCCGGCTGCTCGGCCGCCGCGAAGGCCGCGTCGAGCGCGGCGATCATCTCGGCGTCCACCACGTTGGCCTTGGGCCGGGAGAGGCGCAGCCGCAGGAGCCGGCCGTCCCGCTCCCGCCAGACCCGGAGCGGACCCGTCGTCCCGGCGCCGATCACTTGCCGACCCGGGAGGCGCGTGCCGCCGGCAGCAGGCTCTCGACCAGCTCGGCGGTCCACGGGGCGCCCTCCGCCAGCGCGCGTCGCAGCGCCAGGAAGTCGGCCTCGCGGTCCTCCTTCGTCCCCTCGTTGAACGCCCGGAAGCCCGTGCGGGCCTCGGTCATCATGTTGAGCCCCAGCCAGTCGCGCGAGTTCTCCTTGTTCGCGTTCCAGCGCTCCAGCTTCGGCTTGCGCAGCTCCTGGATGGTCTTCGTCGTGCAGTCCGGGAAGGTGAGCGCGAGCTTCCCGCACAGCTGCTCCACCTTCTCGTCGAGCAGGGACAGGTCCACCTTCCCCTTCTTCAAGAGCTCCTTGGCCGCGGCGAGTTCCCCCCCCGTCTTCGGCTCCCCGTGGACGAACCGCCCCCACGCATCGAGCATCCGGTCGGTCACCACGAGCGGGTTCGGCACCCACTCGCCGTCCACCTTCAGCGCCGGGACCACGTCGGTGATCATCCCCTCCCGGTAGGCCCGGTGGGCCGACCAGGGCTCGCAGAGCACGCCCGACTCCATGGCCCGCTCCACGCCGATGAGCTCGGGGAGGAAGTCGGTCGCCCCGCCGATGGGCGCGGAGCCGTGCTTCGGACCGGCCTGCCCGAACCGGGCCATGTCCTGCGCGATGGTGAAGTCGCAGGCCATGCCGATCTCCTGGCCGCCCCCGATCCGCATCCCGTTCACGCGGCACACCACCGGCCGGTCGCAGCCCAGGATGGCGCTCACCATGTCGTTGAAGAGGCGCATGTACTGCCGGTACTCCTGCGGGTTCCCGGCGTAGTACTCGGCGTACTCCTTGGTGTTGCCGCCGGTGCAGAAGGCCTTGTCGCCGGCTCCCGTGAAGACCACCGCCACCACGTCCCGCGCGTTGGACGCCGCACGGAACCCCAGGATCACCTGCTTCACCATCTCGGTGGTGTAGCTGTTGTACTGGGACGGGTTGTCGAGCGTGATCCAGGCGTTGAAGAGGCCGGGTACCGGCTGCCCCTTCGCGTCCTTCACGGGCCGCTTCTCGTACCGCACGCCGGCGCCCTCCACCTGGGGGGCGAGGTCGTGGTCCTTCAACTCCGCGGGCGCGGTGGCGGCGACGATCGATTCGGTGGTCTGGGTCATGACTCTGCCTCTCCTACGGGACGAGTACGGCGCGGCGGGTGAGCTTCCTTCCGTGCACTCCCTCGAAAACCTCGTTGATCGTCTCGAGCGGGTGGCGCTCCACGAAGGGTGCGAGCTTCACCTTCCCGTCGAGCACCATGTCGAGCGCCGGCGGGTAGAGCTCCGGCGGGCAGCCCCAGTTGCCGAGCGCCCGGGCGTGGAAGGCCATCAAGTTGGACAGGCGAACCTCCACCTTGTCCATCGTGAAGCCCACCACGGCGAGCGTCGCCCCGTGCACGAGCAGGCTCCAGGCGGTCAGCTGCCCCGCCGCCGTTCCCGAGCACTCGAAGATGGCCCACTCCCGGGAGGGCAGCCCCTTCGATCGGGCGAAGGCCCCGATCTCCTTCTTCAGGTTCTTCGGATCCACCTCGCGGACGTCGAAGGTCTTCGACGCCCCGTGGGCCGCCACCATCTCCAGCTTCTTCGCGTCCACGTCGATGGCCACCACCGTGGCGCCGAAGGCCGCCGCGACCTGGACGCAGTACCCGCCCACGCCTCCCACCCCGTTCACGATGACGAGCTGGCCGGGCGCCACACCGGCCTGGATCACCGCCTGGTAGGGGGTCGTCACCGCGTCCGCCACCACCGAGATGTCGGCGAGCTGCAGCCCCGCCTTCGCGAGGCGCGCCTCGTCCACCGGGCAGAGCCCGCGCGCCGGCACGTCGATGTGGGTCGCGAAGCCGCCCTGGATGTCGTTGCCGGGCATCTCCTGCCTCGGGCAGATGGTCGGCTTGCCCCGCTTGCAGGCATCGCACTCGCCGCACGGCATCACCGCCGGCACGAGCACAGCCTGGCCCACCCATCCCTCGGCGCCGGCACCCGCCGCCACCACCCGCCCGCTCACCTCGTGCCCCAGCGCGAGCGGCAGGGGATGGTTCGTCCGGACCCCGTCGAAGTGGAAGCCGAGGTCGGTGTGGCACACCCCGCAGCCCGCCACCTCGACGCGGACCGTTCCGGCCGGGAGCGGTCCCAGTTCCATCGCCTCCTTCACGAGCGGCTGCCCGACGGCGGTCATCATCCAGCGGTGCGGGGTCATCGGGGCATCTCCTCCACGAAACGCCTGGTTGGCTGGGCTTCCGATAATTCGGTATAATGGTACGTGTTTCCGTGTATATGTGTCAATCCCATACCGCGTCCAGCCCCGATCAGCCGGGTTCTGCACGGGATCGCCCGGGGATTGCCGAGGCGGCGGCTCAGCGACGCGGGGACGCGCCGGCGGCCGACCTGCCCCGGGCCGGGGAGGTCGGCGGCTGCCGGGCCACCAGCATCAGCATCGTGGCGATGGTGATGGAGCTCAAGGTGGCCCGCGCGGTGTCGTCGATCTCGGCGAGGACGGCGTGGAGCGCCCTCCCCTCGGCCGTGTGAGCACCCGGCTCCCGGCTGGCCCCCTTCACCGAGTCCACCTCCTCGAAGAGCTGGACGATGTCGAGGAGCGTGACGCGCCGTGCATTCCCGCGGAACCGGTACCCGCCCCGGACGCCGCGCAGCGCCTCCACGAGCCCGGCGCGCCCCAGCGTGCGCAGGACCTTGGCGAGGTGGTTCACGGAGATGTCGTACCGCTCGGCGATCTGGGCCGCGGAGATCTGGCTGCCCGGGTCGGCGGCCAGCTCCAGCACCGCGTGGATGGCGATGCGCGTGGCGGTCTGGAGCTTCACGGGTCGAGCCGCTTCTCGAGCTGGATGAAGGGCCCGCCCATCATCCCCATGCTGCGGAAGAAGGACATGACGAGCTGCTCGTCCTTCAGGAGCATGGTTCGGACGATGGTGACGCCCACCTTCCGGAACCGGGTGCAGATGGCGTCGAAGAGGATCGTGCCCAGGCCGTGGAGACGCTCGGCCTTGCGCACGTTCACGGCGAAGACCCACCCGGCCGGGGGCGAGCCGAACTCCCAGGCGCGCACCTCCCCGACGATGAACCCCACCGCCTCGGTGCCCCGCTCGGCGATGAGGAAGAAGCGCCCCCGGTCGCCGTTCGCGTACCAGGCGAATCGTTCCTTCCAGTAGGCCGACTTCTCGAGCCCGGTGGCCTCGGCGTCGAGCGCCACCACGACCGGGAGGTCACCCGGCTGAGCGGCCCGGACGACGACGTCGGGACGGGCATTACTGGGATTCCGGTGCACGATTACCATTATGACGCGTTTCGCCGCGCCACGCACCTCTTTTGGGGCCCCCGGTCACAGCGGCGGGCGCCATCAGGGGCGGTATCGCCCCAGGACCACCACCGCGTTGCTGCCCCCGAAGGCGAAGGAGTTCTTCAGCACCAGGTCCCCGTCGTACGGACGCGAGCCGTCCGTCACGTAGTCGAGATCGCACTCCGGGTCCGGGGTGGTGTAGTTGATGGTCGGCGGGAGGATCCGGTCGCGCAGGATGAGCAGGCTCGCCACCAGCTCCAGCCCGCCCCCGGCGGCGATCCCGTGGCCCAGTGCCCCCTTGTTGGCGACGATCTGGAGCGCGCGGGCCCGCTCTCCGAAGACGTTCTTGATGGCGGTGGTCTCGGTCCGGTCGTTCCAGTCGGTGCCGGTGCCGTGGGCGTTCACGCAGCCGACCTCCCCCGGCGCCACCCCGGCGTCGGAGATCGCCCTCCGCATGGCCCGGGTCGGTCCCTCCGGGGACGGCTGGGTCAGGCTGTGGCAGTCGGCCGACGCACCGTAGCCCATCACCTCGGCCAGGATGGGCTGGCCCCGCCGCCGGGCCGATTCCTCCGCCTCGAGCACGAGGACGCCGGCGCCCTCCCCCAGGACGATCCCGCTTCGATCGGCGCTGAAGGGGCGGCAGGCCCGCGCCGGATCCTCGTCGAGCGTGGAGAGGACCCGCAGGGCGGCCCAGGCCGCCACCACGCCCGGGGTGAACATGGAGTCGGCCCCGCCGGCCAGCGCGACATCGACGTCGCCGGCCCGGATGAGCCGGAAGGCCTGGCCGACGCTGTGGGTGCCCGAGGCGCAGGCGCCGTCCACGTTGAACAGCGTGCCCCCCAGGCCGAACTTGATGGAGACGTTGGCCGAGGGGCCGGAGTTCATCGAGGTGGGGATGATGAGCGGACCGGCCTTCCCCTCCCGGTAGAACAGCCGGAAGTGGGGATCGGAGGCGCTGAAGCCGCCGATGGAGCTGCCGATCATCACGGCCGTCTCCTGGCGGTCCACCCCGCCGTCCAGGAGGTTCGCCTGCTTCACCGCCTGCGTGGCGGCGACCACGGCGAGCTGGGAGGTGCGACTCGTCCGGTGGGCCTCCTTGCGGTCGAAGTGCTCCGACGGCACGTACCCCTGCACCCGGGCACCGATGCGGGTCGCCATCGGCTCTCCGTCGAGCGCGACGACGCCCGAATCCCCGGCCACGAGCCGTCGCCAGAAGGTCTCCACCTCGCAACCGAGGGGGCTCGCCACGCCGGTCCCCGTCACCACGACCCTTCGCTTCCCCATCGTTCCCCTCGCTGGCCGCCCGGCATGGCCGAGCGAGAGAGTAGCAAGGAGCCGAGCGGAACGGGGGCCCATTGAGGCAAGATGACGGGGTGCCGGCCCTCCCCGCCCTCCTCTCGCTCCTGGCGTTGCTCGCGCCATCCGGACCCTCCGGGGAAGCTGTACCCTGCCCTCCTCCGGAATTCACTACTGGTGAATACGCATGGTACCGGGGGCTCTTCCTGCCCCCGGAGGAGGTCCCGTCGCAGACCGTGTGCGAGCGCGCCGGGGGATCGCTCTACGTGATGAAGCGTTCGAAGGCGGGCGTGGAGGCCTACGTCTGCGCGGTGGAGAGGACCCTGGACGGCCCCGACGTCGAGCGGGAGCTCCGCTCGGAACGGGACGCCCAGGCGGGGCTCCTCCCCAGCGAGCGGAAGGACCCGGCGCTCGTCGTGGCGCGGCGCCGGATCCCCTTCTGCCCGCTCCGGGGAAAGCTCGAGGCCCGGGTGTCCGGGCCGGAGGGAGCCCGCTCCGTGCGGGCGACCTGCATCGCCTCGGTCGCGCCGAAGGACTGGTGCGTCGAACCGCGGGCGGTTCCCGGCCCGCACGGGAAGGGCTGTCTGCGGAGGGTCTGCCCCGCCGGACTCGAGGACCTCGAGTTCCGGGGCTCGAATGGAGGATGCATCTTCTGCCCGGCCGGGAGGGTGGACCTGAAGGAGACCCTGGCCCTCGATCCGGGCCTCTTCGAGCGAGCCTCGGGGCTCCCCTTCGTCGAGCCCTCCGGCGCCACCTGGCTCTGCCGGGCGGCGGTATCGATGGCGTGCAGGGCTCCGCCCGGAGCCGGGCGGATACCCGAAAAGTAGGTCACTTCAGGGATGGCGCGTACGCCCCTCGCGAGGGAGAATCCGTCACCCGGAGGCTTCATGAACCGACCCCTGATCCCCTGCGTCGCCCTCCTCGCCCTGCTCGTCGCACCGGCCGTGTCGGCCCAGGCGCCCGCACCGATGCCGCCGGCCTCCGCCGTGACCCCCGACCCGTGGCCCAAGACGCTCGCCCAGGGGGGGCAGACCTTCACGGTGTTCCAGCCGCAACTCGACTCCTGGGACGGCTACAACATCGAGGCCCACGCCGCGGTCTCGGTGCTCCCCGACGGCACGAAGGACGCCACCTTCGGCGTGGTGGAGCTGAAGGCCATCACGGTGGTGGACCGCACCGCCCGGTCGGTCGCCTTCCAGGACATCCAGGTGGCGAGCCCCCGCTTCCCCAGCGCACCCGACAAGGCCAATGCCTTCGGCGTCGCCGTCCAGCAGGCCCTCGCGGGCGGCCCCTCCACGATGTCGCTCGACCGGCTCGAGGAGTCGCTCCAGGTGATCCAGGCGCAGCAGAAGGCCGCGCGGGTCCCCGTGAAGAACGATCCCCCGGCCTTCCTCTTCAGCCAGGTCCCGGCCATGCTCGTGCTCGTAGACGGGAACCCCGCCTTCGGCCAGGTGGCAGGAAGCAATCTGCTCCGGATCCTGAACACCCGCGCGCTCGTCCTGCAGGATTCGAAGGGCGTCAACTACGTCCACGTCTGGGACGGGTGGATGCAGGCGCCGTCGCTCGCCGGCCCCTGGGCGGTCTCGAAGGCGCCCAGGGACGGCGACAAGATCGCGAAGCAGCTCGCCGCGGCCCAGACCGTCGATCTGATGGCGGGAACGGCGGACGACACCACGAAGAAGATGCCGACCCTGAAGAAGGACCCGCCGGTGCTCTACGTGGCCACGCGCCCCACCGAGCTCATCGTGTTCGAGGGAGCGCCGGACTGGGCCCCCATCGAGGGGACGAACCTCCTCTACGTCTCGAACACCTCCGGCAACGTCTTCCTCTACACGCAGGACCAGCTCACCTACGTGCTCGTGACCGGCCGATGGTTCACCTCCCTCGGCATGAGCGGGCCCTGGACCCACGTGCCCGGCAAGTCGCTCCCGCCCGACTTCGCCCAGGTGCCGGACGGAAGCCCCAAGGAGAACATGAAGGCGTCGGTGCCCGGCACGCCGCAGGCCGCCGCCGCGGTGATCGCGGCCACCGTCCCGCAGCAGGCCACCGTCGACCGGAGCAAGACCGCGTTCACCTCCACCATCAGCGGGGCGACGCAGCTCAAGCCCATCGATGGGACGCCGCTCCAGTACGTCTTCAACTCCCCCGACCCGATCATCATGGTCTCGGCGACCGAGTGGTACTCGCTCTACCTCGGGATCTGGTTCACCTCGCGCGCGCCTTCTGGCCCCTGGCTCTCGGCCTCCATGATCCCGGCCGTCATCTACTCCATCCCGCCCAGCTCCCCGCTCTACTGGGTGACCTACGTGAAGATCTACGCGGCCACGCCGGAGACGGTGGTGGTGGGCTACACGCCCGGTTACCTGGGCGAGGTCGTCACCCCGGATGGCGTCGTCGTGTACGGCACCGGATACGTCTACCCGGCCTACGTCGGCGTCGCGGTCTGGTACCCGCCTCCGGTGACCTACGGATACGGCGTGGCGATGGCCTGGACCCCCTGGACCGGATGGGCCATGGGCTTCGGATTCGGCCTCGCGATGGGGATGGCGATGTGGGGACCGGCGCCCTGCTGGGGTGCGGCCTGGGGCTGGCACGGGGGCGTGGCCTGGGGGGCGGGCGGGTGGGCTGCCACGTCGGGCAACGTCTACCACCAGTGGGGAAACACCGGCGCGGTCACGCGGACGTCGGGCGGCTACAACGCCTGGACCGGGAACGCCTGGTCCAACCAGGTGGCCCACTCCTACAACTCCACCACCGGGCGCATGAGCGCCGGGCAGCGCGGCACCGTCCAGAACGTCTACACGGGAAACTACGCCCATGACGCCGCCGGCACGACCTACAACCCGAAGACCGGCGTGACCGCCTCCGGCGCCAAGGCGACCGTGGGCAACGCCTACACCGGCAAGTCGGAGACGGTGAGCGCGGGGAAGGTCACCGGTCCGGGCGGGCAGTCCACGAGTGCGGTCCACGCCGGCAACGAGACCTACGCCGACCACGACGGCAACGTGTACCGCTACAACTCCCAGAGCGGGAGCTTCCAGCAGCACGACTCCGGCGGGGGCTGGAGCAACGCCACTCCCGAAAAGAGCCAGTCGCTCTCGAACGAGCAGGCCGCCCGCACCGGCGGTGACCAGCGCTCCGCCGGCGCGAGCTGGTCCCACGACAACTCCGGAAGCGGGTGGGACCGGGGCGGGGGAAGCAGCGCCGAGCGGGGCGGCGGAGGGAGCAGCGGGGGCGGCTGGGACCGCGGAGGAGGAGGAGGAGGAGGAGGGGGTCGGAGCTGGGGCGGCGGAGGGTTCCGCGGCGGAGGCGGGAGGCGCTGATGAGCACCTACAGCGAGCAGGCCGCGGCCCGTCGCGCCATCGACACGTACTTCGCGGGGGAACGGCGTGATGCGCTCGTCTTCGCGCTCCTGGGGGCCGCCAACCTGGGCGCGTTCCTGGCGATCCTCCTCGCCGTCCCGGGCCAGCGGCTACTCGCGCTCGCACTGGGGTTGATCGGCCTCCTCGAGATCGTCCCGGGATTCTGGGCGCTGCGCCGGCAGGTGGCACGCCACGCCGACGCGCTGGTACGGCAGCGGAGCGACCCCGAGATCTGGCGGACCGAGGAGTCGGACCGGCTGCGACGGGTGCTCGCCGCGCGCCGACGCCTCCGCATCGCCGACGCCGCCTTCGTCCTGGCCTTCGTGGTGGTGGTCCTCATGGCCCCTCCCGGCGAGCGCGTCGCCTGGCTGGCGGTGCCCGGGCAGGTGATGTTCCTCCCCCTCCTCAACATCGCCATGGCCCGGCGAACCCGCCGATTCGCCGCCGCGCTCGCCGCCCCCTGAATCGCGGTCGGGAACTTGCGTTGACAGTCGGCGCGGCGGAGCGTAGATGCGCGAGACCACGCGCGGGAGTGCCTGATGGAGCGTCCGTCCGGAAAGTTCCGGTTCCTCTTCTTCACCGACCTCGTCGGGAAGAAGGTCGTGGACTCGGACGGAAAGGCGCTCGGCCGGCTCGCCGATCTGGTTGCGGTGACCGGGGAGCCCTATCCGCCCGTCGAGTCGCTCGTCCTCCGTTCCGGGAGGAAGCTTCGTCAGGTTCCCTGGAGCTCGGTGGCCTCGGTGAACGGCGCCGTCCAGCTCGCCGCCGGCGCCCCCGTGGAGCCCACGCCCGCGACCCCCGTGGCCGACCGCATCCGGCTCGGACTGGAGATCCTCGATCGGCAGATCGTGGACATCGAGGGGGCCAAGCTGGTCCGCGTGAACGACCTGCACTTCCTCGAGACCAAGGGGCAGCTCCGCATCGCCCACGTGGACGTGGGACTCCGGGGGCTCGTCCGGCGGATGGGCTGGCAGCGTCCGGTGGATGGGATGGTCTCGCTCGTCCGTCCCCGGTCCCGCTACCTGAACTCCGACACCCTGCTCTCCTGGAAGCTCGTCCAGCCCATCGAGAGCGCGCCGGGGCGCGTGCGGATCGAGGCCACCAAGAAGGCGCTCGCCTCCCTTCATCCCGCCGACCTGGCCGAGATCATGGAGGATCTCGATCGGCACCAGCGCGAGGTGCTCTTCCAGCGACTCGACGTCGAGACGGCCGCCGACGCCCTGGAGGAGACCTCCACCGAGGTCGCCACCGAGCTCCTCGAGGCGGTCCCGCCGGAGAAGGCCGCCGACATCCTGGAGGAGATGGCCCCGGACGAGGCCGCCGACGCCCTCTCCGAGCTCCCCGGCGAGACCCGCGAGGAGCTCCTCCAGGCCATGGAGAGGCCGGAGGCCGCCGAGGTCGCCGAGCTGCTCGAGTACCACCCCCGCTCGGCCGGCGGCCTCATGACGCCGGACGTGATGGAGCTCGCGCCCGCCACCACCGTGACCGAGGTCTTCGCGGAGCTGCGGCGGCGCGCCGAGGACCTCCCCGTCGTGTACGAGGTCTTCGTCGTGGAGGAGGGTCTCCTGCAGGGGATGGTGACGCTCCGGGACCTGATCCTCGCGGCCGATCCGGCCACGCCCCTCTCCGCCATGCTCCGGGAGGTCCCCGCCTCGGTCCACTCCGACGCCGACGTCATGGACGTGGCGCGCGCGGCCTCCAAGTACAACCTGCTCTCGGTCCCCGTGGTCGATTCGGCCGGGATGCTGGTGGGGATGGTGACGGTGGACGACATCCTGGCCGAGGTGGTCGGTGCAGGCTGAGAAGCGGGAGGCCCGGCCGGGGCGCTGGCGTCAGATCACCCTCTTCCTCGCCGTGATGGGCCCCGGGCTCATCACCGCCAGCGTCGACAACGACGCGGGCGGCATCACCACCTACTCGCTCGCCGGCGCCCAGTTCGGCACCAAGCTGCTCTGGACGCTCGGCCCGATCACCGTCGCGCTCATCGTGGTGCAGGAGATGAGCGCCCGCATGGGGGTGGTCACCGGCAAGGGGCTCGCCGACCTCATCCGCGAGAACTTCGGGGTCCGGACCACCTTCTGGGTGTCGGTCGCACTCATCGTGGCCAACCTCGCCAACACCATCGCCGAGTTCGCCGGCGTGGCCGCCAGCCTGCAGATCTTCCGCATCCCTCCCTGGATCTCGGTTCCGCTGGTCGCCGTGGGGGTCTGGTTCCTGGTGCTGAAGGGGTCCAACCGGGTCGTGGAGAAGGTCTTCCTGGCGGCGAGCCTCCTCTACATCGCCTACCCCATCTCGCTCGTGCTCTCGAAGCCCGACTGGGGGGAGGTGGCGCTGGCGGCCGTCACGCCCACCTTCTCGGGCGAGGGCACGTACGTGGCCATGCTCATCGGCCTCGTCGGAACGACCATCGCCCCCTGGATGCAGTTCTACCAGCAGGCCGCAGTGGTCGAGAAACGCATCAACGTGGACCAGCTTCGCTTCACCCGCATCGACGTGGTGATGGGATGCATCGTCACCGACGTGGTGGCCTTCTCCATCGTCATGGCCTGCGCGGCCACCCTGCACAAGCAGGGCATCTCCATCCAGACCGCCGACCAGGCCGCGCTGGCGCTCGCGCCCCTGGCCGGGAAGTACGCCTCCTGGCTCTTCGCCTTCGGCCTCTTCAACGCCTCCCTCTTCGCTGCGGCCATCCTCCCCCTCTCCACCGCCTACTTCGTCACCGAGTCGTTCGGCTGGGAATCGGGGCTGGACCGGAAGTGGAACGAGGCCCGGCAGTTCTACTGGCTCTTCACCGGGATCGTGGCGGTGGGCGCGGGCGTGGTCCTCATCCCCCGGCTGCCCCTCATCCGGATCATGCTCGTGTCGCAGATCGTGAACGGCGTCCTCCTGCCGTTCGTGCTCATCTACATGCTGCGCCTCGCGAACGACGAGAAGCTGATGGGCGTCCACCGGAACGGGCGCTGGTTCAACCTCATCGCCTGGACCACCACGGTCGTCATGATCGTGCTCACCGGGTTCCTCGTCGTCACCGGGATCCGGGATCTGGTGTCGGGGTGACCCGGCGCGCCTTCTCGGTGGCCATCTTCGCCCGCCACCGCGGGGCCGTGCTGCTCGTGCGCCACCGCCGGCTCGGAACCTGGCTCCCGGTGGGAGGGGAGATCGAGGCCGGCGAGACTCCACTCGAGGCCGCCGCCCGGGAACTCCGGGAGGAGACCGGCCTCGCCGGCACCTTCCCCGCGGGCCTGGGGGTGGACGGAACGCCACCGGGGCTCATCGGCTACGAGGAGCATCCAGCCGGGTCGAAGGGGCTCCACATGAACTTCGCCTTCGTGGCCGACGTGGCGTCGCGCGATCTCGTCCCGTGCGACGAGTGGACCGAGGCCCGCTGGCTGGAGGACGCCTCCGGGCTCGAATGCCCGGCCAACGTCCGGCAGCTCGTCCCCATCGCGCTCGCCGCTCCCGGCTCCGGCGGATAGCGCGCTACGGGCCCGCGCGCACCCGGGCTCGCGGAGCCACGGCGCGGAGCTCCTCCATGAAACGTCCGGGCTCGTCGGGGGAGACCACGATGCGCCTCCCGTCCATCATCACCTCGACGAGCCGGTCCCCGCGCGTGCAGAAGAGCCGGACGGACCCCTTCCGGTAGAACCAGCCGTAGTAGCCGAAGAGCCCCCCGTTCCCGAAAGTCTTCCAGGCCCCGAGCATCCAGCCGCGCGGCAGGAGCGCAACCTCGTCGATGCGGGCCAGCGGGTAGCTGGCCGCCCGCCAGGCCCGCCGCAGGATCCGGAGCTCCCCTCCCTCCAGTTCCAGCGATCTCGGCGCGAGCGCCCAGCTCGCGAGGGGGATGAGCGGGACGAGGAGCACCGACCAGCGCGCCACCTCGGCGCTCGGGGTGAGGCGCAGGCCGGGGATCGCCGACCAGACGAGGAGCGGAACGGCGAGGACGAGGAGCGTCGAGAGCAGCGAGATGAACTGGACGGCCCGCGACATGCTCATCGGGAACGGGCGCACGGGACCTCCCCTCCTCCCCGGCTACGAACGCGGAGCCAGGACCCGGCCCAGGATGGGCTGCAGCCGCTCGCGGGTCGCGGGCGAGATGAGCGAGCGATCGGTCCAGATGGCGAGCTCGAGCGACGTCTGGCAGGGGCAGGGGCTCGTCCCCAGCCCGGCCACGTGGTGCAGGGAGTTCCGGATCAGATCGAGGGCACTCGTGCTCGCCGCCTTGAGGTTCCCGAGGATCTCCTCGAGCAGCTCGAACTGGTCGAGCGCGTTCGGATGGGGGCGCCAGCAGTCGTAGTCGGTGGCGAGTGCCACGACCGCGTAGCAAATCTCCGCCTCGCGGGCGAGGCGCGCCTCCGGCATCACCGTCATGCCGATGAGCGATGCCCCCCAGGAACGGTGCATCTCGCTCTCGGCCCGCGTGGAGAACTGGGGCCCCTCCATGGCGACGTAGGTCCCGCCGTGCTGGACGCGGATCGGCGAGGCGGCCGAGGCCCGGGCGAGCACCTGCCGGAGGGAGGGGCAGAAGGGCGAGGCCAGCTCCACGTGGACGGCGATGTCGTCGAAGAAGCTGCCGGCGCGGCGAAAGGTCTTGTCGATGATCTGGTCGGGGACGACCAGCGTCCGGGGCGCGATCTCCTCGCGGAGGCTGCCCGCCGCCCCGGTGGCCAGGATCCGGGTGACCCCCAGCTTCTTCAGGGCGAAGACGTTGGCCCGGTAGGGCACCTGCGCCGGGGAGAAGACGTGCCCCTCCCCGTGCCGCTTGAGCATCGCCAGCGTGACGCCGTCCACCTCGGTGGTGATGATCGGTGCGGAGGGTTTGCCGAAGGGGGTGTCCATGTCGTGCGACTCGGTCTTCCCGAGCGCCCCCATGGCGTTCTCCATCCCCGATCCACCGATGATCCCGAGCATCGTTCCTCCCCGTTGAGCCGAGCGGTCAGTCTACACGTGGACGGCGAGGAACCGATCGGGCTTCCCGGCCTGCCGCTGCCGTTTCACCCTCCCCTGCGCCTCGAGCCGGTGCAGGTGGGCGATCGCCTCGCCGATGGCGAAGGTGGTCTGGTGGGGGTCGAGCCGTCCCCGGAACAGCCGGGCCAGCAGATCGTGGGGGGTGGCGGGCTCCCGGCAGGCGGCCCAGGCGGCGTCGAGCCGTTCGCGGTGGTGTTCCCGCAGTTCCAGGGCACGCCGCCGAACCCCTCGGAACGGGTGGCCATGGGAGGGAAGGACGAGCCAGTCGTCGGGCACGTCGAGGAACGCATCCAGGCTCACCAGGAAGTCGGCGAGGGGATCGGCGTCCGGCTCGTCGGGCCAGACGCTCACGTTGGGGGAGATGTGCGGGAGTACCTGGTCGCCCGATACGAGGAGCGCGCGCTCCTCGGAGCGGAAACAGGCGTGCTCCGGCGAGTGGCCTCGCCCCACCTGCACCCGCCATCGGGTCCCGCCGGCCTCGATCACCTCGCCGTCCTGGATGCGACGGACGGACGGAGGAACCCGGGAGACGTTCTCCGGGTAGGCGTGGACCCGCTCCGCGAGCAACGGAAGCATCTCCTCCGGCACTCCGCCCGCCCGGTAGAAGCGGGTCGAGAGCTCCTCCTGCTCCCGGAGGTCTCCTGCGGTGAAGGTCCTCCCCTCCAGCCACTCGGTCCGGGTGGCCCAGAGTTCGGTTCCCCAGCGATCCTGCATCCAGCCTGCGAGGCCGATGTGATCGGGATGGTGATGCGTGCAGAGGATCCGGCGCACGGGGAGGCCACGGAGCAGGCCGGCCTCGAGCGACTCCCAGGCGGCACGGGTTGCGGCGTCGCCGTGCCCCGTGTCCACGAGCGTCCACCCGCCCTCCTCGGCGAGCAGCCAGAGGTTCACGTGATCGAGCGCGTAGGGGAGCGGCATGCGGACCCAGTGCACGCCAGCGGCGACCTCCACGGAGCCACCGGGCGGCGGCCTGTGGAACTCGGGGAACGGGCTCATCGGGAACCTCCCTCCCTCGCCCGGTGGACCGGAAAAGGAGAAGGCCCGCCGGTGACTCCCGGCGGGCCTTCATAAAGGATGCGGCGGCGACCTACTCTCCCACACAGCTTCCCGTGCAGTACCATCGGCTCTGGCAGGCTTAACTTCCGTGTTCGGGATGGGAACGGGTGTGACCCTGCCGATATAGCCACCGCAAATTGGAAAAGATCGGACGGACGAACCGTCTAACAACCATACGAAGGGTAAAAGTGCACCGGCAACGATTTCACCGGATCGGGTTCCCGATGGGAACCTCGATCTCGGCCTCGACTCGGCCGTCTGCGGCCTGAGAAGAGGGAGACCAAGCCTCACGCCCGATTAGTACCGGTCAGCTGAGCGCCTCACAGCGCGTACACTCCCGGCCTATCAACCTCGTGGTCTTCAAGGGGGCTTCAGGGGATTGCTCCCGGGAGAAGTAATCTCGAGGCTGGTTTCCCGCTTAGATGCTTTCAGCGGTTATCCATTCCACACATAGCTACCCAGCGGTGCCTCTGGCGAGACAACTGGTACACCAGCGGTGTGTCCAACCCGGTCCTCTCGTACTAGGGTCAGGCCCTCTCACTTCTCCTACGCCCACGGCAGATAGGGACCAAACTGTCTCACGACGTTTTGAACCCAGCTCGCGTACCGCTTTAATTGGCGAACAGCCAAACCCTTGGGACCTGCTCCAGCCCCAGGATGCGATGAGCCGACATCGAGGTGCCAAACCGCGTCGTCGATGTGAACTCTTGGACGCGATAAGCCTGTTATCCCCAGAGTACCTTTTATCCGTTGAGCGATGGCCCTTCCATTCAGAACCACCGGATCACTATGACCTGCTTTCGCACCTGCTCGAGATGTCTCTCTCGCAGTCAAGCACCCTTATGCCATTGCACTCGGCGCCTGGTTTCCAATCAGGCTGAGGGTACCTTAGCGCGCCTCCGTTACCTTTTGGGAGGCGACCGCCCCAGTCAAACTACCCACCAGCCATTGTCCCCGACCCGGATGACGGGTCTAGGTTAGACACCAGAAATCGACAGGGTGGTATTTCACCGTTGCCTCCCCCCAAGCTAGCGCCCGGGGTTCATAGGCTCCCACCTATCCTACACAATCAATTCCTAGTGTCAGTGGCAAGTTGTAGTAAAGGTTCATGGGGTCTTTCCGTCTTGCCGCGGGTAAACTGCATCGGCACAGCTATTTCAATTTCACTGAGTCCCTGGTCGAGACAGCGCGGAAGTCGTTACGCCATTCGTGCAGGTCGGAACTTACCCGACAAGGAATTTCGCTACCTTAGGACCGTTATAGTTACGGCCGCCGTTTACCGGGGCTTCGGTTCATCGCTTTGGCTTGCGCCTGACGAATCTCCTTAACCTTCCGGCACCGGGCAGGCGTCAGACCCTATACATCCACTTGACGTGTTTGCAGAGTCCTGTGTTTTTGGTAAACAGTCGCTACCGCCAATTATCTGCGACCTGAAACAGCTTCGGGAGCAAGTCCCTACACCAATTCAGGCCCTCCTTCTTCCGAAGTTACGGAGGCAATATGCAGAGTTCCTTAACCAGAGTTCTCTCAAGCGCCTTAGGATTCTCTCCTCGCCCACCTGAGTCGGTTTGCGGTACGGACACCTCGCAGGCTCCACGCGGGGATTTTCTTGGAAGCATGGGATCACACACTTGAGGCCGTGAGGCCACGTCGTCACCTCTCGAGGTTGATGCCCCCACGTTTTTATCCTATGGGAACCCTCTACGGGCTTGAACCGGCACTTCCGTCCGCCGGCTGCGCTACCCTTCTCCGTCCCCCCTCGCTTCAACGCCTACGGGGTGGTACAGGAATATTAACCTGTCATCCATCACCTACGCCTTTCGGCCTCGGCTTAGGTTCCGACTAACCCTGGGCGGATTAACCTTCCCCAGGAAACCTTGGGCTTACGGCGAACGAGTTTCTCACTCGTTTTGTCGTTACTCATATCGGCATCAGCTCTAGAACGAACTCCACCGGTCCTTACGGTCCGGCTTCGACGCACGTTCTACGCTCCCCTACCGATCCACGGCGGCGAACCGTCGTGAATCCCGAGGCTTCGGTGCCATGCTTTAGCCCCGATACATTTTCGGCGCGGCCTCGCTTGATCAGTGAGCTATTACGCTATCTTTAAAGGATGGCTGCTTCTAAGCCAACCTCCTGATTGTCAAAGCGTTGCCACATCCTTTTTGTCAGCACTTAGCATGGACTTGGGGACCTTAGCCGTCGATCTGGGTTATTCCCCTCTCGCCAATGAATGTTATCACCCACTGACTGCGTCCCGGGATAACAGTTACAGGCATTCGGAGTTTGGTACGGTTTGGTAATCTGGTAGGACCCCTAGCCGTTCCAGTGCTCTACCTCCTGTACTGAATTGCCCGAGCCGATACCTAAATATCTTTCGGGGAGAACCAGCTATCACCAAGTTTGATTGGCCTTTCACCCCGACTCACAGTTCATCCCCGAAGTTTTCAACCTCCATGAGTTCGGTCCTCCACGCGGTTTTACCCGCGCTTCAACCTGACCATGAGTAGATCACTTGGCTTCGGGTTATAATAGTCGCGACTGGGCGCCCATTTCGGACTCGCTTTCGCTACGCCTCCGGCTATCGCCTTAAGCTTGCCACAACCATTAAGTCGCCGATTCATGATGCAAAAGGTACGCCCTCAGGCATTCCGCTTGCGCGGCATAGCCCTCGGACTGCTTGTAGGCGTGCGGTTTCAGGATCTTTTAACTCCCCTAACAGGGGTTCTTTTCACCTTTCCCTCGCGGTACTTGTCCACTATCGGTCTCCAGCGAATATTTAGCCTTACGAGATGGTCCTCGCAGATTCAGACAGGATTGCACGTGTCCCGCCTTACTTGGGTGCGTCATCAGAAGATACGGTTCGATTTCGGTTACGGGATTTTCACCCTCTATGATCCGACTTTCCAGACGGTTCACCTATCGAGCCTTTTCTCCCGGGATATCCCCATGACGTCCCTCAACCCCGGTTGGACTCGCGTCCGACCGGTTTGGGCTGTTCCGCTTTCGCTCGCCGCTACTAGCGGAATCGCTGATTGCTTTCTCTTCCTCCGGGTACTGAGATGTTTCACTTCCCCGGGTTTGCCGCCCGCCACTATGAATTCATGACGGGCTGCAGGGGTATTACCCCCTGCGGGTTTCCCCATTCGGACATCCACGGATCAAAACCTGGTTAGCGGTTCCCCGTGGCTTATCGCAGCTACCCACGTCCTTCATCGCTTGCTGGAGCCTAGGCATCCACCACACGCCCTTAGTAGCTTGGTCACCCTTGACTCGAGCCTTCCGAGCTTTCGCTCGGACGACGTCCGGTCAAGGCCGAGATCCAGGTCCTTCGGAGACACGGATCCCGCATGACTTCGCTGTTCGATGCATTTCTACCCTTCGTATTCGGTTGTCAGAGAGCTCGTGAGTCGGCGCAGCTTGCGCGCCGCCGGGTACCCGAGGTACCCGTGAGCCTGGTGGAGCTGATCGGAATCGAACCGACGACATCCAGCTTGCAAAGCTGGCGCTCTACCAACTGAGCTACAGCCCCACGAAGCGATGGTCGCCGGATGGATTGGTGGGCCTAGGTGGATTCGAACCACCGACCTCACGCTTATCAGGCGTGCGCTCTAGACCAACTGAGCTATAGGCCCATTTGGCGCCTCTACCTGATTCCGACGCTCGCAATGATCTTTCAAAGAACCGGCGGCGGATGCACCGCACTGCTCGGTCCCTGGAAACTGAATAGCAAGCGCTACGCGAGATGCGGTCGCGTCCTGAAGATGAACACCACCCCGCTCTCTCGAGCGAGGTGCTGACCTAGGACTGGTGGCACGACGTCCGAGGACGTCCTCCACTGTCTCCTTAGAAAGGAGGTGATCCAGCCGCAGGTTCCCCTACGGCTACCTTGTTACGACTTCACCCCAGTTACCAGCCACTCCTTAGGGATCTGCCCCCCTTGCGGGTTGGCGGGATCACTTCTGGAGCAACTGACTCCCATGGTGTGACGGGCGGTGTGTACAAGACCCGGGAACGTATTCACCGTGGCGTGCTGATCCACGATTACTAGCGATTCCAACTTCATGTTCTCGAGTTGCAGAGAACAATCTGAACTGAGGTGGCTTTTAGGGATTTGCTTGTCA
>CAIOAK010000185.1 GCA_903855945.1 uncultured Anaeromyxobacter sp.
CTGTTGCTCCCGGTCAGGAGGGCGTCCTGGATGAAGCTCCCCGCGAAGACCTGCTGCCCGTCGGCCCGGACGATCCGCTCGGTCGTCAGCCGCTTCTCCGAGCAGGCCACCGCCTCGGTCTTGCCGTCCTTCCCCTTGACCGTCCCGAGGGGGAACGAGATCGTCATCTCGACCGTCAGCTTCACGAGGCTCCGCGCCGGGTTCTCCGCGTCGAAGCGGGTGATCACGGGGGTGACGAGGACGGCCGTCACGACCGACTGGTCGACCGCCTCGATCCCCCCCTGGCTCGTCGACTTGATCACGGGGGTATGGTCCTCGCTATTGTGCTCGACAGCATTATGCGGTGGTGCATAATTCCGGTGGATGAGATTTCTGGACCGCGAGGCGGAGATGCGGCGTCTGGTCAACCTAGGAGCCCAGGAGGCTGGTGGGCTCGGGCTGATCTGGGGGCGCCGCCGCGTCGGCAAGACCCGATTGCTCCTGGAATGGGTGCAACGCTCGGGAGGCCTCTACACGGTGGCGGACCAGTCGGCGGAGGCCGTTCAGCGCCGGTACTTTGCGGAAGCGATCTCCTCCGTCATCGAGGGCTTTGCCCAGGCCGAGTACCCGGACTGGCGCTCCCTTCTGGGCGCCCTGGCGCGCCAGGCGCGGCAGTCCGGCTGGCGGGGGCCCCTGGTGATCGACGAGCTTCCCTACCTGGTGGCGGCCAGCCCGGCGCTACCGAGCGTCCTGCAGGGGTTCGTCGACCACGAGGCGCGGCAGGCCGGCCTCTGCCTGGCGCTCGCGGGCTCCTCGCAGCACATGATGCAAGGTTTCCAGCTCGACCGGTCCTCCCCGCTGTTCGGCCGGGCCACCGAGGCGCTGAGTCTTCTCCCGCTGCCCGCGGGCTTCGTCGGCGAGGCCCTGGACTTGACAGGTCCCGTGCAGGCGGTCCGGGCTTGGGCCATGTGGGGCGGCATTCCCCGCTACTGGGAGCTGGCGGCCCCGCTCGGTTCGGACGCCTTCGCCGCCGTGGACACCCTCGTCCTCGACCCGGGCGGCCCGCTGCATCTCGAGCCGGACCGCCTCCTCGTCGAGGAGCTGCCGCCCGCCACCGCGCTACGCCCGCTGCTCGACGCGGTGGGCAGCGGCTCCCATCGGTTGTCGGAGATCGCTGCTCGCATCGGCGGGTCGGCCACCTCCCTGGCACGCCCCCTCCTCCGCCTCCAGGAGCTGGGACTCCTGGCACGCGAGCAACCATTCGGCGACCCGGAGCGGGGTGGCAAGCGGTCGCTCTACCGGATTGGCGACCCGTTCGCGAGGATGTGGTTTCGCGTCGTGGCGCCGCACCGCGCCGCCCTGGCGGCAGGCGGTCCGGCCACGCGGACGGCGCTCTGGCAACGGCACTCGGGACGTCTCGTCGCGGAGGCGTGGGAGGACCTGTCCCGGGCCTGTGTCCCTCGACTGCCGGAAACTGTCCTCGGAGCTGCCGGGCCCTGGGGACCGGCCCGTCGCTACTGGAAGGGCAACGGTCCCGAGTGGGACGTGGTCGCCGCCTCGGTGGACGGCAAGGCACTGCTCCTCGGTGAGGTGAAGTGGTCGGAGCAGCCGTTCTCCGAGGCCGGGCTGGACGAGGCTGGCCGGGGCCTTCTCGCCAAGGGTCTGCCCCGCGAGAGCTGGGCCGAGGGCAAACGCCTGGTCCACGTCGTGTTCGTGCCCCTGCTTCGCCGGGTGCACCGCCATACGACCGGCCACCGCGCCGTCCAGATCGTCACCGGCACCGAGGTCCTCGCCGCGCTGCGCTAGGAAGAAACTGGCCCCGTTTCATTCCGCAGGGTCGGCAAACGCCGGTGGTCTACTGACACCGGGGGCCCGCGTCGCAGCCTTGAACGTACCGTGGCGGCAGCGAGCGGAGGAGCTACGCGCCCTTGAAGAGCTTCAGGACGAGCGGGTAGTCCTGGAACTCCCCCTTCTGGGCCGCGAGGGCTGCCCGGATCGACCCTACGACCCAGACGGCGAGGAGAGCAACGGCCAGAGGGATCCCGATCACGATGAATCAGAGAAAGGCGGTCAGGAGAGAGTAGATCACGTAGGAGACGCAAGCGTTCAGCCAGAGCCAGCCCTGCTTCTCGACGAAGCGGGACTGGCGGCGGGGGGGCGCCAACCCGGGCCCAGCCGGCGCGGGGAAGAGCGACGCGAGTTCCGCATGCGCCGTGATCGCCACCCACGACGTCTCCCCCTGGCGGCAGACGAGCGACGACGCGTCGACCCGTCCCTCCTCGAGCCACTTCTGCAACGTCTCGACCGTGCCGGAGAGGTTGATCGAGACGAGCGAGTGGGTCATCGTGGGCGGGGTCGTCGATGCGCCGGCGACCGGGCCTGCTATGCGTGATATCTTATTTTCCAGCCATGTTTCGAGGGGATTGCGGAGGGAGGGTAGATATCGTGTGAACTACCTGCTGACAGCGTCCTGCACTGTCCATCGAACGGGACCCAACCACGCCGCCAGCACCCTTTCCGTCCCCCCTCACTTCTCAGCCATGCACCCAGTCGGTCCTGAGCCCTTGCCCGCCGAGGGATTCCCGTACGTCATCCGCGAGGTCGAGGGACAGGTTCCGGCATAGCGACCGACGGAGATACTCGTGGCCAGCGCCTCGCTCTCCTCTTCGATCCTCTCCGCCCTGGTCCTCTCCGGCGTCGCCGCGGCGGCGTCCGCCGCCGAGGCGGCGCCTCGCGGCGCGCGGGCGATCGCGACCTTCGAGCTGCCGTCGACGACCGCGACGCTTCTCGGGAAGGCCCAGCCGGACGAGTGCTTCGCCTCCGCGACGGACTCGACCCTCTACCCTCCGCCGCCGTGCCGGGCGGGGCTCGTCCCGAAGGTGAACCAGGGGTACGTCTGGGGGATGGCCCGGTCGGGGAGCGACGCCTGGTTCGGGACCGTCGCGAACACCGAGTGCCTCGTCCAGGGGGCCTTCCTCGGCCTCACGACCCCCTTCCAGGTCCCCTCGTGGGCCTGCCAGTTCGGCAAGAGCCCCTACTCGGCCGGGGCTCCCTTCCTTCCCGCCGCGATCGGGGACTGGCGCCGGCCGCAGATCTGGATCTACGACGCCGTCGCGGACTCGCCGATCCGCCGGGACGGGGCGATGTCGGCCGCCGGGCAGGCGCTCCTCGCCAGGACGATCGGCATCCGTGCGGCGGGGGCCGCGGGGGGCGTCGTCCTCCTCGCGGGGCCGGGCCTCGCGGGGGGCCTGAACGTCTTCGCGTTCAACGCCTCGACGCGCGACTTCGTCGGCGCGACGAACTTTCCGGCCTACAACAACATCCGCAAGTTTCTCGTCGTGAACGGCGTCCTCTACGCGGGCGTCGGCCTTCCCAACCCCTCGGCGAGCCCGACGCTGAAGACCGGCCGCATCCTCCGGTGGGACCTCTCCGGGGGATTCCCGTACGCCGTCACCGAGGTGGGTCAGGTCGACTCCGCGGCCTCCGAGCTCGCGCTCCACGAGGGGCGTCTCTTCGTGACGACGTGGCCCGACGCCGAGCTGAGCTCGGGAAAGCTGGCGGGCCTCTTCATGAGCCCTCCCCTCCATGGCGCGGGGCCCGGCCTCGACGCGGGGGACGCCGCCGGGTGGACGCGGGCGTGGGCTGCCAGCGACTACGAGCCCGACCCGGTCACGGCGAGGAGCTACGGGGGGGGCGCGCTCGCCTCCTTCGGCGGGTACCTCTTCTGGGGGACGATGCACGTCCCCCTCGTTTCCACCGAGCTCCACGCGGCCGCCTACGCCGCCGACTTCCCCTCCACGCCGGCCGGGCAGGTCGAGTGGTTCGTCCGGAGCGAACGGGCGATCAGCCTCTTCCGGGGGCGCGATTTCGGCACGGCGTCCCAGGCGATCGACCTCGCCTACGGCCTGCCGTCGCTCCCCGTCTACGTTCCCGGGTCGCCCGGGAGCTGGCAGACGCTCCCGAACAGGATGGGGGGCGCCGCGCCGCTCTTCGGCGCCCCGGGGATGGGCAACCCGTTCAACAACTACACCTGGACCATGTCCGTCTACGACGGGCGGCTCTGGGTCGGGACGATGGACTGGTCCTACCTCTTCGGCGAGCTCTTCCCCACCTTCTTCCCCGGGGCGACCATCCCCTCCGTCTTTGAGGGGGCGTTGGCGGCGCGCGGCGCGGACCTCTGGGACTTCGTCTCGCCCTCCTGCCCGGCGGTGCCGGAGAGCCTCGACGGGATCTGCAACGTCTCGAGCTACGGCATCCGGACGATGAACGCGGACGCTTCCGGGCTCCTCCTCGGGATGGCGAACCCGATGAATCTCCTCGCCTCCGGGGCCGGGCCGCAGGGGGGGTGGGAGCTGATCCGGCTCGTGGCGCGCAAGCCCAATACGCCGGTCGGCCACAGCGTCACCGTCCCGACGGACGTCGCGAGCGTCCTCCTCTGCGAGGTGACCAGGGCCGGGACGACCTACTTCCAGCAGCTCCCCGTCCCCGCCACGCTCCCCGTCCCCGCGTCGCTTCTCCCGTCCCCGTACACGCGCCCCCTGGCGGCTTACGTCTTCGGCACGACCGCCGTGCTCGCCGCCTGTGGCGGGCAGGACTCCCTCCCGGTCTACGGGAGCTTCAGCGTCCCTCGGCTGAGCAACGGGCCGGTCCGGCTCTACGCCCTCGACTCCGCCGGGAGCAGCGGCCCTGTCTGGCGGGACATCACGACCGGGGAGACGGAGTCGACCCTTTCCGGGGCGATCCCGGCCCCCGGCGCCGTCATCCTCCAGCTGGGCGACGCCTCCTTCGCGGTACCGGCCCTCGGCGTCCCGGGGGCGCTGGCGCTCGCCCTCCTCCTCGCCTCGGCCGGCGCCCTCGTCCTCCGCCGCCTCGGGTGACCCAAGGAGCTGGGCGCCCCGCTGGGATGCCGCAGGACCTCGGCGTCAAAGCCGGCGTCCACCTGTCGGCGACACTGCCGACAACCAGTCTTCCGATCCGTAGGGAGAAACACCCCCCGGTCTCATCCCCCAGGGTCGGCGAACGCCGGTGGCGAGCTGACGCCGACACCGGGGTACGCTCGTCAGCCGAAGAGGCGGTGGAAGGGAGCGGTTCAGAACGGGCCGCCCGCAGGCCCCTTCGCCAGCTCACCGCCGGAGGTGACGACGAAAGCGGCCTTCAGCCTGTCGCCGAGCTTGTCCGCGAGGAGGCGGAGCGGGCGGAAGTCGGTGAGGGCGGCCTCATCCGTCCCTCCGCGGCCGGTCAGGCGGGACGCGTCGGCCGGGCCCGCTGTTTCAGGTAGGCCAGAAGGGCTCGCGCGGCCGGGGGGACGGTGGAGTCGTCGAAGACCACCCTGACGGCGCCTCGGTCCCCGGGCCCTCTCCTCTC
>CAIOAK010000186.1 GCA_903855945.1 uncultured Anaeromyxobacter sp.
CATGGATCGCAATCTACCCTTTCGGCTCCGCGTTCGTCATCACGTCGAGCTGGATCAGGTCCCGGCGCGGGCGCACGACGCCGGGTGGCGACGCGTCCAGCCGGTCGGTCCATTCGACTCTCCCGCCCGATCAGACGACGGAGGTGCCGTTTTCTGACATGGCTCGACCCTCGAGCCGCTCGATCCGGTTGCGGAAACCCTCCGGGATCGGAAGCGTCTCCTGGTCGGCATAGCTGAAGTAGACCTGGGTCGACCGGCCGGTGGCCACCGCGGCTCCGTCCTTCCGCCGGCACAGGAGGTACTCGAACGCGAAGCTCTTCGTCCCGATCGACACCGTGCGGATGTGGACGACGAGATCCTCCCCGAACCGGACCTGGGCCAGGAACCGGCAGTTCATCTCGAGCATGATGAAGGGCTGGAGGGCCTCGAGAGGGCCGTCGGGGTCGGCGTGCCCCAGCGCCTTCACGTAGGCCACACGAGCCACCTCGAAGTAGGTGGCGTAGACGGCGTTGTTGACGTGGGCCATCCCGTCCAGGTCGCGGAAGCGAACCTCGATGTCCCGATGGACCCGAAAGTCCTCCGCCCTGGGGACCGTCTGCGGGCCGCTCATCGTCGCTACCCGGCTCTCATGGGAAGGGCCACCACTCCCTTGCCCGGGACGCAGTTGATGCCGTTCTGGTTCTTCATCCAGAGCTCGAGCTCGACAAGCCCGTGCCCGTCCACCACGGTCTTCCGGACGACCTTGCCCCCCACCTCCAGCACGTCTCCGGCGAGCATGAAGTTGCGGAACTGGAAGGACATCTTGCGGACCTGCCCCTCCTCGCCGGCGAACTCGCTGAGGAGCTGCGCGTAGTAGTCGCCGCCCATGTTGCCCGGCGCGACCACGCCCGGAAGCCCGCGGCGGAGGGTCGCGAAGGGGTGGTCGAAGTGGATGCGGTCCATCAGCCACACGGTCGACACGTACATGAGGATGGCGACGGAGGAGACGTCCTTCCGGATGACGGGAATCTCCTGCCCCTCGGTCACTTCCTGGAAATAGAACTGGTCATGCATGGCTGGCATCCTTCCGCGGCGTCCCGATCATGGTGAGGCGGTGCGTGGCGAGCTTCTTCCCGTCCTGGTTCGTGTAGACGAACTCCGAGGTCACGAGGATGAGCTTGCCGCTCTTGCCGTCCTTCTCCTTGATGTCCACCAGCGTTCCGCTCACGGTCACGCGGTCGCCGACACGGACCCGCTCGAAGAACTCGATCTCCTCCCCGCCGCGCACCCACCCCAGGTCCCAGACGTTGGGGATCTCGGGAACACCCACGAAGGTGGCCAGCCCGTCCTCCCCGAGCTCCTCGAGCCCCTTCTCCGCGCCGGGAACGCCCACCGCCCAGGTCACGTAGAAGAGCGGCGCGACCACCGCACCGTACCGGCTCTTCCGGGCGGCCTCGGGGTTCCGGTAGACGGGATTCCGGTCATCGATCGCCAGCGAGTAGCGGCGAACGTCCCTGGCGAGCACCGGCTCGCCGGTGTAGGTCCCGGTTCCCGTCCCGACGTATTTCGACCAGCCCAGCTGCTCGAGTAACGATCCCATCACGCAGTCTCCCTTTCGTTGATCCGTCTCACTTGGCACCCTGCGGACGTTCGTCCATCAGGACCTTCACGTCGGCCGGAAGCCCTCCCGGGTTCACGCGCTCGACCCCATCGAGATTCAGCCGGCACAGCTCCTTGAAGTGGATGGCGAGCGAGCGGTCGCGCGCCGTTCCGGCCGGGTCCTCGGGCGCCTCGTATCGCAGCGTGAGGTGGTCCTTCCGGTCGACCGTCCGGCAGATCAGGGTGTAGCGGCCCATCCCGGGATGGAGTGCCACCACGCCGGCGAGCTGGTAGGGGTGCACGAACATCCCGCGCATCTTCACCGCCTGGCCGATCCAGCCGGCCAGCGGGTTGAGCCGGATCGCGGTGCGACCGCACAAGCACGGCTCGACGTTCCAGGAGGAGAGGTCGCCCGGAGCGTATCGGACCAGCGGGAGGGTGCTGTCGAGCGGGGTGACCACCACCCGTCCGACCTCGCCGGGGCCGACCGGCTGCCCGGAGTTCATGTCGACGATCTCGACGATGGCCTCGTCGCAGACGTGCATCCCCGACCGGGCCTCGCAGTTGTACGCCACGATCCCCACGTCGGCCGTGCCGTAGAACTCGGTGACGCGGATGCCGTAGTCCTTCTCGATGATCCGCATCACCCCGTGATCGAGCGGCGTCACCGCGAGCCGGAGCGCGAGCTGCCTGCGGGGATCGATGCCCATCTCCTCGGCGGTCTGGAGGATCTCGAGCAGGAAGGTGGCCGTGCCGGTGAAGGCCGTGACCCCCAGATCCTTCATCACCTGGACCTGCAGCTGCTTGTTCCCTCCGCCCATGGGAACCATGGCCACGCCGTACTCCCGGAGCGGGGTGTCGAGGAGCAGCCCCATGGGGGACACGTGGTACGAGAAGGCGTTCTGCAGGATGTCCCCGGGGCGGAGGCCGCAGCCGAAGAAGGCCTTCTGGATGCGTCTCCGGTAGGAGGCGTCGTTGCCCGGGGAGTTGTAGGTCGGGCCCGGGGACATCGTCAGCGTGCCCAGCCGGTTGGGTGGAACCGTGCAGAACCCGCCGAATGGAGGGCTCTCCCTCTGGAGGCGGATCAGGTCGTCCTTCGAGGTGATGGGGATGCGCGACAGGTCGTCCAGGCCACGGATCTCCTCGGGGCCGACTCCGGCCGCGTCCATCCTGGAACGTACTCCCGGTGCGTGCCGGTAGGCGTGCTCGACGATCCAGCGGACCTGGGCGTCGGCGTGAACCCTCCGGGCGTCCGCGGACATCGTCTCCTGCTCGTCGAAGAAGCCATTTCCCGTGGGGGCCATCGGCTCAACCCTCCCCTGGATGGTGCAAGTGCGCGGCTCGCTTCTCCCTCAACCGCTCCCGCAGCCGGACGGCGATGCGCTCGGCGAGCTCCTCCTTCGGCAACCCCCGGGCCAGCCCCTCGACGAGCGCCTCGAGGCCGATCTGGACCTCGTCGTTGGGGCCGGGCAGCGCCACCAGCAACGTGCCGCCCAGGGTCCCCACCCCGATCCGGACCACGTCCTTGTGGCGGTGGCGCCCCACGCCCAGCTCGTACTTCACGATGTGCGGCGTGGCCGCCCCGGGATCGGCGCGGAGCACCGCCTCGATGGTGCGGTCCTTGTCCTCGGCGCCGACGCCCCCGGTGGTGACCACGAGCCCACATCCCTCGTCGGCCGCGTCCCGGAGGCGGGCCGCGATGAACACCTCGTCGTCCGGGAGCGCCCCACCGAACCGGACGATGTACCCCTCGGTCTCCAGCCTCTCGCGGATGAGCCGGGTGTTGGTGTCCTTCACCGCACCTCCCACCACCTCGGCACCCGTCGCGAAGATCGTCGCCACCTGGGCGAGCCTCCGGCGGATCCCCTCCGCCATCGCCTCGGAGCGGCGCAGGATCTCCCTGCCCTCCTCCGGGTCGAGCGCGATCCAGCTCAGCATCCCCTTGGAGACGAACTCGGTCTCCTCGGAGCATGTCACTCCGGGGACGGCAGCGAGCCGTCGCCGCAACTCCGGCCCCTTCCCCAGGAGGTCATGCGGGTCCACGCCTCGCCGGAGCACGTCCAGGACCACCTGTCCGTCGCGGGCATCGGTCACCAGCACGTCCCCGCGGGTGAGCCCGAGCGTGTCGGCCACCGCGTCGGCCAGCCCTCCGAGGTCGGCCTCCCGCAGCCCGACGTTGCGGATCGACAGCTCGGTCTTGTTCATCAGGTCGTAGTCGGCCACCGGTCCCTCAGCCTTGCCGGCCGTCGACGATCACGTCGAGCCGCATGTCGAGGAGCGGGGCGTCGACGATCTGGCGCCCAACGTCCAGGATGTCGATGTCGAGGTCTCGCAGGGCCTCGAGGCCGTCCAGCCTCACCCCGCCGCCGAAGGCCAGCTCTACCCGGGCGCGGAGTCCGCGTCGCACGAGGGCCGACGACGCCGCCGACGCGTCGGCGGGCCGACCCGTGTCCACGAACACCACGTCGGCGCCCTGCTCCGCCGCCTCCACGGCTTCCTGCGCAACCGGGGCGTGGCGCCCCTTCACCTGGATCACCCGGGACAGGTCCGGCAGGTGGGCGACGGCGGCCAGGGCCGCCGAGATCCCCCCGAGCAGCTCGAGGTAGTTCTTGTCCAGGTAGGCGAACGGCCCCGGGACGATGCGCGGGGACGCCCCTCCCGCCACGACCGCCGTCCGCACCATCTCCTTCAGGGACCCGGGCAGCTTCTTCCAGCCGCCCGAGACGATCCGGGGACGTCCCCCGGCACCGTCCACGAAGGCTCGCGCCCGCGTGGCGATGCCCGACGGCTTGGCGAGCAGCCCGATCAGGGAGTCCTCCGCCATCAGCACCTGGCGCGGGCTGCCGGCCAGCCGCGCCACCTCCTCCCCCGCGCGCACCACCGCCCCCTCGCCGGCCATGGCCTCGAGGACGAGGCCGAGGCGCCCCGCCTCGGCCCGGGCCAGGGCCACGCCCGAGACCACCCCACCCTCGTCGGCCGTGATCGCCGCCGTCACGCGGGAGGCCGACACCCCCTTCAAGATCTCCTCCCGGACGTCGATGGGTGACCCCCCGAGCGATCGCGCGGCCGAAGGGGTCACGCGTCCACCGCCTCGATCGATTCCGGGGCGATGCCCCGTTGCCGCAGCCACTTGGGCATGAGCTCCTCGTCCACGCGGCGGCTCACGTGGGGCGCCCGCTCGGTCAGGTAGCTCGCCAGCGACGGGCTCACCGTCATGGTCCCGAAGCTCCCGTCGAACACCACCACCTTGTCGGTCCCCGAGAGGGCGTGGGCGAACTTCATCGCGGTGGGGAGGTTGTCGGCGGTCACGCAGCGGGCCATGAAGTCGTGGTTCATCGGGTCCTCCCGCAGCAGCCGCGCCAGGTCGTCTCCCACTGCGATGGTGGGGATGTGCGTCGCCAGCTCCTGCTGGGGAACCCCGAGCCACATGTGGTTGATCACGAGCGCCCGGATGGCGGGGTTCACCGACTTGGCCTTGGGCTGTCCGCGCGGGCGCTCGTAGAGGCCGAACCCCAGGCTCACCGGGACCACGTCCAGGTCGAACAGGTCCAGCTCGGCCTCGGTGACGTTCCCGAAGCTCAGCCCGCCGCCGGCCATGTAGCGGGGCTCACCGGTACCGTCGAGGACCACGATGCAATCCTTGATCTCGGCGAAGAGCTCCCGGATCTTCCCGTACGACTTGAACCCGAGGAGCATGAGCTTCCGGTCGAGCGCTTCCAGGTCCGTGCCGGCCGTGACGCCGGTGATCCCCTGCGGCGAGGTGAGCAGGAAGCAACCGAAGGTGAACTTCGACTGCACGAAGGGCGAGTGGAAGATCACCCGGGAGACGAAGTTGCTGCTGCGGGGGCCGAAGTTCATGTGGGCCACGGCCCGCGTCTCCATCCGGGCGTAGGACATGGCGAACGGCTTGTAGGCCCGGTTGATCATCCGATGCATGTCGAGCTCGCGGAGCTCGCCGTGGTGGGCGTGGATGATCCAGTCGGCGTCGTACACGCGGGCCACGCCGTAGAGCGTGCCGATCTCGGTCTCGATGGGGATCCCCTTGTCGATGGCCCGTATCCCCATGGCCCCGGCCGGGAAGTGCTCCCGCAGCCGGTAGTGCTCGATGATCTCGTCGGGCTCGCGGATCCGGAAACCGGTGCAGACGCGGAGACGGATGTTCCTGCATCCGGTCCGCTCCTCCACCACGTCCTTGATGGTCCGCAGCATCTCGGCGTAGGCGTCGCCGCCCATGATGGTGAAGCCGTACTGGGAGGCGAGGACGTTGACCTTGTCCCCGGGACGGATCTTGTCCATGGGGACGTCCTTCAGCGAATTGCGCGTGGCCGCCCGGACCACGCCCAGGTCGCCCCCCTCCACGTAGATGGCCCGGGGCATGTCGGGAAAGAGGCTCTGGATGTCCAGTCCGACGATGCCGGGAAGGGCGGCCGCCCGGGTCTTGGGTTCGGGACCGTAGGCCGACCGGCGGATGAAAGACGGGTGGGGCTGGGTGATCATGGCTTTCAGGTCTCCTTGCTCGGCGACGCGTTCAGGCCTTCCGGAAAACCGCCAGATCCTCCTCGAGGAAGTGGCCCGGATACTTCCTGACCACCGCCTCGGGGACGTCCCAGCAGGTCTGCGACGTGTCGTACCAGCGGTAGCCCTCGGGCTGGACCACCTTCACCCCGTGTGCCTTGAGCAGGCGCAGGGTGGGCTGGAGGCAGTAGACGGTGCAGCCCGAGCGCGTCCCGGTGGCCAGGGCCACCTCCTCCGGGGTGGTGGCCCCCCGGAGGACCGCCGCGGCTCCCTCGCGCACCCGTGTGGCGGTGCAGAGGCAGAGCCACTGCTGGGGATGGAGGTGGGCCTTCTGGCAGAGCGCCACGATGGCCGGCTCCTCCTCCTCCGTTGCGTCCAGCCCGAGCCGGAGGGGCACCTCGCGCGGGACGAGGGTGATGGCGTCGACGGGGCACACCCCCGAGCAGTTGGGGCAGGCCACGCACTTCTCGTCGACGACCTCCGCCTTGGCGCCCTTGGCGGGCAGCGTCACCGCCGCCGTCGGGCAGACGTTCTCGCAGAGGGGGCAGCTGACGCACTTCTCCCGGTCCACGTGCGCAAGGAATCGGATCTCCACCATGTGCCGCCTCCTCCTCGGATCTCTCCGGGCCCCGCCCTCCGCTACTTCTTCGGGATCCGGTAGGTGGTCGTCGCCATCCAGTCGCTCACCGGCTCGACGAACCCCTTCTTCACCACCCAGTAGCGGACCTGTTTGCTGCCGATGTGATCATCCTTCACGTAGGTGATGGGGCGCGTCAGCCCCTGCCCCTCGAAGCCCTTCACCTGGTCGAGCCCCTTCTTGATGGCCTCACCGGTGAGCTTGTCGGGGGGAGTCGTCTCGAGCGCGAGCCGGATGCCCTCGGCGATCACCATGCCGGAGAGCACGCCGTTCACGTACATGTCGTTGGGCGTCTCCTTGGGGTGGTTCCTGGCCCACAGGTCCCGGGCCAGCTGGAGGCCCGCCGAGCCGCCCTTGGCCGGATCCTTCGACATGGGCTCGTAGAAGTACTCACCCTGGTAACCCTCGGCGAGCTCCGGCCCACCGAGCGCGATGACGTCGCCCAGCGTGGCGGCCGCGCACTGGGTCATGGGGATGTTCAGGTTGAGGGCCTTGGCCGACTTGAGCGCCACCACGGCCCCGGAGGCGGAGGCCACCACGTAGATGGCCCGGACGCCGGCGTCCTTCAGGCGGAGGAGCTGGGGAGCGGCATCGGTGGTCCCCTTGGGGAAGGTCTCCTTCACCAGCTTGATGCCCTGCTCCTTGGCGAAGGTGTCGATCTCCCAGAGGGCGAGCGGCACGAAGGGCTCGTCGGTGGTGATGGTTCCGAGCACCAGCGTTCCGCCCGGCTTGCCCGCCTTCTCCCACTCGGCCTTCTGCCAGAGCATCCAGGTCCGGATCATGTTGGCGATGCCGGAGTGGTAGTTGCCGTAGGCCCAGTCGGAGAAGAGGCTGGCGATCCCCTGCGAGCCGGTCACCAGCGGGACCTTGGCGGTCTCGTAGTCGGAGATCAGGGCGTCGGAGTGGGCCGAGGCGCACTGGGTCCAGAGCACCATCCCCTGGTCCAGGAGGCGGGCGAAGCCGTCCTTGGCCTTGGTCGCCACGTACTGGGAGTCATAGGCGAGGTACCTGGTCTTCACCTTGCCGCTCTTGCCGGCGATGCCGCCCTGGGTCTCGTTCAGGTAGTTCAGGTAATCGCGGGAGCCCGACTGGCACATCATGTGGGTCCCGCTGGTGGGCCCGGTCATGGCGCTGATGTTGCCGACCACCACGTCCTTCGCCTGGGCAGCCGCCAGGGCAGGGAGGAGCAGGGTTGCCAGGGTGATCGCCACGGAAAACGGTCTCGCCTTCGTCATGACATCGACCTCCTGTGCACGGTTTGCCTCGATGGGTCTGCGGCGGAACTGCGTTCCTAGTATCCAAACGGCCAGAGTCGGTAGAAGGACTTGATGAGGCTCCAGCGGTGGGCCATCCCGCGGGGCTCGAGGACTCCGAAGAGGATGGCCACGCTCCCGATGAAGACGAGCATCATCCCGCTGGCGGCTCCGATGGGCAGGAAGGACAGCGTCTCCTGGGCCATGGGCCCCACCACCAGGACCAGCTCCTTCAGCACGGTGATGAAGATCACGCCGAAGATGGTTCCCTCGATGCTGCCCAGGCCGCCCACGATGATCATGGCGACGTACCATACCGAGTCCTGGAGCGTGAACGACTCGAGCTGGGCCCACATCATGTAGTGGACGAGCAGCGCCCCGCCGATCCCCGCGTAGAACGTGCAGATGGCAAAGGCCAGCAGCTTGTACTTGAAGATGTCGATCCCCATCCCCTCGGCGGCGCGGTCGTTGTCGCGGATGGCGATGAAGGCCCGCCCCAGCCGGGAGCGCATGAGGTTCTTGGCGGCGAGCGCCATCCCCAGGGTGAAGGCCAGCGCCACGTAGTAGAACTTCTGCGGCGTGTTGAATACGATCCCGCCGAGACGCACCGGCTCCACGGTGAATCCGGCCGAGGTGACGGTGACCCCGTACAGCGCGATCCAGGTCAGGATGATCTGGGCCCCCAGCGTGGTGAGCGCCAGGTAGAGCCCCTTCAGGCGGACCGAGGGGATGCCGAAGATCACCCCGACACCGGCCGCGGCGAGGCCGCCCGGGATCACCGAGGCCCAGAAGGGCCACCCCCAGTAGGCGTTCAGCATCCCGGAGGTGAAGGCCCCGACCATCATGAAGGCCGACTGCCCCACGTTGAGCTGTCCGCAGTAGCCGGTGAGGATGTTCAGCCCCAGGGCCACGATCACGGCGATGCCGATGCCGATGAGCAGTCGCAGGTGGTACGGGGCGTTCAGCCCCGGGATGAAGGGCAGCGCCGCCAGGAAGACCAGGCCGGCAATCGCCATCAGGCGTTGCTTGCCGGTCTTCACGATCCGCATGTCCTTCCGGTAGCTGTCCGAGTAGACGCCGCTGGGGGGATAGAACGGGATCCGGGACATGTCGTCACACCCTCTCGATCCGCTCCAGCCCGAAGAACCCGTAGGGCCGGACCAGCATGGTGAGGATCAGGACCACGAAGGCCGCCGGAACGCCGGCGGCGTTCCCCACGTATCCGGAGACGATGCTCTCGATGAGCCCGATGAGGAGCCCGCCCAGGATGGCGCCCTCCGGCGACTCCAGCCCGCCGATGAAGGCCGCCGGGATGGCCAGCAGGCCGATGTGGCTCATCCCCAGCTGGAAGCCGAGCGTGCTGCCCAGGAGGATGCCGCCGACCGTGGCGGCCACCCCGGCCAGCCCCCAGGAGACGTTGAGGATCCGGCGGACGCTGATCCCCATGCTCTGCATGATCTGGTGCCCCTCGGCGACGCCGCGCATGGCCAGTCCGATCCGGGTGAAGCGGAAGAAGACGATGAGCGCACCCGCCGCGAGCAGCGCGAGTCCGAAGGCGATCAGGCTCTGCGTGGTGAGCACCATCTTCCCCAGCCGGATGGTGCTCTCCGGGAAGGCCGCCACGTGCTGGAGCGGGTAGGTGCCCCAGATCATGGACACCAGACCTTCCAGGACGAGCGAGAGGAAGATGGTCACGGTGACCATCGAGATGAGGGGCTGCCCGATGAGCCGCCGGAGCGTGAGCCGCTCGATGAGCGCCCCTCCCGCGAAGCCGGCCGCCACCGCCGCGATCATGGCCAGGACCAGCGGCAGCCCCACGGTGACCCGGAAGAACCAGAACAGGTAGGCCCCGAAGAGGAGCATGTAGCCCTGGGCGAAGTTCAGGACCGCGGAGGCCTTGTAGACGAGGACGAACCCCAGGGCCACGAGGCCGTAGATGGCCCCGTTCATCATCCCCGAGATCACGAGCATCCCGAACAGCTCCACGTGCACCTCCCGCTAGAGCCACCGCTTCCGGCGCTTGTACGTCTTCACTTCCCGGAAGTTCTTCCGCTCGCCGAGCTTTCCCATGCCCAGGTAGAACTCCCGGATGTCCTCGTTCTCGGCCAGAGCCGCGGAAGGACCGTCCAGCACCACGCGCCCGTTCTCCATCACGTAGGCGTAGTCGCTGATCCGCAGCGCCGCGCGGGCGTTCTGCTCCACGAGCAGGATGGTGGCCCCCTCCTCGGCGGCGAGCCGCTGGATGATGGCGTAGATCTCGGCGACGATCAGGGGCGCGAGCCCCATGGAGGGCTCGTCGAGCAGCATCAGGCGGGGGCGCGCCATCATGGCCCGCCCGATGAGCGCCATCTGCTGCTCGCCGCCGGAGAGGTAGCCGGTGACGGCGGTGCGCTTCTCCCGCAGCCGCGGGAAGTAGGCGTAGACCATCTCCATGTCGGACCGGACCTCGGCGGCCGGCCGGATGTAGCCACCCAGCCGGAGGTTCTCCTCGACGGTCAGGTGCTTCAGGACCTTCCGCCCCTCCATGACCTGGATGATGCCCTGCCGGGCGATCTGCTCCGGGTCCACCCGGTCGATCCGCCCGCCGCAGAACTCGATGCTGCCCGCCGTGACCTCGCCCAGCTCGGTGCGGAGCAGCCCGGAGATGGCCTTCAGCGTGGTGGTCTTGCCGGCCCCGTTGCTCCCCAGGAGCGCGACGATCTTCCCCTCCGGGACCTGGAGGGAGACGCCCCGGAGGACCAGGATGACCCCGGCGTACTTCACCTCCACGTTGGAGAGGGTCAGCACGGGGCGCCTCCGTCCCGGTAGACCGACCGGATCTTGAGACTGGTGGAGACCTGCCCCTTCCGACCATCCCGGTACTTCACCTCGCTGACCATCGGGACCTCGGACCGCCCGTCGTAGATGCTGTCGATGAGCTCCTTGTAGCGGGCGTACAGGAACTGGCGCTTCAGCTTGCGGGTGCGGGTGAGCTCGCCCTCGTCGGCGTCGAACTCCTTGGGGAGCAGCGCGAACCGCTGCACCCGCGCCTCGGACGGGAGCGTCCGGTTGACCCGCTCCAGGTCGGCGCGCACGAGGTCGCCGACCTCCTCCTTCTGCGACAGGTCGGCGAAGGTGGTGTAGGAGATGCCGCGGGCCTCGGCCCACTTCCCGATGCTCTCGAAGTCGATGTTGATGATCACCGACAGGTAGTCCCGGGTCCGCCCCCCGACCGCCATGACGTCCTGGATGTAGCGACTGAACTTGAGCTTCCCCTCGATGTAGGCCGGCGCGTAGCGATGGCCGCCGGCCAGCTCGTCGAGGTTGTCGATGCGATCGAGGTAGTGGAGGTGGCCGCGCTCGCCGACGTGCCCGGAATCGCCGGTGTGGAACCAGCCGTCGCGGATCACCTGCTCGGTCTTCTCCGGGCTCTTGTGGTAGCCGGAGAAGATGCTGGGCCCCGATACCAGGATCTCCTGCGTCTCGGAGATCCGCACCTCGGCCCCCTCGCAGAGGCGACCCACGCTGTCGTTGTCGATGTCGTCCTCGGCGTGCATGCTCACCACGCCGGCCTCGGTGCTCCCGTAGACCTGGCGGAGGCGGATCCCCACGGCCTGGAAGAAGCGGAAGAACTCCGGGCTGAGGAATGCACTCCCAGTGAAAGGATAGCGGGTCCGGGTCAGCCCGAGCTTGTCCCGGAGCGGGGCGAACACCACCGCCTCGGCCAGCGCGTGCAGGAGCCTCCATCCGAGCGGCACCGGCTTCCGCTGGGAGCGCAGGTCGGCCACCTTGTAGCCCACCGGCAGGAGGAGCTCCCACACCGACCGCTTCAGGAAGCCGGCGTCGGCGATCCGGGTCTGCGTCATCGAGGAGAGGCTCTCCCACTGGCGCGGGGTGATGAGCAGGAACCGGGGGGAGATCTCCCGGATGTCCTGCATCAGCGTCTCGGGCTCCTCCGGGAAGTTGATCACCACCCGGCTCATGTAGTTGTAGCCCGCGAACCAGGAGTGGAAGACCGACGCGGTGGAGAGCGTGGTGATCACGTCCTCGCCCGGCTCGAGGGGGCAGATCTCCTGCATCCGTCGCGCCGAGGCCAGGATGGCGTCGTGGGTGATGACCGCGCCCTTGGGCAGGCTGGTGGTCCCGGAGGTGTAGGAGATCTGGGCCGGGTCGGATCCCTGCGTGTCAGAGACCCGCTCCTCGAACTCGCCCGGACGCGCCTCGGCGCGCTTCCGCCCCAGTTCCCGGAGCGCGTCGAACCCCATCAGCACCGGGGCGGCGTAGCGGCGCAGCCCCTTGGGGTCCCAGTAGACGATGCGCTCCACCCCCGGGATCGACTCCTTGATCTCGAGCAGCTTGTCCACCTGCTCCTGGTCCTCGGCGATGACGAACCGGGCGTCGGAGTGCTGGAGGACGTAGGCCATCTCGGGAGGGGCGGAGTCGCTCCACATCGCCACCACCACGCCGCCCGCCGCCTGGATGGCGGCCTCGGCCCAGTAGCCTTCGGGCTCGTCGTCGCCGATGAGCCCGACCCGGTCCCCGGACTGGAGGCCGAGCTCCACGAGCCCCAGGCTGAGCAACCGCACCTGCTCGAAGCTGTCCTCCCAGGTGTAGCTCTTCCAGATGCCCCGGTCCTTGCGGCGCAGCGCCACGCGCTGGCCGTCGGTTCGCCGGTTCTCGACGAGGAGCTTGGGGTAGGTATCGAGCTTGGGCATGCGTCGCTCCCCGGGACCCGGGTCACCCCTCTCCCAGGTACGCCCGGATGACCCGCTCGTCCTTCTTGATCTCGGCGGGCGGCCCCTCGGCGATCTTCACACCGAAGTCGAAGACGACGATGCGGTCGGAGATGTCCATGACGATGTCCATGTCGTGCTCGACGAGGACGATGGTGGTTCCCTTCTCCTCGCTGACGTCGAGGATGAACCGGACCATGTCCTCCTTCTCCTCGAGGTTCATCCCCACGGTGGGCTCGTCGAGCAGGATCAGGTCGGGCTCGAGCGCCAGGGCGCGTCCCAGCTCCACCCGCTTGCGCTGCCCGTAGGGCAGCGTGCCCACCTCCTGCTTCCGGATGGCCTCCATCTCCAGCAGGTCGATGATGTCCTCCACCACCTGGCGCGCCCGGATGTCCTCCCGCTCGGCGAGCCCCAGGTAGATGGCGCAGGAGAGGATGTTGCTGCGCAGGAAGATGTGCCGGGCCGCGAGGAGGTTGTCGAGGACCGTCAGGCCCGCGAAGAGCTCGGTGTTCTGGAACGTGCGCGCCACCCCCGCCTTGGCGACCCGGTGGGGAGGGAGCCCGGTGATGTCCTGACCGTTGAAGCGGATGGTTCCCTGCTGCGGCCGGTAGAAACCGGTGATGGTGTTGACGACGCTGGTCTTGCCCGCGCCGTTCGGCCCGATGATGCTCAGGATCTCGCCCCGGCGGACGTCGAAGCTCATGTTCAGCAGGGCCTGAACCCGCCCGAAGGCGAGGCCGATGCCCTCGCAGGTCAGGATCGGTCCGTCGCCTCCCGGGAGCGTCATGCCGCCCCCTCGGAGAGCCCCTCGACGCGCTCCCGGAAGGTCGTGAGGAACCGGGCGGCCACGGCCCCGTCGATGATCCGGTGGTCGTAGGTGAGCGTGACCTTCATCACCGGCCGGATCACCACCTGGCGGTCGACCACCACCGGCGTGTCCCGGATCGCGCCCACGGCCAGGATGGCGCTCTCCGGCGGGTTGAGGATCGCCGAGAACTCCTCCACGCCGAGCATCCCCAGCGACGACAGCGTGAGGGTGCTGCCCCGGGTCTCGTCGGGCAGGAGCCTTCCCGATCGCCCCCGCTCCACGAGGTCGGCACGCTCCCGGGCCACCTCGGCCAGGGGCTTCGCCCCGATGTCGCGGATCACGGGCACGAGCAGGCCGTCGTCGATGGCCACGGCCACCCCCATGTGGACGGAGCCGAGGAGGAGGATCCCCTCGTCGGTCCACCGGCTGTTCACCGTGGGGTGAGCCGCCGCGGCGGCGGCGAGCGCCTTCAGGAGGAGGTCGGTGAGGGTGAGGCGGGCACCGGTGGCCTTCTCCACGGCGCCGGCCAGCGCGTCCCGCGTCTCGAGCAACCGGGTGGCGTCGATGGACGCGGTCATGTACGCTTGGGCGGTCTCCCGCTTCGACGCCAGCATCCGCTCGGCGATGAGGCGCCGCATCGAGGTCATCTCGAGGAGGCGCTCGCCCGCGGGGGTGGGGGTCACGGGCCCGGGCGCCCCTCCCGGCGTCGGCGGTGCGGCCGCGGCGCCGGTCCATTCCACCTTCTCGTCCTGGCTCTCCGTCATCAGGCCCACGACGGCGCCGACCGGGACGGTGTCGTCCACCTCCACGACCACGCGCGCGAGGAAGCCGGACCGGGGCGCCTCGACGTCGAAGGTGGTCTTCTCGGTCTCGAAGACGTAGACGACCTCCCCGGCCTCCACCCGATCCCCGACGCCCTTGCGCCACTCGATGACCTTGGCCTCGGTCATCGTCAGCCCGATCTTCGGCATGCGCAGTTCGATCAACACGGTGGCTCCCTCAGGCCGAGACCACACCCTGGACCGCGCGGACCACGTCGGCGGCGGCGGGCAGGTAGAGCTTCTCCTGGGCGAACGGGACCGGGACGAACGGGGCTCCCACCCGGGCCGGGGGCGCGCGCAGCAAGGCGGGACGTTCCTCGCAGACCATCGCCACGATCTCGGCGCCCACCCCGAAGGCCTTCACGGCCTCGTGGGCGACCACCAGGCGGCCGGTCCTGGCGACCGACTGGAGGATCGCCTCCCGGTCGAGGGGTGTGATGGTGCGGAGGTCCAGGACCTCCACGTCGATCCCGCTGGCCGCCAGGATCCTGGCCGCCTCGAGGGACTCGTGGACCATCCGGGACGTCGCCACCACCGTCACGTCCTTGCCGGGCCGCTTCACCTCGGCCTTTCCGATGGGAACCAGGTACTCGCCATCCGGGATCTCCCCCTTCATGGCGTACAGGGCCTTGTTCTCCAGGAAGAGCACCGGGTTGTCGTCGCGGATGGCCGACTTGAGGAGCCCCTTCACGTCGTGGGGGGTGGCGGGCATCACCACCTTGAGCCCCGGGACGTGGGCGAACCACGCCTCCAGCGACTGGGAGTGCTGGGGACCGGCGTGGAGCCCGGCGCCGCACGGCGCCCGGATCACCACCGGCATCGTGTACATCCCGCCGAACATGTAGCGGGCCTTGGCGAGCTGGTTCACGATCTGATCCATCGCCAGCGTGAGAAAGTCGGCGAACATGATCTCGGCGACCGGCCGCAGCCCCCGGAGCGCGGCGCCGGTGGCGATTCCCACGATGGCGGCCTCGCTGATGGGCGTGTCCCGGACCCGTCGCGGCCCAAACCGTGCCAGGAGGTCCCGGGTGGCGCTGAAGGCGCCGCCGGCCCCGCCCACGTCCTCGCCGACCACGAAGACGTTCTCGTCGCGGGCCATCTCCTCGGAGAGGGCCTCGTTGATGGCCTTGATGTAGCGCGTCTCCCTCATCATGTCGGTTCTCCCGGCCTGGGGCTGCGGGGAAGGATCCTCGGGGCTCGCCGGCGCCTCATGCGTACACGTCGGTGAGCAGGTCGGCGGGATCCGCCATGGGGCTGGCGGCGGCGAATGCCACGGCGTCATCGATCTCCGCCTTGACGCACTGCTCGATCTTCTCGAGGTCGCCCGGTTCCAGGACCTTGGCGGCGCCGAGCACCTCGGCGTACGACCGGATGGGATCGTGGGTGCGGGCCTCCTTCACATCGTCGGGCGCCCGGTACTTCTGGGCATCCCCGACGTAGTGACCCTGCCATCGGAGGACCTTGCACTCGAGCAGCGTGGGGCCTCCGCCGCTCCGCGCCCGCTCCACCGCCTCCCGGGCCGCCGCGCGGACCTGGGTCACGTCGCTCCCGTCGACGCAGGTCCCGGGCATCCCGTAGCCTGCCGCCCGCTGGGCGACGCTCGTCACCTTCATGTAGCTGGACTGGGGCGTGAACTGGGCCCAGGAGTTGTTCTCGCAGCAGAAGACGACGGGAAGGGACCACAGGGCGGCGATGTTCAGCGCCTCGTGGAAGGTTCCCTCGTTGGAGGCGCCATCGCCGAAGAAGCAGACGGTGACGGTCTTCTCGCCCCGGTACTGCGAGGCCAGCGCGGTGCCCAGTGCGATGGGAAGCCCACCTCCCACGATGCCGTTGGCACCCACCACCCCGACGTTCCGGTCGGCCACGTGCATCGACCCCCCGCGCCCCTTGCAGAAACCGTTCTGCCGGCCGTAGATCTCGGCCATGAAGCGGCGCAACTCGATTCCCTTCGCGACCGCGTGACCGTGACCCCGGTGGGTGGTCAGCACCGAGTCCCCCGGCCCCAGGCCCGAGCAGACCCCGGCGGCGACGGCCTCCTGGCCGATGCTCACGTGGATGAACCCGGGAATGTTTCCCTGGGTGAATAGCTCGGCGAGCCTCTCCTCCACGCGACGGATCCGGACCATCGACTCGAGGACCGCCAGCTGCTCGTTCCGGGTTTCGCTCATGTTCCCTCCGCTCGGCGCCGGCCGGGGTTCTCGGCATAGTCCTGGGTGCCCCGCAGGAAGACGTTCAGGCACATGTCGGTGACCTCCGAGAGCTTCAGGGGCCCGTCGGGGTCGTGCCAGTGCATGATGGAGTTGCACATCCCGAAGAGGATGTAGGCGACGGCCTTGAGGTTCACCTCCGGCACGCGCTCGCCGAAATAGTCCCGCAGCGCATCGACCAGGAAGGCGGCGTAGCGCTTCTGCTTGGCGGCGATCGCCCGGAATTCCTTGGCGGGCAGGTTCGGCGCGTCGATGAGCAGCGCCTTCGCCTCCGGCACCCGGTTGTTGTAGAGCGTCAGGTGCCGGCGGGTGATGTACTCGACCCGCTTCGCTCCGCGGGGCACGGCCGCGAGCTCCTCCTCCAGCCCCGTGAGCAGCGACTCGGTGTAGGTGTCGAGGATGAAGTGCAGGATCTCGTGCTTGCTCGAGAAGTAGTAGTAGACCGCACCCTTGCTGGCGGCGGCCTCCCTGGCGATGTCCTCGAGGGTGGTCTCGAGGTAGCCCTTGCGGTCGAAGAGCTTCGCGGCCGCCTGACCGATGGCCGACTTCCTCGCCAGCTCCTTGTCGCTGAGGTCCTTCTTCGCCATGCCCGGCGAGCCCCTTCCTTGAAAAAAACCGGCCAGCCGGTTTTTTCTAGCAGGGACCGGGACCCGTTTCAAGGGGGGCCGCGCTACGGGATGGCCGAGAGCGCGCGCTGGAGTGCGAACTTCACCTCGCCGGCGAGGACGTTGAGGCCGGGATGGGTGGAAGCGATGGTGGCCATCGGGTCGATGGCGGAGACCACCGCCTTCCCGTCGTCCCCCTCGAAGACGACGACGTTGCAGGGCATCATCACGCCCACCTCCAGCTCGGTGGAGAGCGCACGGAAGGCGAGCTTCGGGTTGCAGGCGCCGAAGATGCGGTAGCGGCGGAAGTCGGCGCCGATCTTCTCCTTCAGCGTGGCCTGCACGTCGATCTGGGTGAGCACGCCGAAGCCCTCGGCCTTGAGGACGTCGGGGAGGCGGGCGACGGCCTCGTCGAAGGTGAGCTGGGTCCTCTTCTGGATGCGGAACTCGGGCACGGGAACCTCCTCGGCGAAGGGCTACAAACTGATCCGGAGGGCGACGCCGAAGTCGGCCACGGGCGGCGGGATGTTCACCGCCTGGGAGAGATAGGGCGGCGAGGCCGGGATGTCGAGGGTGAAGCGGTAGGCGCCGCCGGCCAGCCCGTAGTGGACCGCGGCGTAGGCCTCGAGCCGGAGGTAGGTGAGGAGCAGCACCGAGTAGTCGACGCGGCTGATGAAGGTCCGGTCGGTGAGGTTCGCGAGGGTGGAGAAGATGAAGGTGGTGTCGTTCCAGTTCCAGGGCTTCGGCACGAGCACGTAGAGCCCCACCTGGTTGCGCCCCACGTAGGACGGATCGTACTGCTGGTTGAAGATGAGCCAGGGGTAGATGGCGGGGTCGGAGTAGCCGAGCGAGTTGTAGAAGTACTCGGCGCCGACGGTGAGGTTGTGGATGTCGTCGTACTTCCAGCTCCAGGAGGCCCCCACCGAGACCTGCGGCGCGAAGCCCGGCTCGTAGGGATCGTAGATGCCCACGTCGGGCGGGGAGGCCTGCCAGTCGGGCGGCGCGAGCATGTTCCACTGGGGCAGACCGTTGGGCGTGCCCTTCCCGAGCGACGCGTTCCCGTAAAGGTCGATCTCCCAGATGCCCCAGGTCGCTTCGACCCCCAGGCGCGGGAGGGTACCCGAGCGGGCCACCACCTCGCCGGCCACCTCCAGCGAGCCCACCACCACCTCGGCCCGCAGCGCGCCCCCGATCTTGCCCACCTGGTCCACGACCTGGTTCCCGCTGAAGAGCAGGATCCCGTAGAAGTTCCAGCCCGCCTTCTCCCACGGAACGTGAAGCTTCAGCATCCACTCCCCCTGCCGCTCGTCGAAGACCGAGAGGGGGCTCCTCTTCCGGAAATGGAGGAAGTCGGTGGGATTCCAGAAGCGGGCCACGCCCCAGGACACCTGCTGCTTGCCGACGGTGACGAAGACGGCCCGCTCGATGTCGAAGCGGATCCAGGCCTGGTCGAGCACCACCTGGGTGGAGAGGACCTGCCCGTACACCGACTGCTGCACGGTGTCGGGGACGAGCGGGTTCACCTGGGCGCGGCCGAGGATGAAGCCGCGCACCCGGTCGTTGGGGCGGACGTCGGCGTAGAGATCGATGAGGTTGGGCGACGTGACGGGCCACGCCGACACCGGCAGCCCGAGCTGCCACTGCGAGTCGAGCCGCAGGTAGAGCATCCCGCCGATCTTGAGCGGGTCGGGCGGCGCAGGGGGGGCGGTGAAGCCCGGGGGCGACGGACTGGCGGTCTCGAGCGCGGCGTCGGCCGGGGGGGCCGGGGCGCGCGAAGCCGGCTGCGGATAGGCGCCGGGCGCATGGGCCGCGGGTGCGGCCGGAGCCGTGGCCGGCGCCCCGAACATCTCCTCCTCGCTGGGCCTGGGACGGTCCTGACCCGCGGCCGGCAGAGCGGCCAGCCCGACGACGAGGAGGAGGGCGGCGCGCACGCTCATCGACTCTTCGACTCGAGCCAGGCCTTGGTGAACAGGTTCGGGTCGAGCGGGCGCAGGTCGATCGACTTCACGAGCACGAGCGTCTGGTTGGCCTTCTCGACCTCGTCGTAGAAGCGCATCTCCTCGGCGTACCACACGTCGCCCTTCTTCGACTCGCTGCGGACCTTCTTCCAGCGCGGATAGTAGGAGGTCCGCATGAGCCGCCCCGACAGCGCCATCTCCTGCTTCTTCAGCACGTTTCCGGTGGCCTGATCCACCCAGAGTCGCACCGATGGGAAGGCCACGTCCACCCCGGTGCGGGCGGTGAGCAGCACCCGGTGCACCTCGAACTTGCCCAGCTTCTCGTCCCCCTCCCACTTCGCCGTGTACTCCTCGGAGAGGCGCGACTCGTCCAGGTCGCCGCGGCGCGTGTCGGTTCCCCCGATGCGCTCCCGCTCCGTGCGCCGCTCCCATCGCCCCACCCGCGGATCGTAGAACCACAGGTTCTTGTCGATGCGCAGGTAGCCCTTGCCCGCCTCGGTCTTCGGCTCCAGGAAGAGGAAGACGAGCTTCTGCTCCTTGTCCCTCCGGTAGACGACCAGGTCGTAGACCACGTCGGTCTTGTCCTTCTCCTTGGCCTCCATGTAGACGAGCGCCTTCCAGTCGCCCGAGTTGCGCTCCCGCTCGTCGATGGTGCGGACGAGCTGGTCGGTGGCCTCGGGGTCGAGCGGCGCGGCCGCGGCCGGGGCGAGGAGCAGGAACAGCGCGAGGAAGGAGGCGTTTCGCATGGATTTCACCCGACGTGATGCATGGCGGTGACCGGGCGCATCCGGGCGGCCCAGACCGAGGGCCAGATGGCCGCCACGGTGGTGAGCCCGGTCACGAAGGCGACCGCGAGGGCGACCCGGCCGGCGTGGAGGGCCAGGTGCAGGTCGCGCTGCAGGAGGAAGTACTGCATCGTCTCGGGAAGCTCGATCCCGGTGGCGTTCAGCCCCGCGGCGATCGCGGCGCCCGCGGCGGCCCCCATCGCCGCCCCCCCCAGTCCGAGCAGGAAGGCCTCCAGCAGCGTCAGGCGGAGCACCTGCGTGCGCTGCATCCCGATGGCCCGCAGCGTGCCGATCTCCCGGGTGCGCTCCCGGATGGCGATGGCGAGCGTGTTCACGATCCCCACCGCCACGATCACGAGGAGCACGCCCACCAGCACGTTGCCCAGCCAGGTCACCGCGGTCACGATCCAGGAGAGGAAGCTCATCTCGTCCTCCCAGGTGGTGACGTCGAGCTTCTGGCCGGTCCAGTCCTCGGCGTTCACCTTGAACATCAGCTTCTGCCAGTAGGGTTCCGGGTCGGGATCCATCACCCTCCAGCCGGCCTCGCGGAGCGCAGCGCGCAGCCGGGCCGCCACCTTGGCCGAGTCGGCGGGGTCCGCGAGGTAGAGCTGCACGGCGCCGGTGGTGCCGACCTTGAGCTGGTAGAGCTGGCGCAGGGTCTCCGCCGGGATGAAGGCGTTGAATGCGGAGAGGAGGCCGATGTTCCGCGCCACCGCGGCGACGCGGACGTCGGCGGTGTTGCTGGCCCCGCGGGTGGTGGGGGCCGAGAGGGTGAGCGTGTCTCCGGGCTTCACGCCGAGCCGCCTGGCCTGGTCCTGGAAGAGCAGGATGGTGCCGGGCTTCCCGAGCTCGGCCAGGGAGCCCTCGACCACCTGGATCACCTTGTCAAAGCCCGGCTCGCGAGAGAGATCGATCCCGGCCAGGACGAGGTCCATCGAGCCGCCGTCGGCCACCGCCTTGGCCCATCCCCGGCCGCGCGGCGCCGCGTAGACGAGCTCGGGCACCTTGTCCTTCACCGCCTCCCAGGGCTTCTCCCAGTCGGCCACGATGGGGGCGGCGGTTCCGCTCGTGATCTTGAAGAAGCCGGCCAGGTTCACGTGTCCGGTCATGAGCGTGGTGGCCGAGTGGAGCATGGCCTCCCGCATCCCCGAGGTGAGCCCGGTGAGCAGGACGAGCAGCGCGGTGACCCCGGAGATGGCCGCGGCGAGCAGCAGGTTGCGCCGCGTGTGGCGGGCCAGGTTCCGGGCGGCGATGAAGAGGTCGGTGGCGATCATCCGTCGTCCGATTGCATGGCCTCGAGCGGCGTCACGCGCATGGCGAGCAGCGCCGGGTACAGGGCCGAGAGGATCGACACCAGGAAGACGATGGCCACCGAGGTGGCGAGGCTCGCCGCGCCGAGCCGGGGGATGAGCGCCGGGCCGGAGAAGAGGAAGTACATCGTGTCGTTCGTCGCGGCGATCCCGCCGGTCCATCCGATGACCCGGACGATCGCGATCCCCGCCGCCGCCCCGAGCCCGCCGAAGACGAGACCGGTGGTCACCACCTCGACGAGCACGAGCGAGAGCACGAAGCGGCGCTGCGCCCCGATGGCCCGCATGGTGCCGATCTCCTTCACACGCTGGAGGGTGGCCATGACCATGGCGTTGTTGATGATGACGAGTGCCACCGCGAAGATGATGAGCACCGCCAGGTAGAGCACCATCCGGAGGAGCTTCATCGACTGGCCGACGATGCCCGAGGCCTCGAGCCAGGTGACCGCCTTCACCCGGACCCCCGCCTTCGCGGCCGCCTCGACGAGGAGCGGCATGGTCTCCTCGATGCGCCGGGGGTCCTCCAGGATCACCGCTGCGTTGAGCGCCACGCCGGCGTCCGTCTCGGCCTGGCCGTAGCGACGCAGGAACAGGTCCTCCCGGGCTCCCTTGCCGCCCCCCGCGGCGAGAAGCCGGTTCTCGTCGATGACCTGCGGTGCGGAGGACGGCGCCGGGGGCGCATCCCCTCCCCCGAAGAGCGCCGCCTCGGCCTCCTCGCGGGCCACCATCGTCGCCCCGGCCCGCTCCTTCAGCCGGGCGATCTCCGCGGCCCGCTCCGGGGTCAGGTAGCCGTAGAGGTCGCGCCAGGTGTGGATGTCGAGGACGCTCATCATCCCGGCGAGCGCCGACCGCTCCAGCCCGCGGAACTCGACGAAGCCGTACACCGGGACGTTCACCGAGCTCACGTAGCCGCTGCGGGACGGGGCCTTGATGGTGATGAAGTCGCCCACCTTCACCGAGTAGAGCTGCAGGAGCGGGGCGAGCTCCGCGTAGAAGATCCGGTAGCGCGCGTCGAAGTTCCGGTCGTCGGTGTCGAGCAGGGCCGAGACCAGCCGGGCGGGGTCGGACTCCTTCGTACCCAGCGCCGCCTGGAGCCGGCGCACCGCCTCGCGGGTGCGGACCGGGTCGAGCTGCAGCAGGATGTCGCGGGTCTGGCCGGTGTTCTCCTTCACCCACCGTTGAAGCTCCTCGTCCTTCGCGATCCGACGCCCGTGGAGATCCCGGGCCTCCCGGATCTTGTCGAGGCGGCGCGCGGCGCGGAGCTTGAGCCACTCCTCCGCGTAGAGCTTCCCGAGCAGCACGCCGCGCTGGCCGGGCGGGATGGGGGCTCCCTCGACCACCTGCGCGCCGGGGAAGGCCTTCTGGAAGGCCTCCGGATCGGTTCCGACGTAGCGGATGAAGGTGAACCCGCCGTCCATGGAGAGCGGCGCCACCCGGTTCTCCAGGAACTCGAGGGAGGCGAGGGGGTCCTCGTCGAAATGCTCCCAGAAGCCCCCCTCCACCGCCCGGGCCAGCGCGTCGAAGTCGGCCTTCCGGTCCTTGTAGACGCCCGAGGTCTCGTCGGCGATCTCCCGCGCCTGGCGCAGCTCCTGCTGGAGGAGCGTGGCCATCCGGCGCAGGTGGGCCTTGTGGGCCTCGTACTCCGGGTCCTCGGCCGGCGGACCGTTCGCCATGCGGCGGCGGACGTCGGCGCGGAGCCGCTCGAGCGCCACGTCGAAGACGTTCCCCATCGACACCATGGCCTGATCGATCCCCATGGGGACGACGAGACGGACGCCCGGCACGGTGAGGACCGCGCCCTTCAGCCGGGCGAAGTCGGAGATGGGCTCGAGGACCGATTCGCCCATGGTTCCGCCGTAGAGGGCGAGCGGGTCGCGGGAGGCGGCGTTGTAGAGCTGGATGTGCCCGCCCAGGCTGCCCTGGATGCTGCGGGTCATCCCGGCGTCGATGGAGTCGAGGAGCGAGCTCCCCAGCACCACCACCACCACGCCCAGGGCCACGATGCCGCCGACGACGGTCGTGCGAACGCGGCTCGCCACCAGGTTGCGCATGGCGATCTCGACCAGGATCCGTCCCTGGTGGACCCGGGAGGAGGAGCTGCCGCTCACCGTGCCTCGGCTCCCTGGGCAGACTCGCGGCCGATGACGCGGCCGTCCTCGAGCCGGACGATGGCGCTCGCGTGGGACATCACCTTGGGGTCGTGGGTGGAGAAGATGAAGGTGGTGCCGTCGCGCCGGTTCATCTCCCGCATCAGGTCGATGATGGTGCCGCCGGTCTTCGAGTCGAGGTTGGCGGTGGGCTCGTCGGCCAGCACGAGCGGCGGGTTTCCGACCAGCGCGCGCGCGACGGCCACCCGCTGCCGCTGCCCGCCGGAGAGTTCGCTGGGGCGATGGCGGGCGTGGCCCGCGAGCCCCACCGACTCGAGCAGCGTCTCGACCCGCCGGCGCCGTTCGGCGGAGGTCATCCGCCCCTGCAGGAGGAGCGGGAACTCCACGTTCTGGAAGACGGTGAGCACGGCCACGAGGTTGAAGGTCTGGAAGATGAAGCCGATGTGGTCGAGTCGCAGCCGGGTCAGCGCCCGCTCTGTGAGGCGGGAGGTGTCCTCGCCGTCCACCCGGACCGTGCCCGCCGTGGGCACGTCGACGCCCCCGATGAGGTTGAGCAGCGTGGTCTTGCCGCTTCCGGAGGGGCCGGCGATGGAGAGGAACTCGCCCCGCTCGACCACCAGGTCCACGTGGCGCAGCGCCTGCACCTCGGTCTTCCCCAGCTGGTAGACCTTGGCGACATCTACGGCCTCGACGATGGGTTCCGGCATGCCCGCCAGTTATAGTGCCGGGGGCGTGGCCGCGTCGAAGAAGCCGTTCCATAACCCATTCGGGAAGCTCAAGGAGCTGCGGGCGCAGCCGCCGGAGAAGCTCGTCCAGGCGCCGAAGCCTCCACCGCCTCCCGCCCCGCCGGCCGAACCCACCGACGCCGATCTCTGGGCCCAGGCCGTGGCCGGCGCGCGCCCCGTGCCGGGCCGGTCCAGGGTGGTCGCGCCCGCGCCGCCCCGCGAGCGGCTGCCCGTCTTCTGGCATCCGGATCTGGATGCGCTGAAGGAGCTCGAGGCGCTGGTCTCCGGCGAGGCGCCCTTCGACATCGCCGACAGCGACGAGTACGTCGAGGGATGGATCGCCGGGCTCGACCTGGCGGTCGTGCGCAAGCTGCGGCGCGGGGAATTCTCGGTGCAGGCGCACCTCGACCTGCATGGAAAGTCCCGGGCGGAGGCCAAGGGGGAGGTGGACGCCTTCCTGCGACGGTCGCGGGAACAGGGGAAGCGCTGCGTGCTGCTCGTGCACGGCCGGGGCCTCCACTCGAAGGACCAGGTGCCGGTCTTGAAGGAGGCCTTGCGGAGCTGGCTCGCCACGGCGCGGTTCGGACGGCACGTCCTGGCGTTCGCGACGGCGCGGCCGCAGGACGGCGGGGCCGGGGCGGTGTACGTGTTGCTGCGGCGAAGCGGGCGGTAGACGCGCCCGTCACCCGGGTGGCCGCGTCCCCGCCCTCCCGTGCGCCGGCGGGCCGGGGTGGAGCCCGCGGCGCTGGGGGGCGCCGGCTGCGCGGGGGGGGGTGGGCAAGGCTGGATGGCGCCGACGGACTGCAGCCTTCGCGTGGAG
>CAIOAK010000187.1 GCA_903855945.1 uncultured Anaeromyxobacter sp.
GGACTGCCTTCGGACGAAGGACCGGGTGGAGGCGCTCCGCGCCTTCGCCGAGAAGCGCAAGCCGATCTTCACGGGGGAGTGACGGGGCGTGAGCGCCATGGCCAAGAGCGTCGTGGAACGGGTCCGTGCCGGCGACATCCGCGCCGCGGCCCGGTTGATGCGCAACCTGGACGACGGCGTCCCCGGTGCGCGGAAGGTTCTACGCGAACTGTTCGCTCGGCCCGGCCACGCCCTGGTCGTCGGTCTCACCGGGCCGCCCGGGGCCGGGAAGTCGTCGCTGACCGATCGGCTCATCGCCCATCACCGGAAGGCAGGCCGCACGGTGGGGGTGGTGGCGGTCGATCCCACGAGCCCATTCACCGGCGGTGCCATCCTGGGAGACCGGGTGCGGATGCAGGATCACGCCCTCGACCCGGAGGTGTTCATCCGCTCGCTCGCCACCCGCGGGCACCTGGGCGGGCTGTCCCGCGCCACCTCCGACGTGGTCACCGTCCTCGACTCCATGGGCAAGGACATCGTCATCGTCGAGACGGTGGGGGTGGGGCAGGACGAGGTGGAGGTGGCGGAACTCGCCCACACCGTGGTGGTGGTCTCGATCCCCGGCATGGGGGACGAAGTCCAGGCCATCAAGGCGGGCGTGCTCGAGATCGCCGACGTGTTCGCCGTGAACAAGGCCGATAGGGAGGGCTCCGATCGCACGGTGAAGGACCTCCAGATGATGCTCGACCTGCGCCGGACCACGGCCACGCGCCCGGTCCACGACCACGACGCCCTGCACCGGATGACCCGCACCGGCGGCGACGATCCGCACGAGGCGGGATGGTGGGAGCCCCCCATCGTGAAGACCATCGCCACCCGGAACGAGGGGATCGAGGAACTGGCCCAGGCGGTGGAGCGCCACCGGATTCACCTGGATTCGACAGGAGAGCGGAAGAAGCGCGAGGTGGCCCGAGCGCGGGCCGCCTTCCTCACCCTGCTGCGCGATCGGCTCATGCAGGGCGCCCTGTCGCGGCTGGCGGAGGAGGAAGGGCACCTCGACGAGCTGGCTGAACGCATCGCCGCGCGGAACGCCGATCCGTACGAGCTGGCCGACGCGCTGGCGAGGAGACTTTAGTGCCCTCCGAGCTCTCCGTCGAGGACCGCGAACGGGTCGCACGGCTCGCCGAGCGGGTCCGTGCGCCGCTCCACGACCGCGGGATGGCGCTGACCGCACTCACCCACAAGTCGTGGGTGAACGAGCACCGCGGCGAGGGCGCCGAGGACAACGAGCGGCTCGAGTTCCTGGGCGACGCGGTGATCGACCTGCTCGTGTCGGAGTACCTCATGGCCCGCTTCCCCGATGCGCGGGAGGGGGATCTCTCCAAGCTCCGCGCGGCGGTGGTGGACGAGGCCGGGCTCGCCTCCATGGCCCGGTCGCTCGAGCTGGGGGAGCTGCTCCGGCTGGGGCGCGGGGAGGAGTTGACGCGCGGGAGGGAGAAGACGTCGCTCCTCGCCGACACGATGGAGGCGGTCATCGCCGCGGTATTCCTCGACGGCGGGCTCGAGGCGGTCCACCGGCTCGTGGCCCCGTTCCTGGAGCAGGCCTACGGCGGCGGGGGCGCAGGCTCCCTCGACCGGGACTTCAAGACCCAGCTGCAGGAACAGGCGCAGGCCCTCTTCCGTACCTCCCCGCGGTACCGGGTGGTGGCCGAGCTGGGGCCGGACCACGCCAAGACCTTCGAGGTGGAGGTGGAGCTGCGCGGCCAGGTGCTCGGAACCGGGTCGGGACGCTCCAAGAAGGATGCCGAACAGGGGGCGGCGAAGGTGGCCCTGGAGTCCCTGGCGACCGTCCCGGCCGGGTCACCCGCTCCGGAGGCAGGGGAGGCCCCGCACGAGGAAGATTGCGGTCCCGCGGCGCCGTGACTAGCATTCCCCGCATGACAAAGCTCGCCCTCGCCGCGGCGCTGGCCCTCGCCACCGCCCCGGCTCTCGCGCAGGACCTGTACGCCACCTTCGAGACCACCGCCGGCAAGATCGGCGTGAAGCTCCTACCGAAGGACGCCCCCGCCACGGTCGCCAACTTCCAGGCCCTCGCCGAGGGCAAGAAGGAGTGGACCGACCCGAAGACCGGGGAGAAGGTGACGAAGCCGCTCTACGACGGCACACTCTTTCACCGGGTCATCCCCGGATTCATGATCCAGGGCGGAGACCCGCTCACGCAGGGCGCAGCCTCGGGCGCCACCTCCACCACCCAGGGTCGCCCCTTCGGCACCGGGGGGCCGGGCTTCAAGATCGACGATGAACTGCCCCGGCCGCCGGCCCGGACGTTCGACAAGGCCTGCCAGCTCGCCATGGCCAACTCGGGGCCCGACACGAACGGCTCCCAGTTCTTCATCACCGAGGGGGCCGGGAGCGCCGTCCCCCAGCTCGAACCGCGCAGCTGCATCGAGTCGAAGAGCGGCGTCTGCGGTTACACCCGCTTCGGCAGCGGCGTCTGCGGCTGCGAGCTGGTGGGGCAGATCGCCCGCACCGGCAACTCCAAGGTTCGTCTGACCAAGGTCGTCTTCTCGAAGACGCCACCCACCTGCAAGTAGGGAGATCCATGGCCAACCCCACCGCAACCTTCGAGACCACGCTCGGCGACTTCACCGTCGAGCTCTACCTCGACAAGATGCCCGTCACGGCGAAGAACTTCCTCGACCTCGCCAAGAAGGGCTTCTACGACGGGCTTCACTTCCACCGCGTCATCAAGGGCTTCATGATCCAGTTCGGGTGCCCGAACTCCAAGGACCCGAACAGCCCGCGTGCCGGCACCGGAGGCCCGCCCCACGGAACCATCGCGGACGAGCACCCGCCGGAGCACAAGCTCTCCAACGAGCCGATGACGCTGTCCATGGCCAACACCGGCCGGCCGAACAGCGGCGGTTCCCAGTTCTTCATCAACGCCACCCACAACGCCTTCCTCGACTGGTTCAGCGCCGGCCCCAGCCGCCACCCCGTCTTCGGGAAGGTGATCTCGGGCCAGGACGTGGTGAAGGCCATCGAGAGCACCCCGACGAACCGCTCCGCGGGCGACCGGCCGTTGAAGCCGATCGAGGTGAAGAAGATCACGGTCATCGGCTACTGATCCTTGGAGAAGAACACCTCCTTCCGGGCAGGTTTCGTCGCCATCCTCGGACGTCCCAACGTCGGAAAATCGACGCTCCTCAACAAGCTCCTGGGGGAGCACGTGGCCATCGTCACGGCGCGCCCCCAGACCACCCGCACCCGGATCCTGGGCGTGGTGAACGGGGAGGGCTGGCAGCTCGCCCTCTTCGACACGCCCGGCATCCACAAGGCGAAGGGGCCGCTCAACCGGCGCATGGTGGACACGGCGCTCGGCACGCTCTCCGAGGTGGACGTGGCCCTCGTCCTCGTGGAGGCGGGTACCGGCCCCGGTGGCAAGGTCGAGGTGGGGGAGACCGTCCGCTGGATCGTGGACGAGGTGAAGCGGCGCCGGAAGCCGGCCGTCCTCGGCATCAACAAGATGGACCGGGCGCCGCGGGAGACCCTCCTTCCCGTCATCGAGGCCTACCGATCCCTGTTCGACTGGGCCGACGTGGTTCCCTTCTCGGCACTCACCGGCGAGAACGTGGACCGGCTCGCCGAGGCGCTGGCCCGGCACCTTCCGCCCGCCGAGGCGCCGCTCTTCCCCCCCGAGATGCTGACCGACCAGGCCGAGCGGGTCATCGCGGCCGAGTACGTCCGGGAGCAGGTGATGGAGCTCATGCGGGAGGAGCTCCCCTATGCCGCCGCCGTCGAGGTGCAGGAGTTCGACGAGTCGGAGCGGCGCGAGGACGGCGGGCTCGTCCGGATCGACGCGGTGATCTGGGTGGAGCGGGAGTCGCAGAAGGCCATGGTCATCGGAAAGGGTGGCTCCATGCTGAAGCGGGTGGGGACGCGGGCGCGGCAGAGGCTGGAGCGGCTGCTCGGGGCGAAGGTGTTCCTTCGCCTCACGGTGAAGGTCGAGGAGCGCTGGTCGGAGCGGGTCGAGGCGCTGCGTCGCCTGGGGATCGGACCGTGAACCGCATCCGTCCGCTCGTGGCGCTGGTGGGGCGCCCCAACGTGGGGAAATCCACGCTCTTCAACCGGATCGTGGGGCGGCGCGCCGCCATCGTCGAGGACGTGCCCGGGGTGACGCGCGACCGGAACTACGGTGACTTCACCTGGGAGCACCGGTTGCTCTCGGCGGTGGACACCGGGGGGTTCGATCCGATCGCGCCCGCCCGGAAGGACGAGTTGCCGGACCGGACGCTCATGCGCAGCGTGCAGGAGCAGGCCCGTCTGGCGGTGGACGAGGCGGCCGCCGTGGTGCTGGTCGTCGATGGTCGAGAGGGCTCCACGGCGATCGACCGGGCGGTGGCCGACCTGCTCCGCCCCTCGGGGAAGCCGCTCTTCGTGGCCGTGAACAAGATGGACACGGCGGGGACCGAGGGGCAGGCGCCCCTGGCCGAGTTCTACGAGCTCGGGTTCGGCGAGGTCCATCCGGTCTCGGCCGAGCACGGGCGCGGTGTGCCCGACCTCCTGGATGCCATCCTCGCCTCGCTGGAGGAGAGGGGGACGCCCGCGCCGGAGGCTCCTGCGGAGGCGGAGCACCGGAGCCGGCGGGAGCGTCGCGCGGAGGCCGCGGAGGCGGAAGCTGCGGGGGAGGGGGAGGGGGAGGAGGACGAGGCGGCGGCGCCCGAGGAGGATCCTGCGCGGGAGATCCGGCTCGCCATCGTCGGGCGCCCCAACGTGGGCAAGAGCACGCTCGTGAACGCCCTGCTCCGCGAGGATCGGCTCGTGGTCTCCGAGGTGGCCGGTACCACCCGGGACAGCATCGACTCCGTTCTCGAGCACGAAGGGCAGCGGTTCGTGATCACCGACACGGCCGGGATCCGCCGGAAGCGCTCCATCGCCCAGGAGGTGGAACGTTACTCGGTCGTCCGGGCGATGAAGTCCATCGACGACGCCGACGTCGTGGCGCTGATCCTCGACGCCCAGGAGGCCGGCGCCGATCAGGACGCCCGGCTGGCGGGGCTGGTGATCGAGAAGGGCCGGGCACTCATACTAGTAGTGAATAAATGGGACGTGGCCCAGGAGGCCGGTGCGACCCAGGGGTGGTACCGGGACGAGCTCCACAAGCGGCTCCCGTTCATCACCTGGGCGCCGATGCTCTTCGTCTCGGCCCGGGAAGGGAAGGGGATTGGCTCGCTCCTCCGGGAGACGGCCCGCCTGGCCCGGCAGTACCGGACCCGGCTGCCCACCCCGAAGCTGAACGAGCTGCTCGAGGCCATCCAGGACGCCCACCCGGCGCCGCTCTCCCACGGTCGCCCGGTGAAGCTCTACTACGTGAGCATGGTCTCCACGGCTCCCCCCACGATGGTCCTCCAGGCGAGCCGCCCCGAGACCATCCCGGACCACTACAAGCGCTTCGTGGAGAACCGGTTCCGGGAGGCCTTCGCGCTGCGGGTGCCGCTCCGGTTCATCTACCGGGAGCGGACGCGAAGGCAGCATTCGAAGCGGCCCGGGAAGGGTCGCCGCGGCGCTTGACGCCCTCCGGCACCACGCCTAGATTGTGCCGACTTTTCAAAGGGATCCCGGGAGAACCATGTCGAAACACGAAGAGTTGACCCGTAAGGACATGAAGGCGCCCGATGCCTTCCAGAGCGCCGCCGTCAAGGCTGCGGCCTGGCTGACCGGGAAGCAGAAGGTCATCGTGGCCGGCGTGGTCGGAGCGCTCGTGGTGGTGGCGGTGGTCCTCGGCGCCATGGCCTGGCTCGACTCCCGCAAGGCCACGGCCGGCGCGCTCCTGTACCGGACCCTCGACGACGCCGACGGCCAGATCTCCTCGGTTCCGCTGCCGGGAGTGGTGGTACCCGTCTTCCCGAGCACCGAGGCGCAGTACCGCTCGGTCCTGGGTCGCGCCGACGAGCTTCGCAAGAGCTATCCGGCGAGCGACGCGGCGCGCACCGCCGCCCTCGCCGCCGCCGCCGCCAACCTGCGCCTCGCCGCCTGGGACGCTGCCATCGCCGACTACGATTCCTACCTCGTCCACTCGTCGCCCAAGGACTCGCTGGCGTTCGTCGCCATCGAGGGGGTTGCGCGGGCCAAGGAGGCCAAGGGGGACGTTCCCGGGGCCATCTCCGCGCTGGAGAAGATCCCGACCCAGGCGCCCGCACGGGCCGACCGGGCCACCGTCGAGCGGGCCAGGCTGCTCGCCCGGAGCGGGAAGGTGGACGAGGCCCGCAAGCTCCTGGAGGCCTTCCCGAACGATTTCAAGGAGTCGCAGCTTCGTGCCGAGGCCGAGAAGCAGCTCGCCTCGCTGGCGGGTCCCGCGAAGTGACGCTGCTGGCGGCCGCCTCGGTCCTCGCGGCCGCGCTCGCGGCGGCCCCCGGTCCGGCCAGCACGTCCGCGCCGCCGCCGGGCTCGCTCACGAAGGCGCCCTCGAAGGCGGCGCTCCCCACCGATAGCCTCTTCCATGTGGCCTGGCGGAAGACGCTCGTCGAGCCCTACCTGCTCGAGTACAAGCCCTTCGAGCCGGCCGGTCCCGGGGTCGATCCGTTGACGGGCATGGTGGTCGCCGGAACGCGGGACGGCTACGTGCAGGCCTACTCGGCCGACGGCAAGGAACTCTGGTACGCCGGGCTGGTCGGGCCGTACCTCGCGCCGCCCACTATCGCCGACGGGCTCGTCTTCGTCGCCGGCATCGACGGCAGGATCTTCGCCTTCGACGCGGCGCGCGGCGATTTCCGCTGGATGTACCGTTACCGGGAGGAGTTCGCCAGCCAGCCCGTGGCAGCCGGGGAACTGGTCTACTTCGCCACCCTGGAGGGCACGCTGCTGGCCCTCGAGGCGCGCACCGGAAACTGGAAGTGGCACTTCCGCCGGGAGCCCACCGGGAAGTTCCTCATCCTGGGCGTGGGTCGTCCGGCGGTCGTGGACGGGGTCGTCTACCAGGGATTCGCCGATGGTTCGGTGGTCGCGCTCGACGCCCTCACCGGAGCCGTGAAGTGGGACCGGAAGGTGGGGCGCGGGATCTACCCCGACATCGACGCCGACGTGCAGGTCTCGAAGGACAGGGTCTTCGTGGCGAGCTACGCCGGCCAGGTCGCGGCGCTCGATCGGGCCAGCGGCGGACCCGTCTGGGAGGCGAAGGCGCCGGACGCCTACAAGGCGATCCTGGACGGGGACGTCCTCGTGGTGGTGACCACGAAGGATGTCTACGCCTTCGACGCCCGGACCGGGTCGCAGCGCTGGAAGTCTCCGCACGAAGGGAATCCGCTCGCCGATCCCGTGGTCACGAGGGGGCTCGTGCTCGTCCCGGTGGGCAAGGGGCTCCTCATCCTCGATCGGAAGAACGGAAAGAAGCTGCGCTTCTTCACCCGGGGCTCCGGCGTCAGCGGCAGCCCGGCCATCCTCGGCAAGCGGCTCTACCTAATGTCCAACACCGGGGAGCTGATCGCGGTCGATCTGCAGTGAAGCGGGTGCGGGTGGTCGCGGCGGTTCTCCGTCGGGATGGCCGCATCCTCGTCACGCGGCGTCACGGCCACGCCGACCGCGGCGGACAGTGGGAGTTCCCCGGGGGAAAGGTGGAGCCGGGGGAGTCGGAGCCGGAGGCCCTGCGACGCGAGATCCGGGAGGAGCTCGACTGCGAGGTGGCCGTGGAGGATCTGGTCGCGAGGACGTCCCACCGGTATCCCGATCTCGAGGTGGAGCTCGCGTTCTATGCCTGCAGGCTCGCGCCGGGTGCCGAGCCGAGGCTCGTGGGCGCGGCGGCCATGACCTGGGAGCTTCCGGGAAAGCTCGCAGGGTACGACTTCTGCGAGGCCGATCGTCCCGTCCTGCCGATCCTGCTCGGGGTTAGCTAGCGGGAACGCTTCTTCGAGCTCTTCTTCGGCGGGGGTTTCTGGGGCGGGTCGCCGGAGGTGAGGAGCGGGAAGGCCACTGGCTCGAAGGTGGAACCGTCGCCGCCCTGGAGGGCCTGGCTCACGAGCCCCTCGAGCCGGAGGAGATAGCGGCTCCCGGGGCGCAGGGGCTCGAGCGGCACCAGGGTGAACCGGGAGGAGGTCCCGATCTCGGAATCGACCGTGGCGGGGACCATCGCGTCCTGCGCGTCGAGGAGGACGAGACGGGCGGCGCGGAGGGGCAACTGCGAGCGGAGTTCGAAGGTGCCGTTCGGATCGACGGTCGTGCCGGCAAGGTCGAGCGGCGTGACGGTCGCCGGCGGGAGGCGGGCCTCCGCCACGATCGAGGGAAGGCGCACGGGGCCGGTCGGTGCGATCGGAGCGGACGGACCCGAGGGAGCGGCGGCGGGAGTGGGTCCTGACGGTGCCGGCGCGGTGGTCGGCGGGGTGCGCTCCGGGGAGCAGCCCAAGAGCAGGAAAATGGCTGCCAGCGGGGCGAAGAAGCGCCTGGAGATCGAAGGGACCCCTCCCCCTGCGTGAGTCTGATAATGTATATTATGTAAACTAAGAGCTGGACCGATCATGCGTCAGGTCTGCTCGGTCGATCCACGGGATGACGCCCGCCGCACTCCCCGTTCCGTGCGAGGACCCGGACGATCCGCGGTGCACCGTCCTGCATGGCGACCGAACACGGGCAAGGCACCTCGCCCGGCTCCCCGTCGTCCGGAGTCTCGCCGACCGTCGCGACCGCCTGGCGGAGTTCCGACTCGAGGCGGCGGAGCCGATCGATCCGGACCCGGATGCGCGCGACGTGGGTCGGAAGCCGCTCGGAGAGCAGGCGCCGGAACTCGTCGGCGGTCCGACACCCTTCTCGCATCGCGAGCAGCCCCCGGATGTCCGGGATGGACAGCCCGAGTTCCCGGAGATCGAGGATGAGCTGGAGCTGCTCGAGGCCGTCCTGGTCGTAGCGTCGGTGCCCGCCGTCGCTCACGGTCAGCGGGTGAAGGAGCCCCTCCTCCTCGTAGAACCGGACGGTGCGCACGGTCTCCCCCGTGGCCCTGGCCAGGTCCCCCGACGTGTAGGCGCGCTCCTCCATGAGGCAATGGCTAACCGGGTAACCAGCCCGCCGCAACGGCGCGGCCCGCCTGGGTCGCCTTCGGCGCCGCGTCCGTGGTGCCGCCGGCGTGGAGGTCGCACCTCTCCTCGCAGCAGTCCTCGGGCAAGGGCGTGCGCGGCCGTTCGGCGCCGGGGAACACCGAGCCCGAGCTCGCTCGTGTCCCGGCGCCCCTGCGGGCAGCTCGTCGCGTCGCGCCTCCCGCCGGCTGGCGGATGCGGGGCCGAAGGCGACTCGAGCGAGCTCGCTTCGAGGGGAGATCCGGGCGCGGCGACGCCGCCCGCGGGGGCCTCGTCCCCGCCCTCCTGTTCGCAGGCGGCCGGGGGTGACCCCGGCGCGGGGCGCATCTGAGCGGGCGCC
>CAIOAK010000188.1 GCA_903855945.1 uncultured Anaeromyxobacter sp.
GGACAACTACGGCGCCATCAAGACGCGGGCGGTCATCCGTGGCGCGCTCAAGTTCGTCGCCGCGAAGGCGGTGGAGGAGCAGGCCAAGAAGCAGGGCGGCGTGTTCGGCAGCCTGGCAGCGCCGGGTACGTGGGGAAGCGAACGTACGTCCCGGTGCGGACGATGCTGTAGAAGAGGGCGGGAGATCATCCATGAGTGAGTTCGACGCACGCGCTGCGACCTGGGACTCGGATCCTGCGAAGCTGGACCGAGCCCGCAAGGTTGCCGACGCCATCACGCGGGAGGTACCCGATCTCGGGCGCCGCGCCGTGCTCGACTACGGTTCCGGGACGGGGCTACTCGGATTTGAACTCCTGCCGCGGGCCGCGTCGGTCACCTTCGCCGATACCTCCGAGGGAATGCTGACGGTGGTCCGCGAGAAGATCGCCCGGGTCGGAGGGGGGCGAGCCGAGGCCATCCACCTGGACCTGGCCACCGAGGCCGCACCCTCCCGTCGCTTCGACCTGATCTGCAGCCTCATGACGATGCATCACGTCACGGACCTGAGTGCCGTGCTCGGGGCGATGCACTCCGTCCTCTCCCCGGGAGGGGTCCTGGCCATCTCCGACCTCGACGCCGAGGACGGGTCGTTCCACGGGACCGGGTTCAACGGCCACAACGGATTCGACAGGCGCGCGCTCGAGTCGAAGATCCGGGGAGCGGGCTTCGGCCCCGTCTCCTACTTCACTCCATGTGAAGTACGAAGGGAGGTCGCCGGCGTGGAACGGACGTTCCCGCTCTTCCTGGCGATCGCCCGACGCGGTTCATGAGGACCGCGAAGGCTTCTCGAGGCGCTTGAACGCTCTCGCCACATCGATGATGGCGCGCTCGACCGGCAGTCGCTCCAGGCTCGAGGCGCCGACGAAGCCACTCGCATCCGTGCGCGCGAGGACGAATGCGACGTCCTCGGGCTCCACGATGGGGCCGCCGTGGGCGAGGCCGATGACCTCCGGGTTCACCCTCCGGGCCGCCTCGATCATCGCCTGGGTTGCGGCAGCTGCCGCCTCGAGCGTCATGGCGTTCGAGGCCCCGATGGTGCCACCCGAGGTCAGCCCGACGTGCGGCACCACGACGTCCACCCCGGCCTCCGCCATTTGCCGGCTCTCGTCGGGCGTCCGGACGTAGCAAGTGGTGTAGAGGTCTAGTTCCCGCGCCATCGCGATCATCTCGGTCTCGCGTCGGAAGCCGAGACCCACGGACTCCAGGTCGCGCCGGATGTCCCCGTCGAACCGGGCCACCGTCGGGTAATTGATGACCCCGGAGAAGCCGACCTCGCGGACCTGGCGGAGGAACCGCTTCATGTCCCGGGTCGGGTCGGTGCCGCAGACCCCTGCGAACACGGGCGTGGACGCCACGGCGGGAAGCACGTGTCGCTCCCCGAGCTCGAGAACGATGTCGTTGGCATTCCCGTAGGGCATGAGCCCGGCGATGGACGGCATCCCGTCCATCCGGAAGCGGCCCGAGTTGTAGATGACGAGGAAGTCGATGCCCCCGAGCTCGGCGCACTTGGCGGAGAGCCCGCTTCCCGCTCCCGCGCCGATGATCGCCTTCCCGGACCGCAACGTCTCGGCGAGGCGGGTTGCGACTTCTGCGCGAGAATATGCGACAGCCATGGTGGAACTCCCCTCAGATCCCGGCACCGCTCGATCCCTCCCGAGCGGAGGGCATCTGGCGGACCATCTCGATCAGGAGCCCTGCAGCCTTCTCCGCACACGCAGGGTCGTTGATGTTCGCGTCGATCTCCAGCACGGGATGGGCGCCGTGGATCGCGCGCACGGCAGCGTCGTGAAACGCCTGGTCGGCCTCCGGATCGCGGAACACGCCGCCGTCACGATCGTACTCGGAAAATCCACGGAGCGGGAGGAGCAGGACCGTCGGACCGGTGGCCCGGGCAAGCTTTTCCCCGACCCAGCGCCCCAGGGTCTCGTTCTCTTCCCTCGTGGTGCGCATCACCGTCGTCCCCGGATTGTGCCGATGGAAGTGCCGGTCCGCGTACTTCGGCGGCAACGTGGAAGGGGGCCCGAAGTTCACCATGTCGATGGCACCTGGGAGGACCAGCTGCGGGATGCCGCGCGCACCCGCCGCCTCGAGCCGGGCCGGGCCGGCGCTGAGGACACCACCACACAGTTCGTCGGCGAGTTCCGTCGTCGTGAGGTCGAGGACGGCATCGATCTCGCCGAGTCCCACGAGCTCCTCCATCGCCCGCCCACCGGTGCCATTGGCATGGAAGATCATGGTCTTCATGCCGGCGGCTTCCAGGATCTCGTTGCAGCGCAGGACGGCCCGCGTCGTCGTGCCGAAAGCCGTGATGGCGACGACCGGGCTCGCGGAACCGTCATGGGCCCTCTGCGGCTCGTCCGGAACGTCCAGCATGCCCACCATGGCACCCGCTGCATTGCGCAGGATCCGCTCCAGGAGGGGGTTCATGCCCATGATGTCGGTGATCGAGGGCAGCATGACGATGTCCCTCGTCCCGACGTACCTCGCGACGTCCCGGCCGGCCATGGTCGAGACCAGCAGCTTGGGCACCCCGTACGGAAGCGCGCGCATCACCGCACTCGCAACCGCCGTTCCACTCCCGCCTCCGATCCCCAGGACTCCGTGGACCTCTCCCTTGCGCTGCAGGTCGGTGAGGATGGAGGTGGCTCCCCTCGCCATGGCTGTGAGCGTTTCGCCGCGGTCCACCGTGTTGGCCAGGCTTGCCGGGTCGATTCCCGCCGCAGTAGCCACCCGTTCGCGCGGCACGTCGGCCGTCAGTGGGCCTCCTGCTCGCAGGCCGGTGTCCACGATCAGCACTGCATGACCCCGCTTCTCGATGGCCTCCTTCAACAGGGAGGCATGGAGGTGCTTGGTGTCGAGCGTGCAGACGATCGCGACGGTCTTTCGAGAGGGCACGACCCTAGATCCCCAGGTAGGCCCGGCGGATGGTGTCGTTCGCGAGAAGGGCCATCCCCGGTCCCTCCATCACGATCTTCCCGGTCTCCAGGACGTAGCCCCGGCTCGCGAGACGCAACGCCATGTTCGCATTCTGCTCGATGAGGAGGATGGTGATGCCATCCTGCTGGATCGCCTTGATGATGGCCGCCACCTTCTGGGTCATGAGAGGCGAGAGCCCCAGGGTCGGCTCGTCCATCATGAGGAGCTTGGGCTCCGCCATGAGCCCGCGGCCGATGGCGATCATCTGCTGCTGACCCCCGCTGAACGATGCCGCGAGCTGCTTCTCCCTGCCCTTCAGGTCGGGGAACAGCGTGAACACGCGGTCCATCCGCCGGGCGACCTCCCGGGCGCTGCGGCAATGGTAGGCGCCCAGGCGGAGGTTCTCGAGGACGTCGAGGTCGGGGAAGAGCCGCCGGCCCTCCATGATGGTCACGAGCCCGCGCTGGATGACCTCGTGCGTGGGAAGGTTCTGGATCTCCTCTCCCTGATACCGGATGACACCGGACCGGGCGCGGAGCAGGCCGCTCACGCACTTGAGCGTCGTGGACTTGCCGGCGCCGTTCGCGCCGATCAGCGTCACGATCTCACCGGCCCCGACCCGGAGATCGAGCCCCTTCAGCACCTGCACGTTTCCGTACGAGGCGTCGAGTGACTGGATCTCAAGCAATCTCCACCTCCTGCCCCAGATACGCCTCGATCACATGGGGATTGCGACTGACCTCGGCCGGAGAACCCTCGGCGATGACCTTCCCCTGGGCGAGCACCACCACGCGGTGGCACACGCCCATGACCAGCTTCATGTGGTGCTCGATCAGGACGACGGTGACACCCTGGGAGCGGATGTCGTTGATGGTCTGCATGAGTCCGCGTTTCTCCTCCGGATTCATGCCGGCGGCCGGCTCGTCGAGGAGAAGTACCCGGCTGCGCGCGGCGAGCGCGATGGCGATCCCCAGCCGTCTCTGGTCTCCGTAGGAGAGGTTCCGCGCGAGCGAGTCCCGGTTTGCGTCGAGCCCGCTGAAGGCCAGGATCCGGTTCGTCTCCTCCTCGACGACGGAGTCCTCCACGGGCGCTGCCCGCCCGCGAATCCCCCCCAGCAAGCGATGCCGTGTCCAAACGTAGGTTGCCGTCCGGACGTTCTCCCAGACGCTCAGTGCCGGGAAGACGCTGGTGAGCTGGAAGGTCCGGCAGATCCCGACCGCCGCGATCTTGCTGGGCGCCCACCCGGTGATCTCCTCCCCTTCGAAGTGGATCGTCCCCGAACTGGGCTTGAGGAATCCCGTGAGCAGGTTGAAGAGCGTGGTCTTGCCGGCGCCGTTCGGACCGATGAGACCCAGGATCTCCCCCCGATGAACGCGCAGGTTGACCCCTTTCACGGCGGCGAGGCCTCCGAAGCGGATCGTGAGGTCCGTGGTCTGGAGGAGCACGTCAGACAGGATCCACCTCCCCGCCCCGGCCTGGGGGTTGGCTCGACACGGCCTTCTTGCGCTCCAGCCGCCGGTTCACGAGCCCCATGATCCCTTCCGGGAAGAAGATGACCACGAGGATGAGCAGGGTCCCGGTGAGGATGTTGCGGTACTGCTCGATGGCGCGGAACACCTCGGGAAGCACGGTGAAGATGACGGCGCCGATGACCGGACCCATCACGGTGCCCATCCCGCCGGTGATGACCATGATGAAGGTGAGCCCGATGTAGTACCACTGGAACTCGTTCGGGCTCATGAATCGGCTGAAGTGCGCGTAGAAGCTCCCCCCGATCGCCGTGATGGTGCAGGCCAGCATGAAGGCGATCATCTTGATCCAGAACGGGTGGATCCCGATGGAGGAGGCCAGATCCTCGTTCTCACGAATGGCGACGAAGGCGCGACCGAGCGGCGTCTTCATGAGCCGGCTGAACAGCCATACCGTCACCACGATCGCCGCCAGCACCAGATAATAGTACTTGAAGCCCGTCTCGAACTCGTAGTCGAACGACCCCAGGTGAATTCGTGGCACCGGGACGCCCACGAGACCCATGGGACCGCGCGTGAGCGAGATCCAGTTGGAGGCGATGTAGTAGAGGATCTGTGCGAAGGCCATGGTGGTGATGCCGAAGTAGATGCCGCGGAGGTGCAGGCACGGGTACCCGATGAGAAACCCGAACATCGCGGCGATCACCATGGTGCTGGGAAGCGCAACCCAGAACGGGAGCCCGAGCCGAATCGAAAGCAGCGCCGAGATGTAGCCACCCAGCGCGAAGAAGGCCGGTAGTCCGAAGGCCGCCTGCCCCGCAAATCCAAAGATGAGGTTCAGTCCGAGGGCGCTGAACCCGAAGATGAGGCACATCACCAGGACATGGTGGACGTACGCCCCCTTGAAGAGGATCGGAAGCAGCGCCGCGGCGCCGATGAGCAGGATCCAGCCGATGGCTCGTGACGCTTTCATCCGTCAGGCCTTCTTCCCGAAAAGGCCTTGCGGCTTGAAGAGCAGCACGCCGATGAGGATCGCGAAGGAGATCGCGTCGGCGTAGCCCAGGGAGATGAAGCTCGCGGCGAGACTCTCTGCCACGCCCAGGATGAGGCCGCTGAAGAGGATGCCCTGCACGTTTCCCATTCCCCCCATGATGACCACTGCGAACGCCTTCACGAGCGGCAGTTCCCCCATGGTCGGGTAGACGTTGAAGAGGGCTCCGAGCAGCGCCCCGGCAAAGGCCGCCGTCGCCGCCCCCAGCGCGAAGGTGAGCCGATTGATGGCCGCGGTGTTGATGCCCATCATCGCCGCCGCGTCGCGGTCGCGGACCAGGGCTCGCATCGCCATTCCAACCCGGTTCTTGCGGATGAAGAGGTAGAGGAGGCCGATGATCGTGACACCCGACAGCAGGATGAAGATCCGCTGCTGGGTCAGAAAGATGTCGCCCAGCACCACCTTCTTGCGCGCCAGGGGGGACGACAGTTCGAGTGGGTCAGCACCCCAGATGATCTGCGCCACGTCTCGCAGGATCATGGACAGGCCGAACGTGGTGAGGAAGGTGGTGAACCACGGCCTCCGGTCCAGGGGCCGGATCGTGACCTGCTGGGCGGCGAGCCCGATGAGCGCCACCGCCAGAGCCGTGACCGGAAGGGCCACGAAGTAGTTCATCCCCAGCTTTTCCATCAGCGTGAAGCAGATCATGCCGCCCAGCATGTAGAACTCGCCGTGCGACATGTTGATGACCGACATGATGCCCAGGATGAGCATCATGCCGATCGACATGAGCGCGTACATCGAGCCCACGACGAGGCCGTTGGCGACCTGCTGCAGCGCGAGGACCCACATTCGCCGGCGATCTCGCTGGTGGACGCTTGCCCGAGGCGGCGCGCTACTTCACGACCTGGTACTGGCCGTTCTTGAAGACCAGCACGTGCGCGGGTACGCCCGAGTCGCCCTGGTCGTTGAACTTGATCTTCCCCTGCGGGGAGTCCCAGGTGAGGTTCTTCACCGCCTCGCGGATCTTCTCCTGGTCGGTCGCCGTGCCCGCCTTGTCGATGGCCATGGCCGCGACCATGACGGGCGTGTAGCCCTGGCTGGCCGAGTCGTTCGGCTCGTCCCCGTACTTCGCCTTGTAGGCCGTCACGAACTTCTGCGACTCGACATCCATCAGCATCGGAGCCCAGGTGACGCCGATGACCACCCCTTCCATGAGGCTGCCGGCCCGCTTCACGAGGTCGCGGTTGAAGAAGTTCACGCTCGAGGAGAGTTGCTTGCCCTTCAGCATGCTCAGATCGTCCATCTGCTGCAGCGCGATGCCGCTCGCGGGCCAGCGGACGTTGATGTAGTAGCCCTCCGGGTTGAGCGACTTCATCTTCAGGAGCAGGGTGTTGAAGTCGGTCTGGTTGCGCTCGTAATAGTCCTCGTAGACCACCTCGGGCTTCCCGAGCTTCTTGAAAACGGCCTTCATGGCACCGAGATCCCCGCGGCCGTAGTCGTCGTTCGGCGCGACCATCGCGATGGTCTTGTTACCCGGAAGGGATGCGAGGTACTCGCCAAGAGCCCTGGCGCTCTCCTCGGCACGCGTGCAGGTGCGGAAGTGGTACGGATTTCCCTTGTCGGTCACGTCTGGGGCATAGGCGAGGGCGGAGAGTTGCACCGCCTTCGACCCCTTGCTCACGACCTGGGCGGCGATGGTGACCGAGCTCGGCAGGTCGACCATGAAGATCGCAACCTGGTCCTCGGTGACGAGGCGCTTCGCCACCGCCAGTCCCTCGGCGGGAACGCCCTTGTGATCCCGGACCACGAGCTCGATCTTCCGGCCGCCGAGCACCCCGCCAGAGCCGTTGACCCGATCGACCGCCACCTGCGCACCCTTCAGGTACTCGTTGCCGAGGAAGGCGAGCGGTCCCGTCAGCGGAAGGCCGACGCCGATCTTCACGGTTTCCGCGCTCTTTGGCGCGTCCGCCGCCTGCACCCCACCGAGCTGTATCCCGAACGCCATTACCGCGAGGACGGCCTGCACGATCGCTTTCGCCATCGATGTCGCTCCTGTATCGAGGGGTTTACGGCTTCGGGCTCGCCGGCAGCGGCCCGGGCTTCCAGGTTTCATTGAAGTTGCTCGGGTACGGATACCAGATGGACCGATAGCCGGGGACGTCGATGGAGACGTCGACGTCGAGCACCACGGGGCGCTTCGCGTCGAGCGCGCGGCGCAACGCAGGAGCGTATTCCTCGGCCTTCCCGACGTGGATGGGGAGCGCGCCCATGGCCTCGGCCCACTTGCCGAGGTCGGGGTTCCACAGCTCCGTCGACCCCACCTTGCGGTAGTCGCAGAAGGTCTCCCGGCCGTAGAGGCGTATCATGAGTTCGCGCTCGACCTGGAAGGTCCGGTTGTTGAAGACCACCCACACGAGCGGCAGGTTCTGCTCCACTGCGGTCGCCACGGCAGTCCCGCCCATGATGAAGGAACCGTCCCCGATGAGGGCGATGGCCGGGCGGTTCCCCTCCGCGATGCTGGCGCCTACGATCGCCGACGCGCTCCATCCCATGCGATGGAAGAATCCGTCGTGGGCGATGTAGCGCGAGCTCGCCTTCATGAAGGGAGGCGCGAAGCTGAGGAGGTGCCCGGTATCGAAGAAGATGGGGGTCTTCGGATCCTTCTCGGCCACCACCTCGGCAGTGTCGTGGCAGATCCGCGCGTAATGGAGCGGCGAGATGTTGGAGTGCCGCTGGTCGGAGACCGACGCCTCCCACTTGTCCTTGTCGCCGGCGATCTCCTTCGTCCAGGCCGCGCTCTCCCTGACCCCGGCCGCCGCGGCTGCCACGGTGAGCGCCTCGAGGCCCAGCTTCGCGTCGCAGGTGAGTGCCACCTCGGTTGGGTAGGCACGCCCGAGCTCGTTCGGGTCGATGTCGAGGTGGATGAGCCGGGTCTTGGCCGGGATGTCGTACAGGGTCCAGCCGCCGGTATCGATGTCCGTGAAGTGCGTCCCGATGCCCACGACCACGTCGCAGCGGCGGGCCGCGTCGTTTCCGTAGCCCGTTCCCGCGCGACCGACGCAGCCGAGCGACAACCGGTGACCCTCCGGGAAGCCTCCCTTCCCGGTCGCGGTGGTGGCGACGGGAATGCCGGTTTGCTCCGCAAACTTCACGAGCTCGTCCCATGCCCGGGCGTTGTGGATTCCGCTTCCCACGACCACCATCGGACGCTTGGCGGCCGCGAGGATCTTCGCGGCTTCCGCTACTCCGTTTGGCTCGGGAGCCGTCGGACGCCAGCGCGTCCAGGGCGTCGGGTCGGGGAGCGTCTCCGCGATCACCGTGTGCTGGATGTCGAAAGGAATCTGCATGACGACCGGACCGGGCCGGCCGGAGATGGCCGTCTGGTAGGCGCGGAGCAGCATGTCCACGGCGCTATCCGGTCGCGTCACCATGAAGGACTTCTTGGTGATGGGCTTCAGGACCGCAACCCAGTCCTCCGGGCCCTGCCGGTAGGCTTCCTCCATGCCGCCGCGGTCGAACCAGTGCGTGGCTCCAGCCCCTGCGAGCACGAGCAAGCCAACCGACTCGTAGAAGGCGGTGGCGATGGCCGGCACGATGTTCATGTTGCCGGGACCGACGCTCGTGACGACGATGCCGAGCGGCGGGGCCCGGCGCATGCGCCAGTAGCCGTCGGCCATCTGGACCGCCTGGTCCTCGGTGCGCGCCGGCACGCCGCGGATCTTCGTCTCGTGCATCATGGCATCGAGCAACGCCCAGTTGCCGTGCCCGTTCACGCCGAAGACGACCTCGGTTCCCATCTTCTCGAGCATCTTCGCGATGGCAACGGCAACGGTGAATTTCGCCATGTCAGCTCCGGACTGGGTTGAGCGGATGCGAGTGTATACAGCGGCACTCTGGCATCGCAAAAATCCCATGTCAACCGCATGTCAACCGAAAGGGCCGTTGCGCGATCGCGCATCGCGTCACGCCTCCGCTGGCATTCCTGCGCTACAATGCGGCGCTCAGCTACGGAGGACGCGGATGGCAAGCGGCAAGAAGAAGAAGGTCTCCCACTTCCCTCGGCGCGCGGAGGAGGCGGGCCCTCGTGGGGAGCACGCCTACCACCACCTCATCGAGGCCATCCAGTCGGGACGTCTGCGCTCGGGCGACCGCCTGCGCGAGATCGAGCTCGCCACCTGGCTCGGCAGCAGCCGCACGCCGGTCCGGGAGGCCCTCCACCGCCTCGCCACCGAGGGGATGGTCCTCCGCGACGCGGTCCGAGGGATGATCGTCGCCGAGTTCGACCCGAGCTCGATCTCGGAACTCTACGAGATGCGCGAGGCCGTCGAGTCCACCGCCGCAGGCCTCGCGGCGCGCCACGCCTCCGAGGTGGAGATCGCTGCCCTGCGCGAGTTCGGCGAGATGGAGCGCAAGATCGTCGAGGGCGATCTGGTGGCCCTCACCCGCAACAACCGGGCTTTCCACGACGCCATCTACCGCAGTTCCCACAACCGATACCTGCTCAAGATCAGCAGTTCCCTCAAGCAGTCGATGATCATCCTCGGCCAGACCACGCTGTCGGTGGCCGGGCGCTCCAAGGGCGCCGTCGCGGAGCATCAGGCCATCATCGACGCCATCGAGCACCGGGACACCAAGGCCGCCGAGGATGCCGCGCGCGCCCACATGCGCGCCGCTTACCGGGCGCGCCTGCGCCTCGCGACCGAGGGGAAGCAGACCCGCTGGGCCCCCTGAGCCTTCCGCTCGCCCGCCGTTGACGCTCTTCTCGACGCGGTGCTAGAGTCCCGCTGTATACAATGGAATGCAGAGCCTACATTTGTGACCGCGGGTACATGTGCCCCGCGCCGGCCCTCGCCTGCGCCCGTGAGGCGCGCTTCCAGGTCTCGTGAACCACACCTACCCCGCGCTCGAGCTCCTCGTCGCAGGCCGCCACATCGGCGCCGGCGAACGGCCCGGTTCCGACGTCGTGAACCCCTCCACCGGCGACGTTCTCGGCCAGGTTCCGCACGCAACTCCTTCCGACCTGGACGAGGCGATCGCCGCCGCGACCCAGGGTTTCGAGCTGTGGCGCCGCGTGTCCCCCGTGGAGCGCGGGCGCGTGCTGCGGCGGGCAGCCGACGGGATCCGCGCCCGGCGGGACTACCTCGCCTGGCTCATGACCTCCGAGATGGGAAAGCCCTACGCGGAGACGCGCAGGGACGTGGAGACGGCCGCCGAGATGTTCGAGTGGGCCGCCGAGGAGGGCCGGCGTTCCTACGGGAGGGTGATCCCCCCCCGCAGCCCGGGCGCCCGGCAACTCGTGACCTGGGAGCCGGTGGGTCCCGTGGCCGCCTTCTCCGGCTGGAACTCGGCGGCCATCACGCCGGCACGGAAGCTCTCCGGCGCGCTCGGGGCCGGCTGCTCCATCGTGATCAAGCCCTCGGAGGAGGCCCCGGCCTCGGCGCTCCTCATCGCCGAGGCGCTCGAGTCGGCTGGCCTGCCCGCGGGAGTCCTGAACGTCGTCTTCGGGAACCCCGCCGCGATCTCGGAGAGGCTCGTCGGCTCGGACGACATCCGGCACGTGACCTTCACCGGGTCCACGGCCGTCGGCAAGCACCTCGCGGCGCTGGGGGCCCGCTCGCTCAAGCGGATGGTCATGGAGCTCGGGGGGCACGCCCCGGTGGTGATCTTCGGTGACGTGGATCCCGAAGAGGTCGCCACGGCCGCCGTGGCGGCGAAGCTCAAGAACTCCGGGCAGATCTGTACCTCTCCGACGCGCTTCTACGTCCACGAGTCCATCCATGATCGCTTCGTGGCCCGCTTCGTCGAGGTCGCGCGCAGCTGGCGGGTGGGCGACCCGTTCGACGTCCGGACGCAGATGGGTCCGCTCGCGAATGTCCGGCGCCTCGAGGCCCTGGAGGCGATGACGGCCGACGCCAGGCGACTGGGCGTCTCGATCCCGATCGGTGGCGAGCGCATCGGGTCGCGCGGATTCTTCTGGCAGCCGACCGTCCTCGCGAACGCCGACCCGCGCTGCCTGGCGGCGAACGTCGAGCCGTTCGGGCCTCTCGCGCTGACGATGCCCTTCGCTACCTTCGACGAGGCTGTCGCCGCCTCCAATCGGCTCCCCTTCGGGCTTGCCGCCTACGCCTTCACCCGCGACGCGAGGATCGCGAACGCCATCGGCGACGCGCTCGAGAGCGGGAACGTGGCCGTGAACCACTGGAGCGTCTCGCTCCCCGAGACGCCCTTCGGTGGGATGAAGGACAGCGGCTTCGGCAGCGAGGGAGGCGTCGAGGGACTCCAGGCATTTCAGCGGCTCAAGTACGTGTCCCAGGTCTGAGGAGGTCCGGCGGTGACGGTGCGAAGCGCACAGGCAGGCGTCCGCGGTGAACGCGGCCGATCCGATTGCTGGGTCGAGGTGGAGCCCCGTTCCACCGGCGGCCTCGATCTCTCCGTCACGACCAAGGTGGAGGCCATGTACGGCGACCGGGTACGCGCGACGTGCCGGGACGTTCTCGCCGCCCTGGGTGTGGAGAACGCACGCGTGGTCATCGAGGATCGCGGGGCGCTCGACTACGCGCTGGCGGCCCGCCTCGAGGCGGCCGTGGCCCGGGCCGGACTGGGCAACGGCAGGACCTTCCTGCCTCCCGCGGGGCCAGGGCTGCAGGCGGCGGCGCGCCGAGAACGGCCGCGCCGGTCGCGCCTGTACCTGCCCGGCAACGACCCGAAGCTCTTCCTGAACGCCCACCTGCACGGACCCGACGGCATCATCCTCGACCTCGAGGATTCGGTGGCGCCGGCCAGCAAGGACGAGGCCCGGTTCCTCGTCCGCAACGCTCTGCGGTCGGTGGACTTCGGCCGCAGCGAACGGATGGTCCGCATCAACCAGGGGGAGCGCGGCCTCGGGGACGTCGATGCGGTCGCTCCTCACAACGTCCACGTCCTGCTCCTCCCCAAGGTGGAGTCAGCTGAGCAGGTGCGTGCGGTGGACGACCGGGTGCACCGGGCCGGGGCGAGTTGCCTTCTCATGCCCATCATCGAGAGCGCTCTGGGCTGCTTCAACGCGCTGGCGATCGCGTCAGCGAGCCCCAGCGTCGTGGCGCTCACCATCGGGCTCGAGGACTACACCGCCGACATCGGAACGGAGCGCACCCGCGAGGGCAAGGAATCCCTGTGGGCCCGACAGGTGGTCGTGAACGCCGCGCGGGCTGCTGGCATCACCCCCATCGACAGCGTCTTCTCGGACGTCGCCGACACGGAGGGGCTCCGCCAGTCCGTCCTCGAGGCCCGGGCGCTTGGCTTCGAGGGCAAGGGCTGCATCCATCCCCGCCAGGTGTCGGTGGTCCACGAAGCCTTCGCGCCCACCGAGGCCGAGATCGACCGGGCCGTGCGCATCGTCCTCGCCTTCGAGGATGCGGAGCGCAAGGGGCTCGGCGTCGTGGCGCTCGGCTCCAAGATGATCGACCCACCCGTCGTGAAGCGGGCTCTTCGCGTGGTGGACGGGGCCGAGGCCCTTGGGCTCCTGCCGCGCGACTGGCGGGCACGGAACGGAACGGGTGCGCCATGAGTTCCGGCGGCATGGCGAAGGATCTGGTCGCGAACCTGCTGGGCCGGGAGGTCCCGACCGAGGTGAATGGCCGGGTTCAGGTGCCCTACCAGGGGATCGGGGGCCACCGCCCCCAGGGGCGCAAGGCGGCACCACCCATCGTCTCTGCAACGGACTTCCCCGAGAACGGCGACAAGCGCCTTCCCTCCCTCGAGGCGGCGCTCGAGGCCTGCGGACTTCGCGACGGGATGACCATCTCGACGCACCATCACTTCCGGGACGGTGATCTGATCGCGAACCGGACCGTGGATGCGTGCGCGCGGCTCGGGCGACGTGACCTCCTGTGGTTCCCGTCCGCAGCCTTCCCCTGCCACGCTCCGATGATCGGCCACCTCCGCAGCGGCGTCCTCCACCACATCGAGGGCTCCATGAACGGTCCGCTCGGGGACTACTGCACCGACGGGCACATGCGCGGGATGGGCGTGCTCCGGTCGCACGGAGGCCGCTGGCAGGCGATCCAGGACGGCGAGGTGCACGTGGATGTCGCCGTGATCGCCGCTCCCTGCGCGGATTTCACCGGCAACGCAAACGGAGTGAACGGCCTGGCGGCGTGTGGCTCGCTCAACTTCTCGCTCGCGGACTCCCTCTACGCCGACAAGGTGATCGTCGTCACCGACAACCTCGTACCTTTTCCGGCAATACCCTGGCAGATCCAGGGCTGCAATGTGGACCATGTCGTGGAGGTCGATCGCGTCGGAGACCCGAGTCGCATCGTCTCCGGCACTACCGAGATCACGCGCAGCCCCGACCGTCTCCTCATCGCGGAGCAGGTGGCGAAGTTCGTCCGGGACGCAGGGATCATGCGAGAGGGCTTCTCCTTCCAGGCAGGCGCCGGAGGGATCGCTCTCCCCTTCGCCATCTACCTGAAGGAGATGATGAAGAAGGCCGGCGTGAAGGCTCGCTTCGTCCGCGGGGGCTCGACGAAGTACCTCGTCGAGATCCTGGAGCAGGGGCTCACGGACTACATCATCGACGGCCAGACCTTCGACCTCGCCGGCGTCGCCTCCATGCGCGACAACCCGCGCCATGTCGCCTCGAGCCCGCTCACCTCCTACAACTTCCACAGCAAGGGCTTCTTCGGGACCCTGGTGGACGTCTCCGTCCTCGGCGCCACCGAGGTGGACGTCGACTTCAACGCGAATGTCGTGACGCATTCCGACGGGCGTCTTCTGCACGGGATCGGCGGCTGGCAGAACTGCCTCTTCGCGGGCTGCACCATCCTGGCGGTGCCCTCGGTCCGGGACCGCATCCCGGTGATCGTCGATCGGGTCACGACGCTCACCGGCCCAGGCGAGCTCATCGACGTCATCGTCACGGAGCGCGGAATCGCCATCAACCCTCGGCGCCTGGACCTTCGGGATGCCGTGAAGGCAAGCGGCCTCCCGATCCGGGACATCCGAGACATCCAGCGGGAGGTCGAGCAGATCTGCGGCGGCAAGCCCACCCCACCGCGGCGCGGCGAGCGCCCCGTCGCCGTCGTCAAGTGGGTTGACGGAACGCTCATCGACACCATCTGGCAGACCCGGTCGCCGCGATGACCCACGGCCCACAGGAAAGCAACGGATGAGCACACCGAAGGTGCGAATCTCCATCATGGACAAGCGGTATGAGGTGCCGCAGGGCCTCACCATCCTCACGGCCTACGAGTACGCCGGCTATCAGCTCGTGCGCGGGGTCGGCTGCCGCGGTGGAGTGTGTGGCGCCTGCGCCACCGTCTACCGGCTGGAGGGAGACTCCCGCCGGCGCGCCTGTCTCGCCTGCCAGACCGAAGTGCAGCCGGGCATGAACCTCGCGCCCATCCCCTCGTACCCGACGAACCGTCCCGCGTATGACGTCGCCACGATCGGGGATGCGCGACGAGCTGTGGTGAACGCCTTCCCCGAGGTGCAGAGGTGCCTTGGCTGCAATGCCTGCAACAAGATCTGCCCTCACTCCATCGACGTGATGGGATACGTCGCGGCCATCATCGCCGGTGACCTCGAGAAGGCCTCCGACCTCTCCTTCGAGTGCATTCTCTGCGGGATGTGCGCGACGACCTGCCCTGCGGAGATCTCGCAACCCAACGCTGCGCTCCTCGCCCGGCGCGTCTACGCGCGCCACCTGGTGCTGGGCTCCGAGAACGTCCAGAAGCGGACTGCCGAACTTCGCGCGGGCACATACACCGCTGACCTGCAGAAGCTCGCCTCCTCCAGCGTGGACGAGTTGAAGAAGCTGTACGCCGCCCGCGAAGTGAAGAGGTAGCGGAGGAACGCCCGTGAGCTATCCCCCTGAGATGCAGCGGTCGATCGACCGGGTCAATGCCAGCCGTGCGGAACGGGTGAAGCAGAACGTTCCACGACTCTCGGCCGAGGGGAAGAAGGCCCTCCTCGAGAGCTACCACCCGGACTATCGCTCCTCGGGAATGCGCGCCATCCGGGTGGGACCGAACCGGGGCGACCGAGCCGTGAACGAGTTCGTGGACATCCTGGAGGCCCACCCCCGCCTTTCCCCGGAGCGAATCGACCTCAGCCAGATCGACCACGACGTCGATGTGCTCGTGATCGGCGGCGGCGGGGGCGGCTCGACCGCCGCGCTCCTGGCGCACGACGCGGGCGCACGGGTCCTCCTCGTCAACAAGCTCCGCCACGGCGACTCGAACACGATCATGGCCGAGGGCGGGATCGCCGCGGCCACCGAGCCGGACGATACGCCGATGCTGCACTACCTCGACACCATGGGCGGCGGCCAGTACAAGAACATCCCCGAGCTGGTGATGACGCTCGTCACCGAGGCACCGGTCGTCGTCGAATGGCTGGAGAGCCTCGGGGTGATGTTCGACAAGATTCCCGGGACCACGTCGATCCTCACTCACACACCCGGAGGCCACTGCCGGAAGCGCTCCCACTCCTGCCGGGATCTCACCGGACTCGAGCTCATGCGCGTCCTGCGGGACCAGATCCGCAGCCGGCCTATCGAGGTGGTGGAGTTCCGTCCCGCCGTGGAGTTGCTTCTCGACGAAGGTGGCCGTTGCGCCGGGGCCGTCTTGCTCGACCTGGACACCAAGCAGTACGTCGTCGTGCGGGCGAAGACCACCATCCTCGCCACGGGCGGAATGGGTCGCCTCCACCCGCAGCAGTTCCCGACCTCGAACCACTATGGCGCCACGGCAGACGGCCTCGTCATCGCCTACCGGGCAGGCGCTCGGCTGACGGACATGGACGCGGTCCAGTACCACCCCACCGGCGTCGCCTGGCCCGAGCAGATGCTGGGCCTCCTCATCACCGAGGCCCTCCGGGCTCACAACGTCCAGCTCGCGAACGTGGACGGGGCTCGCTTCATCAACGAGCTCGAGACCCGGGACTGCGTGTCTTCGGCGATCATCCGGGAGTGCACCGAGCGCGGAAAAGGCTGCGCCACGCCGACGGGCATGCAGGGTGTCTGGCTCGACACGCCCCTCGTCGATCAGCTCGGGTACCCGGGGAAGATGGAGAAGCAGTTCACCGGCATCTACAAGCGATTCCGCGAATACGGGATCGACTGCACGCGGGAGCCGATCCTGATGTTCCCCACCCAGCACTACCAGAACGGTGGGCTCCTGACCGATGGCGAGTCGAGGACCAACATCCCAGGCCTCTACGCCGCGGGAGAGGTCGGGGGCGGAGTCCACGGACGCAACCGCCTCGGGGCGAACTCGCTGGTGGACATCTTCGTCTTCGGCAGAAGGGCCGGGCTGCACGCCGCTCATTCGGCGAAGGAGGTCCAGCTGGGTCGGCTCACGCTCGATCACGTCCTTCGCCACGAGGAGCAACTCGCGTCGGCCGGCATCGAGACCGACCGCACCTCTCCGCTGGTGCTGCCCGATTACACCCGTCCCGAGACCCGGTTCCGGAGGGTTGGCTGATGGAACTCATCCGGCTGGAGACCCCGATCACCGCGGCGACCGCGCGCGCGCTCCTGTTGGGTCAGGCATTCGCGATCCACGGGAAGATCCTGTGCGGCCGCGACGCGGCGCTTCCCAGGCTCGTCAAGATGGCCGCTGCAGGACAGCTCGGAGACCTTGCGAGGCACCTCGAGGGATCTGTCATCTTTCACACCGCGGTGAGTCCCGCGGGAATCGGCCCGACCAGCAGCAACAAGGTGGAGATCGAGAGCAGCATCGCGCCGCTGTCTGCCGTCGGAGTGCGCATTCACCTCGGGAAGGGCGCCATCTCGGCCGAGACCGTCCGCGGCATGTCTGCGCACGGCAGCGTCTTCGCCGTCACGCCCCCCGCCACGGCGTTGCTCATGGACCGGATCGTGTCGAGGAAACTCCTCGCGTTCCCGGAGGAGGGCATGGAAGCGCTCTGGGAACTCGAGGTGAGCGGCATCCCGGGGATCGTGGTTGCGGCTCACGGGGTGACGCGATGACGGTCCGGGACAGGGTGCGCGAACTCGCAAGGGCCGCCGTCATCACGGCGGAAACGACCTTCCGCTCCGACCAGTACCGTGCCTACGAGCGCGCCCGGGAGCGCGAGACGGGCGATGGCGCTCGCTGGGCGCTCGAGGCCATGCTGGAGAACGCCCGGATCGCAGAGAAGAAGGGGTACCCCCTCTGCGACGACACCGGGATCCCCCACCTCTTCCTGGAAGTCGGGGAGGGCGTGACGCTCGGGGGCGACGTGTTGACAGCGCTCCTCGAGGGAGTCGCCGACGGGCAGCGGGCCTTGCCCACGCGTCCGATGGGTGTCCTCGGAAGCGTGCCCGAGCGGCTTTCCCAGTCGGGAGGTCTCTCCGACGACCCCGCAGCGGTCGTGCCGCCCGCGATGGTCGTGAAGGTCGTGCCCGGCGCCGAGCTCCGTATCACCTTGATGATGATGGGAGGCGGCCCCGAGATCCGGGGCAAGACCTTCCGGGTATTCCATGAGCGGAGCGCCGAGAAGGTGATTCGCGAGGCGGCGAACTGGGCCGCGGAGGCGGCTGGCCAGCTCGGTTGCACCCCCATCATCCCCAGCATCGGGATCGGTCGTACGCACTACGAGGCGACCACGCTGATGCTCGAGGCGATCAAGGACGGCGACCTCGACCGGCAGAGCGATCTCGAGAAGCTGGTGACGGACACGGTGAACGCCACCGGAACGGGCGCCATCGGGCTCCGGGGCTCGGTCACGGCACTCGGCAGCTTCGTGCGCGTCGGGCCAGCCCGAGCGAGCGGCATCCGCGTGGTCTGCATGCGCCCCTCTTGCGCGGTCGATCCGAGGCGCGCCACCTTCGTCCTCTCGGCCAGCGACCTGCAGGAGCGACGGAGCGCCGGTCCCTAGGAATGGCCATGCCCGGACGACTCCCACCCCGACTGGACATCCTCGACGACCTGCTCGACACCGTGCACCCGCCGGTGGCGCGGCTTCGCATCCTGTCCGAGGGCCTGGCTCCGAACCACACCCTCGACGCTGGGCAGGACATCGTGGGGAGCGAGGCGTGTCTCGCCTGCGGCGTCTGCGTGGACGCCTGTCCGGTCATCGAGACCGCGCCGCGCGAGGCAGTATTCGTCCGAACGTCGATGCTGCTCGAGCACCTGGTCGGCCGAACCTGCCGGCGGTGCTTTCGCTGCATCGCGGCCTGTCCCCAGGTCAGCCCCCCCCTCAAGGAGTACGTCCGCAGTTTCCGATCGGTGGAGCGCGGGGTCCACTGGCTCGCGATTCTCGCGTATCTGGTCCTGGCGACGACGGGCATCGTGGTCTACCACTGGGGCGAGAAGCTTCCCGTCGACTTCCGCGGCCTCCTCGGGATGCTCCACCGCGCGTGCGGAGTCGGCCTGCTTCTCGCTCCCGTGCTCTTCTTCGCCTGGGACAGGCGACACGCCCGGATGGCGCTACGGAGGTCACTTTCCTGGTCGGGCGATGACCGCGCCTGGGTTCGCGGTACCTGGCGATGGCTGGTCACCCTCGGGAAGGAGGGCTTCCTCGACCGGGGCGCCTTCAATCCGGGCCAGCGCCTCTGGTACCTCTACGTCCCTGCTGCCATCGCCGCTCTCGGCGTGACGGGAATCCTCAAGTGGATCGGCCCCGACACCCTGGGGCGCCCGGTCGTGGCCTCCGTGACATGGGTGCACGCCGGCATCGCGCTCGTGACCGACGTTCTTCTGGTGCTCCATGTCTGGCTCAAGTTCGGAGCGCCGTGGGCGCGCCGCACGGCGAGGCGAGTGCACCTTCTACGCTCCTACCGGACCCTCCGGGTCCTCCGGGACTGAACAAAGGCTCGCCATCCGATGACCTCGGTCAACGAACAGTTCCTCGTCAACTCCGCCATCATCGGCATCGGCTGGCTCGTTCGCCGCTACTTCATCGGGGACGCTGGATCGACGGTGCTCGTGAAGGTCGTCCTGAACGTGACCCTGCCCGCGTTGATCGTGAGCACGTTTGCGGGAGTCCAGGTCGAGTCATCGCTCGTGATCCTGCCCATCATCGCGCTGGCCTACGGGCTCCTGATGGCGGGGCTCGGCGCCTTCGTGCTCTTCAATTCCTGGCCCCGCAAGCGGCGCGGCCAGGCCGCCTTCATCCTGCCGACGTTCAACATCGGCCTCTTCGCCTACCCTCTCGTGGAGAGCGCGCTCGGTCGAAAGGCCCTCAAGTACCTTGGGATGTTCGACGTGGGCGTGGCGGTGATGATCTTCGTCGTCCTGCTCATCGTGGCGAGCTACTTCTCCGGCGAGGAGGGGGACGGCCCCGGAGCCCGCCACATCATCCGGGCGATGACGCGGTCGGTACCGCTCATCGTGTACCTCTTGACGGTCGTGCTGGCGGTGCTCGGCCTCGGGTACCCAGCTCCGGTGGTTTCCGTGGCGAACGTGCTCGCCCGCGCCAACATGCCGCTCGTCCTGCTCGTCCTGGGCATGTTCCTGCGCTTCGACGCTGCGAAAGGGCGGTGGGGCGAGGTGGCGCGCCTTCTCGGCATCCGATACGCAGCGGGCATCGCCATCGGCACCGCGCTCTACATGTTCCTGCCCTACGACCAGACCTTCAGGACGGTTCTTCTCGTGGTGTTCTTGCTCCCGCCGCCCCTCATCGTTCTCGCATACTCCGTTGAGTACAAGTACGACGCCCCCTTCGTCGGGCTCTTCCTGAACGTCGCAAACGTGGTCGCGTACTTTGCCCTCTGGGTTGCGTTCAACATCGTCGGACCGTCGCACGCCGTGTCGGTCCTGCCCGGCGTGATCCCGTAGCATCTATTCCCTGCACCCCGCCCCTCTTCGTGAAATCATCGGACCTCCCCCGCCGGAGGTCGCCCCCTTGACCCCTTCGCACCGCTCGGTCGTCACCCTCCTCGCCTCCTGGCTCCTCCTCGCCCTCCTCGCCGCCGCCCCGGCCGCCGCAAGCGCCCAGGCCGCCGCCGCGCCGACGACGACGCCCGTGACCATCTACGTGGCGAAGCGCATCCACACGCTCGAGCCCGCCAACCCCACCGCCACCGCGGTGGCCGTCTCCGGGAAGCGGATCGTCGCAGCCGGTACGCTCGACGAGGTGAAGCGCGCGCTGGGCGACGGCAAGTACGTGGTGGACGACACGTTCCGCGCGAAGGTGATCCTCCCGGGGCTCATCGACCAGCACCTCCATCCGCTGCTCGGGGCGCTCTGCCTCTCCACCGAGGTGATCGCCACCGAGGACTGGGTCCTGCCCACCCGCACCTTCCAGGCGGCGGTCTCACCGGCCGACTACCAGGCCCGCCTCCGCGCCGCCGAGGCAGCCATGAAGGACAAGGACGCGTGGCTCTTCTCCTGGGGCTACCACCCGCTCTGGCACGGCAAGCTCGACCGCAAGTCGCTCGACGCCGTGAGCGCCACCCGCCCCATCGTGGTCTGGCACCGCTCGGTCCACGAGTTCTTCCTGAACAGCGCCGCCATCGCGGCCCTGGGGCTCGACGAATCGGCCATGAAGGACAGGGGGGACGCGAGCGAGATGTACGACTGGGGCGAGGGGCACTGGTGGGAGACCGGGCTGAACCTCGTCTCCGACGCCATCTTCAAGGTCTTCGCGACGCCGCAGCGGATGACCGTCGGCCTGAAGCAGATGATCGCCTACCTGCACCAGAACGGCGTCACGGCCTACATGGAGCCCGGCGCGCTCCTCAACCCCGGCCTCTTCCAGCTCTACCAGAAAGTCCTGGGCTCTCCGGACACGCCGTTCGCGAGCTACTTCGTGGTGGACGGCCGCGCCCAGGTGGACCAGGGAATGACCCTCGAGGCGTCGCTCGCCGACACCGAGCGGCAGATCGCGCTCGCGCCTTCGGGCAAGGTCTCGTTCCTCCCCCGGCAGATCAAGCTCTTCGTGGACGGCGCCATCATCTCGCAGCTCATGCAGATGAAGGACGGATACACCGACGGGCATCACGGGGAGTGGATGATGACCCCGGCCCACCTGGAGGAGCGCACCAAGCTCTACTGGGACGCCGGCTACCAGCTCCACGTCCACGTGAACGGCGACCTGGGGCTCGAGGTCCTGCTCGACACGCTGGAGCGGCGCATGCGGGAGAATCCCCGCTTCGACCACCGCACCGTCATCGTCCACTTCGCGACCTCGTCGGAGGAACAGGTCGGGCGCATCGCGCGGCTGGGCGCCATCGTCAGCGCGAACCCGTACTACCCGGTGGGCTTCGCCGACAAGTACGCGAAGGTGGGGCTCGGCCCCGCCCGGGCCAACTCCATGGTCCGCTCGGCGTCGGTGCTGAAGCACCGCATCCCGCTCTCCTTCCACTCCGACCTGCCCATGGGCCCGTCGGCGCCGCTCGCCTTCATGTGGGAGGCGGTGAACCGGATCACGCCGGCCGGACACGTGGTCGCGCCCGAGCAGCGCATCGGTGCGCACGACGCGCTCCGGGCGGTCACCATCGAGTCGGCCTACTCCTGGCAGAAGGAGAACGAGCTCGGCAGCATCGCGCCGGGGAAGCTCGCGAACTTCACGGTCGTGGACCAGGACCCGCTCGCGGTGGCTCCCATGAAGATCCGCGACGTTCCGGTCTGGGGGACCGTCTTCGAGGGGCGCCTCTTCCCGGTGGCGGGGCGCAAGGGCGCGGCGGCAACGGCTCCCGCGCCCGCCCTTCCCTTCTCGCAGGGAGAGCACGGGTCCCACGAGGGGCACGGCGAGGACGCCTGCGGAATGGCCTACCGGGTGGCGCAGGCGGTGGCGGCGAACTGGGTGACTCCTATCCCTCCAGCCCCAGTTCCCGTCGCAGGGCGCTGACGTCGAAACGCTGGCCCTCCGGCACCCTGGCCTCCTGGTTCTCGAGATCCGCCAGGAGCAGCGCGTGTACCTCGGGTGCGTCCTCGGCCGCCCCGTCGTCAGCGCCATCCGGATTGGACGAACCGGCGCCAGTCCGGAGCGCCGCCTCGGGGTCCTGGTGCTCCCGGATCCGGAAAGACACGAACTCGCGGCAGCACTCGTCGACCCGGGTGCGAAGCGCGTCCCCCACGATCTCGGCGGACCCGATGATGACTCCGGGAGGGTCCTCCCCCTCGTCGCCGGTGGCCGATTGCGCACCCGGCTCCGGCACGGTGATGGATACCTCGCATCGAGGCGAATGCATCGAGGGCGGCGGTGAGGGCGATGACCGCGCTCCTGTCCGCGAGGTCCATGGTTCCGCCGCCTACCGAGAGTGGGGCCGGGAAGCCGGGCACACCGTGGGCCTCCTCCATGGCCTGCACGGCGAAGGGCGGTTCGCGGTGCCCGAGGGCCAGCGACGAGGTCCCGCAGGCCCTTCGCGTCATCCGGGGCGAACACCGGTTGCAGGGGGCCGAGCTTGAAGGCGTGGAGCATGGCGAATGTTGTCGCGGTCCGGCGTTCGACGGCTCGCCCGAACCGATTCTGTGCCCCTTCTTATCCCTCCGGTCGAGAGCAGGAGGTGGCGGGCACGCCCCTTCCGGTTCTTATTTCCCTGTTGGGTCATACCGGTATTGGCCCTTGCTACCTTTCCCCAGGGTGATTTGCTCCGCGTACACCCCGGAGGTAGCCCGTGAACTTCACGAAGAGTCAATTCGGCGCAGCGGTCCTCGCAGGTCTCGCGGCAGCCATGGTCGGAACCGGCTGCACCAGCAGTTCCGGGGACGCCGTAGCTCCCCCCACCGGTCTTCACTACCTCACCAACCCGGCCATCTACGCCGTGGGCGTCGCGAGCCCCGCGAACCCGCCGGCCATCAGCGGCGGCCCGGCCATCTCCTTCGCGGTGGCGCCGGCTCTTCCCGCCGGCCTGAGCCTCGACACCACCACCGGCGTCATCACGGGAACGCCGACCGCGATA
>CAIOAK010000189.1 GCA_903855945.1 uncultured Anaeromyxobacter sp.
CCGTCGTCTGATCGGGCGGGAGAGTCGAATGGACCGACCGGCTGGACGCGTCGCCACCCGGCGTCGTGCGCCCGCGCCGGGACCTGATCCAGCTCGACGTGATGACGAACGCGGAGCCGAAAGGGTAGATTGCGATCCATGTCCAGGTGGCTGCTGCTTCCGGCCCTCGCGCTGTGCGCGGCCGGCTGCGCGCCCCGGAAGGCCCCGAAGAGCTACGACAAGCTCCTGGCGGCCAATCCGCGATCGATCCTGATCGTCCCGGTCGTCAACAAGAGCGTCGACGTCGATGCGCCGGCCTACTTCCTGTCCACCATCCCGGTGCCGGTGGCCGAACGGGGCTACTACGTGTTCCCGGTGAACATGGTGAAGCGGGTCCTGGAGGACGACGGCCTGTCGGACGCCTCCCTCGTCCACGCGGCGGATCCCACGAGGCTCTGCGGACTCTTCGGCGCGGACTCCGTCCTCTACGTCACCATCGAGCGGTGGGACGCGAAGTACGTGGTCCTCTCCACCACGGTCACGGTGGAGTTCAGCTACGTGTGGAAGGACGGGAAGACCGGCGAGATCCTGTGGGGCGCACACCAGGGGATGACCTACACGCCCCAGTCGGGCGGCGGAGGCCTCGGAGGGCTCATCGCGGCCGTCATCAACGCGGCGATGACCAAGGCGGCTCCCAGCTACATGCCGCTCGCCCGCCAGGCCAACGGAGCGGCCATGGCCTACCCCGGTCCGGGGTTCCCCGCGGGGCCGTATCGACAGGAATACAGACGGGACCTCGCCCCGAAGCCGGGTGCCCCGCCGGAGAAGTGAGGGGGATCCGGCGCGACATCCGCCCGATCAGTTCACGGGGAGTGAATTCCGGCGGACTTCCCCCGCGCCGCGATCACCTTCCGGTACAGCCCCACCAGCCGCTCCACCGAGACCTCGATCCGGTAGCGCTGCGCCGCCTCCCGGTAGGCGACGCGCGCCTTCGCGAGCCCGGCGGGATCGTCGATCCAGCGGTCGATCCGGGCGGTGAGCGCCTCCCGATCGCCGGTGGGGAAGAGGAACTCCGGCGAGATGGCGAACTGGGGCGTGGCGCTGAGCGGCGAGTCGGCGATGACGCAGGGGAGCCCGCAGGCCATGGCCTCCAGCACCGACATGCACTCCACCTCGACGTTGGCGGCGTGCACGCACAGGTCGGCGCCGCCGTAGTAGCGGATGAGCTCGTGCGGCTTCAGCCAGCGGAAGACCGGCGCGTGGGTGAGGAGCTTGCCGTGCTCCTGCAGCTGCGCCTTCAGGGGGCCGTCGCCGAGCACCACCAGCTGGATCCGCTTCTCGTGCCTCGACTGGCGGATGGCCTCGATGAGCAGGTCGTGCCGCTTCTCCCGGGCGAGCCGCCCCACCGAGAGGATGGTGAAGCGACCGTCGAAGGTCTCGCATTCCGCACGGGGGAGCGGCCGGTACTCGGGCGGGACGCCGTTCGAGATCACCTCGGTGGGCGCCGTGAGACCGTAGCTCCCGAGCTCCCGCTCGGCGAAGGCGCTCGGGCAGAGCACCGCGTCGGAGGGGTTGTAGGTGGTGCGCAGGAAGAACTTGTAGACCCAGTCCACCGCCCGGGGGCTGCGGATGCCCACGTTGTGGAGCAGGTGCTCCGCCTGGACGTGGAAGGTGGAGACCACCGGTACCCCGGCGCCGCGGGCGACCTGGATGGACCGCATCCCCAGCCAGAAGGGGAAGTGGTTGTGGATCACGTCCTGCCGGGCGATGACCGGCTCCAGGATCTTCCGGTCCGGGTAGGCGAACGGAAGCCGCATCCGCTGCATGATGTTGCCGGGGGTGGGGATGACCCAGGACCTGAGCGGGATCTTGCCGGGAGCAGGATTCCCGGTGGCCAGGATCTCGACCGTGTGACCGCGCGCCCGGAGCAGGTCGGTGAAACGGCGCGTGGAGACCACCCCGCCGTTGTTGGCGTCGTCCCAGGCGTCGATGACCATGGCGATCCGGAGCGGGCGGTCGCTCGCCGGGAGGGCTTCCGGGTCGGCTGCGGGCGTCGGGTTCACGGCGCCGGAATCTAACCTGGGGGGCCCGCCGGGCTCGAAAAATCGACCGCGCCCTCTCCACCGGCACCCGCCGGTGCGGCTATCCTGCACCGTCATGGAGCCGACGGAGAACGGCAGCGCCGACGACCTGGTCCGACGGCTGCGGGAGAAGGCCCGCGTCCTCTACGAGGGAGCGGTCGTCCCGCACCACAGCTGCGGCATCGCGCTGGCCGCGACCTTCGGCCTCCCCACCCGGCCGTACCAGGCGCTCCGCAAGGGCGGCATCACCGGAGAGGGGCTCTGCGGTGCCGTGATGGCGGGGCAGCTCGTCCTGGGCGAGCTCCTCGGCGACCCGGATCCCACCGGCCCGGTCACCCCGGCGCTCCGCGAGGCGATGGCCGCCTACCTCGCCGCCGTTCGCGCACGCCTGGACCGGCGCAGGAGCGCGACCCTCGTCTGCAACGATCTCACCGGACAGTTCGCCGACTTCGGCTCCGCGGAGCGGCTGGGGTTCTGCACCGGAGTCGTGGAGACGGTGGCCGCCGCGCTGGCCGAGGTGCTCCTGGCGCAGGGGGTGCGGATTGACCCGACTCCCGTAAGCTCCCTGAAGTAGGGGATAAAGTTGGAATTTACAGGTTTTACAAATTCGCAATCGATCATTTTCTTGTATTGACAACCCCGATCAAAACGGGTTGTTTGCACCCTCCACTGACCGACAAGGGAGCCTGAATGGCCGCCAACAGCACCCCGCCGAAGAACCCCGAGACCCCGAAGAAGAAGATCCGCAAGGAGGAGGCGCTCGCCTATCACTCCTCCGGCCGGCCCGGGAAGATCGAGGTCATTCCCACGAAGCCCTGCGCCACGGCCCGCGACCTCTCGCTCGCCTACAGCCCCGGCGTCGCCGAGCCCTGCCTGGAGATCGAGAAGGACGAGGAACTGTCCTACACCTACACGGCGCGCGGAAACCTGGTGGCGGTCATCTCCAACGGCACCGCGGTGCTCGGCCTGGGCGACATCGGGGCCGCCGCCGGCAAGCCGGTCATGGAGGGCAAGGGAGTCCTCTTCAAGAAGTTCGCCGACATCGACGTCTTCGACCTCGAGATCGAGGCCAAGGACATCGAGAAGTTCTGCACCGTGGTGAAGGCGCTCGAGCCCACCTTCGGCGGCATCAACCTCGAGGACGTGAAGGCACCGGAGTGCTTCGTCATCGAGGAGCGGCTCAAGCGGGAGATGAACATCCCGGTGTTCCACGACGACCAGCACGGCACCGCCATCATCTCCGGCGCCGCGCTGATCAACGCCTGCGAGCTGGCCGGCAAGGCCATCGACAAGGTGAAGGTGGTCGTCTCGGGCGCCGGCGCCTCGGCCATCGCCTGCACCAAGTTCTACCTGAAACTGGGAGTGAATCGGGAGAACGTGCTCCTCGTCGACACCAAGGGCGTCGTCTACAAGGGACGCACCGAGGGCATGAACGAGTTCAAGCAGGAGTTCGCCGTGGAGACCACCCGGCGGACCCTGGCCGACGCCATGAAGGGCGCCGACGTCTTCCTGGGCTGCTCCGCCAAGGGGCTCGTGGACCAGGACATGGTCCGGTCGATGGCCACGGACGCCATCGTCTTCGCGCTCGCCAACCCCGACCCGGAGATCAGCTACCCCGACGCCAAGGCCGCCCGCTCCGACGTCATCATGGCCACCGGCCGGTCCGACTACCCGAACCAGGTGAACAACGTCCTCGGGTTCCCGTACATCTTCCGCGGTGCCCTCGACGTCCGCGCCAAGGCCATCACGGAGGAGATGAAGATGGCGGCCGCCCGCGCGCTGGCGCAGCTGGCCCGCGAGGACGTCCCCGAGTCGGTGACGCGCGCCTACGGCGGCGAGCACTTCTCCTTCGGCCGCGACTACATCATCCCCAAGCCGCTCGATCCGCGCGTGCTGCTCTGGGTGGCCCCCGCGGTGGCCGAGGCGGCCATCGCCTGCGGCGTGGCCCGGCTCGAGCTGGACATGAACACCTACCGCGAGAAGCTGAAGAAGCGGCAGAGCCGGGTGCACGGCGTGATGAGCCTGGTGACCGGCAAGGCCCGCTCCAAGCTGGCGCGCATCGTCTTCCCCGAGGGGGATGCCGAGAAGATCCAGCACGCCGCCCAGATCCTCCGCGAGGAGGGGCTCTGCGAGCCCATCCTGCTCGGGCCGGTGCAGAAGATCCGCGCCTCCATCGAGGAGCGGCGGCTGGACGGCCTGGAAGGGGTCCAGATCATCAACCCGGAGGAGAGCCCCGACTTCGACCGCTACGTCTCCCGCTTCTGGGAGCTGCGCGCGCGCAAGGGCATGACCTTCGCCGAGGCGCGCCGGCAGCTTCGCGCCCGGAACTACTACGCCTCGGTGATGGTGGAGCGGGGCGACGCCGACGGAATGGTGACCGGCCTCACGGTCGGCTACCCCGATGGCATCCGCGCGCCGCTCGAGGTGATCGGGACGCGCAAGGGGCGCCGCGCCGCCGGCGTCTACGTGGTGGTCACGAAGGACGACTTCAAGTTCTTCGCCGACACCACCGTGAACATCGACCCGGATCCGAAGGCCATGGCGGAGATCGCCGTCGCCACCGCCGACCTGGCCCGGTTCTTCGACGTCACCCCGCGGGTGGCGATGCTCTCCTACTCCTCCTTCGGCGCCGCCAAGGGGGAGAGCCCGGCCAAGGTGCGCAAGGCCACCGAACTCGTCCGCCAGATGCGCCCCGACCTGGAGGTGGACGGCGAGATCCAGGTGGACATCGCCACCGACGCCGAGCTGCGCGTTCCGGAGTTCCCCTTCTCCACCCTGAAGGACGACGCCAACGTCTTCGTCTTCCCCAACCTCGACGCGGCCAACATCTCGTACCAGCTGCTCGAGGCCATGGGCGGCGCCGAGGTGATCGGTCCGGTCCTGCTGGGCATGAACAAGCCGGTGAACGTGCTGCAGATGGGCACGAGCGTCCAGTCCATCGTGAACCTGGCGGCCATCACGGCGCTGCGCGCGCAGGGCGACGAGTTCGTGTTCTAGCTTCCCCGCCGGGCGCTTCGATCGCCCGGTGATCTCCAGGGGCCGGCTCCGAAAGGGGCCGGCCCTTTTCACTGCGCGTCACTTGATTCGGCGGATGTCACCCGACGAACCCCGCCAGCCTCCCCCGGATGATCTCCTCCGCCTCGGCCATGATCCGGTCCACCAGCTCCTTCACCGTGGGGATGTCGTCGATGAGCCCCGCCACCATCCCGCAGGACCAGACGCCCGCGTCCATGGTCCCCTCCTGCATGATCTTCGGGTAGACCCCGGCCACCTCCTCCCGGACGTCCTCGAACGTGAGGGCCGCCCCGAGCCGACGCTCCTTCTCGAGCAGCCGGTCCGCGGCGGCGTTGCGCAGGACCCGCTCGGTGTTGCGGAGCGGGCGCATCACGAGCCGCGTGTCGAGCTCGCTGGCCGCCACGATGGCCTTCTTCACGTTCTCGTGGACCGGGGCCTCCTTCGTGGCGATGAAGCGGGTGCCCATGTTCACGCCGTCGGCGCCCAGCGCCAGCGCCGCCACGAGCGAGCGGCCGTCGGCCATCCCGCCCGAGGCCACGAATGGGATGTCGAGCTCGTCGGCCGCCCGGGGCAGGAGGATGAAGTTCGGGATGTCGTCCTCGCCGGGGTGGCCGCCGCACTCGAAGCCGTCCACGCTCACCGCGTCGCAGCCGATCGACTGGGCCTTCAGCGCGTGGCGCACCGACGTGCACTTGTGGATCACCTTGATCCCGGCCGCGTGCAGGAAGGGGAGCACCTGCTGCGGGTTGTTGCCGGCGGTCTCCACCACCTTCACGCCACCCTCCACGATGGCCCGCACGTAGCCGGGGTAGTCGGGCGAGGTGACTGCGGGGAGGAAGGTGAGGTTCACGCCGAAGGGCTCGTCGGTCATCTCCCGGCACCGGCGGATCTCCTTCGCCAGGAGCTCCGGCGTCCGCTGGGTGAGTCCGGTGACGATGCCCAGGCCGCCGGCGTTCGACACCGCGGCCGCCAGCTCGGCGAAGCCGACGAAGTGCATGCCGCCCTGGATGATGGGGTGCTGGATGCCGAGCAGCTCGGTGATGCGGGTCTTCATGGCGCTTCCTCCTGGGGATGCGGAATCATAACGGGAAATGGTAAAAAGCCGGCGTGCACCCCCCCCGCCTTCCCAGGCCGGTCGTGAACGCCCTCGCGGCCGTGTCCTACGTGGTCTCGGTCGTCATCATCGTCCTCGCATTCCCGGTGATGCTGCTCCTCGTCCTGGTCACGGTTCCCTTCGACCCCACCCGGCGCATCCCCGGGCGCTTCCTCCGCCTGGCGGGCTCCACCCCGACCTACGTCTTCCCCTTCTGGCACGTGCGCATCGAGGGGCGGCAGCCGGCCACCGGCGCCTACGTCTGCGTCTCGAACCACCAATCCTTCCTCGACATCTTCGCCATGGCCCGCGAGGGGCGGGAGATGAAGTGGATCGCCAAGGAGGAGATCTTCAAGCTCCCCTTCTTCGGCCTCTACTTCCACCTCTCCGGGGACATCCCGGTGCTGCGCGGGGACCGGGACAGCGGGGGCGCGGCCCTCACGAAGGCGCGCTGGTACGTGGACCGCGGGATGCCGGTGATGATCTTCCCCGAGGGGACCCGCAGCCGCGACGGGAACATGGGCTCCTTCAAGCCCGGCGCCTTCCGGCTGGCCATCGAGGCCCAGGTGCCCATCCTCCCGGTGGCGGTCACCGGATCGGCCTACGGCATGCCCAAGGGCAGCCCCTGGATCCGTCCCACGCTGGTGCTCATCCGGAGGCTCGAGCCCATCGACACGAAGGGCATGACCGGCGCCGACGTCCTGCCGCTCATGGAGGAGGTGCGGACCCGGATCGCCGCCGCCGAGGCGGAGCTCCGGGCGGAGCGGGACGCGCTCGGATGGGAGAGCCGGATCGGCAGCTGACGGGCCCGCGGGTTACTTCACTGTCAGTGATGATGATGGTGCCCGCCGCCCGGTCCGTGCGTGTGTCCGTGCCGGCGGGGAAGCGCGGCCCGGCGCGCCTCGAGCCAGGCCACCCAGGCCGGGATCCCCTCGCCGGTCTTCGCGGACAGGAGGATCACCTCGGGGTGCGGCATCACCCGCCGCAGGCCGTCCCGGATCTGCTCCACGTCCACCTCGAGGTGGGGCAGCAGGTCGCACTTGGTGAGCAGCACCAGGTCGGCGGCCTGGAACATGACCGGGTACTTGAGGGGCTTGTCCTCCCCCTCGGTCACCGAGAGTGCCACCACGTTGGCCGCCTGACCCAGGTCGTAGATGGCCGGGCAGACCAGGTTCCCCACGTTCTCGATGAAGAAGAGGTCGAGCTCCTCCCAGGGGAAGCCGTGCAGCGCGTCGTGGACCAGCGTGGCGTCGAGGTGGCAGCCCTGGCCGGTGGTGATGGCCCGGGAGGGGATCCCGGCCTTCTCGAGCCGCCGTGCGTCCCGGTCGGTGGCGAGGTCGCCCGAGACGGCCCCCATCCGCCATCGGCCGCCGCTCGCCCGGGCGGTGGCCTCGAGGAGCGCGGTCTTGCCGGCGCCCGGGGAGCCCATGACGTTCAAGGCCAGCACGCCCGCCGCGGTGAAGTGCTCGCGGTTGTGGGTGGCCACCCGGTCGTTTCCGGCCAGGATCTTCTCGTGGAGCTCGACCGGAACGAGATGCGTGTCGCCGCAGCCGCAGGTGGTGCACATCAGGGAACCTCCATCTCCACGGTTTCGAGCAACAGCGCGTCGCCGCCGGCGGCGAGTCGCGCCGGGACGCCGCACGGGGAGCAGGCGAGGACCTCGCCCGGCGGGATGGACCGGCCGCAGGCCGGACAGGCCCAGCTCGCCGGAACCGTCCGCAGCTCCAGCGCGGCCCGTTCGCAGACGGTGCCGTCGCGGAAGGTCTCGTAGGCGGTGCGGAAGAGCCCCGGATCGACACCGGCGAGCTCCCCGACGGAGACCACGACCCGGTGGACCGCCGTGGCCGAGCGCTCCCGGACGAGCGTCTCCACCCGATCCACCAGCGATTGCACCAGGGAGTACTCGTGCACGCCGGGCCTCAGCAGATCCGGGGGAGGGGCTCGCCGTCGGGCTCGGCGAGCAGCCGCTTCCCGAGGCCGGTGTCGAGGATCACCTGGCCGGGCCGGTCGCCGATGGCCGTGCCCACGAGCGCGGCGCGCCGCCCGAGCGGGTGGCCGCGCAGCGCGGCGAGGACGCGATCGACGGCGCCCGGGCGGACGCCGATGACGGCCTTCCCCTCGTTGGCGACGACGAGCGGATCGATGCCGAGCAGGTCGCCCGCCGCGCGCACCTCCGGGTTCACCGGGACCGCGCGCTCGTCGAGGAGCACTCCGACGCCGGCCTTCCCGGCCATCTCGTGGAGCACCGAGGCGAGGCCGCCGCGGGTCGGGTCCTTCATGGCCACCACGTCGTCTCCGCCGGCGGCGAGCGCGGCGCGGATGAGCCCGTTCAGCGGGGCCACGTCGCTTCGCAGGTTGCCCTCGATGCCCAGCGCATGGCGCTTCACCATCACCGCCATGCCGTGGTCGCCGACCGTCCCGGTGATGAGGATCCGGTCGCCCGGCCGCAGCCCGGCATCGGTGACCACCCGGTCGCAGAGGCCCACGCCGGCGGTGTTGATCACGATGCCGTCCACCTCGCCGTGCCCCATCACCTTGGTGTCGCCCGTGACGATCGGCGCGTCCGCCTCGCGGCTCGCGTCGCGCATCGAGTCCCGGATCCGGATGAGCTCGTCGCGGGGGAAGCCCTCCTCCAGGATCACCGCGCAGGTGAGGCCGAGCGGCTCGGTGGCCCCCATCATGGCGAGGTCGTTCACGGTGCCGGACACCGCGAGGCGGCCGATGTCCCCCCCGGGGAAGAAGATCGGGTGGACCACGTGGGAGTCGGTGGTGAGGATGAGCCAGCGATCTCCCACCCGGATGGCGGCGCCGTCGTCGAGGGCGGCGAGACCGATCCCGTCCACCGGCGAGGCGAGCCCCAGGAACACCTCCTCGATGAGGGAGCGCATGGCCCGGCCGCCCGCGCCGTGCTTCATCCCGATGCGATCGTCCGGCTTCATGCCACCTCCGACAGGTCGGGAGGGCCGCCGTAGACGTGCCAGATCTTGCAGGAGCCCTCGGACGAGACCATGCACGCCCCCACCGGCGACTCCGGCCGGCACTCCCCGCCGAAGAGGGTGCAGTCGGAGGGCTTGGCGAGGCCGGACATGATCCGCCCGCAGATGCAGTGCTCCGCGAGCAGGTTGTGAGAGGCGCCGCCCACCGCGGCGGTGTCGATGGTGAATCGGCGCCGGGCGTTCACGGAGTCCCACTCCGGACGAAGCTCGAGGTTCCCGCGCGGCACGGCCGCGATCCCGCGCCAGTTGCCGCCCACCACGTCGAAGACCTTCCAGAGCTTCTCCTGCGCCGGCCGGTTCCCCTCCCGCGACACGCAGCGCGGGTAGCAGTTCACCACCTCCGGGCGACCGGCGCGCACGAGCCGCACCAGCTCCAGCACCGCGGCCAGCACGTCGAGCGGCTCGAAGCCCGCCACCACCACCGGGGTGCGGGTCCGCGCCGCGAAGGGCTCGAAGATCCCCCAGCCCGTGATGATGGCGGCGTGGCCGGCGGCGATGAACCCCTCGACGTTCGTCTCCGGGAGCGTGCTCACGAGATCCATCGCGGCCGGAACGTACTTGTGGGCCGAGAGCACCGAGAAATTCTCCGGAACGCCGGAGAGCAGCACCGCGGCCGTGGCCACGGCGGTGGTCTCGAAACCGCTCGCGAAGAAGACCACCTGCTCGCCGGGGCGGGAGCGCGCGAGGTCCACCGCCTGGCTCACGCCGTACACCACCTCCACCTTCGCCCCCTCGCCCTGGGCGTCGGCGAGCGAGCGGCGGGTACCCGGAAGCCGGAGCATGTCCCCGTAGGTGCAGACCGTCGCCCCCTGCAGCGCGAGCGCGACCGCCTCGTCCACCTCCGGCGTGTCGGTGACGCAGACCGGGCAGCCCGGCCCCATGATGATGTCGAGCCGGCGCGGGAAGGTGGCCCGCAGGCCGAAGCGTGCGATGGCCTGCTCGTGGCTGCCGCACACGTGCATCAGGGTGATGGTCCGGCCGGCCGCGTCCACCTCCCGGGCCAGTGCCTCGGAGAGCGCGCGGGCCCGGACGGGGTCGCGGAACTTGAGCTCGTCGACGAGGTCAGGCACCGGGTTCACCGCCGGGCGAGGATCTCCCCGCGGCCATCTCCCCGCGCACGTCCTCGGCCATGAGGTCGTCATGGGCCGCCGCCTTCAGGATCTGGTCGAAGAGGGCGAGCGTCTCCCCCACCTCCTCGGGCGGGATCCGCCGGATGGCGAAGCCGACGTGGTTCAGCACGTAGTCGCCCACCTGGACCGGCGTGTCGATGATGTCGAGCCGCAGCTCCTTGCGGACCCCGAAGAAGTCGACCTGCGCCGACATCCCGTCTTCCGAGATGGAGAGGATTCTTCCGGGGACGCCCAGGCACACGGTGACCACCTCCGATCAGGAACCGGCGACGGCCGAGGCCACGACCGCCTGCCCGAGGGCGATACCACCGTCCCCGGGGGGAACCCGAGAGGGCAGGTATACCTCGAAACGTCCCTCCACCTCGCCGGCGAGGAGGGCGGCCAGGCGCGCGTTCTGGAACACACCGCCGGTCGCGACCACCGGAAGCCGCCCGTGGGCCGCCTCCGCCATCCGGAGGAGCTCCGCCGCCGCTGCCGCAAGCGTCCGGTGGAATCGCATCGAGATCGCGCCGGCCGGGACGCCGGCGAGAACGTCCCCCGCCACCGCCCGGACGAGCGGCCGCCAGTCGAGCTGCCAGGGGGACGCCGCCGTGTCGATGGCGAAGGGGTAGCAGCCCGGGTCCCCCTCGTCGGCGGCTGCGTCGAGCGCGATGGCGAGCTGCCCTTCGTACCGGGAGTCACCGCGCCCCAGAGCCAGGGCCGCCACCACGTCGAAGAGCCGGCCGGCGCCGTGGGCGGGCGGCGCGTTCAGCCCCGCCGCCACCATCCGGCGCACCACCTCCCGGTCCCCCCCCGGCACGGCGGCCAGCGCCGGGAAGGCCTCGTCGGGCGGGCGATCCGGGAAGGCCTGGTCGAGCGCCACGAGCGCGAGTCGCCACGGCTCGCGCACCGCCCGGTCGCCCCCGGCGAGCGGGAGCGGGCGGAAGGTTGCGAGCCTGTCGAACCCGTCCGCCCGGGCGAGCAGGAGCTCCCCGCCCCAGGCCGTGCCATCCGCTCCCAGGCCGGTCCCGTCCCAGGTGAGCGCCAGCACCGGACCCGCGAGGGCGTGCTCGGTCATGGCGGCCACCGCGTGGGCGTGGTGGTGCTGGACCGCCACCGCCGGGATCCCCTCGCGCCGGGAACGTTCCAGCGCGTACCGGGTGGAGAGGTAGGCCGGGTGGAGGTCGTGGGCGAGCAGCTCGGGGCGGACGCGGAGGAAGCGCTCCATCCGGGCCACCGACTCCTCGAAGGAACGGAGCGTCTCGAGGTCGTCGAGGTCGCCCACGTGCGGGCCGAGCGTGGCCTCGCCGCCCACGCCCAGGCAGAAGGCGTTCTTGAGGTGGGCGCCGCAGGCCAGCACCGGGCGGGGGAACGCGGGCTGGACCGGCACCGGGGAGGGGACGAGCCCGCGGGCCCGTCGCAGGAAGAGGGGGCGATCCCGCACCACCCGGGCCACCGAGTCGTCGGCCCGTGCCTCGATCTCCCGGTCGTGGACGAGGAACAGGTCGGCGATCCCGACGAGCCGTCGGAGCGCGTCGTCGTCCCGGAAGGCGATGGGCTCGTCGGAGAGGTTGCCGGAGGTCATGACGAGCGGCCGACCCGCAGCCTCGAGGAGGAGATGGTGGAGCGGGGTGTAGGGCAGCAGCAGCCCCACCGTGGCGGCGTCCGGGGCCACCTCGGGGGCGAGCCCCGATCCGTCCCGGCGCCGGAGCAGCACCACCGGCCGCTCGGGGGAGGTGAGCAACTCCCGCTCCGTGTCGGAGAGCCGGGCCAGCCGCTCGGCCGTGGCGAGGTCCGGAACCATCACCGCGAGCGGCTTCTCCTCGCGGTGCTTCCGCTCCCGCAGCCTCCGCACCGCGTCCGGGGAGGTGGCGTCGCAGGCCAGGTGGTAGCCGCCCAGCCCCTTCACGGCCAGGATGCGCCCCGCGGCGAGCGCGGCCCCGGCGAGGGCGATCGGATCGGCCGACGGGACCGGCGCACCGTCGGGGGCGACGAGGGAGACGCGGGGGCCGCAGGCCGGGCAGGCGGTGGGCTCGGCGTGGAAGCGCCGGTCGGAGGGGTCGCGGTATTCTCGCGCGCAGTCCGGGCACATCGCGAAGCCGGCCATGGTGGTGGCGGACCGGTCGTAGGGGATGTCCCGCACGATGGTGAAGCGCGGCCCGCAGCCGGTGCAGTTCAGGAAGGGGTAGCGGAAGCGCCGGTCGGCCGGATCGCGCAGCTCCCGCAGGCACGCCGGGCAGGTGGAGAGGTCCGCCGGGATGGAGACGCGCCGCTCGTCGGTGCCCGCGCTCTCCTCGATGACGAACCCCGCCGCCGCCTCGAAGGGGATCTCCCACGCCGAGAGGGACACGACCCGGGCCGAGGGAGGCCCCCCGCTGCCCAGCCGCGCCGCGAGTGCGTCGAGCGCCGGCACCGGCCCGAAGGCCTCGACCGTGACGCCGGCCGGGTGGTTCCACACCCGCCCCGTGAGCCCCAGCTCCCGGGCCAGACGCCACACGAAGGGGCGCATCCCCACCCCCTGCACCGTGCCGCGGAGCTCGATGCGGCGGCCGCGGCCTACTTCACTCACGGTGAAATCCTCGCCGCGTCCCGGATGGCCGCCGGCGGGTCGAGCGACTGCCCCTTCGCGCGCGCCGCGTGGATCCGGCGCACCACATCCATCCCCGACACCACCCGGCCGAAGACGGCGAATCCCTGCCCGTCCGGGTTCCGGGCGCCCCCGAAGTCGAGCGACGGCTGCGCCCCCACGCAGACGAAGAAGTCGGCGGTGGCGGTGTCCGGGCCGTCCCTTGCCATCGAGATCGCCCCGTCCACGTGGCGCAGGCCGGTGTCGCGTGTTCGCTCGAGCGGGACGGGAGCGAACTCCGGCCCGGGCGCCGGGCCGGCCTGGATCACGTCGATCTTCACCGCGCTCCGCGGCTGGTTGTCGGGCGCGGTGGTGACGGTGCGATGGAAGGCCCCGCCCCGGTAGCGCCCCGCGTCCACGTAGCGCAGGAAGTTGGCCGCGGTCACCGGCGCGCGCGCCACGTCCACCTCCACGACGATCTCCCCCTGCGCGGTCCGGAGGACGACGCGGGGGAGGGGGGCGGCGACCAGGAGCGCGACGAGCAGGGGGAGCACGCCGGGATTGTATCGCTTCGCCACCCGCCGGGAACCGGGGCGCTGGTAGGATCGCGGTCATGCGCCCGACCCTCGCCGCCCTCTCCCTGCTCCTCGCCGCGGACGCCCTCGCGGCCCCGGCCACTCCGATCCCCGACGCCTCGGCGCTCCGGAAGCTCGAGGCCCAGTACACACCCGTGGACCTGGTCGTGGACGTCGCGAGGCTCCCCGCCGGGGAGCGGCGGGCGCTCGCGCTGCTCGTCGAGGCGAGCCGCATCGTGGACGGGCTCTTCCTGCGGCAGCAGTGGGCCGGCTCGGAGGCCATGCTGCTGCGGCTCCTCGACGACCCCTCGCCGACGGGCCGGGCCCGCCTCGCCTTCTTCCTGCGCAACAAGGGGCCCTGGGACCGGCTCGACCACGACCGCCCCTTCGTCCCCGGCGCCCCGCCCAAGCCCGAGGCGGGGACCTTCTATCCGCCCGGCACGACGAAGGAGGAGATCGCCCGCTGGAACGGTTCACTCCCCGAGAAGGAGCGCGCGCTCGCCACCGGGTTCTACTCGGTGGTGCGCCGGAGCCCGACCGGCGCCCTCGTCGCCGTCCCGTACTCGGTCGAGTACCAGCCCGAGCTGGCCCTCGCCGCCTCGCTCCTGCGCGAGGCCGCAGCGGCCACCGGCAATGCGTCGCTTCGCCGCTTCCTCGAGACCCGCGCCGCCTCCCTCCTCTCCGACGACTACTACGAGAGCGACGTCGCCTGGATGGAGCTCGACGCGGCCGTCGAGCCCACCTTCGGCCCCTACGAGACCTACGAGGACGGCTGGTTCAACGCCAAGGCGGCCTTCGAGGCCTTCGTCACCGTGCGGGACGACGCCGAGACCGCCAAGGTCGCGCGCCTCTCCGGGGAGCTGCAGGAGATCGAGGACCACCTGCCGATGGACCCGGCCTGGCGCAACCCGAAGCTCGGCGGCCTCGCCCCCATCCGCGTGGTGAACGAGCTCTTCGCGGCCGGCGACGGGCGGCGCGGCGTCACCACCGCCGCCTTCAACCTCCCCAACGACGAGCGCATCCTCCGGGAGAAGGGGGCGAAGCGGGTCATGCTCCGGAACGTGCAGGAGGCCAAGTTCAAGAACGTCCTGCTCCCCATCTCGAAGGTGGCCGTGGCCCCCGCCGACGGCAAGCGGATCTCCTTCGACGCCTTCTTCACCCACATCCTCATGCACGAGATGGTGCACGGCCTGGGGCCCCACGGCCTCGACCGCCCCACCGGCCGCACCACGGTGCGCGAGCAGCTCGGCTCCGCCTACCCGGCCATCGAGGAGGCAAAGGCCGACGTGGTCGGCCTCTTCGCGCTCCACCGGCTGGTGGACCGGGGCGTGCTCCCGAAGGAGCTCGAGCGGACCATGTACGCCACCTTCCTCGCCTCGGCCTTCCGCTCCATCCGCTTCGGGGTGAACGAGGCCCACGGGCGCGGCGTGGCGCTCCAGCTCAACTGGTTCCTCGATCAGGGCGGCGTCGAGGTTCGGCCCGACGGCCGCTTCGCGGTGGTGGACGGGAAGATCCGGGCCGCGGTGGAGTCGCTCTCCCGCGAGCTGCTCACGCTCCAGGCCCGCGGCGACGCCGCCGGCGCGAAGGCGCTGCTCGACCGCATGGCGGTGGTCCGGCCGCCGGTGGCCACGGTGCTCGGGAGGCTGGGCGGGATCCCGGTGGACATCGCGCCCCGCTTCGTCACCGCCGAGGCACTCACCGCCCGGTGAGGCCGCGCCAGAGCTGCAGCGCTCCCATCCCGGCCATCGCCACGGCCGACGCGAGGCCGAGTCCGCGCGCGGTGCCGGGACCGATGCGCCCCGCCAGGCCGAAGGCGACGACGAGCACCGCCTTGCCCCCCACCAGCGTGGCGTAGAAGCCGAGCAGGAAGGCGAGGGCCATGGGCGCGGAGTCCCGCCAGGCCTCGACGAGGATCGGGCCGCACACGGTGCTCCAGAAGATCCACGGGCCGGGGCCGGCGGCGTTCACGAGCACGGCCTGGGCGAACGAACCCTCCCGACGCCGGACGTCCGTCGCACCCGCGCCGGTCGGTTCACCGGCGGTTCGAAGCCCACCCCATGCGAGCCAGAGAAGGAGGGCGCCGCCCGCGATCTCCAGCGCCCGCAGGAATCCCTGGGGCACGTGGGTGAGTGCCAGCAGCAGGAGCGCGACGACGGGTACGTCGCTCACCAGGGGTGCGAGCGTGAGCCGCACGGCGCGCCGGATCCCGAACCGCGCGGCGCAGGAGAAGAGGAAGGCCTGGAACGGGCCCGGGGAGACCGCGGCGGCGAAGCCGAGGGTTGCCCCCTGAGTGAAAAGCGAAAAAATCGCGCCCACGAGTCGACTATCTCGCAAAGGCTGCGCCATCGGAATTGATCTGCGTCATGTCCGACGCTGTAGCGCCCCTTTTCGGCCTCATTTCGCCCACCTATCCTCGGAACGGTTCTTGTAGATTCCCGCCGCGCCGTCCACGGCGGAGGGAACGATGAACGAGGAATACCGATACGACTACAAGACGGTGGAGGGGTACATCCTCTCCGCCATCGTCTGGGCGGTGGTGGGGCTCGTGGTGGGGCTCCTCATCTCGGTGCAGATCTTCGCGCCGTCCCTGAACTTCGCCCCCTGGGCGAGCTTCGGGCGTCTCCGGACGGTGCACACCAACATCCTCGGCTTCGGCCTGGGGATCGGGGCCGTCTTCGGCCTCAGCTTCTACATCGTCATGCGCCTCACGCGCCGCCCGCTGCTCTTCCCGAAGCTGGCGCGGCTGCAGCTGTGGCTCTTCAACGTGGGGATCTTCCTCGCGCTCGTCACGCTCGCGATGGGCTACACCCAGTCGCTCGAGTACGCCGAGATGGAGTGGCCGCTCGACATCGCCATCGTCATCCTCTGGGTGATGTTCGCGGTGAACGTGATCGGGACGATCCTGGCCCGGCGCGAGGAGCAGATGTACATCTCGCTCTGGTACATCATCGCCACCGTGGTCGCCATCGCGGTGCTCTACATCGTGAACAACCTGGCGATCCCGGTGGGGCCGCTCAAGAGCTACCACCTCTTCGCCGGCGTGAACTCGGCCAACGTGGAGTGGTGGTACGGCCACAACGTCGTGGGCTTCCTCTTCACCACCCCCATCCTGGCCATGTTCTACTACTTCTTCCCCAAGTCCACGGGGCTGCCCATCTACAGCCACCGGCTCTCCATCGTGGCCTTCTGGTCGCTCGTCTTCGGCTACCTGTGGACCGGCGCCCACCACCTCGTCTACTCGCCGCTGCCCGACTGGATCCAGACGCTCGGCATCGTCTTCACCCTCTTCCTCATCGCCCCGTCCTGGGGCTCGGTGGTGAACGGCTATGCCACCATCGGCGAGGACTGGGGCAAGATGAAGACCAACTACCTGGCCAAGTTCTTCATCCTCGGCATCACCTTCTACGGCCTGCAGACGGTGCAGGGGCCCACCCAGGGCCTGCGGGTGGTCTCGCAGCTCATCCACTTCACCGACTGGGTCCCGGGCCACGTCCACATGGGCACCATGGGCTGGGTCGCACTCACGGTGACCGCCTCCGTCTACTACGTCATCCCCAAGATGTACGGGACCGAGATCTACTCGGTGAAGCTCGCCAACGTGCACTTCTGGCTGGTGCTCGTCGGGCAGCTCATCTTCTCGGCCACCGGCTGGATCACCGGCATCCAGCAGGGCGCGATGTGGAAGGCGCTCACGCCCGAGGGGACGCTCAAGTACACCTTCATGGAGACCCTCGTGAAGAACTACCCCTACTGGCACCTGCGGTCGCTGGGCGGGGCCATCTTCATCGTCGGCATGGTGGTCTTCGTGCTGAACGTTCTTCTGACCATCCAGAAGGGGCGCGCGCTGGAGGCCGGCAAGTTCACGGCCCCGGCGGCCGCGTAGGGGGCGAGAGTCATGGCGGGAAAGATCTACAGCAGGCCCATCCTCTTCACCCTGATGGTCACGGCGGCCGTCCTGGCCGGCTCCATCGTGATGATGGCCTATCCCATGCTGCGGCCGGACATGCACCCGAAGCTGGAGAAGCTGCGCCCCTTCACGCCGCTGCAGCTGGCCGGGCGCGACATCTACCAGCGCGAGGGCTGCGTGAACTGCCACACCCAGACGGTGCGGCCGCTCCGCACCGAGGTGATGCGCTACGGCGACTACTCCAAGGCGGGCGAGTTCTTCTACGACCGCCCCTTCCTCTGGGGCTCGAAGCGCACCGGTCCCGACCTGGCCCGCGAGGGGGGCAAGCGCCCCGACTCCTGGCACGCCGCCCACTTCGAGAACGCCCAGGCCATCGTTCCCCGCTCCAACATGCCGCCCTACGGCTGGCTGAAGAAGGAGAAGCTCGATCCGGTCAGCGTGAAGGCCCACATGGACGGGCTCGGGATGCCCTACACCCCGCAGCAGATCGCCGAGCTCGCCAGCAAGACCGAGATGGACGCCCTCATCGCCTACGTCCAGCAGCTCGGCCACGCGGTGGAGAAGCCCAGGTCCGCCGGCGGGCTCGATCTCGCGGCGGTGAACCCGTTCAGCAGCTCGCCACAGGCCATCGCCGCGGGCGCCGCGATCTACATCGCCAACTGCGCCGTCTGCCACGGCAACGAGGCGCACGGCGGCATCGGCCCGTCCTTCGTGGACAAGAAGTTCCTCGGCGAGCCCGGCTACGGCACCGACGGCGAGTACTTCGCCATCATCTCGGCGGGCAGCGACGCCAAGAAGGCCATCGGCCGGCCCGGTCTTCCGGACGGCGGAATGGAGGCCTTCGGCACCCAGATCCCGCCCGACGGCATCTGGAGGCTGGTGAGCTTCATCCGCGCGCAGCAGCACCACGAGGCCACCGAGCCGGCCGGTGTGGAGAAGCGCGAGCACGAGACCGGCGGAAAGCACTGAGAGGATCGACGGCCATGAACGAACTTCCCGATACCGCGGACGCGCTCGAGGCGAAGGAGACGGCCACGAAGGTCCCGCTCGGTTGGTGGGTGCTCTTCTTCGGGCTCATCGTCTGGGGCATCTACTACTTCTGGACCTACACCCCCTCGCTCGGGGGATGGTCGCAGGCCGGAGCCTACGAGGAGGCTGCCAAGGCGGCCGCCTCGGCCACCGCCACCGCCACCGCGGCGGAGACCGGCGAGAACATCTTCGCCACCATCCTCTTCACCGCGCTCGCCACCCTGGCGGCGCTGCTCCTGGTCGTGGGCGCGGCGCGGCGGAACCGGAAGGGGTAGGGCGAAGCGATCATGAAGCCCGAGGGCATCCCCGGCGACGACTGGGTGTACCTGGCCTTCGGGCTGCTCCTCTGCGCGGCGCTGGCATGGGTCGCCGTTCACTACTTCTCGAGGAAGAGGAAGGCGAGCGTCGAGGAAGCGAAGTACAAGATGCTCGATGACGACGAGTAGGAAGATCGGGCCGTGGCGGAGGTGGGCGGGGATCGCCCAGGCCGCGATCTTCGTGGGGCTTCCCTTCGTCCGGATCCGGGGCGAGAGCGCGCTCCGCTTCGACGTGGGGAGCCTCCAGCTTCACGTCCTCGGCGCCACCCTCTGGATGGACGAGTTCTTCGTCCTCCTCCTCGGGCTCCTCGCCTCCACCTTCCTCTTCCTGCTCGTCACCTTCGTCTGGGGGCGGATCTGGTGCGGCTGGAGCTGCCCGCAGACCGTCCTCGGCGACCTCACCCGGTCGCTCGCCGACGAGCGCGCCCGCAAGCGGCCGCGCCCCGGGAAGCTCGCGCTCGGCTGGTCGGGCCTCCTGCTCGTGTCGGTGGTCTTCTCGGCCGCGACCCTCTGGTACTTCGTCCCGCCGGGCGAGTTCCTCGCCGACCTCGCCGCCGGTCGCCTGGGCCCGGTGCTCGGCTGGAGCTGGGCGGTGCTCGGGGTGACGCTCTTCCTCGACCTGGCCTTCGTGGGGGGGCGCTTCTGCGCCACCACCTGCCCGTACGCCAAGCTCCAGGGGGTGCTCTTCGACCAGGCCACGCTCGTCGTCGCCTACGACGCCCGGCGCGACGCGGAGTGCATCGACTGCCAGGCCTGCGTGCGCGTCTGCCCCACCGGGATCGACATCCGCGACGGCCTGCAGGCCGAGTGCATCGCCTGCGCCCAGTGCGTGGACGCCTGCCTCCCCATCCTGGGCAAGAAGGGCAAGCCCTCCCTCGTCGGCTACTTCTTCGGGGCGCCGGGCGAGCGCCCCCGGCTGCTCCGCCCGGTGGTCGTGGCGCTCGGCGTGGCATCCCTGCTCGCCGTGTCCGGCACGGTGGTCGCCTCGGTGCAGGCCGGGCGCGCCAGCCTCGACCTCACCGCCGCCTTCGCCTCCAGGTTCCAGCCGCGTCTCGCACCCGATGGACGGGTGGTGAACGCCTACGAGCTGGCGCTCGAGAACCGGGGGCGGCGCTCCGTGGACCTCCAGTTCTCGCTCCGGCCCGCGGTAGGCCAGGCCACGGTCAGTCCGGAGCGGATCACGCTCGCCCCCGGGGAGCACCGGCGCGTCCTGCTGGTGGCCTCGGCGGCGGGCCTGGGGCCCGGACCGGTGGTGCAGGCGGAGCTCGTCGCGCGCCAGCCGGGCGGTGATACGGTACGGGCCCAGGTGCCCATGTTCCTGCCGAGGACGCCGTGAAGATCCTCATCGCCCTCGTCGCCGCGGTGGTCCTGGCCTCCATCGTCGGCGTGATCTACGTGGGCTCACGCAGCTACGAGCGGACCGTCGTGGCCGACCCGTACGGCCACGCGGTCCACCACGACGCGGATCGGCGCAAGGCGCTCGAGCTCGGGTGGACCCTGGCGGTGGACGAGGCGGCGCTCCGGGCCGGCCCCGAGGTCCGGCTCGTGGCCACCCTGGCCGGGAAGGGGGGCGCGCCCCTCGACGGCGCCGAGGTCACGTTCCGGGTATCCCGACCGGGAACGAGCCGCCTCGATGCCTCGGCCCGCGCAACCGCAGAGGGGGCGGGGCGATACGTCGCGCTCCTGCCCCTGCCCGACCCGGGCTTCTGGGACCTCGACGCCGTCGTGAAGCGGGACGGCCAGACCCTCATCCTGGAGCAGCGGGTCCACGTCGGGGGAGGGACCGCCGACCCGGCGCCCTGCGACGCGGGGGTGCGCTCCTGCGCCGCCGAGGCCGGGCCGCTGCGCATCGTGCTCGCGCTCTCGCCGCGCCCCCCGGTCCCGCTGAAGGAGATCGAGGCGAAGGTCGAGCTCCTCCGGGACGGCGCCGCCGTGGAGGGTGCCGAGGTGTCGGTCCTGCTCTCCATGCCGGGCATGTACATGGGCGAGAACCGCATCCTGCTCCGGCCGGCCGGGAACGGTCGCTACGCAGGCCAGGGAGCGCTCCTCCGCTGCGCCAGCGGACGGCGCGACTGGCTGGCCGAGGTGGAGGTGCGGATTCCCGGGATGCCCGGGTCGCGCGCCCGCTTCCCGTTCCAGGCCGCCGAGTAGCGTCCCGCCATGGAAGCGTCGATCCCGATCGCGCTCCTCACCGGATTCCTGGGCGGGTTCGGCCACTGCGTCGCCATGTGCGGTCCGCTCGTGCTCGGGCTGGGCATCGCCGCGCCGCCCGGGATCCCGGCTCGGCGGGCGCTCCTGCCGCAGCTCGCCTACCACCTGGGGCGGATCACCACCTACGGCGCGGTGGGCGCCGCGATGGGGCTCGCCGGCTCCTTCGTGAACCTGGCCGGGCGGATGGCCGGGTTTCAGGACATCGTGGCGGTCCTGGCCGGGTTGCTCCTGGTGGGGATGGGGCTGGGGGCCGCCGGACATTCACTGTGGGTGAAAAGCGCCGAGGGGCGCCTGGCCGGTCGCCTGCTCGCGGCGGTGCGCCGCCTGGCCGGCCACGAGGCGCCGGCCCGTGCCTACCCGCTCGGCCTCCTGCTCGGGCTCCTGCCCTGCGGCCTCTCCTACTCGGCCTTCGCCGCCGCGGCGGCCACCGGCCACCCGGTCCGCGGCATGGCGCTCGCGCTGGCCTTCGGGCTCGGGACGCTGCCCGCGATGCTGCTGGCCGGCGCGGTGGCGAGCGCGCTCTCCGCCCGCTTCCGCGGCCTCCTCCACCGGGCCGGCGGCGTCCTCGTGGCGCTGCTCGGCCTGCTCTTCATCCTGCGAGGGCTCCGCATCCATGTCCCCTCGCTGTGACCACTGCCTCCTCGAGTTCCCGGAGCGGGAGGCCGTCCGGGAGCGGGACGGGGAGGTCGAGCGGGTCTTCTGCTGCACCGGCTGCCAGGGCATCCACCGGCTCATCCGGGAGGAGGGGCTCGGCGCCTTCTACGAGGGGCGGCGCTGGGAGCAAGGAGGGCTCGCCGCCCGGCCGGAGGACCCGCAGGAGGTGGAGGCCTTCCGGGCCGCCGTCCGGGAGGGCAAGGACGGCCTCTCCGAGGTGGACCTCTACGTGGAGGGAATCCGCTGCGCCTCCTGCGTCTGGCTGAACGAGCGACTCCTGGGGCGGCTGCCCGGCGTCGCCTACGCCCGGGTGAACTACGCCACCCACCGGGCCCGCGTCCGATTCGACCCGGCCACCACCGGACTCCCCGAGGTGCTCGGGCGCATCCGCTCGGCCGGCTACCTGCCCAAGCCCTACGGCGAGACCGAGGGGCAGGAGGCGCAGCGGCGCGAGACCCGCGACCTGCTCGTGCGGCTGGGCACGGCCGGGTTCCTCTCCTCGCAGCTCATGGTCATCACCATCGCCCTCTACGCCGGCTACTTCCAGGGGATCGACCCGGGGACGCGGCGGCTCCTCGAATGGGTGGGGCTCGGGCTCACGCTCCCGGTCTACTTCTACTCGGGCGCTCCCTTCCTGAAGAACACCGTCACCGGCCTCCGCCACGGCCGGTTCAACATGGACGCGCTCATCGCGCTGGGGGCCGGGGCCGCGCTCGCCTACAGCGTGTGGCAGATGTTCACTGGCGGTGAAGTATACCTCGACACCGCCGCGATGATCGTGACGCTCGTGCTGGTGGGGCGCTACGTGGAGGCGGCCGCGAAGGGTCGGGCCTCCGAGGCGGTGGCCCGGCTCGCGGCGCTCCAGCCGCGCGAGGCCCGGCGGCTCGAGCGGGCGGAGGACGGGCGGCTCGTCCCCCGCAGCGTGCCGGTGGCCGAGCTCGCGCCGGGGGACCTCGTGGAGGTGGTCCCCGGGGAGCGCATCCCGGCCGATGGCGTCCTCTCCGAGGGCGCGAGCGAGGTGGACGAGTCGCTCGTCACCGGCGAGTCGCGCCCGGTGCCCAAGGTGGCCGCCTCGCCGGTCATCGGGGGCAGCGTGAACCTGCACGGCTCCTTCGTGATGGAGGTCACCCGCACCGGTGCGGCCACGGTCCTCTCCGGGATCATCCGCGCGGTCGAGGAGGCGCAGGCCTCCCGCCCACGGATCCAGGCGGTGGCCGACCGGGTGGTGGGGTACTTCGTGCCGGCCATGTTGCTCCTCGGCGTGGCCGCCACCGCGGGCCACCTGCTCACGGGCACCCCGCCGGCGAGGGCCTTCATGATCGGGGTCTCCGTGCTCGTGATCGCCTGCCCCTGCGCGCTCGGGCTCGCCACGCCGCTCGCCGTGCTCCTCGCCACCGGGGCGGCCTCCGCGCGCGGACTGCTCGTGAAGGGCGGAGACGTCTTCGAGCGGGCGGCCGGCGTGGACGAGGCGCTGCTCGACAAGACCGGGACGGTGACCCGCGGGCGTCCGGAGCTGCGGGAGGTGCTGCCCGTGCCGGGGCCGGGAGGCGCCGACGATGCGCTCCGGCTCGCGGCCGCGGTGGAGCGACGATCCGAGCACAGCCTCGGACGGGCGGTGGTGGAGGCGGCCCGGACGCTTGCCGGGTCCGAGCCGGAGGTGATCGCCTTCCGCGCGGTTCCCGGCGCCGGGGTCGAGGGGAGGGTGTCGGGCGAGCTCGTCCGCGTGGGGACGCGCGGCTTCGTGGCCGGGGCGGGCGCGGAGATCCCGGAGGAGGCCGAGCAGGCGGCCCGCCTGCGCGAGGCGCGGGGCGAGACCGTGGCGTTCGTCGCCGCCGGATCCCGGCTCGTGGCCCTGCTCGTCGTCGCCGACGCGGTCCGCCCCGAGGCGCGCGAGGCGGTGGCCGAACTCGAGGCGCTCGGGATCCGCGTGGCGTTGCTCTCCGGCGACAACCGGCGCACCACCGACGCGGTGGCGGCGGGTCTCGCCATCCGCTCCGCCTTCGCGGAGGTGACGCCCTCCGGGAAGCGGGAGCGCGTGGCGGAACGGCAGGCGGCCGGGAGGCGGGTTCTCGTCGTCGGGGACGGCGTGAACGACGCGCCCGCACTCACCCAGGCCGACCTGGGCGTGGCCATGGGGCGTGGCACCGACGTCACGCTGGAGAGCGCCGAGGCGGTGCTCGTCCGGGACGACCTCCGGCTCCTGCCGGAGCTGGTGCGCCTCTCCCGGAAGACCTACCGGATCATCCGGGAGAACCTCTTCTGGGCCTTTTTCTACAACCTGGTGGCCGTGCCGCTCGCCGTCGCGGGCGTGCTGCACCCCATCGTCGCGGCGGGCGCCATGGCGGCGAGCTCCACCTTCGTGGTGCTCAACTCACTCCGGATCCGGCGCGGCGACGCCCGGGCTCGTTAGAAGACCAGCGTGTCGCTCGGATACCTCATCGCCATCTCGCTCGCGCTCGGGATCGCCGCCTGGCTCGGCTTCCTCTGGTCGGTGCGGAGCGGGCAGTACGAGGACCCGGAGGGGCCGAAGTACCGGATGCTGGATGACGAGGACGTCGATACCCAGAAGGGTCCGCATCAAGATCGCGTGGCGAGAACGGGGAGGGAACAATAGAAAGCCACAAGTTTTCCGGAATCCACCTCCCACTCGGAGCGCCGAGCCAAAGTGAAAGCCGCGCAACCGAAGATCCTCCTCGCCGCCCTCGCCGCGCTGCTCGCAGCGGGATCCGCATCTGCGGCCGACGCGCCCGCCGCCCCACAGGCGCCCCCTCTCCAGGTCGTCGGCGAGTACAAGACCAAGGACAGCACGGTCATCGTCGTCGAGCAGGAGAAGAAGGCGCTCCGCGACACGACGGCCTGGGCCTATCCCGAGCGCGGCCTCACCTTCTTCCCGGACGGTCCGGGCAAGGACAAGGACCGCTGGGCCATCGGCGCCATGTGGTGGGTCGCCCCGTTCTTCACCGCCCAGTACACGCGCGGTCTGGGATCGGGCTTCAGCGTGGATGCCGAGGTGCTGACCATCGTCCTCTTCAACCAGCTCACCGCGGGAGGCCAGTGGGCCTTCCACGCCGGCCCCTTCAGCCTGGGGGTGATGGCGCACGTGGGTGCCTACTATGGATCGCTCGGCAAGGCCCTCATCGAGACCACCTCGTTCAACTCCTCCGGGTGGGGCGTGCTCGTGAATCCCGGGGCCAAGGTGGGGCTCCAGGTGGAGCGGAACGCCTGGATCACGCTGCAGTACGAGGCCTACCTCACCGCGTACCAGGCAACCTACCTCGGGGGCATGGTGCTGAGCCCCAGCGCGCCCGCCTATTCCGGGTTCGGGCTGACGGCCATGGTCGAGTACTCCCCCGCGAAGACCGGCGTCATCTACTACGGGTTCAGCGTCTACAACACGGCGGCGAACTATCCGATCTACTTCAACGTGGAGGCGACCGCGTCCAGCGAGTCCTTCAACGTTGCGAAGATCTGGTACTTCGGGATCATGGCTGGCTATGAATTCTGAGCTCCGACTTCTCGCACTCGGCGTCGCAGCGCTCGCCTCCACGGCCTGCGCGACCCGCCAGAACTCCATGGAGCCCCCCACCTTCCCCTCGGGCGGCCTGGTGGCCCGCGGAGTCCCCCCGCCGAACCCCTGGTCGCTCGAGAACGTCCTGGAGGGCGTCTACAACACGACCAGCCGCTTCGGGTCGGACGTCGTGATCCACGCCAGCCAGTACGGCGGCATCTCCGACGGGATGAAGGCCTCCGTCTCCATCCTCGCCTACGACCACTTCGCCTTCGCAAACATGGAGCCGGCCTGCTTCATCGACACGAGCAGCACCGCCATCCCGCCGGTGACCCAGCTGGTCCTCGAGGGCTACTGGCGCAACCTCGACGTGTCCGACCCCACCCCGGAGAGCACCGGTCTCATCCGGCTCTTCGTCGGTCCGCAGTCGCTGGTCGACTACGTGTGCCAGGCTCCGGCCTGGCATCCGGGCGACGGTCCCGGTGATCCGCGCCCCGCGCCCACCGCGGTCGCCACGTTCCGCGGCACCACAGGGAGCGGGAGCAACGCTCCGGCCATCCCACTCTCGGTGGACTGGATGCGCGCGCGCAGGAGCCGCCTCAACTCCGAAGGGAAGAAGACCTTCTTCGTCGGGGTCCACCACGGTGCCTGCCAGACGGTCATGAACTGCGGGATCTCCGAGAACACGCCGGAGACGGCCATCCTGTCGGTGCAGCTCGGCGGCGAGTACCTCGAGATCGACACCCACCTCACCAAGGACGGGGTGCCGGTCTTCTTCCACCTGAGCCTCAGCCCGGATGTCGTCCAGGGTGCCTACTGCACCGGGGCGATCGAGGACTTCACCTACGCCGAACTGCTCGCCAACTGCCGGCTCCGCAACGGTGAGGTCATCCCGCGCGTCGAGGACATGCTGGCCTACGTCTTCACGCGGACGAACCTGCCCACCTATCTCGACAGCAAGACCACCAACGTCATCGTGCCGGTGAGCCAGATCATGGAGAAGCTCGCCGCCCGGCTCGTGCCCTGCCCGACCGGAGTGGCGCCCCCGGGCAAGGCCTGCCTCTACCCGGGAAGCATCCCCGTCATGGAACGGGGCATCATCGGCCTCCCCTCCGCGGACTTCGTCACCACCTACCAGGCGGCCCTCCTGGTGCCTCCGGGGCAACCCGGCCACCTCGCTCCCGGCCAGCACTGCCTCGTCGAGGAGAACATCTCGGACGCCATCCACACGCCCTGCGTCTCCTGGATGCCTCGCTACACGCGCGGCCCCATGGCGAACGACGTTCGATCCGCGCAGATGCAGGGGCTCTTCGTGGGGTTCTGGACCATCAACGACCCGGCCACCATGGACGCCTTCCTGACCCAGTCGGTGCCGAACGGATTCCTCACCAACTACCTCGGGGTCGCCAACCAGCGCTTCGAGATGGTCGGCATCGTTCCGCCGTACACCCCGTACCGGGTGACCACGCCGTGAGAAAACTCCTCGCCATCCTAGCGATCGTCGCCTGCTCCGCCGCCCGAGCGGGAGAGCCTGCCGACCAGACGGCCGCGGCCGCCAAGCTTCCCTGGAACTGGGAACTCGACGCCTATGCCGGGTACGGGCAGCTTGCCTACCCCGGGATGGACCCGTCCAGCCTGGTCTGGTCGAACGGAGGGCCGGCCTTCGCGCTCACCGTCGCCTACCGGGGGGACCACTTCGCCCACCCCTTCGTGGACGTTGCCTACGTCCCCATCCTCTCGAGCGGACAGTTCCTCAACGTCGTCGTGCCCGGCGGCGGCCTGACGACCATCCAATCGACCAACTCGTCCTACGCCCTCGGCCTCAGCCTGGGCATCGGGCTCGATTTCGACTGGTTCCGGCTCCGCGGGGGACTGTCCTTGTACAACGTCGCCGTGAGCACCAACGTCACGGGGAGTGTCAACACCGTGTCCCAGATGTCGCTGGGCTTCCTCGTCGGGGCGAGCGCGTTCGTGTGGCGCCCCGATCCGTTCGCGATCGGGGTCGAGGCCCGGATGGCGCTGCTCAACTACCCGCTGACCGGCATCTACCAGGCGATGTGGTCGGTGGGGCTCACCGGCCGCTGGGACTTCGCGGGGAACCGGTAGCTACCCGCCGAATCGCCAGGAGACCTTCCCGAAGCCGCTGAACGTCCGGACGCTGCCGCCCAGCGGCAGCCCCGAGCCGATCTCGGCGACGAGGGGCCCCTGGACGAAGCGGAAGGCGAGCCCAGGCGTGAGGGTGTTGTTGCCCCGGCTGAAGGGGGCGTTCCCGGAGCACTGGGCCACGACCCGCAACCAGGCGACCGGGACGAAGGCGATTCCCAGCATCGCGCTCATGCCGGTCTGGGTGCCGTCGGCGAGGCGAAGGCCGACGGGGGAAGGGAGGGCGACGGCTCCCCAGGTCTGGCTCACCCGGAAGGAGACGCCGCCGAACCAGGCCAGCCAGCGCGTGGCCACGCCTCGGAAGGTGAGTCCCGGCTGAACTCCCACCGCGTGGACGCCGCTCACCTCGGTCGAGGTGGGGAGAAGGAAGCGAAGGAAGAAGCCCCCCTCGAACCTTCCACCGGGCAGCGAGATGGGCACCCAGGTCGTTCCCACCGTCATCGACCCCAGGGCGATGCTGTTCTGGGTCACGACGGTCCCGTCCGGAGCGGTGCCGACCAGCGAGTGGAAGGCCGCCGCGTTCAGGGTCGCGAAGACTTCCCACCTCGGCCGGGGAGACCAGCTTCCCTCCAGTTCCAGCGCGCCGCGCTGCAAGCCGGTGAGCCTGCCCCTGCCCGACACCGCGCCACCCACGCTGAGCGCCACCTCCGAGCGCGGCTCGGAGCGACGGATGGCGACGAGCGCGTTCGAGGTGGGGGAGACCGCCGCGGACGCGCCACCGTCGCCGCCGCCACCCGCGTCCGCGTCCCCCCCGCCCTCGCCCGCGTCCTGGGCGTTCGCGCCCCCGGCGGTGAGGAGGAGGAAGGCAGCCGCGAGGGCGAGCCAGCGGACCGTGGACATCCTCGGCGTCAGTTGTACGTCGCGGAGATGGCCGCCGCGCCGCCCAGCGTGGTCCAGGTGATACCCGAGTCGACATTCGTGGTGTCCGCGTTGATGCCCACGAAGAACTGGAGGGCCACCCCGACGCCCCAGTGATCCGCGACCCACCATTCCTTGCCGACCGCCAACTTCCCGCCGAATCCGACCTTGGTGTTCGCGCTGCCGCTCAACGGAATCCCGAGTATCTGGTCATAGGTCTGGCGGAGGAGCGAGAGCGAAGGTGTTGCCGAGACGTAGATGTTCACGGGCATGAAGTAGTAGGTGAGATTCAACCCCACCGCGCCCAGCAACAGGTTCGAGTAGTGGATGAGCGGGCTCTTGGGTGATGGGGCGATCGTGGTCATGCCCCACACCTCGCCTCCGACGATGAAGTTCTCGATCACGGCGTAGCCGGCCGTGACGCCGAACGGGAGGTACGTGCTCGTGAGGCCGTCGATGTACATGGTGCCCGAGCCCTTCATGACCATGTATCCGAGACCGGCATCCGCCCGGAGGAAGAGGCCCAGATGCCGATGCGCGGTGGGATCCGCGGCGGGACCAGCGGTCGGGGCTTCTGCGCGGGAAAGAAGCGGGAAGAGCGCCATGGCGGCGATCAGGACGATACGTTTCATACCGTTGTCTCCTTGTCTGTGACCTGTCACGATACTTCACCCCTTGTGAACCATGCGCATCCCCGCACCCGCCGCGCCAGCGGTTTGTTGGGTATGCCGTCCGCCACGATCATGAGACCTCTTTCAAAATCGATGGACAGGCTCGATAATTCGCAGGCACCCGGATGGTCATCTCGTGGTCTACTGGAAGTCACTACACTGACGTGGCGGAATCTCCGGATTGCAGCGTCCGTCGCCGTTCATGGAGGCAGGAATGAACATCGTCCGATTCGCAGCACTGGGAATGGGTCTCTCGATCGCGGGGTGCGTCACCGTGACGCCGCCGCCCAAGGCCACCGAGTCTCCCGTGTCGAAGGCCGACCAGGTCGTGGCCCAGGAGAGCCGGCAGGTTCCCCAGCAGAAGCGCTACAAGACCAAGATCTCGATCGCCCGCTTCTCGAACGAGACCAACTACGGCCGGTCGCTCATGTACGACGCCGACCTGGACGTGATCGGGAAGCAGGCCTCCGACATGCTGGCCTCGCGCCTCATCAAGTCGGGCAAGTTCGTGGTGCTGGAGCGCCCCGACCTCACCAAGCTCAAGAAGGAGCAGGAGATCGCCGGCCAGTCGTCGCTCGTCGGATCCGACACCGTGATCATCGGCGCGGTCACCGAGTTCGGCCGGTCCGTGAGCGGCCAGACCGGGTTCCTGAGCAGCACGAAGACCCAGGTGGCCAAGGCCAAGGTGGACATCCGGCTCGTCGACGTGAAGACCAGCCTCGCCTACTTCTCCGCCACCGGCGCGGGCGAGGCGAGCACCGCCACCGGCGAGGTCGCCGGGTTCGGCAGCCAGGCCGAGTACGACGCCACGCTGAACGACCGGGCCATCGCGGCCGCCATCTCCGACGTCATCGACGCGCTCGTCTCCAAGCTCTCCGACCGTCCCTGGAAGACCTACATCCTCGACGTCCAGGGCCCCCAGATCTTCATCGGCGGCGGCAAGCGGCAGGGGCTCCAGGTGGGCGACTCGCTCGTGGTCTTCGAGTCGGGCAAGACCGTGAAGAGCCAGCAGACCGGGTTCGACATCACGCTCCCGCCCACGCAGGTGGGGACCCTCCGGGTGACGAGCCTGTTCGGCGACACCGACACCAACGAGGGCTCGGTGTGCGAGATCACCTCCGGCGCGGTGAACCCGGCGCGTCTCGCAAATCTCTACGTCGGCGCTCCCGCCAACTGAGGCCACCCATGAAGAAACTTCTCCTGGTCATCCCGTTCGGAATCTACCTGGCCGCCTGCTCCGCTCCCGCCACCACGGTGCGCTCGGTGGACACGCGCCCCGCCATCGCCATCCTCGATGCCGCTCCGGGCGCGGTGCTCGTGCTCGACGGCAAGACCATCGGCCCGGCTGCCGCCTACACCGGCAGCCCCAACGTGCTCCGGCTCGAGCCGGGGACCCACGACGTCGAGATCCGGAACCCGTCCGGGCAGACCACCTTCCGTCAGACGATCTTCGTGGAGAGCGAGATCAAGACCATCCGGGTGCACTGACATGCGCAAACCCTTCTCCCGATTCGCCATCCTCGCGCTCGCGGCGGCCACGGCGGCCTGCGCCACGAGCACGACGGGCTACCGCTGGGGCAACTACGACGAGGCCCTGTACGCCCACTACAAGAACCCCCAGGACCAGAAGGCCTACCTCGCCGCGTTGAAGGCCGTCATCCAGGAGACCGATCGGGCCGGCACGAAGATCCCTCCCGGCATCTACGCCGAGTACGGCTTCGCCCTCTACGAGTCGGGCAGCACGGCCGACGCGATCACCTACTTCCAGCGCGAGGCGAACGCCTGGCCCGAGTCCAAACCGTTCATGGAGAAGATGATCGCCAACGCGCAGCGCCAGCCCGGGCAGGCTCCTGCCACCGGCCCGGCCGGTTCCGCCGAGAGGAAGGCCGGATCATGAGAACGCCCCGCCTGGTGGTCGCCTGCTCGCTCGCCGCCGCCCTGCTCGGGTGCGCGACCGCACCGCAGGCCGACAAGTACGCGAAGTTCATCGCCGCGAACCCGCGGTCGATCCTCATCGTCCCCCCGGTGAGCAAGACCGTGAACATCGACGCGCCCGCCTACTTCCTCTCCACCATCCCCATCCCGGTGGCCGAGCGCGGCTACTACGTCTTCCCGGTGAACATGGTGAAGCGGGTGCTCGAGGACGACGGTCTCGCGGACGCCTCCCTGGTCCAGAAGGCCGACCCCGTCCGGCTCTGCAAGATCTTCGGCGCCGACGCCGTCATCTACGTGACCATCGAGCAGTGGGACGCCAAGTACATGGTCCTCTCCACCAGCGTCACGGTGGAACTCGGCTACGTGATGAAGGACGGGAAGACCGGGGACACGATCTGGAAGGCCAAGGAGGGGATGACCTACTCGTCCGACTCGGGCAGCAGCGGGTCGCTGCTCGCGAGCGCCATCAGCGCCGCGGTCGAGAAGGCGGCGCCGAGCTACATCCCGCTCGCACGCAGGGTGAACGACGAGGCGCTCGCCTACCCGGGCTCGGGATTCCCCGCCGGTCCGTATTCGTCCGAGTACCGGAAGGACATCGCGGGCGTGGCGCCCGCGGCGAAGTAGGGAACCGTAGA
>CAIOAK010000190.1 GCA_903855945.1 uncultured Anaeromyxobacter sp.
CGAACTCGCTCTCGGACATCCTTGGGCCAATCCTGGGCCACAGGATGATTGTGCCTGGCAAGTCGGGCAAGGTTGACAGGGATCTCACTGTCTGTAACGTAGTGTTCCGAAAGGACAGTGCGGTTTGGCAAGCGAATCGACCCAGCCTACGAATCCGAAGGCCAGAGGTTCAAATCCTCTAGGGCGCGCCAGTGAGATGCGGTGGATCTCCTCGATCGCCTCCAGGTCGTGCGCCTCCCCACGCGCCACCTTCATGAGCGCGAGGTCATGGGCCTCGGGTACCAGGATCTGGAGCCGCTTCAGCCCCCGGATCGGCAGTGGCCGCAGCCGGTCTTCGTATTCGTAGGGTGGCTGGACAATCCCGACCGACTGGATCGGCACCCTTGAGGCGAGTCGCTGCTGCGCACGCTCCACGGCATCCCAGAACGGTGCGCTTCGCATGGGCATCAGGTCGATGTCGCTGGTCGAGTGGTCCGGAGCGTACGCCATCCCGATCGCAGCTCCCTCGACGACGATGATGGTGAACGGCTCGGCGAGTTCCTCGTCCACGAGGCGCAGGAACTTCTCGAAGTCGCCTGATGGGATCTTACGCAAGGTGTTTCCTCACGAATTCGCGAACCGACTCCTCCGTCATGTTCATCCGGAGGCCCCAGCGCCGTGCCACTGCCGGGGTCCGCTGGTCTGCGAGCGCTCGCTCGTAGTTGCTGGCCGGCTCCGGAAGGTAGCGCGGCACCCGACGACGCCCGTCGGCAAGACCTGCCGACCTCTTCCCGAGGCTCCGACGCCCAGAGGCCTCGGCGGTGAGTTCCAGCATCATGCCCAGCTCGTCCTTGAGCTTCCTTCGCTTCGCCAGGTCCAGGAGTGCGTCCCAGTCGAAGTCAGCCTCGTTCTTGAGCAGCACGACGGGCAGGATCCGGAGCAGCGTCGCGTCGCCTCGGGATTCGGCCAGCGCCTCGACGACAGCGGCCTCCCGACTCATCTCCACCCGAGGCTCGACACCGGCGAGCGGAGCACCGTAGGCGGCGAGCGAGGGGCGCGGATCGGCCAGCGACCGCCCCGGGACGCTGGATGCCTTCCGGAGAAGTTCCCTGAGGGCCCGCGCTGCTGGGTGTCTTGGATTCGAGCGAACGCGATCCGCCGCCCCTTCTGCCTCGACCTCCACGACCCCGGCCGCGAGAAGCCGCTTCACCTCGACCGAGACCGCCCGGGGCGTGAGGTCGGCGCGGCGCGCCAGTTCGCTCACGGTCGCCGCCCGGGCGCCCGGGCCGAAGAAGGCCTCGAGCACCGCCCTCCGGGCGCGCGTGGGAAACAGGGCCTGGGTTAGTTGGTACATTTATTACTAGTATAGATCCCGGGAGGGCGTGGGCAACCCCTGCCCTACGACAGTGCCTCCAGGAAGGGGCGAAGCACCCGTGCAACCCGGCACACCTCCGCGTACCGCATCAGATCGTCCACGCTGCCGCGCCACCGCCGATAGTCGCGGAGCGCCTCCGCAGCCACGTCGACTCCGATCTTGTTCCTGAACTTTAAGCAATCGGCGACGGTCTTTGCCCTGCCGTAGACGCGCACACGCACGCCCTCGATGACACGCTCCTCCACCCCCTCGGTCAGGGCCCGGCCGGACATCCGGACGAGTTCCAGCGGCGGACCCGACGCGCCCGGCTGACGCGCCTTCCCGTCGATGGCCATCCAGACCGCGGGGGGCATCTGGGTCGTGAGACCGTGCAGGCGAAGTGCCGAGAGCAGGCACACGACACCTCGCGGCACGTGCCGGGTACCCCTTCGCACGCCCGGCCAGGTCGACGCCCCACCGAGCCCAGCGATGCCGTCGGAACTGGCCGTAGCGCGCTGCCCACTTCGTCCTGGGTCGGGACGGGGGTGTCATCGATTCATCGGGGTCACCCGAGACGCGCCGCGATGGCCAGGAAGATCGGATACGTCCTGACTTCTCCCCCGACCTCCTTGCGAACGTCGCAGGGAGTGGAGAATCGGACGGGGCCAAAGCCGGCCGCTCGAATCTTCCCCTCGAGCGCGGGCCGGTCGAAGCCAGGGTGAACCTGGACCCCTGGCCCGTGGAACGAGCCGTCCTCCCGGTCCAGGTCCGAGATGCAGAGGACCCCGCCCGACTCCAGGATCGAATGGAACGACTTCAGGATGCCGTCCACGTCCGGCACGTGGTGCAGGGCCATCAGCGAGCACAGCAGGCCGAACCGGCGAACAGGCGGTGGATCGCGGGTCAGGTCCAGGAGGATCGCATCCGCGTTCCCGGCGCCCAGCCTGGAGATCTTCTCCTCGACGACCGCCAGCATGCCCTTCGACACGTCGGCGAAGGTGATGCGGGACGCGCGCGGAAACAGGTGGAACCCGAGGAGCCCCGTGCCCGCCCCGTAGTCGAGGACCGACCTCGTCGCCAGATCTGGAACGTCCCGAGCGATTGCCTCGGCGACACGCCTGGCCCTGTCGACCTTGGCTGGGTCGGCATCCCACGTGCTGGCCCTGGCGTCGAAGTCGCTCGTCCCGGTCGTCATGCTCAGCCCTGCTCCTGGTAACCCATCACCACGAGCAGGCACGGCCCACCCGCGATGACGTTCATGCCCAGGGATTCGGCGGTCCGGATCGCTTCGTCGCTCTCGGCGCCGGGCTGCATCCAGACGTGCTTCACGCCGGCGGCGTGGGCCTCGCGGATCACCTGCTCGGTTGCGGCTGGCGGCGTGATGACCGAGATGGCTGAAACGGGCTCCGGCAGGGCCGCGAGCGACGGGTAAGCCCGCAACCCCTCCACCTCGGGAGCCTTCGGGTTGACCGGGAAGACCTTCCGGTGGTGCTGCACGTAGCAGCGCAGGACCTTGTTGCCGTACTTGGAGCGGTCGGTACTCGCACCGACGACGGCGAAGGAGGTGGCGCCGAGGAAGGCGTCGATCCGCTCGGCCTCGGAGCGTGTTGATGGTCTGGACATTGGGATTCCTCGGGATCGATTCGCGGCCCGTGACTACTTCGCCGGCACCTTGCAGCTGTTGACTCCAGGGAGGCTGCATACCGGGCAGAAGCCGGTCAGGCCACTCAGGAGCGGGGCGAGGCCCAGAAAGCCCCAGAGGGAATGAGGCCCCACTCCCCCCCCCCCCACCCGGAGGCCCCCATGTCCCGCACGGCTCTCGTCGCCGCAGCGATTCTCGCCACCCTCACCCTGACCGCATGCGGGGGCTCCACCCCGGCCGCCAGCTCGGCATCGGTCCTGGTCCCGGAGGGAACCGTGAGGAGGAGAAGATGGCGCACGACGTGTACGCCACGCTCGGCCCGCAGTGGCCGCTCACGGTCTTCGCCAGCATCGAGGAGAGCGAGCAGCGCCACATGGACACCGTTCTCCTGCTCCTCCAGGCGGCCGGGGTCGCCGATCCTCGTGGCCCAGGGGTCGGTGAGCGCGCTCGAGTCCCATGGAGCGTGGTCCGTAGGACGCCGTCACCGCGTAACGATGTCGCAGGCCCCCCGGGGGGACGCAGCGAAGGCGTGCCTCCCGGGTCAACTCCAGCAGAGGCCATGAAGACCATGAAGACCACGTCCACGACCGCTGCCCGCGCCATCCTCGTCCTCCTGATCGCCGTCCTGGGCGCGGAGGCGGGGGCATCCGCACCCGAGGCCACCGTTCACGGGGCGATCTCGACCAGGATCTCGTTGGTTCGCAGGAACCAGGGCATGAACGGGGGGTCGTACCGCGCCCAAACGGGTTCCCCCACCGCACGGAGACCCTCCTTCTCCATGGCGGCCCGCAGCTCGGCGAGCTTCTCGAGGTAGCGCTCCTCCGACCAAGTCCCGGAATACCGGAGCGCGACCACGCGCCGCGCCGGGACCTCGCGGAACCGGATGGCCGGATCGAGCGGCTCGGGCAGGGTGTCCCGCGCGTACTCCGAGGGCATCATGAACTGGATCACCCAGGTGGACGACCCACGATCCAGCCTCTCCTGCTGCGAAACCGGCGCGGTCATCGCGATACGCGCACCGTCCTGCTGGGCGACGGGCGCCGTCATGGCGATCTTCTTACCGCCCCGGTTCTTGCCGAAGATGTAGGCGGCCAGCCGGCGGAAGCCGGCATTGCCAGCTTCCTCCCGGGAGCCTGACACCTCGGTTTCGGCCACGCGGTAGGGCGCGTACTCCCGTACCTCGATGCCCTGGAGTTCCTGGACCACGCGGTACTGGGGCTTCTCGATTGCCATGGTGGGCTCCGCGAGTGCGCAGAGGGCGAGGAAGGTGGCGGGCGTCGTGAAGCGCTTCATCGATCGCTCTTGTCGCGGGGACCTCGCCCGCGCAAGCCTGTCTCTCCATTACGCCGTCCGTCGAGGTTGGGCGACTTCTGGCGCTGCGGGCTTGAGCCGATCTCGCAGGCAGTTTGGCTACCGCGCCCGCCATGACGAGTCGTTGCCCGAGACCCAGACTTCCCAGTCCTGCTTCACCTGCCACGCAGTGGCGAACGAGCCGTAGGTCTTTCGAGCGATCTCGGCTGCCTTCAGGCTGGGCGTGCCCTCCATCTCCGCCAGGAGTATGCGCGGTGGTTGCGTGCGAGTTGCCCTGGAGTCATGACGTCTGCCGGCCGGTCGCGGAGCACGTTCCCCGGTACGCGGAGAGCGGTCCCTTCGAACCGGCGGTCCTCCCCGTGGCGGCGGATCTGGAACTCGGTTCCCACGTCGAGCAGGTCAAGGGGCTTGGCCGTGTAGAGGCGAATGAGGCGGGAGTACCGCCGGTCCTTCGCGAGCCACCCGCTCCGACGAGCTTGGCAAGGCGGTCCACGTTGACCTTGGCTCCATGGATGCCGAGCCAGGTCACCAAGACGGACAGGACCCGGAGGTCGGCCCGGTCCATGCCTTCCTCGGAGGCGAAGAAGAGGGTGTTCTCGATGTTCGCCCGGTGGTTCGCACGGCCTCCCAGGTTCATCCCGATCCCGGCCATGTCCTCGGTCAGGGCGTCGGCCTCGGGGGGACTGGCGGGCGCGACGGCTCGGCTAAAGCCCATGACCGAGCCTTCTCGCGAGGTCGGAGACTGTGGCACGGACGTGGGGCAACCTCCTCTGCTCGCAGAGCGCGTAGACCGTTGCCGGGCACACCCCCAGGAGTTTGGCCACCTGCCGCACCGAGAGCAGCGCTCAAGCTTGCATGGGTTTGCACGTCGGGTGCCGCCACCATGGAAGTCGTTGATATTCCTGGACCGGGAAGCGCGGCTGCCTCCTCTGGTTTACTCGTGGTGAATGTTGTCCAGCAAGGATCCAGCAAGCCGAGCGGCGCGGCAGGGAATGACGATCCCGCGACGACTGACGCCTGGGTGATAGGCCGGACCCCAGCTGGGAGTCCGCTGCTCCATCTCACCTGGAAGCGGGCGCCTGCTTGCGGCGCCGCCCTCTACGGTCGCGTGACGCCACGTACGCCGCCAGCCACGCCCGGGAGCTCAACCAGAGGCGGCCATCGCGGATGGCGTGGAGGCGTCCCTGAAGAACGAGATCCCGCAGATACGTTGGCGAGTAGCGGCCCCCCTGGGCGAGCGCGGCGAGCGGGACGAGCTTCGCGTCGCCGGCCAGGTTGGGGATGAGGAATCGATTGAGGGTGTCGTGAACGGCTCGCGCGATGACCTCGGAAAGCGCATTGGCGTTCCCGTCGTCGGCTAGCTTGAGGGCCGCCAGGTATCGTGGACGCTGGGACGCCTGGATCACGGCCGGTGGGTATCCGCGCTGAAGCAACATGAAGTTCAGGACCAGTCGGCCCGCCCGCCCGTTTCCGTCCACGAATGGGTGGATCCGCTCGAGCCAGGCGTGGTGGTGGGCCGCATGGACGATCGCGTGCTTGTCGCCCAGGATTTGCGTCGAGGCGCTCCAGTCCGACAGTTCCGACGGGATGAGCGCAGGCAGCGCCACGCGGACCGCCCGAACGCGAACGCCACTGGTGCGCCATGCTCCCGGCCGATCCCTGGTAGCCGGGGGCTCGATCTCCCAGGCGAGCCCCACCGCATCAGTACAGGCCGGCGCTGCCGAAGGAACGCCCCGCGCGGGCCGTACCTCCGGGACGATGGGCTGGTTGATTCCTGACAGCCGACCTCAACACCCTCCCCGGAATCCGGCGACCTTCGCCAGCGAGCCCTTCCGGGCCGCGACCTCCTGTGCCAGTTCCTCCACCAGCACCTCGACGGTGAGCGGCTCC
>CAIOAK010000191.1 GCA_903855945.1 uncultured Anaeromyxobacter sp.
ATGGGCGCGGATGGGCCGTCGGCCATCGGGATCGGATTCCCGGGCGGAGGGCACGTCGACGTCCATCTCGAGGCCCGGCATGGGGAGGTCGGGATCGACTTCCGCGCCGACGGGCGCCTCTCCCTTCCCGACGATCTCCCGCCCGCGATCCTCCATCGGCTCCCGTTCACTCCCACTTCGGGCCGGATCCGGCTGCGCGCCTCCGGGCACGCCGTCCCGGCAGGCGGGTCCGTCGAGGCCGACCTCGACCTCGCCATCTCCGATCTCTCCGTGGAGGGAGAGCGGGTCGGCCCCATCCCCCTCGGCCCTCTGGCCACCGGCCTCACCGGGCGGTTCTCCTGGGACGGCTCCACGGCACGGCTCCGCCTGGACCGAGGCAGATTCACTATGGGTGAACAACGCACCGCCGGCGCCGACGTCGAGGCTTCCGTCGAGTTCAAGGGGGATCGCCGCTTCGCCCTCTCCGTGGATGTCCGCGCCGTCCCGTGGCGCGCACTCGTCGAGGCGCTGCCGCCCGACCTCGGGCCTCCCCCGGAGGCCCCTCTGCTCTCCGGGGCGTTGTCGGCGGAGGCCTCGGTCCGGGGCTCCCTCGACCGACGCGACGAATGGGACGTCGAGGTCGACCTCGATCTCACCGACCTGCGCCGATCGGCGCAGGCCGTGGGGCCCACCTGGCTCTCGTCCGGCTTCTCCTGGAAGCCCATCGACCCGGCGCCCGGCGAGCCGCCGCGCCGGATCCTGGTCGGTCCGGGGAACCCGGAATTCCTGCCGTACCGCGAGGCGCCGCAGCCGCTCGTCCGGGCGGTCACCGCCAGCGAGGATGCGGGATTCTTCGGCCACCGGGGCTTCGACTTCCGCGAGATCGCGAACGCCGTGACCGACAGGAGCCGGGTCCGGGGCGCATCCACCATCTCCCAGCAGCTCGCGAAGAACCTCTTCCTCTCGCCCGAGCGGACCCTGGCCCGGAAGGTGCGCGAGGCGCTCGGCACCATCGCCCTCGAGGCGAGCCTCCCGAAGGGGCGCCTCCTGGAGATCTACCTGAACATCGCCGAGTGGGGACCCGGGGTGTACGGCGCGGGGGAGGCGGCGCGCTTCTGGTTCGGGAAGGACGTCCGCGAGGTCACCGTGCGGGAGGCGGCCTTCCTGGCCACCGTGATCCCGAGTCCACGCAGGTTCCACGCACGGCTCCACCGAGCCGGCGTCACGCCCTGGTGGAACTCCCGCATCGACGACATCCTGCGGAAGATGCGGATCCAGAACCAGCTGACCGACGATCAGCTCGCGGCAGCGCTCGTGGAGCCCCTCACCGCGCTCGCGGCGCGCCACCCGGAGGGCTCTCCGGTGGGTGACACGGAGGCGCCCACGGCGCGGGATCCCGAGCCTGGCGAGGAGCCGGTCGGGAACGACGTGGGCTCCACGGCGCCCTACTTGTCGCGGTAGGTGATCCGGCCGCGCGTGAGATCGTACGGACTCAGCTCCAGCTTCACGCGGTCACCGGGGATGATTCGGATGTGGAACTTCTTCATCTTGCCGGATGCGTAGGCCAGGACAACCGGCCCACCGTCTATCTTCACGCGATACATGCCACCGGCGAGGGCCTCCTCGACGGAACCCTGCACCTCTATGCCTGCTTCCTTTTCGCTCAATCGCTCTCCTGGTTTGCGAACCTTATAGCCGAAACGCGCTCGAGCGGCCCCGGGATTTCCGGGGTCGCTCGATGGCTACCAGCTCCGTAGCCTATCCGCGTCGGACGTTGGCGGCCTGGAGCCCCATCGTCCCTCCATGAGCCGGTCGCCGGGCCAGCCTGCCCGGATCACGGGCGCGGAATATCCCCAATAAGAACGGACCCGTCAAGCGACGGATCTCCCCCAGGCGGGTCAGGAACCCGAGGCGATGCCCTGGGCGAGGAGCAACCCGGCGAGCCCCGCCACCCATGCCCCCACGAGCGTGACTCCGACGTAGGCGGCCGCGAGCCCCCACTGGCCGCGCTGCGCGAGTGCGAGGGTCTCGTGGTTGAAGGAGGAGTAGGTGGTGAAGCCCCCCATCACACCCACCGCGAGGAAGATGCGGAGGCTCTGACCGATGACCTCGGCCTGCAGGCCGAGCACCATGATCACCGCGATGAGGAACGATCCCGAGAGGTTGACGGCGAGCGTTCCCCACGGAAAGCCGGCGCCCCAGGCCTGGCCGGCCCAGGTTCCGACCAGGTAGCGCGCACCGCTCCCGATGGCGCCGCCGACACAGACGAGGAGGAGGTTCCGCATGTGCGGCGGGGAGTCTACGGCTCAGGTCCCATGGCCCGCAACAGCGCAGCGGCTCGCCGGGCCACGTCGTCCCCGCCGTCCTGCAGGGATTCGAGCCCGGTCCGGGCGATCGAGCGGCGGAGGGGGCCGCCAGTCCCCGCATCGGGCGGCACGCCGAGGAACGCCTCGGCCCGCACCAGGATCACCTGCCGGTCGTCCGGCGCGAGCCGGTGGGCCGCCTCGGCGAACACGATGGCCAGGAGGGGCTCCCCTCCCCGACGCACCACCTGGGACAGGAGCGCCCAGGCGATCGCGTCCTTGGGATTGGTCACCACGAGCCCCTCCAGGATCCCGCGAGCCACCGCCAGGTCTCCCGCGGCGGCCTCCCGCGCGGCGATCCTCGCCACCTCCGCGCCGAGTTCCGCGGGGAATCCCTGGACCTCGGCCAGGGTCCGGCCGGCCTTCATCTCCTCGAGAGTCGGGATCATGGGCGCTCCTACCGGATGTTGTTGATGGTGCCCATGGCGGTGTCGTTGATCGACTTGAGCACGTTCGAGACGAGCGTGAACATCTGGTTCTGCTTCTCGACCAGCCGCTGGATCTCGAGCATGGCGAGCCGCTCGTCGGGCGAACCGGCCTCCCCCGTGGTCGTGGAGCTCGTGGTCTTGCTCCCTGAACTGGTCGTGCTCTTCGTCGATGAGCTGCTCGAGGAGCTGCTCGAGGAGCTGCCGAGCCCGAGCGCGTCGCCGATGGCCTTGCCCAGGCTGGCTCCCGCCTTCAGCGCAGCAGGAGCGAGGGACGGGAGCCCGATGGCCGTGGCGAGCCCAGCGAGCACCGGCCCGGTGAGCGTCTTGAGCCCGTCGCCGATCAGGCTCGTGAGCCCACCCAGTGCCTTGTTGAGGATGGTCCCCTTGGGGAAGATCGAATCCATGACGCTGCTGAGGAAGCCGAAAAAGCCCTGGTCCTGGTTCGCGGCGGCCGCGTACTTGGCCTTGTAGTCGTTCATCTTCTGGGTCAGGTCGTCGTCCGTCTTCTTCTGCACCGTCGCCATGAACGCGGCGAGCTTGTCCTCGATGCTGAGCGACGGGTCGGAAAGGAAGGACCAGCTGCCGGCCGTCTGGGAGTAGCCGTCCGCGGTGCCACCCGAGGCATCGGGCTGGATCTCCCAGGTGTGGACGGGGGGAGACGTCGCCGGGAGCCACGGGAGGCAGGGGGCGCTCTCGCTGCTCTCCACCTGGGGCATGCCGAGGAAGTTGGGTCGGGTGCGGGACAGGCCGCTCGCGGAGGCTCCCGCGTCGAGCAGCTCGAGAGCCGGGTCCGGTAGGAAGTTGCTGGCCGCGATTGCGTTCATGTTCGGGTCTCCTGGGTGGATGGAACGGTTCGTCTCCTCGCACGAGGCGTGCCGGCTCGCGGCCCCGACTTTCGTGCCATCCGGACCGAGGCGACGACCGTCCCGCGCACGGGCGGTCGCCGGACGGACGTTTCCTCCCGCGGCGATCCCCGCTACATTCCCCGCCGTGCGCTACCTCGGCATCGACCTCGGAAGGGCCCGCATCGGTCTCGCCCTCGCGGACGACATCCTGCGCACCGCCCGTCCGCTCCGCGCCGTGGAGCGGCGCAACGAGAAGGCCGACCTGGACACCATCGGTGAGGTGGCCCGGGAGTACGAGGTGACCCGGGCCGTGGTGGGGTTGCCGCTCCACATGGACGGAACCGAGGGGGGCTCGGCCCGCATGGCCCGCGGATTCGCACCGCGCCTCTCCGCGGCGCTGGGTGTCCCCGTGGAGCTCTTCGACGAGCGTCTCTCCACCTTCGAGGCCGAGGACCGGCTGCGCGCGAGGGGCGTCTCGGCCCGGGACATGAAGGGGCTCGTAGACGCGGAGGCCGCAGCGGTCATCCTGCAGGGCTGGCTCGATCGGAGCGCGGCGTGAGGCTCGTCCGCATCCTCGGCGTCCTCGTCTTCCTGTCGGTGCTGGCCGGTGGCGCCTTCGTCTGGAACAACTGGCGGGAGCTGCGCGGATTCCGGGACACCCCGTTCGGAAGCGGCGCGGAGAAGCTCGTCGAGCTCCCGATGGGGACGAGCGCCCACGGCGTCATCCGCAGGCTCGCCGAGGCCGGCGTCCTCTCCGACGAGGGGGCCGCCTGGCGTTACCTGCGCATGTGGAAGCGGGACAAGCGGACCTTCAAGGCCGGCGAGTACGCCTTCTCGGGCCCGCTCCTCCCCGACGTCGTGCTGGAGCGGATCTACAAGGGCGAGGTGAAGACCTGGAAGTTCACCGTCCCCGAGGGGCTCCGCGCCGACGAGATCGCCCCCCTCATCGAGGCGGCCTCGCTCGGGAAGTCGGCCGAGACGCTCGCACTCATGCGGGACCCGGAGTTCGCGAAGGAACTCGGGGTCCCCTTCCCGACGCTCGAGGGCTTCCTCTTCCCCGACACCTACGCCTTCCCCCACAGCGCGAAGCCGCGCGACATCCTCTCCGCCATGGTGGCCCGCTACCGGGATGCCTGGCAGAAGGCCGAGGCGGGGCGCAAGCCGGGCGTGACCCTCGACGAGGGGCAGGCGGTGATCCTGGCCTCCATCATCGAGAAGGAGACCGGGCGGGAGGACGAGCGGGAGCGGATCTCCTGCGTCTTCCACAACCGGATCGCGAAGGGGATGCGGCTCCAGACCGATCCCACCGTCATGTACGCCACCATGCTCCGCCAGGGCGGCCGCTGGTCGAACAACATCACGAAGCGGGACCTCCGGACGCCCCACCCGTACAACACCTACACGACGGACGGGCTGCCCCCCGGCCCCATCGCCAACCCGGGCGAGCAGGCGCTCGCCGCGGCGCTGCACCCGTCCGAATGCAGCGACCTCTTCTTCGTGTCGCGGAACGATGGCAGCCACGTCTTCTGCCCCGACCTGCGCTGCCACCAGGCGGCCGTGCAGGAGTGGCAGGTCGACTACTTCCGCGCCCTCAGCGCGGAACGCGCGCGTCCGCCCACGCCTTGAAGGCGGTGGCCCCGAGGATGAGCGCACCGCCGGAGAGCGCGAGCGCCGACGGCCGCTCCCCGTGGGCGATCCAGGCCCACATGGGATTGATGGCCGGCTCCACGAGGAGGAGCAGTGCCGCGTCGAGCGCGGGCAGGTTGCCCATGGCCCGCGTGAGGAACAGGTACGCCCCCGCCACCTGGAAGATGCCCAGGTAGAGGATCGCCCCCCAGTCGCCTCCGGAGACGGCCCCCGGCGAGCGGAGGAACGGGAGGCAGATCACCGCGGCGAAGACGTTCCCGAGAACGGCGGCGGCGAGGCGCGAACTCCGGGGGTCGGCCGACATCCAGCGCAGCCCCATGATCGCGAAGGCCCAGGTGACCCCGGAGAGGAGCGCGAGCACGTTTCCGCGGAACGGATCGGGCGCGGTGCGGACCGCCGTGCCGGTGCCGGAGAAGACCAGCACGAGCCCGATCGCCACCGGGAGCATGAGCGCGAGGTCGCTGCGGCTGGCCCGCTCCCGGAGGAGCCAGGGGCCTGCGAGCAGCACGTAGAGGGGCGCCGTGGACTGGAGGAAGATGCTCGCCGCCGAGGTGGTGAGCTTGTTCGCGGAGACGAAGAGGACGAGCGATCCGGCGAGAGCGACTCCCACCGCCGCCGCCCGCCACGTGTAGCCCCGGCGCGCCCCGGGGAGGAGCAGGAGGAGCGCCACGGCGGCGACGGCCGATCGCAGACCCGCCACCTCGAAGCCGCTGAGGGTCGTCGCCTTGATGGCGGCGCCACCGGTGGAGAAGAGGAGCGCGGCGAGGACGATCTCCAGGCGGGCGCGGCGGACGGGAAGCACGCGCGGAGAATCCCCCGGGAACGGTGGGACGGCAACACCTCGCTCGCGCTGCCGCCGCTTCCCGCATCCGCGCTTCCCTCCGCCGGGGGTGCGCTGCTATCTTGCCGCCGGAACGATGGAATCCTCCCACCGCCCCCACCGACGGACCGCGCTCGCCCTGGGCGGAGCCCTCTCCGTCGTCGCCCTGGCGGTCGGCGCGGCACTCCTCCTGCGAACCCCCGCCGCTGCGCCCCCGGTTCCCGTGGTGGCCGCCGCACCCGCACCGGTCGCGCCGCCGCCGCCCCCGGACGTCACCCGGGCCACGTCGCGCCGGGTCGGTGCCAACCAGAACCCCACCCAGGTTCTCGCCTCGCTCGGTTTCGAGGGTCCGGAACTCCTGGCGGTGCTCGGCGCGCTCGACGGCGTGCTCCCCTTCCGCCGCATCCGTCCCGGCGATCAGGTCCGCGTCGAGCGGACGGTTCCGGAAGGCGCTCTCCGCTCCCTCTCCTGGCGCCAGGGGCCCGCAGACGAGGTCCTCGTCCGCGCCTGCCCCTCGGGTCTCTGCGGCAGCCGGCGCGAGGTGGCCGTCACGCGCCGGGTGGTGCTCGTGGACGTGTCGATCCGCTCCTCGGTCTCCGAGGCGTTGCAGTCGGCGGGCCACGACATGTCGCTCATCGCCTCGGCAGCCGACGTGCTGGCCTGGGACGTCGACTTCTACAACGACGTCCGAAACGGCGACTCGCTCAAGCTGGTCGTCGAGCGGTTCGAGGCGGACGGAAGATTCCTCCGGCACGGCGAGGTCCTCGCCACCCAGTACGAGGGCAAGGTCGCGGGCCGGAAGCGGCTCTTCCGCTACACCGATCCCTCCGGCACCACCGGTTATTACGACGACGCGGGCACGAGCGCCCGGCGCGGTTTCCTGAAGGCCCCGGTACCGTACGTGAACCTCACGTCGAGGTTCGGCAGCCGGCGCCACCCGCTCCTCGGCTACGTGCGCGCCCACCAGGGCGTGGACTACGGCGCGCCCGAGGGCACGCCGGTCTGGGCCGTGGGCGACGGCGTGGTCTCGGTGGCCGGATGGAGCGGCGGGTGCGGCCTCATGGTGCAGGTGCGCCACCGCAACGGCTTCGAGTCGGTCTACTGCCACCTGTCCAAGGTGAACGTCGCCGCCGGCTCCCGCGTGGCGCAGCGGCAGGTGGTGGGCCGGGTCGGAACCACGGGCCTCTCCACCGGTCCGCACCTTCACTACGCGGTCCGGCAGGGCGGGACCTACGTGAACCCGCTCCAGCTCAAGCTCCCGCGCGGCGAGCCCGTGAAGGCGGAGTGGCGGGACGACTTCGTCGCCCGCATCGACGGCGCCCGGCAGCAGCTCGACCGGACGCCGATCGCGATGGCCGACTAGCTACCTCCGCCGGCGCCTGGCCTTCTCCGCGGCGAGCGCCTTGCCGAAGGCCTCCTTGCCGTGGAGCGCCACCACCAGCCCGTCGATCTCCTCCGGCTTCACCTCGAGGAAGACGTGGGTGCGGCGAAGCTCGACCTTCACGAGCTCGACCCCGGGGGCGAGCGACGCGACGGTCTCCCGGATGCGGACCTCGTCGGCTCCATCGACCTCACCGGCGTTCACGAACACGCGGGAGGAGGAGGGACGGCTCCGCTCGGCCGAATCGGACTCCCGTGACGTCTCGCGCACCACCGGGATCTCCACGATCCCCGCCACGGGTGCGGAGGCCTCCGCCGCCGGCGCCGTCTGGTTCCGGGACTCGAAGATCTCGCGATCGCTCCGGCCGCGACGTTCCGGCCGTTCGACGCGTTCGACCCGCTCGGGGCGGCCTCCCCGCTCCGGACCGTCCCGCCCGCCGCGCCCGCGCCCCTCGCTGCGGGCCTCCTTGCGCGGAGCCGCGCGCTGCTCCTTGCGATCGTGCTCCTCCTTCTTGTGCTCCGCCTTGTGGATGTCCTGGACCTTCTCGATGCGGTGGTTCGTGAAGAAGTACTTGAGCGCGAAGGCCACCAGGTGGTCGCCCTCGGGCCGGTTGCGGAGATCCTGGGCGAGCGGGATGTACCCCTCGAAGATGGAGGAGCTCATGCCGTCCCGGAGCTCCTTCACGTGCCGGTCGGTCCAGATGCGGCGGGCGTCCTCCTGCGTGGGCATCTGCTTCTCCTCGAAGGCGATGCCGTACTTCTTCTGCAGGACGCCGAGCGTGATCCCCTCGGCGCCGGTGACCAGCGACAGCGCCGTGCCCTTCTTCCCGATGCGCCCGGTGCGGCCGGCGCGGTGCAGGTAGACGGCCGGGTCCTCGGGCAGCGAGTAGTTGATGACGTGGGAGAGGTCGGAGATGTCGATGCCGCGGGCGGCGATGTCGGTGGCCACCATGAATCGCACCTCGCCGCGCTTCACCTTGGCCATCACCCGCTCCCGCTCCTTCTGCGGCAGCTCCCCGTTCAGGAGCTCCGCCTCGTAGCCATTGCGGTTCAGCACCGCGGTCACGAGGGACGTGTCACTGCGGGTATTGCAGAAGACGATGGCCGAGTCGGGCTCCTCGATCTCGACCATGTAGAGCAGGTTGCGCGGCTTCGGGTAGGCCTCGTTGGTGTGGTAGAGGACGTTGCGGATGTTGTCGACGCGGTACTCGTCGCCCGAGAGGAGGATGGTCTCGGGGTCGGTGAGGTAATCCTTGATGATCTGCTCGATGTCGGCGGGCACGGTGGCCGAGAAGAGCAGCTGCTGGCAGTCGTCCGGCAGGTGGCCGAGGATCCGCGTCACCTCCTCGAAGAACCCCATGTTGAGCATCTCGTCGGCCTCGTCGAGGACGCTGACGAGGCAGCTGGAGAGGTCGAGCGTGTTGCGACGGATGTGGTCGTAGATCCGCCCCGGCGTCCCGACGATGATCTCGGCCCCGGCGTGAAGCCCGTCGAGCTGGTCGCCCATGGAGGCGCCGCCGTAGATGGTGACGACCCGGATCCCCTTGGGCTTTCCGAGCGCCTGGAGTTCCTCGGCGACCTGGATGGCCAGTTCGCGCGTGGGGGCCATGATGAGCGCCGACGGACGACCGCGGCCGGCCGGGATGCGCTCGATGATGGGGATGCCGAAGGCGGCCGTCTTGCCCGTCCCGGTCTTGGAGCGGACGATGACGTCCTTGCCGGCCAGGATGGGGCCCACGGTGGCCGACTGGACCGGCGTGGGGCGCTCGTAGCCCCGTTCGGCGATGGCGCGGCGGACGGGCTCGGAGAGCCCCATCTCGTCGAAGGTGGAAGCGGAGAAGTAGTCGGAACGGACCTCGGAAGGTCCTCCGGACGAAGCGGTGTCGCTCAAGGTGCTGCCCTTTCTGTAAAGGGCGCACAGCCGCTCGCCTGAATGCGTGGGCCTCGCTCCGCGGAGCGGGGGTCGCGCCATCCTGCGAACCGGCCATGCGCCGGACGTGCCTTGCGTGCAAGGCGGACTTCTCATATCACAACCCCCGGGAACCACGGAAATTCCACAGCCTTTCGCCCCGGAGCCGCGTGGCCAGGACTCGCAAGCCGGATCCGAAGAAGCCCGAGGTCGTCGAGCCGGCCGCCGTGGAGGCGGAGGTCGTCGAGCCCGAGGTGGTGGAGCCCGACGAGACCGACGCCCTCGAGGACTCGACCGAGGACACGACGGAGGAGCCGGCCGCCGAGGTGGACGTCGAGATGGCGCCGGAGGTGGAATCCTCCCGCACGAGCCTCGCCCGCACCGATCCGCTCCGGGCCTACATGGCCGAGGTGATGCGCCACGCCCTGCTCACGAGAGAGCAGGAGCAGGAACTCGCCACCCGGTACGCCCGCACCGGCGACAAGGAGGCGGCCTGGAAGCTCGTCGCGTCCAATCTGAGACTGGTTGTGAAGATCGCCCGGGAGTACCACCGGGGCGTCTTCCAGCTGCTCGACCTCATCCAGGAGGGGAACGTCGGGCTCATGCAGGCGGTGAAGAAGTTCGACCCGCTGAAGGGGGTGAAGCTCTCCACCTACGCCGCCTGGTGGATCCGGGCCTACATCATCCGCTTCATCATGGACAACTGGCGCCAGGTGAAGCTCGGGACCACCCAGGCCCAGCGCAGGCTCTTCTTCAACCTGTCGAAGGAGCGGGAGCGGCTCGTGGCCCACGGCATCGAGCCCACGCCCCAGCTCCTCGCGCACAACCTCCGGGTCGAGGAGCAGGACGTGAACGAGATGACGGCCCGGATGTCGGGCGACGACCTCTCGCTCGACCAGCCCATGCGCGGGGACGACGGCGAATCCACGGCCTCGCGGATCGATCGGCTCGAGGACCGCGCCGCCATGCCCGCGGACGAGTCGGTGGGCGCCGAGCAGCTGCGCCGGATCTTCCGCGAGAAGCTGGAGGCCTTCGGCGCCGCCCTCACCGACGAGCGGGAGAAGGCCATCTTCCGGGACCGGCTCCTGCCGCCCGAGGGAGTCGAGCCGCTCACCCTCGCCGACCTCGGCGCCCGCTTCGGCCTCACCCGCGAGCGGGCACGCCAGATCGAGGCCAAGCTCACCGCGCGCCTCCGCGAGTACGTCCGCGCGGAGATCCCCGACTTCGACCTGATGAGCCCGGAGCGCTGAGGTGACCCGGGCCGGCTGGCTCGGCCTCGGTGGGGTGGTGGCCCTCGCCTCCGCGCCGCTCCTCACCCCTCTCCTGCGCGGCGAGGCCGCGGCCTCCCTCCCCGGCCCCTCCTTCTCCGACGACTTCGAGCGGCGCGACCTCGGCCCGGCCTGGGGGTCCGCCGGCGGCCCTTGGTCCATCCGGCAGGGCGAGCTCTGGGGAGGAGGGACGCGCAACAACCCGCTCTGGCTGGGCATGCGCCTGCCCCGGGACGTCGCGGTCGAGTTCACCGCCCGCAGCGAGACGGCCACCGGCAACCGCCCCGGGGACGTGAAGGTGGAGATCTTCGGTGACGGGCGAACCGCGTCCTCCGGCTACGTCCTCGTGTTCGGCGGATGGGGCGGCTCGACGTCGGTCATCGCCAGGCGGGACGAGCACGGCTCCGACCGGGTCGAGCGAACCGACCGCCGGGTGGAGCCGGGGCGGACCTACCGGATGCGGATCGAGCGTCGCGGAGACCGCCTGCGCTGGCTCGTGGACGGCGAGGAGTTCCTGCTCCTCGACGATCCGAAGCCGCTCTCCGGACCCGGGCACGACCGGTTCGGCTTCTCGTCCTGGGACGCGGACCTCTTCTTCGACGACCTGCGCATCGAGCCGCTGCTCAGCCCTTCTCCGCCCAGTCCTTGAGGGGCGGCGGCGCCTTCCCGCCCCCCTTCCCCGCCGCACCCTCGGCTCCCCGCCCCCACGCGCGGGAGAGCTGGAACGCGGCCCCGGCGACGGAGAGGACGACCACCAACGCCAGGATCGCCGTGGGGTGGCGCAGGAGAATCCGGCTCGCACCGGTGCTCCCCAGCAGTCCGGCTGCGCCCAGCGCGACGGCGAGCGCCCCGACCGCGGAGGCGACGAGCGCCGCGACGGGACGCGCGGCGAAGAGCCCCACGAGCGCGCCCAGGAGCGCTCCCACCGCCACCACCTCGAGCCTCATCCCCTCAGGGGCGAAGAGCTCGGCGACGAGGGCACCTGGAAGTGCGCCGGCGAGCACCGGGAATACCTGCGGCACGACCGCCGCCAGCGCGCCCGCGACCGCCGCGCCGACGAGCGCCAGGCGCCCGACGGGGAGATCCCACCCGGGGAGGACCCCCGGCCCGATCGTGAGAGCGGCGAGCGCCGCGACCCCGGCAGCCCCCAGGACCGCGACCGGTCGGCGCCACCGGGCACCGGCGACGAGCACGAATGCGCCCGCCGCGACGACCCCGGCGGGAACCGCCCAGGACAGGTGTCCGAGCTCGCTCGCCACCCCGGAGATCCAGGACAGGGCATCGCGCAGCGCCCCCTCCACCGCTCCGGTCATCGCAACCAGAGCCCTGCCGCGGCGACGAGGGCCAGGAAGCCGAGTCCGACCCAGAAGGCCAGGATCGCCGACGGGGACGGGCGCAGCCGGACGAGCGCCGCCTCGGCGCCGGCCCGAACCTCCTCGTCCCCCGACGACGCCAGCCCCACGGCCTCGGTCTTCGCGGAACGCCAGTCTCCGGCGTCGAGCAATCCCGCGAGCCGCTCCTCGGCGGATCCCTTTCGTTCCTTTCGGGCCACGCCGGAAATCTATCAGAGGTGTAGTAGGTTTCCCACGCGACATGCGCCGACGCACGTTCCTCCAGATGGCCGCCCTGGGCGCCGGTTCGATCGCCGTTCCCCGCCGCGCCCGCGCCCTGGGCGATGCCTCCCGGGTCGCCATCGGCCAGATCGAGCACGCCGGGCGCTGGAATCCCCGACCGTCGGCGCTGCGACGCCTCTCCTGGGAACTCGCCCAGCGGACCAGCATCGACTCGGCGCCCGACGGGGTCCCGGTCAAGCTCTCCGGGAACGCCGTGCACCTCCTCCCGTTCCTCTACCTCGCCGGCGACGGGGCCATGCCTCCGTTCTCCGAGGGGGACCTGGGCGTGCTCCGCCGCCACCTCCAGTACGGCGGGTTCCTCCTGGTGGACGCGGCCGACGGCTCGAACGGGTCCGGCTTCGACGCCTCGGTCCGCAGGGAACTGCAGCGACTTCTCCCCGCCTCGCCCCTCGCGCGCATCCCGCGCGAGCACGTCCTCTACAAGAGCTTCTACCTCCTCGATCACCAGGGAGGCCGGGTCATCACCCGTCCCTGGATGGAGGGGCAGTTCCTGAACGGCCGGCTGGCCGTGGCCTACTCGCAGAACGATCTGGGCGGCGCATGGGCTCGCGGGCAGCTCGGCGAGTGGGAGTACGACTGCACTCCGGGTGGAGACGGGCAGCGGGAGACCGCCTTCCGGCTGGGGGTGAACCTGGCCATGTACGCGCTCTGCACCGACTACAAGGACGACGCGGTCCACCTTCCGTTCATCCTGCGCCGCCGGAGCTGACCCCTGCCCACCGTCCAGGAATCCTGGCGCCTCGCCTTCCTCGCGCCCTGGCCCCGCTGGGTCCTCGTGGCCGCGGCGCTGGCCGCGCTGGCGTCGATCCTGCTCGCCTGGCGCGGGCTCCGGCGCGAGCCGCGCGTGGGACGGAAGGTGCTGCTCGTCGGGCTCCGCACGGTCTCGGCGATCGCGGCGCTCCTGCTCCTCGCCGAGCCGGCGCTCCGGGTGGTGCAGACCGCGAGGGTGCGCAACCGGCTGGCGGTGCTCGTGGACCGCTCCCGCTCCATGAACTTCCCGGTGGAGCCGGGCGGGGAGAGCCGGACCCAGGCCGCGGCCCGGTTCGTGGCGGGCGCCCGCCCGGGGCTGGACGCGCTCGCGTCGGAGGCCTCGGTGGAGGGATGGGGCTTCGCCCGCGACGCCTGGCCCGCCGACCTGTCCGCACTCGCCAGGGCCGACCCGGCCACCGGAGGCGCCACCGACATCCTGGGCGCGCTCCGCGCCACCGCCGGCGGCTCGGGCGCCCCCGGTCGGCGCCTCGCCGGCGTCCTCCTCGTCACCGACGGGGCCGACAACGGCGCGCTCGCCTCGGGGCTCTCCGGGCAGGCCCGCGCCGACCTCCTCTCCCTGGGCGTGCCGGTGAACGTGGTGACGGTGGGGACCGACGCACCGCGCGACCTCGCCATCGAGCGGGTCGCGGTGGACGACTTCGCCTTCGTGCGCAGCACGGTCACGGTGGAGGCGACGCTCCACGCCCGCGGGTTCGGCCGCGAGGACGTGCAGGTCCTGCTCCGGCGCGAGGGGCAGGTGCTCGCCCAGGCCACCCTGAAGCTCGAGCCGGGCAAGGAGAGCTACGTCGTCCCCCTCTCCTTCGCTCCGGACACCACCGGGACGTTCGTCATCACCGTCGCGACGCCGGTGCTGCCCGGGGAGGCGGTGGCGGAGAACAACGCCCGCTCCTTCGTGCTGCGGGTCATCCGCGACCGGGTCCGGGTGCTCCTCGTGGCCGGCCACCCGAGCTGGGACGAGCGCTTCCTGCGCGGGCTGCTCAAGCAGGATCCCAACGTGGATCTGGTCTCCTTCTTCATCCTCCGCACCGCCGGGGACAACCCGGGGCCGCAGGACCAGCTCTCCCTCATCCCCTTCCCGGTGGCGGAGATCTTCGGAACGCAGCTGCGCACCTTCGACGCGGTGATCTTCGTCGACTTCGCCTACCAGCCCTACCGGACCCTGGACATCGAGCGCTTCCTGCCCGGGCTGCGCGACTACGTCCGCGGCGGCGGCGGCTTCGCCATGGTGGGGGGCGGCCAGTCCTTCGCGCAGGGGCACTACGGCTCGACGCCGCTCCAGGACATCCTGGCGGTGAATGCGCCGGAGGGGATGGGCGAGACGGCCGAGCCCTTCCGCCCGCGCCTCACGCCCGAAGGGCGGCGCCACCCGGTCACCTCGCTCGTGCCGGGCGAGGGGGCGAACGAGGCCGCCTGGACAGCCCTCCCCGCCATCCCCGGCCTCAACTTCACCGCACCCCTCCCCGCGACCGACGGCGCGCGCGTCCTCCTCGAGGCCCCCACGCTGCTCTCCGGTGGCCGGCCGGCCCCGGTGGTGGCGGTCCGGGAGGTGGGGGCCGGACGTTCACTGGCAGTGACTACGGACGGCACCTGGTACTGGGGCTTCGTGGCCGCCGGCGACGGACAGGGCGGCCGGGCCCACCAGCGATTCTGGAACGCGGCGCTCCGCTGGCTGGTGCGCGACCCGTCGCTGGCCCCGCTCCAGCTCCAGCCGGATCGGCCGTCGGTGGAACCGGGCGAACCGGTCGGTTTCTCGGTGTCGGTGCGGGGGCCCGACTACGGCCCGGCGCCCGGCTCGACGGTGGAGGGGTCGCTCGTGGCCGAGGACGGGAGGGTCGTGGGGCAGGCCCGCGCCCGGGCCGGCGCGGATGGCCAGGCCCGGCTCGAGTTCCCCGCCCCGCCCCCCGGCGCCTACCGGCTCCAGGCCTCTGCCGAGGTCCCCGGGGCGCCCCTGGAGCGGGGAGCGGCCGCGGTGGCGGTCCGCGCGAACGGGGCCGAGGACTCCGACGCGGCGCCCCGCCCCGAGCTCCTGAAGCAGGTTGCCGAGGCCACAGGCGGCACCTTCACGAACCTCCCCCACTCCGGCCTCCCCGAGATCCGGATGCGCGAGCCGGAGGTGGTGGAGGTGGGGCGCAAGCGGGACCGGCCGCTCTGGGACCGCTGGTGGACCATCGCCTTCCTGGCCTGCGCGCTCGGCGGCGAGTGGCTGCTACGTCGCCGCTCCGGTCACTGGTAACGGGGCGTAGGGCACGATCTGCCCCCGCGGCACCACGAGGAGCGCCCCGCCCGAGACGCACAGGTCCTGCCCGACGAGGTGGGCCGAGGCCCGGCTGGCCAGGAAGAGGGCGGCGTGGGCGCAGTCGTCGATCTCGGCCACCCTCCGGTTGGGCAGCACGCCGGTGATCCGCGGGCCGATGGTGGCGAGCTCCTCCTCGGCCATGGGGGTCCGCACCCAGCCCGGGGAGATGAGGTTCACCCGGACCTCCGGCGCGAGCTCGACCGCGAGGCTCATGGTGAGCGACTGGATGGCACCCTTGGTGGCGGCGTAGTGGGAGTGGAAGGGCTCGCCCCGCTGGCCAGCGGTGGAGCCGATGAGGATGACGTTTCCCGGACCGCCGCCCCGGAGCCAGGGGAGCGCCTCGCGCACCAGGTAGAAGGCGCTGAAGACGTTGAGCCGGAAGATCTCCTCCAGACGGGATGCCTCGATGGTGCCGATGGGACCGTCGTTCCAGATGCCGGCCGAATGGACGATCTGGTCGAGGCCTCCGAGCAGCCGAACCGACTCGGCCACGAGCTCGACGGCGCCCCGCTCGGCGAGGAGGTCGGCCCCCACCGCGAAGCCCCGTCCGGGGAAGCGCGCCGCCAGCGCCAGCGCCTCCGCCCCGTGGGACCGGTGGTGGATGGCGACCTTCATCCCCTGCTCCAGGAAGGCCTCGGCGATGCCCAGGCCGATGCCGCTCGACCCGCCCGCCACGAGCGCGCGTCGCCCCTCGAGATCGAGGTACCGAACCGGGAGGGTCACGGCTTCGTCCTCGTGCGCGCGCGCGCGGGGCGCGGTTGCGTCCAGCGCGCTCCCCGGATCAGGTCCTTCACCTGGGTGAAGGAGGAGATGGCGAGCGGCCAGCGCTCCTGCCCCTCGTCGGACACGTGACGGGCCGTGACCGAGCGGGCCGCGATGGTGGCGAGCCGCTCCCGGTACTCGTGGGAGATGTAGGTCCCGTACTCGGCCCATACGCCGATGGCGCCGCAGGCCTGGGCCACCGGCATGTCCTTCCTCACGTTGTCTCCCACGTAGAGCACCTCGGGCCCGCGGAGCTGGAAGTCGGACAGGATCTGCCGGAGGCCGACCGGGCTCGGCTTCTCCGCGTCACGCGGCAGCTCTCGCACCGTGGTGCGAGACTTGTAGTGGCCCGCCTCCTCCTTCTTGCGGATGGCCGGATCGACGTTCTTCGGCAACGGGTAGGCGGGCATCGTATAGAGCGCGTCGAAGTGGCCGTCGAGCATCAGGCTCTTCACGCGTGCCTCGGCGGCGTTCCGCGGCGCGTCGGAGAGGGCCACGAGCGTGAGCCCCTGTTCCCGGATCCAGTCGAGCGTCTCCTTCACGCCCGGATAGGTCTGGAGCCACCTCCCCCGCGCATCGGTGAAGGCCTTCTGGGCAGGCTTCAGCACCATCTGGTTGAAGGAATCGAAGTCCCGCTCGTAGGGCAGGAAGATGTCCGACTCCTGGATGGCGAACGGGTACTCGTTCGACTCGTACCGGGTGTAGACCTCCTTCAGCGACTGGACGATGCGGATGCGCGGCAGCCCGGTGGATGCGACGAGCGAGTCCACCATCGCCTCCAGGCTGGGGACGATGTAGTCCACCCACGGGTAGAGGGTGTTGTCGAGGTCGGTGACGACGGCGCGGATCCGGGGCACCGACGCATGGTAGCGATCGACCCCGACACGCGCTAGGTACCCCCGCATGCGATTCGAGAGACACGTCTTCCTCTGCGAGAACCGCCGTCCCGACGGACACCCCCGCGGCTGCTGCGCGTCGCGGGGCGGCGCCGAGTTGAAGGAGGCGCTCAAGGCCGAGTTGCGCGCGCGCGGGCTCCAGGAGCGCATCCGGGCCAACTCGGCCGGCTGCCTGGACGCCTGCGAGTCGGGGCCGGTGATGGTGGTCTACCCGGAGGGGGTCTGGTACGGCGGTGTCACCCCGGCCGACATCCCCGAGATCGTGGAGCGCCACCTCGTGGGCGGGCAGCCGGTGGAGCGGCTCGTCATCCGGGCGTTCTAGTTCAGGAGCGACTTCCGCTCCGAGAGCTCCTTCAAGAGCTCCCGGACCTCCTCCACGTCCGAGGCGCGCGGGTTGCCGCGCAGGTAGGCCTCCAGGTCCCGCCGTGCCGCGACCGTGCCGCCGAGACGCGCCGAGACGAGCCCGCGGTCCCTTCGCTCCTCCAGGTCGCCCGGGGTGACCTGGAGCAGCCGATCGACCACCCAGAGGGTCCGCACGTCGTCGCCGCGCTCCACGTAGATGCGCTTCAGGTTGTGGAGGAGGCGCGTGAGGATGTGGCGGGAATCGACCGGCTCGAGGAAGGACTGGTCGAAGGAGCGCCCGTGGAGGGCTGCGCGGAACCGGGCCGTGCACTCCTCCGCGCCGAGGAGCTGCCAGCCGTTGAACGCGTCGATGAACACGTCGCCGGCGAGACCGGCCTGTGCCGGGCACTTCACGAGGAAGTGGCCGGGGAACCCCACCCCCTGGAGTTGCAGTCCGAGGCGGCGCGCCACCTCGATGGTGAGGAGCGAGAGGGTGATGGGGATGCCGAGTCTCCGGACCACCACCTCGTTCAGGAAGGAGTTGCGGGGGTCGTAGTAGCTCTGGTCGTTTCCCCGGAAGCCCGCCTCCAGGAATACCGCGCGCATCGACTGGAGGACCCGGAGCGGCGGCCGGAGGTCGCCCACCGCCTCCCCCACCCGCACGGCCAGGTGATCCATCTCGGCGAGGATGGAGGCCGGGTCGAGGTCCGGGTACTCCTCCGCCGCGATGGCGAGCGCCGCCTCGTCGAGCGGGATCTCGCTGCGGGCGAGGAGCGCAGCGAAGCGCACGCGCGCGGCTGAGCTGGCCTCGATCATCGGCGGATCCCCGTCTCCACGGATCGAACATAGGAGAGGTTCGCCGGCTCGCCAACCCGGCTTTTCGCTCCGATTCCTGGGCGGTTCCGGAGCCGTTGACTTCCCCTGCTGCCGCGTCTAGTCTGCCCGCCCTGCCATTCCCCAGTAGCTCAGTTGGCAGAGCAGATGACTGTTAATCATCGGGTC
>CAIOAK010000192.1 GCA_903855945.1 uncultured Anaeromyxobacter sp.
ACCCACCTCGCCCTGACCCTCGAGGCGCCCCACGTCGAGTGGGAGTCCCGCCGTCCGCCCGTGTGCGTCATCCCGGTCATCGACGTCTCCGGCTCGATGAAGGGGGACAAGCTCGAGAAGGCGAAGAAGTCGGTCCAGAAGCTCGTCGACCACCTGGCGCCCGGCGACTTCTGCGGCGTCGTCACCTTCACCACCGACGTTTCGACGGTGGCGGCTCCCGTGCAGATGACCCCCGCTCGCAAGGCCGCGGTCCGGAGCGCCGTCGAGCAGCTCGAGGCCACCAATCAGACCAACCTCGCCGGCGGGATGCTCGAGGGGCTGCGCCTCGCGAACGGGTCGGATCTCCCCGACGGCATGCGCGTCCGGGTCATCCTCTTCACCGACGGCCACGCCAACGTGGGCGTGGCCACGAAGTCGGAGGGGCTGCTCCCGCTGCTGGACGCCAACCTCGGGCGCGCCACCCTCTCCGCCTTCGGCTACGGAGTCGATGCCGACCAGGAACTGCTCCGCGACCTCTCCACCCGCGGGAAGGGCAACTACGCCTTCGTGGCCGGCCCCGACGACGCCATGACCGCGTTCGCCCGGGAGCTGGGTGGCCTCCTCTCCACCTATGCCCAGGACATCGTGGTCCAGGTGCGGCCGATGGGCGGCGCGTGCATCACCGCGGTCCTCTCGGACGTGGACGCGGATCCGCGCGGCTCGGCCGTGGAGATCCGCATCCCCGACATCCTGGCCGACGAGACCCGGAACGTCGTGCTCTCGGTCGAGCTGCCCGCGGTCACGGCGCCCGGTAGCGCGCCGGTGACCGCCTTCGAGGTGGAGGTGGGCTGGAAGTCGCTCGCCGGCGGGGCGCACATGGTGACGGAGCGACAGGTCGTCCACGCGATAGTCGAGCGCGTCGTCCCCGGGTCGGAGCAGGTGCACCCGGACCGGGCCGTCGACGTCATCGTGGCCCAGGCCGAGCTCGTGAGAGCCCAGATCGAGGCCGAGGAACTGGCCCGCCACGGACGGCACGCCGAGGCTCACGAGCGGATCCTCGTCCTCTACCAGTCGGTGGTGGGCCGCGGGCACGAGGCGGAGGCGCGGGCGGCCCACGAGGTCGCGGAGTCGATGAAGGACCGGGCGGCATTCCAGGGCTCGACCGCCTTCCGGTCGAGCATGCGCAAGGGCATGGGCCGGTCGTCGAGCGTGATGATGGACGCGAACGCCGAGCGGGCGCTCGGCGACATGGGGCTCTCGAAGAAGACGCAGGCCCAGGACGACATGGACGACCTCTTCAAGGGGAAGGCGAAGAAGGCCGCGCCTGCGCGGGAGCCGAAGAAGGACTCGACGCCCGGCGGGCCGAAGGGGACGCGGGCGCGGAGGTGGTAGGGCCGCACGGTTCGGAGGCGTCGCCGACCGTGTCCGTGCCCCCCGTACAATGAGTGCACATGACGAACATGAATCCAGACCTCCGGACATGAGCCCTGAGGAGGCCTTTGTTTAGCGGGTTTCCGGCGGCCACCCCCCATCCGGGGTGCGAACCCAAACCTGTCCGCTTTTTTGGGGTGGGGCACAGTCCCGGCCATGGCGGGACCCCAGGAAGAGCTGTTCGGCAGGGCGGACGCGCCCGACGGAACTGTGGCGGTGAACGCCCGGTGCCTGGTGCGAACGCAAGACGGGCATCGGGTCGTGGTCGTGGCGGGGATGGTTCTCTGCCAGTACGCGGTCGG
>CAIOAK010000193.1 GCA_903855945.1 uncultured Anaeromyxobacter sp.
CGGCACCACGGACGGCGTTGCCGAAGGCGATCCTCCTACCGAGGCCCCCGCGTCCGTCCGGGTGAACCGGCCGCCACCGCGCCGCCCGGATCCCCCCACGAGGCGGGCTCGCTCGAGTCGCCTTCGGCCCCCCCAGAGCGCCAGCCGGCGGGGGGCGCGACGCGACGAGCTGCCCGCAGGGGCGCCGGGACGAGGCCGAACTCGGGCCGCGGTGTGACCCGGCGCCGAACGGCCGCGGACACCCGAGCCCGAGGACGTGCTGCTCGGAGCGGTGCGCCCACCCCGCCGGCGGCACCACGGACGGCGTTGCCGAAGGCGATCCTCCTACCGAAGCCCGCGCTCGTCCGAAGGCGATCCGGATCGCTGCACGCGCGATCAGGTATCCTCCCGGAATCACCGGGGCTTCTTGACTTCCTGCCCCCGATCTCCGTAGATCGCTCGGTCGGTGGGAAAAAGTGTCATTAGGCGGATCTTGGTGGCAGGATCGGGCAGACCGTGTTCTTCGGAAACTTCCAGCACACGATCGACACGAAGGGGCGCACGAGCCTCCCGGTGAAGTTCCGGGACGCGCTCGCGGCCGCCGGCGAGACCAAGCTCGTCCTCACCCAGTACCCCTTCTGGCCTGCGGTCCAGGCGCTGCCCCAGTCGGTATGGAAGGAGCTCGAGAAGAAGGTCCTCGCGACCAGCCCCCTCGACGCCCGCGCGCAGCGAAACGTCCTCCGCTTCTACTCCTCGGCCCACGAGGTCGACCTCGACGTGCACGGCCGCGTCCTCGTCCCTCCCCCGCTGCGCGGCTTCGCACAGCTCGTGAAGGACGTGGTGTGGGTCGGCATGGGGCGCACCATCCAGCTCTTCGACCGCGCCGCGTACGAGGAGCAGATGCTGCGCGAGATCCCGCCGGACCAGGTCGTCGACTTCTTCGGATAGGCCATGCACGTCCTCCGCGATCAGCCCGGCGTCTGCGTCCTCCGTTGCTACGGAGAGCTCTCGCTCGCCGAGCTGGCGAGCGTCGCCGCCAGCGCCGCGCGCGCCCGCTCCGTGGGTCGGCTCGTGGTGATCGACCTCTCCCGCGTCCGGCACCTCCACTTCGCCGGGGCGCGTCTGCTCGCCGAGGTCCCCGGCCTCCGCCTCGCCGGCGCGAGCCGCTACCTGCGCGACCTCGTCCACGCCGGCGGCGGCTTCGGCGTCGAGTTCCACCCCGACGTGCCCCACGCCCTGAGGGCCGGGTGACCGGCTTCACCCATGCGACCGTTCTCCAGAGCGAGGTCGTCGAGCTGCTCGATCCCCGCGCCGGGTCGGTCGTCCTGGACGGCACCCTCGGCGGCGGAGGCCACTCCGAGGCGCTGCTCGAGCGGGGGGCACAGGTGATCGGCACCGACCGCGATCCCCGCGCCGTCGCCGCGGCCCGCGCCAGGCTGGCCCGCTTCGGCGAGGCCTTCCGCGCGGTGCGCGCCGACTTCCGCGACGCCGAGAACGTCCTCCGCTCCCTCGGCATCGACCGGGTGGACGGCGCACTCGTCGATCTGGGCGTCTCCTCCCCCCAGCTCGACGTGGGGGAGCGCGGCTTCTCCTTCTCCCGCCCGGGACCGCTCGACATGCGCATGTCCGGCGAGGGGGAGACGCTCGCCGACCTGCTCGAGCGCGTAGACGTGGCGGAGCTGACCCGCATCCTCCGCGAGTATGGCGAGGAGCCCTTCGCGCGCCCGGTGGCCCGGGCGATCCACGAGGCGGTGAAGCGCCAGGGGGCGCGAAACCTGGACACCGCCGCCCTCGCGGAGGTGATCTCGCACGCCATCCCGCGCAAGGCGTGGCCGCGCAGCATCCACCCGGCCACCCGGACCTTCCAGGCGCTGCGCATCGCCGTCAACGACGAGCTGGGCGCGCTGGCCGCCTGGCTCGAGGTGCTGCCGCGGGTGATCGCGCCGGGCGGGCGCGCCGCGGCCATCAGCTTCCACTCTCTCGAGGACCGGATGGTGAAGCGCGCCTTCCAGACCCTCACCCGCACCTGCACCTGCCCGCCCGGACTCCCGGTGTGCGCCTGCGGCTCGAACCCCGAGTTCCGACAGGTCACCCGCAAGGCGGTGACGGCCTCCGAGACCGAGGTGGCCCGCAATCCCCGATCCCGGAGCGCGAAGCTTCGCGCGGTGGTGAAGGTGAGATGAAAGGTGTCGTTCGCACGGGCGGCCCGGCCGCCGTCCTGCTCGCGCTGGCGATCACGGCGCCCGTCGCGGCGCTGGGGCTCTTCCACGTCTGGTCGCGCACCTCCGTGCAGGCCGCGGGATACGAGCTGGGACGTCTGGAATCGGAACACCGGCAGCTCCTCTCGGAGCGGGACCGGCTGAATCTCGAGGTTGCAACGTTACGCTCGCCGGGCCGCCTGGAGCGGTTCGCACGCGAGCGACTGGGTATGGCTCCGCCGGCACCGGGTGCGGTGGTGGCGGGTATGGCGGGCGGGAAGGCGTGGGTTGGTGGGGTTGGCGACGGGGCAGACCAGCGCCCTGGCCCGGCGGAGCCAGATGTGAAGAATCCGAGCGAGCACCGGAAGGGGCGCGGCGGGCCGCTCACACGCGCGCCCGAGCCGGCGCGTCCCTGAGCGACGATGCGCCCCGGGATCGAACCCCGCTCGCTCCGCTGGATGGCGATCCGGATCGGGTTCGTCGCCGCGGCGTTCCTGGTGGGTTTCGTCGTGGTCACCGGACGTGCCGTCCAGCTCCAGGTGCTCCAGGGGGACCGGCTCGGGAGCATGGCCCGCGACCAGTACCTCCGCGAGCTGAACCAGAAGCCCCGGCGCGGGACCATCACCGATCGCAACGGCGCCGTGCTCGCGGGCAACGCGGAGGCCGACTCCATCTTCGTCGACCCGCGCGAGTTCCCGCCCGGGGCCCGCTCCCGCGACCTGGCCCGGCTGGCGAAGGTCCTCCAGCTCGACCCGAAGGCGCTCGAGCGGAAGGTGGCGAAGGGGGTTCGCTTCGCCTGGGCGAAGCGCCGGGTGGCGCCCAGCGAGGCCGAGCAGGTCCGGGCCATGAAGCTCGCCGGCGTGGGGTTCGTGAAGGAGACCCGCCGCTACTACCCGCGACGCGAGCTGGCCGGCCAGATCCTGGGCATCGTCGGCGACGACGGCGAGGGGCTCGAGGGGATCGAGAAGTCGCTCGATGACTCGCTCCAGGGCGAGGGCATGCGCATGCCCTCGCTGCGCGATGCCCGCGGCGCCCACCTGCTCGGCGCCGGACCGGCCCCGGAGCGGGTGCTGGAGGGGGCCCGCGTCGAGCTGACCATCGACCAGGCGTTGCAGAACGCGGCGGAGCGCTCGCTCGCGCAGGCCGTCCAGCGCGCGCGCGCCGCCTCCGGCATGGCCATCGCGGTGGACCCGGCCACCGGCGAGATCCTGGCGATGGCCACAGCGCCGCTCTTCAACCCCAACGCGCCCCGCAAGGAGGACCTGCGCAACCGCGCCGTCCTCGACAGCTTCGAGGTGGGCTCGACCGCCAAGACCTTCGTGCTGGCCCGGGCGCTCGACGAGGGGGCCATCGGCGTGGAGACGCCGATCTTCTGCGAGAACGGGCGCTGGAACGTGGGCAAGCACACCATCCACGACCACAAGGGGCTGGGCTGGGTCCCGCCCGCCCGGGTGATCGCGGCGAGCTCCAACATCTGCGCGGCCAAGGTGGGGCAGCGGCTGGGACGGGAGCGGCTGCAGCAGGCGTTCCTGGCCTTCGGCCTGGGCGAGCGGACCCAGGTCGGCGTCGCCGGCGAACCGCGCGGGCAGATCCCCTACCCCAAGGCGGAGATCTCGCTGGCCACGATGAGCTTCGGCCAGGGCATGACCGCGACCCCGCTGCAGATCACGCTCGCCATGGCCGCGATCGCAAACCGGGGCGTCCTGATGAAGCCGTGGCTCGTCCGGCGGGTGGTCGACCCGGTTTCCGGCGACGTGATGAGCGAGGCGGTGCCCACGCCGGTCCGGCGCGTGGTCTCGCCCGAGACGGCGGCGCAGGTGGCCCGCTGGCTCGAGGGCGTGGTCGCCGACGCCGACGGGACCGGAAGGCGGGCCCGACTCCCGGGCTGGCGAGCCGCGGGGAAGACCGGCACCGCCCAGAAGGCCGACCCCAACACCCGCGGCTACTCCCTCGACAAGCGTTTCTCCTCCTTCGTGGGGTTCGCGCCCGCCGAGGCGCCCCGGATCGTGATCGGCGTCTTCATCGACGAGCCCAAGGGCGAGGTCTACGGCGGAGAGGTGGCCGCCCCGGTCTTCCGGGAGCTCGCCGAGCACGCGCTGAAGGCCTACGGCGTGCCCACCGAGGGCGCCCCGGTGGCGGCCCTGACGGCGGCGCCTCCCCCGGCACGCGCGGCCGCGGCCATCCCCGGGCGGGACGAAGCTGCCGTCCTTCCCGGCGAGGATGCCGGTCCGAGACCGACGCCCGGCGACGCCGGACCGGTGACCGTCCCGGCGGTCCAGGGGCTGGCGGCCCGGGCGGCCCTGCGGCGGCTGGAGTCGGCCAACCTCGCCGGCGACGTCCGGGGAACGGGCCGGGTGACGGGGCAGGTCCCCCGCGCGGGGGACCGCGTGGAGCGCGGGACGCGGGTCCGCCTCACGCTCGCGCCTCCCGGTTGACCCCCGCGGATTTCGCAGGCAAGGAGAGAGCGGAAGGATGCGTCTGTCCAAGGTCATCGCCGGCACCGGCGCGTCGCTCGGGCGTGCGCCCGACGCCGAGGTGTCCCTCGTGACCGCCGATTCACGCCTGGTGAAACCGGGAGCGCTCTTCGTCGCCGTCCCGGGCACCCGCGCCGACGGCGCCTCGTTCGCCCCCGCGGCGGCCCGCGCGGGGGCGGTGGCGGTGCTGGCGGAGCGCCCGGTGGAGTGCTCCCCGGCGACCCTGCTCGTCGTCCCCTCGGCGCGCCGCGCGCTCGCGGTCGCCGCCGCCAACCTCCACGGTCATCCGGGCGAAAGACTGCTCCTCTGCGGCGTGACCGGTACCAAGGGGAAGACCACCGTCACCTACCTCCTCGAGGCCTGCGCCACCGCCGCCGGCCTCTCCGCGGGCGTGGTGGGCACCGTCAACGTGCGGCTGCCGGGGCGCATCCTCCCCGCCTCCCACACCACCCCCGACGCCGCCGAGCTCCAGGCCCACCTGGCCGTCATGGCGGACGCCGGGGTTCGCATCGCCATCCTGGAGGTCTCCTCCCACGCGCTCGACCAGGAGCGTTCCGCCGGGCTCCGCTTCCGCGCGGCCGGGTTCACGAACCTCGGGCGCGACCACCTCGACTACCATCCGGACGTGGAGAGCTACTTCCAGGCCAAGCGACGCCTGTTCACGGAGGGTCTGGCCCCGGACGGCGTGGCGGTGGTGAACGCGGCCGACGGGCACGGGGCCCGGCTCGCCGAGGAGCTCCGCGCCGCCGGCCGGACCGTCTGGTGCACGGGCATCCCCGGCGCCGAGATCTCCGCCCGGGACGTGGTCGCCGGGATCGAAGGGATCCGGGCCGTCCTGGTCACGCCCCGCGGGGAGGTCCCGGTGACCTCGCCCCTCGTGGGAGCGCACAACCGGGAAAATCTGGAGGTCGCCGCCGGCCTGGCGCTCGCGCTCGGGATCCCCGCCTCGGCGGTGTCGGCCGGCCTCTCCTCGTCGCGTGGCGCCCCGGGGCGGCTGGAGCGGATCGACGGCCACGGCGTCTCCGCCTTCGTGGACTACGCCCACACCCCCGACTCGCTGGCGGCCGCCTGCGCCGCACTGCGCGGGCTCTCGCCGCGACGGCTCCTGGTCGTCTTCGGATGCGGCGGCGACCGCGACCGGGGGAAGCGTCCGCTCATGGGGAGGGCCGCTGGCCTGGCGGCCGATCTCGTCGTCGTGACGAGCGACAACCCGCGCACCGAGGATCCGCGCGCCATCCTCGCGGCCATCGTCCCGGGCGTCGAGGAGGCGGGGGTCGCACGCCTCTCCCGCGAGGAGGCGGTCGCCGGCCGGTCCGGATTCGTGGTCGAGGAGGACCGGCGGGTCGCCATCGCGCTGGCGCTCGCCGCGGCCCGCCCCGGCGACGCGGTGCTCGTGGCCGGCAAGGGGCACGAGGGCTACCAGATCGTGGGCACGGAGAGGCTCCCCTTCGACGACCGGGAGGAGGCCCGCAGGGGCCTCGGCGCGGCATGACCCCCTGGCCATATTTCACTGGAAGTGAATTAGCGCAGGCGACCGGCGGGACCTGGTCCGGCGGCGCGCCCGCATCGGCCACGGGCATCTCCACCGACACCCGCTCCATCCCGGCCGGGAGCGCCTTCGTGGCGCTGCGGGGGGAGCGCTTCGACGCCCACGACTTCCTGACCGATGCCGCGCGGGCCGGGGCCGCCTGCGCGGTCGTGGCCCGCGACCGCACCGCCTCCGACCCGCCCGGGCTCCCGCTGCTCGCGGTGGACGACACGCTCCGCGCCCTGGGGGGCATCGCGCGCTGGCACCGGCTCCGCCACGCCATCCCGGTGGTGGGGGTCACCGGCTCGAACGGCAAGACCACCACGCGGGAGATGATCGCCGCGATCCTGGCCACCCGCGGGCCGGTCTGGAAGACCGAGGGGAACCTGAACAACGAGGTGGGGGTTCCGCTCACGCTCCTCGGGCTGCGGCCGGAGCACCAGGCGGCCGTGATCGAGATGGGCATGAGCGCCCGCGGCGAGATCGCGCGCCTCGCCGCCATCGCCGAGCCGTGGGTGGGGGTGGTGACGAACGCCCTGCCGGCCCACCTCGCGACGCTCGGCTCGCTGGATGCGGTGGCCGACGCCAAGGGGGAGCTCTACCGGGGTCTCCCGGCCGACGGCATCGCCGTCGCCAACGCCGACGACCCCCGGATGCTCCACCGGGCCCGCAAGTCGGGACGGCGCCTGCTCACCTTCTCCGGCGGAGGGGACCCGAAGGCCGACGTGGTGGTTCTGGGCCTCCTCGGGCAGGATGCCCTGGGAATGCGATTCCGTCTGGGCATCGGCACGAAGGAGGTGGAGGTGGGCCTCCCGCTCGTCGGCGAGCACAATGCCGGGAACGCCGCCGCAGCCGCGGCCGCGGCGCTGGCGCTCGGCTGCACCGACCGGGAGATCGTGCGAGGCCTCGCCGGTGTCCGCACGGTGGGGCGGCGCCTTCGCGTCGAGCGGCTCCCCTCCGGGGTGCTGCTCGTGGACGACTGCTACAACGCGAATCCGGCCTCCATGCGGGCCGCGCTCCGCACGGTGCGGCAGCTCGCCGGCGCCGGGCGGGCCCTGGCCGCGCTCGGCGACATGCTGGAGCTCGGCCCCACGGAGGAGGAGCTGCACCGGGAGCTGGGCCGGGACGCGGCCGCCGCCGGGCTCGCCTCCCTGGCCACCTTCGGCCCGCGCGCCCGCCACACCCGCGAGGCCGCCGTCGCGGCCGGGATGGCGGAGGCGGAGGCCTTCCACACCGAGGACCCCCAGGCCCTCGCCGCGTTCCTGCGCGAGCGGCTCCGCCCCGGCGACACGCTCCTCGTGAAGGGGAGTCGGGGGATGAAGCTCGAGAGACTCGTCGAGGCCCTGCGCTAGATGCTCTACCTCCTCCTCTACCCGATGGCGCAGCGCTACACGGTCTTCAACGTGCTGCGCTACCCCTCCTTCCGCATCGTCGCGGCGGGGCTCACCGCGCTCGTCCTCGGCCTGCTCCTCGGCCCCTGGTTCATCGAGCGCATGCGCCGGCTGCAGTACGGCCACTCCAACGTGCGCGAGGACACGCCCGAGGGGCACAAGAAGAAGACCGGCACGCCCTC
>CAIOAK010000194.1 GCA_903855945.1 uncultured Anaeromyxobacter sp.
CTTGGAACTCATGCTGCCTCAACTCCGGCCGGACTTCGTACTTGCCGGTCCTTGTGGTGCTCTTCCGACGCTTAGACGCCTTGGTGTCGGTACCCCAATCGAGCTTCCCGAGATCGCGGAATACCTCAAGGAAGTGGTTGAGCAGTAGCCGCTCGCACTGGTATGCGGACTTCTGAAATCCGGCCAACGGTGGACGGGCCAAGACCGGCCGCCGCGCTTCGGGATGGCCGAAGGGATGGCAATGCCACCAGGACATCCAATGTCGAGGTGACTGATAGTCGAGGGCAGAAGTTTGGCAACAAGGAATGGGACCGGTTCGCGGTGCTCTTCGCTCACGAGACCAACCCCCTAAGGTATCCCCTCATTCAGATGAGTCCAAAGATCTCGCGGGTGGCAGCGTGCTGACGAAGGAGTTCATCGAAGCGCTGCATGAGGGGCCTGGCGCGCTCGTCCCGCATGTTGAGCAGGCAGTCGAAGTAGAAGAGCCCCTGGTCGAGCAGAGAGTGCGTGCGGGTCTTCACGGTGTTCGCCTTCATCTTCCTGTCGAAGCCGAGCGCCTCCCCGGCTGCACCGAGCAGGGTCAGCAGCGAGGCCGCGATGGCGCCGACGAGCAGGATGCGGTCGCGGCGCTCCGGCGACGAGATCCTCGTGTCGGTGAGCCCCATGCCGAAGCGAAGGTTCTTCAAGTCGCGGAAAGTCTCCTCTATCGAGAAGCGACGACCGTACCCCTTCACGATGTCGGCCCCCGACTTGTCGCCGCGGCTCGTCGCGAGGTGCCACGGTTCGGCCATGCCCTTGGCGTGCACGCACACGACCGCTGCCACCGTGCGCTGGATCTGGGTGACGCGGGCGTTCCTGATCGTCTTCGGCCTGCCGGTGTCGGGCACCCAGCCGAAGCCACGATCTGCGAGCAACGTGACCCTGGTCGTGGTCGGAACCACCTCGCGGAAGCGCTCGAGCAGCGCGTCCTCATGCTCGTTCCGCCAGTCCTTCAGCTCCGACTTCATGACCGACTTCCACATGAGCGGCGTGGCCCGTCCGTGCTTGGTGACCAGGTACAGCGCGATCGTGGACTGGTTGTCCTGGTCGAAGTCCGTCCAGTCGAGTGCCACCACGATCTCGGGCCGCGCCCCAAGGACGAAAGGGACCCAGTTCGCGAAGAGCCCCCAGACGTCCACGCCTGTGTTCGAAAAGAGCCGGTCCACCTGCTGGATGGCGTGCTTCGCGTCCAGGTCCTTCGCGATCGCCAATGCCCGGCCAAGGGCACCCACGGCGAGCTGCGCGCCCTGGAGGGCACCCACCGTGGCGTCGGCGAGGGAAGCCACGCGCTTCTCGTGAAGGTCGTGGTCGAAGATCGAGGAGACGAAGGCGTGCACGCGGCGGGGCCGGATCGATTGGGTTCGCATGAGCCCCGCACCATGATCCCAACCCCGCGAAACGTATACAACTTACCCAGTTCCATGACCGTGGGAATGAGGGGATCGGTCAGGGCGCGCGGTCCACCCCGGGGACCTACGGAAAGCGACCGACGTTCCTGCGGATGAACTCCGCCAGTTCAGACTTGGTCGAGGTGCCACGAGCCACCCCCAGCACCTGCTCGGCAAGGTCCCCGGGGTCGGCGTCGAGCCAGAGGCCGTTCAACCCGAGGAAGGCGATGGCCGCCGCAAGGCCCGTGCGCCTGTTGCCGTCCGCGAATGGATGGTTGCGAACCAGGTGGAAGAGGTAGGCGGCAGCCATCTCGGGGAGGCTTCCGTGCAGGTACTCCCGCTCGAATGTGGCCTGCGGGGTCGCGAGCGCCGACTCGAGCCGCCCGAGATCGCGAAGGCCGCCCGACCCGCCGTATCGCTCGACCTGCTCGGCGTGGAGGGCCAGGACCTCATCGAGGGTCAGGAACTCCGGTTTCCTCCGGGAAGTCACTCGGCGAGTCGCTTGAAGGTGCCGGCGTACCGCTCGTGCGCCCGCTGCATCACCTTGCGCACGCGGTCGGATCGCTTCGCCGAGCGGACCGGGGACACGACGATCACGTCCCCGTCCGTGGACACTTCGAGCGGGGTGCTGGCGTCGATCCCCGTCGCGGCGAGAAGCTGGCGGTCGAGGATCAGGGCCAGGCTGTTCCCGGTGCGCGTGAGCTTCTTGGTCATGGTACGAACATCATAGCACATCCGTTCGTACGGGGAGGTGGGGCACCCTGCGTCAGACCGCCGGGGTATGAGACTCGCCCACCCGGAGCCCGACCTTGCACAAGCCAGCGCCATCGCCGAATCTGCAGACTCCCGAGCAGGCCATGGACCTGTCGATGGGGGAGCCGCTCGTGCTCGAGCTGAAGTGCAACCGCTGCGGTCTTGGCCTTTCCCGGAAGTTCGAATGGGCCTGCTTCACCCCGGTGAAACTTGCCGAGCACGACGACTGGGATGGAGCGCTTCTCTCCCGCATCGTGGAATGCGACGGCTGCGGCGCCATCGACGACTACGCGCTTGCGCCGAGCGCCCTCCGCCAGCTGACCGCGGGCATCGTGCGGCGGGCCGATGGAGCGCCCGTCCACAGCCGGGTCTTCCCCGGAGTCTCGCTGCTCTGGGACGGCTCGGTTGGCCGCCGGCCCGCCCAGACGCTCGAGCGATTGCGCCGCCTCGCCGCCGAGCACCCGGGAAAGGCAGAGGCCTTTCGGCGTCTCGGAAACGCGTGCGAGCGCCTCGGCCTGATGGAGGAGGCGGTCCCTTCGTGGAAGAAGGCGCTCGACCTCGACCCGGCAGACATCGAGGCCGCCTACTCGCTCGGTTCCCACTTCCTGTGGGGGTCCGGAGCCAACCTGGCGACGGGGGTTGCCTACGTGCGACGAGGCGTCCGCGCGATCTCCATGGCGTCGGTCCTGAAGAGGGACGTGCGCGAATGGGGCGAGCAGGTCATGCGCCTCGTGCACCACCTGGTCACGAACCACGATTTTCCTCTCGCACTCCACGCGGCCTGGTTCGAAAGCGGGAAGGGCGACGACGTGGTCGCCCATCTCAGTTCGGTGGACCTCCACAAGGTGCGGGATTTCGATCTCCTGACCGCCTTCGCCCTCCTGCCCGAGGTGACAGGCCTCGACATCACCGACGAGCTTCCCGAGGAGGAGCCCACCATCCTCCAAGCCTTGCTGTCGCGCAGGCCGGCCGGCGCCGCCCGGCTGGGGTTGCATCACGGCTTCAGCTTGTAGGTGCGCTCGATGATGGCGGCGAGATCGGGCCCCTTCCAGTGGGGCGCTATCCAGCGAAGGCTCCTGTCCACCCAGTTCGGCGCAGCCCTCCGCCAGTGGCCGCGGACCATGAAGCGCCGGAGGACCTCGCGGCCGTCGGGGATCCGCTCGAGCGCCTGCATCCGGCGCAGGTGGCTTATCTCGATGGTGCCGGGGAGGAAGTAGACGCTCTCCGAGCTGACCTTCCGCGGGGGGGTGCTCGCCCTGGAAGAGGTCGCGGGCGCGGCTCGCACCGCCGCCTCCACGCCGGCGCTGGTCGCGTACAGGATCGCGTTCAACACGATGCGGGCGAGGCCTCGCAGCGGGTCCGTGTCGGGAGGCAGGGGCTCGATGGCAGGGCGCGGTGCGACCCGGTCGAGCCAGTCCTGCACGGCCACGTCGTCGGACAGCGGGATGTCGTGGCGCAGCAGGCCGGGAAGGTCGGCGCCGAGCGCATCGGGGGCGAACGACACTTCCAGCGTCCGGGCCTCGCCGTCCTGGGTCTCGGCGACGTACACCGTGAGGACCCGGAGGAGCTGCCCGCGCAGCGGCGAGCCGGCATCCCTCGCGACGAGCCGCTCGGCCAGCGACAGGACGTGACGATCGGTGAAAACGAGCGCGAAGGACGGGAAGGGGACGCGAAGCTCGCGCCCGACCACGTCGAGCTCGGTGTGGTGGAGCATGAAGGAGAGCGCCTCGTCCACCCAGAACGCCTTGCGACGGTGAAGCTCGAAGTCGGTCACGAGGCGCAGCCACTCGAGGACGACGGCGGCGGGCGCGGACTCCTCGCGAAGGAGCCTCTGCACGTCCAGGCTGGAGCGCAGGTTCCCTTCGCTGCCAGGCTCCCGCCGGCGCTGCTCGGCCAGCGCGTGGCACAGGGGGCCGCTGCCCGGCACGAGCTCCGCCACCCGCTCGTGGGCGAGCGGGGGAGGGTGAGCCGGGGCGGCGCGATCCTCCAGCCCGAGCTCGCTCCACATCCATGACGGGTCGAAGGCCGGGATGTCGGAGCGAAGCGACTCCTGGTACATGCGCTCGAGCTGGTGCAGGATGTCCACCAGGGCGCCGCGCCGCGCGGGGTCGCTCGCCGCCTCGCGAGGGGTCCGGCCGTCGAGGAGCGGGACGGGCTCGTCGAGCCAGGCCCGGTAATGACGGGCGTAGTGGTTCTGCGACAGCTGCTCGGCGACGTCCCGAGGGATCTCGGTCGCTCCGGGGCGTGCGGGACCGGGCGTGCCCCTCCTCTCCGCCCGGATCCCCTCCCGGATCCGCATCGTCAAGTCCTCGTGGGTGGTGGAGCGGTGGCGAGTCCCTCCTGCGCCGAGCCCCTCCACGAGCAGGCGCCCGCGCTCTCCGCGCGCCGCCGAGTTGCTCTCGATGAGGAGGCCGTTCCCGTCGAGCACGAGGCGGCCGAGGGAGACCGAGGCGCCGCGGGCATTGTCGCCTGACCAGGACCACTCGGTCGCGCCCGTGCCGTCGCGCGTCAGCCCGGCACAGTCGTCGAGCGCGGCGGAGAGGGCGGGCGCATCGCCGACCTCGAAGTGGACGCGGGTCATGAGGAGCGGCTCGTCGTCGGTGTTGCGTATCTCCGGCACGACGGGGTCGAGGACGGCGTTGGCCCACGCGCCGTGGAAGAAGGGCGCCATCTCCTTGTAGAAGGAGAAGACGTCGGCGCGCGGCCTCTCCTCGAAATGGCCGGCGCGGTGGGCGGCCAGTTGCCGGGTCACGCTCTCGTTCAGGAGGGGCGGAAACTGCAGAAACCCGGCCTCGATCTCCGGCTGCCCGGAGGCGCCCCGAGGTGCCACCCGCGCGGCCACGAGGTCGAACCGGGAGATGAACCGGGAGCCGGACTGCTCGTGGACCGTCACCCGATCGCCCTCCATCACGTCACGCAGCGTGATGGAGACGCCCGGCACGGCATCGACCACCTCGTAGAGGCGCATGGTGGTGCCGCGCATCATCTCGAGGAAGGCCCTCCCGCCGGCGGGTATCTCGCAATCCTCGAGGAAGCAGTCCACCGGGGAGAGGCCGTCCTTGACCGGGTGGTCGAAGGCGAACCAGAAGTCGAAGGCCTGGTCGCTCGCGATCTTCAAGCCGCCGTCGAGGTCGTCGAGCTCGTCGAGTTCCTCGGCCCGGTCGGCGAGTTCTCCCCAGAACACCCGGTGGGCGGCGAGGAGATCGTCGCGGAATTCGCCACCCACGAACCGGGTGAGGGCGGCGATCGCGATGGACCGATCGGTCCGGGAGAAGCTCGGAACAAGCTTGTCCTGACAGCACTTCTTCCACTTGCGACCGCTTCCGCAGGGGCAGGGGTCGTTTCGGCCAGGGCCGGTCACGGGGGTCACCGTAGCCGCAACCGCCAGGCGACGCCAGAATGCGTCGGAACGCCAAGGCCCCCCCCCCTGCGTCAGACCACCCGGGTAAGAGACTCGCCCACCGGGAGCCCGACCTTGCACAAGCCCGCGCCATTGCCGAATCTTCTCGAACGGCTGACTCCCACGGCCCTCCACCGGGCCTTCCCGGAGGAGGCCCTCGCCGCGGGGCGAGAGGCGGTGGAGCGGGGGCGGGTCGCGCGCCCCGCCATCCATGCGGCGCGTGCGGAGGCGGTCGTGGTCGGAGCCGGCCGGCGGATGCACCGCGCCCGGCTCTCGCTCGTGGACGACGAGGTCAGGCCCTCCTGCACCTGCGGGCAGAAGCCGTGCGAGCACGCCGCCGCGCTCGGGTTGCTCGTGCTCGGAGAGGCGCGGGCCGCGGAGGCCGACGAGGAGGACGAGGAAGACGAAGCCGCGCCGCCGCGGGAGGTCGAGCGCCGCCGCCGCGAGTCGAGGGGCGCCTCCGAGCTCTTCGAGATCCGTCGCCGGCTGGGCGGGCAGGGAATTCGCGGGGAGTACGAGGTGGCGTCCCCGTCCTCGCGCGCCTATCTCGTCACTCTGCGTGAATTCGCCCTGCCTCACAACGGGTGTACCTGCCCCGACTTCGCGACGAACCTCATCGGGACCTGCAAGCACGTCGAGGCCGTCCTTCACCACCTGCGAACCGACGCGCCGCGCCGGTGGAAGCGGGCCCTCGGGGAGCCGGCGCCGGCCAGCTACCTGCACCTCGTCTTCGAGCCCGAGGAGTCGGTGGGGATCCGGGTGGCGGAGGGCGCGCGCCCCGCCGTGCGTCGGCTGGCGGCGAGGTTCTTCGACGCGGGCGGCCGGCTGCGCGGTCCGCTCGAGGAGGCGTGGCCGGAGCTCTCCCGGTCGGCGGTGGAGGCGGGCGTCGAGGTCCCCGGCGAGGTGGTGAGGCTGGGCGAGCGCGCCATCGACGCGGCGCGCAGCGAGATTCGACGGCGCACCGTGGAGGCCGAGGTCCGCGGCGCCGGCGCCGAGCAGCCCGGTCTCCGCCGCAAGCTCTACCCGTACCAGGTGGAGGGGGTCGCGTTCCTCGCCTCGCGCGGGCGCGCGCTCCTCGCCGACGAGATGGGTCTCGGGAAGACGGCGCAGGCCATCGCCGCCATGGTCCAGCTCCGGCGACGCGGCGAGGTGCGCAGGACCCTCATCGTCTGTCCGGCGTCGCTCAAGCACCAGTGGCTGCGCGAGATCCGCGAATTCACCGGGATCGGGGAGGAGGACGTCCTGGTCGTGGGCGGGCCGCGGGAGGTCCGGAAGGCGGCCTACGCCGAGGCGCCCCCGGTGCTCGTCACGAGCTACGAGCTCGCGCGCGCCGACGAGCGGGAGCTCGAGGACCTCGCGCCCGACCTGCTCATCCTCGACGAGGCGCAGCGGGTGAAGAACTGGCGGACCCGGACCGCCGCGGTCGTGAAGGGGCTGCGGACCCGTTTCGCCTTCGTGCTGACGGGGACTCCGGTCGAGAATCGCCTCGACGACCTGTACAGCCTCATGCAGGTCGCGGATCCGCACCTCTTCGGGCCGCTCTGGAAGTTCAACGACGAGTTCACGACGCTCGACGGAAACGGGCGACCCACCGGCTACCGGAACCTGGACCTCCTGCGCGAGCGGATCGCGCCGGTGATGATGCGTCGCCGCAAGGAGGAGGTCTTGAAGGACCTCCCGGAGCGGATCGTGTCGCGCCTCACCGTGCCGATGACCGCGGAGCAGGCGTCCATTCACGATGAGTCCGAGGAGGCGGCCGCGCGGCTGCTCGCCGTCCTCCGGCGGCGTCCGCTCACTCCGGTGGAGGAGCAGCGGCTCATGCGCGCCTTCCAGCGGATGCGCATGGCCTGCGACGCGGCCGGGCTCGTGGACAAGAAGACGAAGGGGGCGCCCAAGCTCGAGGAGCTCGAGCGGCTCCTCGAGGAGATCTGCCTGGGGGACGGCCGCAAGGTGGTCGTCTTCACCGAGTGGGAGCGGATGCAGGCCATGGCCGCCGAGGTCTGCGAGAAGCTCGGCATCGGGTACGTCCGGCTTCACGGCGGGGTGCCGGCGGCCTCGCGTGGCCGGCTCATCGACCGGTTCCGGGAGGACCCGAAGTGCCAGGTGTTCCTCTCCACCGACGCCGGCGGGGTGGGGTTGAACCTCCAGGTGGCGAGCCACGTCGTGAACCTCGACCTTCCGTGGAATCCGGCGGTTCTGTCGCAGCGGATCGCGCGGGTCCACCGGCTCGGGCAGCGGGAGGCCGTGAACGTGGTCCTGCTCGTCTCGGAGGGGAGCTTCGAGCAGCGAATGGAGGGCACCCTCGACGGCAAGCGGGCCCTCTTCGCCGCGGCGACCGGGGACGACACCGAGACGGTGGAGCTCGAGCGGTCGTCGATGGCGCGGCGGATCGCGACGATGCTCTCCGGGGAGTTCGCGGCCACGACCGGGAAGCCGGTTCCGGCGGAGGGCGTCGCGGTGGAGGAGGGTGTGAGGCCTCCTCGAGACCTGCTGCGGGAACTCAAGGAGCGGGCCGGGGCGAACCTCGTCGAGGTGGTCCGGCTCGCCGACGGGCGGCTGGTGGGAGTGGTCCGGGGCGAGGCTCCGGAGGGTTCGGAGGACGGCTCGATCCTCATGCCCGCCGCGGCGGTCGCGGCCATGGGGCGGCTGGGGAGCGCGTCGCCGCTCGCAGGTGCGGAGGTTCTCTTCCGGTCGCAGATGGGGGAGGGGGAGGCGGCAGATCCGTGGCGGGCGGCGAGGCGGGGACTCGTGGCGCTGGCGGAGCGGAAGCGGGCCGGCGCCGTCGCGCTCCTCGCGGCGGGCCAGCCGGGCGAGGCGCTGCCGCTCTTCGGTGAGGCGATGGCCTTGGCGTGCCGTTCGCTGGACCCGCGCGGTGACCCGGGGGCGGACCCCGCGGCGCTCCTCGCCGCGATCCACGGCCACCTCCTGCCCGAGGGAATCCTGAGCGCGGGGGAGGGCGCTGCGCTGGCGGGTGCCGGGGAGGCGGCGAGGGCGTTCGGTTCGTCCACACTGGTGCCGCCGGAAAGGCTGGTGGCGGCGATCGCGGATGGCGCGGCGTCGCTGCTGGCGCGGGCGAGGGGGGCGGCGGGGGTGGCGTGAAAGCCAGGAAGACGGCGGGAATCCCGGAGGAGGCGAGGGCGCCCCTGATCGTGAAGCTGGAGCGACGGGCGCGAACGAGATGGGGGAGCCGGGTCGAGGTGATCGTCCGGTTCAGGGGGTGGTTCGCCCACGTGGACGTCCTGGACCGGGCTGCGGGGCGCGGTTCACGGAAGGCGGCCGACCCGGAGCCCTTCCCGATCTGCCGCCCGGGGTAGCTGGGCGTCGATGGAAGCGGGTACCTCCGCTACGCGCCGTGGGGCGGGCCGGCGGGGACGGCGCTGGTGACGCCGGGTGTCAGGGGTACGTGCGATCCTCTGAACGTATGCGCAGCGGTGACGCACAGTGCATGGATGCCGGGCGAGGCGACGCGGGGGCGGCCGAGCGTGATTCACTTTCCGTGATGCTCGAGGAGCTGGCGCGGCGGGCCTGGGAGATCGACGTTCCGTGGGACGGGCCGGGGCCCGGGCGCGGCGCGGCGGCGGGGATCGACCGGCTGCTGGTGCGGGTGGCGCGCGGGCACGGGGCGGTGGACATTGCTCTGGGTGAATGTCTGGCGGCCATGGACGTGGGCGACCGGGCGCTGCGCCTCGGCCACGCGGGGCTCGTGGACTACGCCCGCGAGGCGCTGGGCATGGCCGGGCGCACCGCGCTGGGGCTGGCGCGGCTGGCACGGGAGCTGGCCGAGCGCCCCTTGCTGCGGGCCGCGGTCCGGCGCGGCCACGTGAGTCCGCGGCTGGCGCAGGAACTCCTCCCGGTGGCGAAGGGCGAGGCCGAGGCGGTGTGGGTGGCCCGGGCGTCCAAGTTGACCGTCCGTGAAGCAGCTGCCGCGGTGCGTGCCGGGGAAGCCGCGGGGCACGGGCTGCCCGACGAGGACTGGGAGCGCATCGAGTTCCCGGCGGGGGAGACATGCCGGGCCCGGGTGAAGCAGGCATTCGAGCTGGCCGGGGAGCTGCTGGGAGCCACCGCCCCCGACTGGCAGCGGCTGGAGGCCATCTGCCAGGAGTACCTGGGCGCCAACCCGGTGCCGGAGGGGCGGGGGGTCATCGAGGAGCCGGCCGCGGGGGACGACCTGGAGGCGGCGCTCGAGGCGGAGACGCGGCGCTGGGAACGGCTGCTCTGGCCGGAGCCGGTGGCGGCGCCGGTGGGCGAAGATGGGGGCGAAGATGGGGGCGGGGACGTCCGGGCCATCGACGCGCGGGTCCGGGAACTGGCTGCCATGCGGGGGCGCTGGGACGACCTCGTCGGCCACCTCGGCCTCGTCATGCAGGCCTTCCGGCTCTGGCGCCACCTCGGCTTCGCCTCCTTCCGCCACTACTGCCGGGAGCGGCTCGGCATGGCCGAACGGACCGTCGCGCAGCGGGTCTGGCTGGAGCGGCGGCTCCACGAACTTCCGGGGCTTCGCGCCGCGATGCGGCAGGGGAGGGTCACCTACGAGAAGGCCCGGCTCGTCGCCCAGGTCGCGGTGCCGCGGGACGTCGAGGAGTGGGTCGATGTCGCGGAGAAGAGCACCTGCATCGAGCTGCGGCGCAAGGTCGAGGCGGGGGAGAAAGCGCAGATGTGTGCGCGGGAGCGGGTGTCGGTCCTCGTGCCCCGGCGGATCGTGGAGCTCTTCGAGGACGGGTGCAGCGCGGTCATGCACCGGGAAGGGCGCTGGATACCCCGGGACGAGTGCCTGGCGGTGATGTGCGACCACTTCATCGACGCCTGGGAGGGCATCCGGGACCGCCGGCGCACGCCCCAGAGGGAGGCCATCGAGCGGGACAAGGGATTCTGCCAGGTTCCGGGCTGCAGCCGGGCCGCGGTGCATGCGCATCACGTCGTCTGGCGGTCGCGCGGCGGGGGCGACGAACTGGAGAACCTCGTGTCGCTCTGCGCCGGGCACCACCTCCACGGGGTGCACCGCGGTTACCTGCGTGTGTCGGGAAAGGCCCCCGACCGGCTCGTCTGGGCACTTGCGGACTAGGCGGAGGCGCGCAATTGTGGGGGGAGGAGGTGTTCCATGGGCGAAGGTGACGGACTACCCCCGAAGGGGGACGGGCTTCGGCGTGCGCTCCAGTGGCTCGCCGAGCAGCGGCAGGTAGACCCGAAGGCCTCGCGGGCCAAGCTCATCTCCGAGGCGGGGCAGCGGTTCGACCTCTCTCCGCCGGAGGAGGAATTCCTCTTCGGCAACTGGAAGGAGGGCTAGATGGCCCTCGAATGGAAGAAGATTCTCTGCCCGGTCGATTTCTCCGACGCGTCGCGTGATGCGCTGCGGGTGGCGTGCGAGCTGGCCCGCCGGTTCGACGGCGAGGTGACCGTGTTCCACGCCTATCCGCTCCCCGGGTACACGCTGCCCGAGGGCACGGTCCTGCCGGCCACGGGCATGCTCCAGGAGCTCGCCGCGCAGACCGACGCGCTGCTCGAGCGCTGGAAGGCCGAGGCCTTCGCCGACGGCGCGCCGCGCGTGGCCGTGGCCAAGTCGATCGGGGAGCCGGCGGTCGAGATCGTAGCGGCGGCCGAGGACGGCAAGTTCGACGCCATCGTGGTCGGGACGCACGGACGCACGGGGCTGGCCCACGTGCTCTTGGGTTCCGTCGCGGAGCGGGTGGTGCGGCGGGCGCCGATGCCGGTCGTGACGGTGCGGCCGAGGAGCTGAGAAGCGGCGGCTGGGCTTCAGTCGAGCGGATCCACCGCGGGAACGGGCTCCCGGCGGCGGGCCTTGCCGATGGCGTCCACGGTGTACAGCGCGAGCCCCGACCAGATGAATGCAAAGGTGACGGCCTGTGTGGCGCCGAACGGCTCCCGGTACAACATCACTGCGAGTGAAAACTGGAGCGTGGGGGCCACGTACTGGAGGATCCCCACGGTGGAGAGGCGCAGCCGGTGGACCCCCACCGTGAACCAGACGAGCGGCAGCGCCGTCACGAGCCCGGCGGAGAGCAGCAGAGCCGACATGCTCCAAGAGGTCCCGAACTGCCCCTCGCCGCGGGAATGGACCCACGCGAGCCAGCCCAGGGCCAGGGGGGCGAGGAGGGAGGTCTCCACGAGCAGGCCGGCCACCGCGTCGATGGCCGCCTTCTTCCGGAGCAGCGTGTAGAGGGCGAAGGAGAGGGCGAGGGCCAGCGAGATCCAGGGCAGCCGGCCCAGGGCCACGACCATCCAGGCCACGCCCACCCCGGCGAGACCCACCGCCACCTTCTGGCGACGGTCGAGCCCCTCCTTCAGGAACCCCACCCCGAGCAGGATGGTCACGAGCGGGTTCATGAAGTAGCCGAGCGATGCCTCGAGCAGGTGGCCCGAGTTCACCGACCAGATGTAGAGGAGCCAGTTCACCGTGATGAGGAGCGTGGTCGCCACCAGGGTGAGGGCGCGGCGCCCATCCCGGAGCGACCGGGCCACCTCCGCCCCCCGCCCCATCACCACCGTCATGGCCCCCAGCAGGGCCACCGAGGCGATCACCCGCCAGGAGGCGATCTCGAGGGGGCCGGCGGGCCGGAGCGCCTTGAAATATATGGGTGAAAGCCCCCAGGCGAGGTAGGCGGCGAGGGCGTAGAACACCGCGGACTCCTACCCCTTCCGGAAGTCCTTCACAAGCCGCCCGGATTCCGCGAGGATGCCCCCCATGAGCGATCTCTCCACCCGGTACATGGGGCTCGAGCTCCCCAGCCCCCTCGTCGTCGCCAGTTCCTCCATCTCCAACCGGCCCGAGAACTTCCAGGCCGCCGAGGCGAGCGGTGCAGGCGCCATCGTCCTCCGGTCCCTCTTCGAGGAGCAGATCGAGGCCGCCGAGACCGCGCTGGAGGAGGCGGTCAGCTTCCAGGCCGACTCGAACCCCGAGGCGCGCAGCTACATGCCGCCCCAGCGCATCGGGCCGCGGGAGTACCTGCGCCTGCTCGACAAGGCGAAGAAGTCGGTCCGCATCCCGGTCATCGCGAGCCTCAACGCCGCCGCCGCGGGAAGCTGGAGCGAGTACGCGAAGCAGCTCCAGGACTCGGGCGCCGACGCCATCGAGGTGAACATCTACCAGGTGGGGGCCGACGCCACCGTCACCGGCGAGCAGATCGAGGCCGAGTGCATCCAGATCGTCCGGTCGGTGCGCAAGGCCGTGAAGGTGCCCATCGCCCTCAAGGTCTCGCCCTTCTTCACCTCGTTCGCCAACGTCGCGAAGAAGTTCGACGGCGAGGGCGTGAACGGGCTCGTCCTGTTCAATCGGTTCCTGCAGCCGGACATCGACCTCGACCGCATGGCGCTCAACAGCTCCATGCAGCTGTCCCACCCGTGGGAGATGCTGCTGCCGCTGCGCTGGACGGCCATCCTCTACGGGCGGGTGAACGCGGACCTGGCGGCCTCCACCGGCGTCCACGACACGGCGGGAGTGGTGAAGATGCTGCTCGCCGGCTCCACGGTCGTGCAGCTCGCCGCGTCCCTGCTGCGGAACGGCATCACCCACCTCACCACGCTCAAGACCGGTCTCGCCGACTGGATGGAGCGGGGCCACTACTCGGCGCTGGCCGACTTCCGCGGGTCGCTCTCGCAGAAGGAGGCGCGCGACCCCCGCGCCTTCGAGCGCGCACAGTACGTGAATCTGATCCTCTCGCAGAACATGTAGGCCAAACCACATGAGAGCCGTCGCCGTTTTTCCCGAGGAGCGTGCGGTACGCTTGGTCGATCACCGCGAGCCCGCCATCCTCGCGCCCACCGACGTCGTCGTGAAGGTCCTCGACGTCGGCTTCTGCGGCACCGATCGCGAGATCGCCGCCTTCCGCATGGGCTCGCCGCCCGCCGACTCCCCGTACCTCGTCATGGGGCACGAGGCGCTCGGCGAGGTGCTCGAGGTGGGGTCGTCGGTCCGGCGCATCCGCCCCGGCGACCTCGTCGTCCCCACCGTCCGGCGCCCCTGCCGCCGCGAGAGCTGCCGCGCCTGCCGAATGGGTCGCCCCGACTTCTGCCTCTCCGGCGAGTACCTGCAACGCGGCATCAAGGAGGCGCACGGGTTCCTGGCCGAGCGGTTCGCCGACGACGCACGCTGGCTCCAGCCGGTCCCCCGCGAGCTCCGCGAGGTGGCGGTGCTGACCCAGCCGCTCGCCCTCGTGGAGACGGCCATCACCGAGCTCGACCAGGTCCAGAAGCGGCTCCCCTGGGCGGCGCTGGGTGAGACGGGCGGCAGCGGGAAGCGGGCCCTCGTCCTCGGCGCAGGTCCGGTGGCGCTGCTCGCCTCGATGGCCCTCGTCGTCCGCGGCTACAAGGTGACGGTCTACTCCCACGCCGGCCGCGGCGAGAAGGCCGACTTCGCCGAGTCGATCGGCGCCCAGTTCGTCACCGCCGAGGAGGAGAAGCTCCAGACGCTCGCCGGCCACCTGGGGCGCATCGACGTGATGTTCGAGGCCACCGGCGCCTCCCCCGACGCGCTCGCCGCCATGGAGCACCTGGGGCGGAACGGGGTCTACCTGCTCACGGGAGTTCCCGGCCTGCGCGGCGCCTTCACGCTGGACGCGGGATTCCTGCTCCACGGCATGGTCCAGAAGAACCAGGTCATCATCGGGCCGGTCCACCCGAACGCCGAGGCCTTCCGGGCGGCCATCCAGGACCTGGGGCTCTTCGCGCGCCGCTGGCCGGGCGCGCTGCAGCGGCTCATCTCGAAGCGCGTGTCGATGGAGGACGCGCCCGACGCCTTCGAGCACCCCGCGTCGGGGCTGAAGCAGGTCGTGACCGTCTCGGAGTAGCCGCTTCTACTTCCCGGGCGCGCCGATCCCCACCAGCTCGACCTGGAACACCAGGGCCGCGTTGGGCGGGATGGTCGGCGGACGGCCGGTCTCGCCGTAGGCCAGCTCGGCGGGGCAGGCGATGGTGGCCTGACCGCCCACCTTCATCTTCTGGATCCCCTCCTGCCAGCACTTGATCACCTTGTCGAGCGGCAGGGAGGCTGCGTCGCCGCGCCGCCGGCTGGAGTCGAAGACGGTGCCGTCGGGGAGGCGGCCCTCGTAGTGGACCTTCACCGTGTCCTCGGGCCCGGGCTTGGCCCCCTCGCCGGGCTTCACCTCCAGGTACACGAGACCGGTCGCGGTGGTGACGGCCCCCTTCTCGGCGCCGTAGCGGGCGAGGAGAGCCTTGCTCTGGGCCACGAAGCCCTTCTGCGCGAGCGCGTTCACCTTGGGCCGGTAGGTCTGCATGTCCACCTTCAGCGGCTTGTTGTTGAGCGCGTCGGAGAGGCCGCGGGACAGAACCGCCACCTCCTCCGGCTTGAGCTCGAAGACCTTGAAGCTCTCGGCGGCGGACACGCCGAGCGCGTAGACGGTCTTCTGGCGTTCCGTCATCCCGGCCGCCGGAGCGGCGGGCTTGGACGGGGCCTTGGCCGCCGGATCGGCGGCGAGAGCGAGCAGGAGGAGGGCGGCGGCGTTCATGTCACTTCCCCGCGGGAGCGGGCGCGCCGGGGGTCACGCCCAGGAGTTCGACCTTGAAGACGAGGGTGGCGTTGGGCGGGATGGCGCCGGGGGCGCCGCGCTCGCCGTAGGCGATGGAAGGCGGGCAGACCAGGGTGGCCTCGCCGCCGATCTTCATCTTCTGCACGCCCTCGGTCCAGCAGGGGATGACCTGGTTCAGGCCGAACTCGATGGGCTGGCCGCGCTTGTAGGAGCTGTCGAAGACGGTGCCGTCCATCAGCTTGCCCTCGTAGTTCACCTTCACCTTGTCGGTGGCGGCGGGCTGCGTGCCCGTGCCCGCGCGGACCGGGATGTAGATGAGCCCCGAGGCGGTCTTCACGGCACCCGGCTTCTTCTCGTACTCGGAGGCCTGGCCCGACTCCTTGGCCTTGCGGGCCTCGGCGGCGGCGGTCACCCGGTTCTTGCCGAACTCCTGGACCTTTGCCTCGTACACGGCGAGGTCCACGGCGAGCTTCTTGCCGGCGACGCCGTCGGAGAGCCCCTTCTCCATCATGGCCACCTGGGCGGGCGTGAGGGCGAGGTCGGTCAGGTTCTTCGAGGCGAGCACGCCGAGGCCGTAGAGCACTTCGTTCGACGGCACGGGCTTCGCCTTGTCGTCCTTCTTGTCGGCCGCCGGCGGCTGCCCCTGGTGCGGCGGCGTGTAGGCCTTCAGGAACTCCATGACCTTCGGAGTGGCCTTCTCCATGTCCACCGCGAGCTTCTTGCCGGTGAGGGAGTCGGTGATGCCCTTCTCGACCTGCTCCACCTGCTTGGCGGTGAGCTTGAACTCCTTGAAGTTGCGGGAGACCAGGGCGCCGAGCGCGTACATGGTCTTGTCGTCCTCGGTCTTTGGGTCCGCGGCGAGGGCGAAGGCCGGGGCCAGGAGGGCGATCAGTACTGCGGCGGCGACGGTGCGCATGGATTCTCCTTGAGGGTTTCGGGGTATCTACCTCGAAACCGTCCGGGCCGGAAGGGAAGTCCCGCCGGAAGCCCTTTCCTTCAGAAGTGGCTACTCCTCGAGTGTGGAGACGTCCCCGTCGGGGAGCCCCTGTGCCCGGGCCTTGAGCACCCGGCGCATGATCTTGCCGGAGCGGGTCTTGGGCAGCGAGTCCACGAAGGTGATCTTCTCCGGCCGGACGATGGGGCCCATGTGCTTGCCCACGTGGGCCTTCACCTCGTCGGCCAGCTCCTCGCTCTCCTTGAAGCCCTTGCGGAGGATGCAGTAGGCGTAGATGGCCTGCCCCTTCACCTCGTGGGCGACGCCGATGACGGCCGCCTCGGCGACGGCCGGGTGGCTGACGAGCGCGCTCTCCACCTCGGCGGTGCCGAGACGGTAGCCCGCGACCTTGATGACGTCGTCGGTGCGGCCGATGACCCAGAAGTAGCCGTCCTTGTCCCGCTTGGCCGAGTCGCCGGCCATGTACTTGCCGGGGTACTTGGTCCAGTACTGGTTCACGTAGCGTTCTGGGTCCTTGTAGATGGTGATGGCGGCGGCCGGCCAGGGGTTCTTGAGCGCGAGGAAGCCCTCCTCCCCGTCGGGCACGGCGTTGCCTTGCTCGTCCAGGATCTCGGCGTCCTGCCCGAAGAAGGGGCGGGTGGCCGAGCCGGGCTTGAGCGGGACCACCGGCGTGGGGGTGAGCTGGAACATGCCGGTCTCGGTCTGCCACCAGGTGTCCATGATGGGGCAGCGACCCTTGCCGATGACCCGGTGGTACCACTTCCAGGCCTCGGGGTTGATGGGCTCGCCCACCGATCCGAGGATGCGGAGGGTGGAGAGGTCGTGCCGGTTGGGCCACGACTCGCCGAAGCGCATGAGCCCGCGGATGGCCGTGGGCGCCGTGTAGAGGATGGTGATGCCGTACTTCTCGACGAGGTGCCACCAGCGGTTCGGGTAGGGGTAGGTGGGGGCGCCCTCGTACATGAAGGTGGTCGCACCCATGAGGAGCGGCCCGTACACGATGTACGAGTGGCCGGTGACCCAGCCGGGGTCGGCGGCGCACCAGTAGCGGTCCTCGTCCTTGAGATCGAAGACGTACTTCAGCGTGGAGTGGACCCCCACCATGTAGCCGCCGTGGCAGTGGATGAGCCCCTTGGGCTTGCCCGTCGTGCCCGACGTGTAGAGCATGTAGAGCGGGTCGTAGGCGTCCATCACCTCGGTGGCCGACACGCCGCTGGCGAGCGGCAGCTTCATGAGCTCGTGGTACCAGTAGTCGCGGCCGGCCTCCATGCGGACTTCCTGGGCGGTGCGCTGGACGACGATGACCGTCTCCACCGTGGGTGCGTGCCGGACCGCCTCGTCCACGATCTTCTTCAGCTCGACGACCTTGCCGTTCATGAAGCCGCCGTCGGCGGTGACCACCACCTTCGACTCGCTGTCCTCGATGCGCCCCTGCAGCGCGTCCACGCTGAAGCCGCCGTAGACCACCGAGTGGATGGCCCCGATCTTGGCGCAGGCGAGCATCGCGATGACGATCTCGGGGATGCGCGGCATGTAGATGGTGACCCGGTCGCCCTTGCGGACGCCCATGGCCTTCAGCACGTTGGCGAACTTGCAGACGTCCCGGTTGAGCGCGAAGTAGGAGTAGGTGCGGACCTCGTTGCGCTCGCCCACCCACACGAGGGAGAGCTTGTTCTTGCGCCAGCTCTTCTGGTGCCGGTCGAGCGCGTTGTGCACGATGTTGCACTGCGCGCCGGCGAACCACTTGTAGAAGGGCTTCTTGGAGTCGTCGAGGACCTTGTCCCACTTGCGGTACCACTCGAGCTCCTCCGCCTCCTTGGCCCAGAAGGCCAGCGGATCGGCCAGGGCGACCTTGGCGAACGCGTCCCAGTCCTTCACGCGAGCCTGGGCCACCACCTCGGGGGTCGGGTAGTACGTTTCACCGTCGGGCGAGATCCTGTCGGTCATGTCGGCGGTCCTCGTGGGCTGCGGGCGCGGTTGCCCGAGCAGGGAAAGGTAACAAATCGAGCGGGTCGTAGCCCGGTGAAACCATTGTGCGCCGCGCGATCGTGACGCGTTGCGGCGATCTCGACCGGGGGGGGCCGGGCGGATATGCTCCGCCGCGTGATCAAGCCGCCAGCCTTGAAGAGGGGGGACGTCGTCCGGATCGTCGCCCCGTCCGGGCCGTTCGACCCGGAGGCCTTCGAGAAGGGGCTCGCCGTGATGCGGGACCGGCTGGGGCTCGTTCCCCGGATGCGGGACGACATCCGGACGCGGACCGGCTACCTGGCCGGCGACGACGCCCGGCGGCTGGCCGAGTGGCACGAGGCGGCGAGCGATCCCGAGGCGAAGGCGGTCTGGTGCGCCCGGGGAGGGTACGGGTCCACGCGGCTCTTGCCCCGGCTCGAGGCGGCCCGGATCCTCCATCCTCCCAAGGTTTTCGTGGGGTTCAGCGACATCACGGCGCTCCACGTGCTGCTCAACCGGAGCGGGCTCGTCACCGTCCACGGGCCGGTCGTGACCCAGCTCGGGCGGCTCGGGCCGGAGGCGCTCGCCCACCTGGAAGGGCTGCTCTTCGGGGGGGCGCCGCCGCTCGCCGACCGTCGGGCTCCCGTGCCGCCGCCGGGCCGGGGGGTCGTCGGGCGGGCCACCTTGCGGGCCGGGGTGGCGTCGGGGCAGCTCCTGGGCGGGTCGCTCACCATCCTCGCGAACCTCTGCGGGACCCCCTGGCAGCCTCGGTTTGCGGGGGCGATCCTCTTCCTGGAGGACGTCGGGGAGCGGCCGTATCGCATCGATCGGATGCTCGTGCAGCTCCGACTCTCCGGGGCGCTCGACCGGGTGGTGGGGGTGGCCCTCGGGCAGTTCACCCAGTGTGACGATCCCGACATGGACGGCGTCGAGGTGGTCCGCCGGGTGGCCTGGGACCTGGGGGTGCCGGCCGTGGAGGGGATCCCCGCGGGGCACGAGGACGACAACTTCGCCCTGCCTTTCGGGTCGATGGTGACGGTCGTGGCCCCGCGGACGGCCGAGGACGGGCCGCCCCGGCTCACCTTCGAGCAGGGCGCGACCACGTGAAGCTCGGTTACGCGGTGCCGCCCGAGGTGGCGCAGGCCTGGGATGCGGCGGTCCTCCACGACGGGGTGAACGTCTACGCGTCCCGGGGAGGGGTTCCCGGGGAGGCGGCGGGTGGTCCCCGGGCCTCGCCCCCCGTCCTCTTCGACGTGGCGTCGCTCACCAAGCCGCTGGTGGTGGGGACGCTCGTTTCACTATTAGTGAAAGAGGGGGCCGTCGGGCTCGACGTCCCGGCCGTGGAGTGGCTTCCGCGCTTCACGGGGGGCGGCAAGGAGCGGGTGACGGTGCGGCAGCTGCTCGCGCATTCGAGCGGGCTTCCCTGGTGGAGGCCCTGGTTCGAGCAGGCCATGGCCGATCCGGTGGCGGGGAGGGCGTTCTTGCCGCCGGTGGAGCGGCCGGCCGATCTCACGGAGGCCTTCGCGCGCGGGCGGGAGATCGTGGAGGAGGCGCTCTGGGCGGAGCCGCTGGAGGCGGAGCCGGGGGCGCGGGCGGTCTACGGGGATCCGGGGTACCTGGCGCTGGGGTTCCTGCTCGAGAAGGCGGGGGGCGCGCCGCTCGACCGGCTCTTCGCCGAGCGGGTGGCGGCGAAGATCGGGCTCGGCGATACCTTCTTCGTGACGGCGGGGCGGCTCGCCACCGGGCAGGGGCCCTGCACGGGGCGGAACTACGCGCCCACCGAGAGGTGCGAGCACCGGCACGAGGTGAACCAGGGGACGGTGAACGACGACAACGCCTGGGCCGTCGGGGGCGTGGCGGGGCACGCCGGCCTCTTCTCCACCGCGTCCGACGTGGCGCGGCTCGGGCAGGAATGGCTCCTCGCCATGGAGAGTCACGGACGGATCCTCGACCCCCGCGTGGCCCGGGAGTTCGCGCGCCGGGACCCGACGCCGGGGAGCGAGCGGGCGCTCGCGTGGGACACGCCGAGCGGCGAGGCGTCGTCGATCGGCTCGAAGCTGGGGCGCGGACCGCTCGGCGCGATCGGCCACCTGGGCTACACGGGGTGCTCGCTCTGGATCGACCGGGACCGGCGGCTCGTCTGCGCGCTGCTCACGAACCACGTCCATCCGGGCGGGCGGCGGCCGGCGGAGATGTTGGCGGCGAGGCGGGCCTTCCACGACGCGGTGGCGAAGGCGGTGGGGTGAACGGGATGGGGATCGACTGGTCGAAGGTGAGGCGGGTGCACCTCATCGGGGTGGCGGGGACGGGGATGGGCTCCTTCGCCGGCATGTTGAAGGCCGCCGGCTACGAGGTGACCGGGTCGGACGAGAACGTCTACCCGCCCATGTCCACGCAGCTCGAGCGCTGGGGCATCGAGGCGATGCAGGGCTACCGGGCGGAGAACCTGGACCGGGCGCGGCCGGACGTGGTGGTGGTGGGAAACGTGGTCCGTGCGGTGAATCCCGAGGCGGCGGCCATGCGGGAGCGGGGGCTGCCCCACGTGTCGTTCCCCGAGGCGCTGGGCGAGCTCTTCATCGGGCCGAGGCACGGCGTCGTCGTCGTGGGGACCCACGGGAAGACCACGACGAGCGCGTTGATGGGGTTCGTCCTCCACCACGCGGGGCGGGATCCGTCGTTCCTGGTGGGAGGGGTGACCCGAGACTTCGACTCCAACTTCCGGCTGGGCGGGGGGGAGGCCTTCGTCGTCGAGGGGGACGAGTACGACACCGCCTACTTCGACAAGGGGCCGAAGTTCCTGCACTACCGGCCCCGGACGGCCATATTCACTAGTTGTGAACTTGACCACGCCGACATCTACCGGGACGAGGCGCATTACCGGAGCGCCTTCGAGCGGTTCGTCGAGATCCTGCCGGAGGACGGGTACCTGGCGGCCTGCTCGACCTGGCCGAGCGTGGTGGAGATCGCGCGGAAGGCTCGCTGCGGGATGGAGACCTACTCGGTGGAGCGGCCGGCCGACTGGGAGGCGCGCGGGCTCACGCTGGGGGCGGACGGGGCGCGGTTCCGGCTGGTGCGGGCGGGGCGGGAGCTCGGGGCGGTGCGGCTCTCGGTGGGCGGGGCGCACAACGTGGAGAACGCGCTCGGGGTGGCCGCGGCGGCGACGCGGCTCGGGCTGTCGTTCGGGGAGATCGCGGCGGGTCTGGAGGCCTTCCGGGGCGTGAAGCGGCGGCAGGAGGTGCGGGGGGTCGAGCGGGGCGTGACGGTGATCGACGACTTCGCCCACCACCCCACGGCGGTGGAGCGGACGCTGGCGGCCATCCAGGGGTCGTATCCGGGGGCGCGGCTGCTCGTGGCGTTCGAGCCGCGGTCCAACACGTCGCGAAGGAACCTGCATCAGGAGGAGTACGGGCGCAGCTTCGGCTCGGCGTCGCGGGTGTGGCTGCTCACGCCGGCGCCGACCGACCGGGTGCCGGAGGAGGAGCGGCTCGACGTGGCGCGGGTCGCGGCCGATGTGGCGGCGCGGGGCGTGCCGGCGCGGGCCTGCGGGACGGTGGAGGAGATCGTCGCCGAGATGGTGGCCGAGGCGCGGGCGGGGGACGTGGTGGTGGCGATGTCGAACGGGGCGTTCGGGGGGATCTGGGGGAGGGTGCTGGGGGGCCTCGTCGGGGTGCCCTTCCGTGGTGCCGGCGGTCCGGGGTAGGGCGCGACGAGGCCAGCCGGGCGCGATGCTCCGAGGTCCCGATCGGTCCCGTTGACCTCTCAGCCGTGCGATGGGCGCAGCTTTCCGGTTCTGTCGCTTCGGTGCGCCGGCACCCGAGATCGCCCCAGGCGATGCTCGGCGTCCCAGAGATCCACAGCGATCTGGAGATTCAGCCAGAGGGCCGGGGTGGTTCCGAGGACGCGAGAGAGCAAGATGGCCGTCTCTGCCGTGACGGCTCGGCGTCCGGCGATGACGGCGTTGACCCGCTGGATCGGAACGCCCATGCGAGCGGCCAGCTCGACCTGGGTGATGCCCGCGGGACGGAGGAACTCCTCGAGGAGCATCTCACCGGGGGGCGTTGGGCGACGCTTCATGGTGGCGGTGGTGAGCATTGTCTCTCCTCAGTGGTAGTCCACGAGCTGGACCTGGGACGCGTTCCCGCCGTCGAACCGGAAGGTGATTCGGAACTGGTCATTCACCCGGATGCTGTAGAAGCCGGCGCGGTCCCCTTTGAGCCGCTCCAGCCGGTTCCCGGGCGGTACCGTCAAGTCACGGATGTCGCCGGCCGCACCGATGAGGTCGAGCTTGCGCCGCGCCGCCCGGCGGACGTCTTCCCCGAACCGACGGGCCGCACGGGATTCCGTTCCAACGTGGACAACGTGGACGTCCCGGGTGGCATCGTCCAGGTAGCCGACGATCATGCGAACAAGGTAGCCAGCGTCCTAATGAACGTCAAGCGTTCAAGTGTTCATTCGGTCTTCCGGTCTTCGCGTACGCCGGCGTGGCCTCGTCGGGGCGCCCTTCCACGGACGCGGCGCCGAAGGCGATCCCCGTTACGTCGTGTGACAGATCAGGCACATGGAATTGCCCCCGATCTGCGCCCGCGTTCCCTTCCACCCCGGCGGGTGCGGATTCACGCGCCCGGTGCTGTGGCAGGCCACGCAGATCGACTGCGCGCCCTGGTTGTGGCAGGCCGCGCAGGAGAGGATGTTCTGGCGGGCCGCCTGGCCGTGGATGGAGATCCAGCCCTGCGGGTGCGGACGCAGCGAGTTCGCGCTGCCGCCCGGCGCCACGTTCTGGAAGGCGTGGCAGCTCTGGCAGTAGCCCGTGCCGTGGCACTTCGTGCAGCTCGTGGGGTCGGCCTGCTGCTCGATGGCGTGGCGGGAGATCCAGTCGCCGCGGTGGATGAACTCGGCCGTCACCTTCTCCGGGAACTGGACGGAGGGCGGCATCGGACGCGTGGTCGCCGTGTGGCACTGCGAGCACATGGTCTGATCGTGGCAGGCCGTGCAGGTGTTCACCGACGCCTTGGCCCACTTGCCGTGGGTCTCGAGCCAGGCGGCCTCGTGGGAGTAGTTCTGGAGCGGCTTCTCGTAGGCCTTGAGGTCGCGGTGGCAGGGCGTGCAGCGACCCACCGCGTAGTCCTGCTTGTGGTTGTGGCAGTCGGTGCAGACCGACATCGGCGGCGTCAGCACCTTGAAGGTGCCGGGCTCGGCGATCTTGGAATGGCAGACCAGGCACTCGTCCTTCACCCCCTTGAGGCGGGGAAGGTGGGCCGAGTGGTCGAAGCGAACCACCGGGGCGAAACGCTGCACCGGCTTGTAGTCGGGAACCGGGTCGTGGCAGCCGAGGCAGAGCTCGTTCTTCAGCGGCAGCGCCACGTCGACGACGTTCTCCTTGAGCACCGAGGCCTTGAGGATGGGCGCGTGACACTCGGCGCAGGCCACCCCGGACTCGATGTGCATCTGGTGCGGGAACTTGTAGGGCTGCGGCGCGGGCGCCTCGGCCTTCTTCGCCCCGTTCTGGCAGCCGAGGGCGGCGATCGCGAGAGGCAGGAGCAGGAGCCGGGGGTTCATTCGTACACCTCGCGGGACCGGTACGTCGCGTTGTAGGTGAGCTTGACGAGCCCGTTCACGTAGCTCGTGTAGTAGGGGGTGGAGCCGCCCTGGAGCGCGCCCACCACCGCGAAGCCGCCGCCGACGTCGTAGCCGAGCGTGGCCGAGCCGATGATCGACTGCTTGACCAGGTTCACCACGTCGTCGAACCAGTAGCCCTGGAAGTCGAGCGTGCCGGTGAAGCCGTAGGCCTTGGCGGAGGCGAAGGCGCGGGCCTGCCAGTAGCCCTGGTCGGGCATCCAGAGGCGCGAGGTCTCGGCTCCCACCGTGGTGGTCTTGGTCGGCCGCCAGGTGGCCCGCAGGAAGTAGCGGTTGCCGCCCGTGTCGGTGCTGCCGAAGGTGCTCCACTCCTCGAAGATGTGCCGGTAGCCCACCTCGAAGTCGAGGGGGACGTGGACCTTGAACTGCTCGAGTCCGACCCGCGCCGTGGCCCCGACGTACTGGTGGGTGTTGTCGGAGAAGACCCAGAGGATCGAGTTGTAGGGGAGGGCCAGCGACGGCACCGAGTAGGTGTACTCGGCCGTGAACTGCAGGAACTGGGTGACCGGGAAGACGAGGCTCAGGTTGGCGTCGGCGACCTGGCCGCCGAAGCCGGAGTAGTAGTCGCCGGCGAAGAGGCTCCAGTCGAGGTAGCCGAGCAGGTAGGCCCAGGAGACCGGCGAGAAGCGCAGGTCCACGGCCAGGTCCTCGCGGGTCGCGGCGCCGTCGTTCCAGGAGAAGGCCGCCGAGGCGCCGACGTTGAGCCAGGAGGTCCAGGCGAAGCCGAGCCGGCCGCCCACGGCCAGGTTCCCGATGGTGGGGGCGGCGGAGAAGATGCTGCCGTAGGCCGTGAAGCGCTGGGTGGTGGGGGCGCCGACGTAGGCGTCGAGGGTCACCATCTTGTGGATGACCAGCTGGAGGGCGCCGCCGTCGAGCTGCAGCATCCGGGAGTTGCCGTAGCCGATGGTCTGGCGCCCCAGGGTGACGCGGAGCTGGTTGTCGAGGAAGCGCCCCTGCACCCAGGCGAGGTTCAGGTCGGCGCTCAGGGCGCCCGTGTTGGTGTAGCCGTTCCACCAGGGGTTCGAGCCGAGGTTCGCGGCGCCCCAGCCATCCACCTGGAAGTAGAGCTTTCCGCCCGGGATGTCGACCTCACGCCCGGTGAGCGTCAGGAACTCGTAGAGGGGGACGACCTCCGTCGTCGCGCCGGCCCGCCACTGGGACTGGATGTTGAGCTGCGTGCTGGAGGTTGCCTCCAGCTCGCTCGCGCGACCGGTCGCCGGCGCGAGGAGCGCGGCGGCGGCGAGGTAAGCGATGCCGAGCCTGAGTCTCATGTGGAGTCCGTCCGGGTTCGAGTCAAGGCCCGATGGAATACCCCATCAGGAACGATTTTGACAGGCCCTGTCGGTGGATCAGGAGACAAGAACCTCTTGCCCGTTCGGGGGGTTCGGGTATGGGTGGACCCCCTCCGGAGGGCCTCCCTTTGATCGCATCCCTCACCCTCGCGCTGGCGCTCGCCGCCGACCCCGCCGTCCCCCCCACCCAGGCCGAGGGCCAAGCCTTCATGAAGCGGCTCGACGCCGACTTCCGCCGCCTCTCCGTGAAGCAGGCCACGGCCGACTGGGTGTCGAAGACCTACATCACGGTCGATACCCAGCGGCTCGTCGGCTGGGCGAACGAGGACCTGATGGAGTTCCTCTCCCGCTCGGTCCGGGAGTCGCTCCGCTACGGAAAGACCGACCTCGACCCCTCGTCGCGAAGGCAGCTCCTGATGCTGCGCCTCGTGAACGAGCCGCCGCCCGCCCCGGCCGACCCCACGAAGCGGGCCGAGCTCGCTTCCATCGCCGCCCGGCTCACCGCCCTCTACGGCGAGGGGAAGTGGTGCGGCAAGGACGGCAAGGGCGTTTGCCGGGACCTGGGCCAGCTCGAGGAGGTGATGGCCGAGAGCCGCGACTGGGAAGAGCTCGTCGACGCCTGGGCCGGGTGGCGCACCGTGGCCCGGCCCATGCGGCCTCTCTACGAGCGGATGGTCGGGCTCTCCAACGAGGGGGCGCGCGAGATCGGATTCCAGGACGTGGGGGAGCAGTGGCGCAGCGGCTACGACATGCCGCCCGAGGCCTTCGCCGCCGAGATCGACCGGCTCTGGGGGGAGCTGCGTCCGATGTACGAGCAGCTCCACTGCTACGTCCGATCGCGGCTCCAGGAGCGCTACGGCAAGGCGAGGGTGCCGGACCGCGGCCCCATCCCGGCCCAGCTGCTCGGGAACATGTGGTCGCAGAGCTGGGAGAACGTCTACCCGCTCGTGGTGCCCTATCCGGGCGTGGGGGACACCGACGTCACGGCGGCGCTCGTGGCCGGCAAGTGGGATGCGACACGCATGGTGAAGACCGGCGAGTCCTTCTTCACCTCGATGGGGCTGCCGCCGCTTCCGGAGAGCTTCTGGACCCGGTCGATGCTGGTCAAGCCCCGCGATCGGGAGGTCATCTGCCACGCCAGCGCCTGGGACATCGACTACCGGTCCGACCTGCGCGTGAAGATGTGCATCAAGCCCACCGAGGACGACCTCGTCACCGTCCACCACGAGCTCGGGCACAACTACTACCAGCGCGCCTACGAGGGGCTGCCGACGCTGCTCCAGACCGGCGCGCACGACGGGTTCCACGAGGCCATCGGCGATGCGCTCGTGCTCTCCATCACCCCCGACTACATGGTGAAGCTGGGGTTGCTGAAGTCGGCGGCGAAGGACGAGCGGGCGGTGGTGAACGCGCAGATGAAGAAGGCGCTCGAGGAGGTGGCCTTCCTGCCCTTCTCGGTGCTCATGGACCGCTGGCGCTGGGACGTCTACGCGGGGCGCATCGCGCCGGATCGCTACGACGCCTCCTGGTGGGAGCTCGCCGCGCGCTACCAGGGCATCGTGCCGCCCGTCCCGCGCAGCGAGGCCGACTTCGACCCGGGCGCGAAGTACCACATCGCCTCGGGCGTTCCCTACGCGCGCTACTTCCTCGCCGGCGTGCTCAAGTTCCAGTTCCACCGCGCCATGTGCCGGATCGCCGGCGACGAGCGGCCGCTCCACATCTGCTCGATCCAGGGCAGCAAGGAGGTGGGGCGCCGGTTCGGCGAGATGCTCGCCATGGGCGCGTCGAAGCCCTGGCCGGATGCGCTCGAGGCCCTCTCCGGCGAGCGGCGCATGGACCCGTCGGCGATGCTCGAGTACTTCGCGCCGCTACGGGCGTGGCTTGCCGATCGGACCCGCGGCCAGGCTTGCGGGTGGTGAGGCGGGCGGGGCCGCCGCGGCGGCCGGCAGCACCGTGAAGTGGCAGCGCTCCTGCTCGAGCGCCTCCTCGCCGCGCTCCTCGGGGTGCTCCCGGAGCCACATCACCATCTCGTCCGGCTCCCAGGCGTAGGGCTTCCCGTCGAGGAGCACGCGCCCCTCGTCGATGGCGCGGGTCGCATCGAGGAGCGGCATGCCCTTGAGGTCGCGGACGAGGGCCTGGAAGCGCCCCTCGCGCGCCGCGTCCACGAAGGCGAAGTGGTGGCGCCCCGCGAAGGCGGTGTGGAAGTGGGCCGGGCGGTAGGCGACGCCGGTGAGCTCGAGCCGGAGCGCCATGAGCGCGAGCATCTCGCCGGTCTCGCGCGCGAGACCCAGGCCCGGCACCTCCTGGCCGGGGAGGCGGGGCCTCACCAGGCTGAAGACCGCCTTGGGGTGGCGCAGTGACAACCAGTGAACGTAGAGGACCGGGTGGCCGGCGACGCGCTTGCGCTCGAGCACGAGCTCGAGGAGCACGTGCTCCTTTCCTTCGGCCTCGCCGTAGATGCGGATCCGCTCGCCCGGGTGCTGCTGGCCGAACTCGGCGCGGAAGTGGTCGTAGCCGAGGCGGCGGAGCTGGTCGAGGATGCCGAAACGCTGCAGCGCGAACTCGATCCCGACCTCGGTGTAGAAGCCGAGGAGGAGCCGCTGCCGGGTGGGGCGGAGGCCCAGCGCCTCGGCGAGGTCGGAGTCGGTGAGGTCGCCCGAGTCGGAGAGGTGGGCGCGGTCCAGCTTGGCGGCGATCCGGGAGAATCGCTGCCCGATGGGATCGTAGCTCTCGGGGATGGGGTCGAGGGAGCCGGTGGAGAGGGCGAGGCCGATGCCGGCGAGCGCCTTCCAGGCGTTCTTGCTGTAGCCGCCCCCGGGCAGCCACACCGACGGGACTCCCTCCAGATGGGCCGCCACCGCCACGTTCCGCCGGCGCGTGCCGTCGAGGGTGAGATCGAGCTTGCCGAGGCGGTCGCCGTGCAGGACGTCGCCGCCGGCGATGACGAAGACGAGACCGGCGGGCGGCATGCGGTCGAGGAGCGCGCGGAGCGTCTCGAGGTACGGACCGTCGCCGGTGCCCTCCGGGAGCACCACCTCGTCCACCCCTGCGAGCGGGCCCCAGGTGGAGCCGGAGATGGAGCCGATCCAGTGGTTCGGGTCGCGGACGAGGCAGGCGGCGATGCCGTCGGGAGGGTGGGCGTCGAGGTCGAGCACCGCCACCATGCCGGTGAAGCCGTCGGCCCGCACCGATGCGATGGCCGCCGCGATGTCGTTCACCGGGCAGAAGCCGCCCGCCGAGGCCGGCCCGGCGTGGTGGAAGCCGCCCACGAGGTTGAGTTGCGGCTTGTTGCGCCGCAGCGCCTCTCCGGCGGCCTGGATGGTGCCGCCGGTGGCGAGCCGGACGGTCCGCATCACCTCGTCCACCGGCACGTCGGAGGGATCGACGCCGAAGACCGCGGCGAGGGTGGCCGGGCGGGCCATCGACTCCAGGAAGGAAGTATCGTGAACCCGGGAGAGCTCGGCGAAGGAGGCGCGGCGGGGGGTCCGCCACCATCCCGGCGCGATGGCCCGGCTCTGGCGCAGCCACCAGGCGGCGAAGTCGGCGCGGCGCGGGTCGAGGCCGGAGAACTCGACTCCGGTGAAGGGGAGGCGGTACGCCGGGTCGTACCAGACGTCCACCTCCCGCCGCTTGAGCAGGCAGCGGAGGCGGTAGAGGAGGGCCCGAGGGCCGATGCCCATCACGGCGGCGGATCGGCTACTTCGCCGCCCCCGGGGCGCCCGAGGGGGCCTCGCGCTGGCGGCGCTGCAGGGCGAGGCCGAGCCAGGCGTCCACGCCGATCCAGGCCACCGCGAGCCAGGTCGCGACGGTGAGCGTCCGGAGCGCCTTCAGCACGTCGCCGGTGGCGAGGAGCACGCCGTCGCGCGGGAAGAATACGAGGTCGATGTACTTCCACGGCATCGCGTAGAGGGTGTAGGCGGCGAGCAGCACGAACACCACGGCGCGAACGACGGCGAGGGCTTTCATCCGTTTCCTCCCTCGGGGAACTTAGCACGCGACGTGGGCGGCGCTATGTTCCCGGACGGGTTCCGGACGGGTTCCGGACGGGTTCTCTCGAGCAGGCACGGAGGCAGGGTGACGGCGATCGGCGAGCTGCGAGAGGCGTGTGCGGAGGCGGCCCGGCGGGGCGGTGCGGTGCTGCGCGAGAAGTGGGGGACGAGGAGGACGATCGACTTCAAGGGCGGGATCGACCTGGTCACCGACGCGGACCGGGCGAGCGAGGAGGCCGTGCTGGGGTTCGTGTCGGCGCGGTTCCCGGGGAGCGCGGTGCTGGCCGAGGAATCGGGGGCGCGGGGGGCGGTGCCGGACGTGGCGGGGGACGGGCTCCGGTGGTACGTGGACCCGCTCGACGGGACGACCAACTACGCCCACGGCGTGCCCCATTTTGCGGTGAATATCGCGGTGACGGACGCGGCGGGGATCGCGGCCGGGGCGACACTCGACCCGCTGCGGGGGGAGCTGTACGTGGCGGGGCGCGGGGAGGGGGCGTGGATGGGCGGGGAGCGGCTGCGGGTGTCGGAGACGGCCGAGATGGGGCGGGCGCTCCTGTGCACCGGGTTCCCGTACGACATCCAGGAGAACCCCGACCCGCTCGTCCGGCTCTTCCGGGCCTATCTGCAGCGGGCCCGCGCGGTGCGCCGGTTCGGGGCGGCGGCGCTCGACCTGGCCTACGTCGCGTGCGGGCGGTTCGACGGGTTCTGGGAGGCGAAGCTCAAGCCGTGGGACGTGGCGCCGGGGATCCTGCTCGTGCGGGAGGCGGGCGGGGAGGTGGCCGACTTCCTGGGGGGGGATGACGTGCTGCACGGCGGGACCATCTGCACGGCGAACCCGGTGCTGCAGCGGCAGCTGCTGGCGGTGCTGGCGGAGGTGCGGGGGGAGGGGTAGGGCGTCAGGGTGCGGCGTCAGGGTGCGGTGCCGGACGTCGTGGCCCCAAACGGGGCGGAGAAGGCCAACCGGTAGACCGAGTCCGGATCGACGTAGATGTCGATCACCTTGATCCCGAAGTGCAGGTGGGGGCCGGTGACGCGGCCGGTGGCGCCGACCTTGCCGATGACCTGTCCGCGTACCACGTGGTCTCCCGGGCGGACGTCGAAGCCCGACATATGGAAGTAAACCGAGAATAGGCCCCCGCCGTGGGCGATGGCGATGCTCTTCCCGGAGGCGAAGCAGTCGCGGACCAGGGCGACGACGCCGTCGTTCGTGGCCCGGATCGGTTCGCCCGTGGCGCCGGCGAGGTCGGTGCCGTAGTGCTGGCTCTGCTTCTTGCCGTTGAAGGTTCGCCGCTCGCCGAACTGGCCCGTGACCTTCGCCTCGCGGGGTGGGGCGAACGCGGCCGTGAAGAGGGGGGGCTCGAAGGGGCGGGAGAAGGCTTCGCGGAAGGCCGCCTGGTCCTCCTCCATCTGCTTCTTGTGGGCTGCGGAGGGAGCGATGAACTTGGGCTCGACGGAGAGCTTCGTCTCCGGGAAGTGGGGATCGACGATCTCGACGGTGGCGACGAGTGGGTCCTGGCGGCCCGGAACGCGGACCTCGAGATTGACCGTTCCGGGGTCGAGCTCGATGGGGAGGGCGAGGACGGCCTGGGCGCCGGTGGGGGTGGGGTAGAAGCGGAATGAGCGCTGGGAGGGGAAAAGAGCGGTGCCGGACATCGAGGGGAGCGCGGAAGAAGCCACCCCCTCGAGCGTGACGAGCAGCGCATCGCCGGGGCGCGCGCGGGCGGGCGAGACGCGGACCGAGGGGCCGTTCGACGGACGCGGGTCAGCCGGGAACGCCGGGAGCGCGAGGACCGCAAGCGCGCCGACGGCGAGAGTTCTGAAGTAATGTCGAGCCATGGACGCCTTCAAACCGCACCTTTCCGGACTGGCCGCCTACCCCTACCGGAAGGTCGACGCGGCAATCAAGCTGGACCAGAACGAGAGCCCATGGGACCTGCCCGAGGAGATGAAGAATCGGGCGCTCGAGAAGATGCGCCACTCCGCATGGAACCGCTACCCCGACATGCACGCGGAGGGGGTCCGGGAGCTGGTGGGGCGCTACCTCGACTGGCCGGCCGACGGGATCGTCGTCGCGCCAGGGTCAAACTTCCTGGTGCTCGCTCTGGCCGAGGCGGCTCGGCGGATTCTCGACACGTCGCCCTCCTTCGCGTTCTACGAGGGCGCGGCTCGGCTTACCGGGACTCCGTACAAGGGCGTGCCTCTCGGTCCGGACTTCTCCCTTCCCGTCGAGGGGCTTCGGGAGGAGATGGAGCGAGGGGAGCCGGGCGTGGTGTTCGTCGCCACGCCGCACGCGCCCACGGGCACGACTTTCCCGGTGCCGGACGTGGAGCGGATTGCCGAAAAAGCGAGGGATCGCGGATGGGTGCTCGCCATCGACGAGGCCTACTGCCAGTTCTCCGGCACCGACCTCCGGCCGCTCGCCCGGGGGAATCCGCACGTGGTCGTCCTCAGGACCTTCTCGAAGGCTTTCGGGCTCGGCGGCGTCCGCGCGGGCTTCCTCCTCGCGGTGCCGGACGTCGCCGCGAAGCTCCAGGCCATGCTCCCCCCTTTCGACGTCCCGGTGCACACCGCTGCGGTTCTGGAGACGGTTCTCGAGGCTCCCGGCCACGCCGAACGGGTCGCCCGTCAGCTCGCGGTCGAACGGGACCGGGTGATCGCGGCCCTCTCGCGCCATCCGACGTGGAAGCCACACCCGAGCCAGGCGAACTTCTTCCTGGTCCGAACCCCGGACGCCGAGACCGCCTGGAAGTCGCTCCTCGCGAAGGGGATCCTGGTCCGGCGCCAGGACCATCTGCCCGGGCTGAAGGGCTGCCTCCGCGTCTCGGTGGGCACACCCGCTGAGAACGACGATTTCCTGGCGGCCGCGTTCGCTGCAGCCGGAGAGTGAACGGCACGCCCCAAACAGGCCTGCGCCGGAACGCTTCCCTCGCTAGAGACTCGCTATGGCCATTCCGTGGACCCCGGCGCTCGCGATCGGCGTTCCCGAAATCGACCATCAGCACCAGGAGCTCTTCGTTCGCATCGAGCGGCTGGTGCAGGGCATCGGGAAGGGGAACGCTCCGGACATCGAGCACCTCCTCGAGTTCTTGAGCCAGTACGTCGAGAGCCATTTCGGCGCCGAGGAGCGCTGGATGCTCCGCAGCGCCTATCCCGAGTACTCGCGCCACAAGGGCGAACACGAGCGGTTCATCCGCGACTACGACCAGATGACGCGCGAGTTCCAGGAGAAGGGTCCGGGTGTCCTCTCGGGCATCCGGATGAACAACTGGATGGCGACGTGGCTCGTCCAGCACATCAGCCGCTCCGACATGGAGCTGGGCCGGTTCCTGGCCGACAAGATTGCGAGCGGCGACCTCGACGGGCCGTGACCCGTCGGGCCGCCGCGCGGACTTCGGGTACTACTTCTCGACCTTGAAGCCGAGCCGGACGGTCACCTGGAACTCGGCGACCTCCCCGCCCTTCACGGCGCCGCGGATCTCGGCGACCTCGAACCAGCTGACGTTACGGACCGACTTGCTCGCGCCAGAGACGGCGGACTTGATGGCGTCCGCGACGCTCTTCGAAGAGGTACCGACGACCTCGATTTTCTTGTAGGTGGCCAAGACTTGCTCCCTTTCCGGGGTGCCCCGCTGGGGTGAAAAGACCTGAATCGGACGAGCGGGATGTAACGAGGCGAACCGTTTCCGGCACCACGTCCGGCACCACGTCCGGCACCACGACCCTGCAGGGTGTATCCGCCCGACCAGGCTAGACGCGCTGCGCCACTTGACTCGTCGCGCCCGCGGCCGGTAGGTACACCCGGGGGAGCGCGTCTTTTCCCGTGGTTCGACGAGGACAAATGGCTGATCTCTTTGACAAGTGCGCCAACTGGAAGGACCCCCAGGTCCTGAAGCTCGCCGGACACTATCCGTACTACCGGGTCATCGAGGAGACCGAGGGTACGGAGGTGGTGGTCGACGGCAAGCGCCTCATCATGGCTTGCTCGAACAACTACCTGGGGCTCGCCAACGATCCCCGCGTGATGGAGGCGGCCGCCGAGGCCGCACGCCGCTGGGGCGCCTCCACCTGCGGTTCCCGCGTCCTGAACGGGACGATGGCGCTTCACGACGACCTCGACCACCGGCTCGCGAAATTCCTGGGGAAGGAAGCCGCGGTGGTCTTCTCCACGGGCTTCGGGACCAACCTGGGGACCATCTCGTCGCTCGTGCTCCGGCACGACATGATCTTCGCGGACCGGATGGTCCACGCCTCGCTCGTCGAGGGCATCCAGGCCGCCTACGGCGAGACGAAGCGCTTCCGGCACAACAACATGGAGGACCTGGAGCGGTTGCTGGCTGCCGCCAACCCCGAGGCCGGGAAGCTCATCGTCGTGGACGGGGTCTACTCCATGGAGGGGGACCTCGCGAACCTGCCCGCCATCGCGGAGCTGAAGCGAAAGTACGGAGCCAGGCTGATGGTCGACGAGGCCCACGGCTTCGGCGTCATGGGGCCGAACGGCAAGGGAACCGGCGAGCACTTCGGCGTGCATGAGGACGTCGACCTCATCATGACGACGTTCTCCAAGTCGCTCGCGTCGATCGGCGGAGTCATCGCCGGGCCCGCGGACGTGGTGAACTGGATCAAGCACAAGGCCCGGGCGCTCGTGTTCAGCGCGTCGATGACCCCGTCGGCTGCGGCCGCGGCGCTGAAGGCCCTCGAGATCATCCAGGCCGAGCCGGAGCGGCGCGAGCGGCTCTGGGACATCTCGGAGCGGGTGCACCGGGAGCTCCGCGGGATGGGCTACGACACCCAGCCGTCGGTCTCGCCGGTGGTGCCGGTGGTCATCGGCGACCAGGCCCTGGCCTTCAAGCTCTGGCGAAAGCTCACCGATCTCGGGCTCTTCGCGAGCCCGGTCGTGAAGCCGGCCGTGGAGAAGGAGCTCGTCCGGACCGTATTCATGGCGACCCACACCGACGACCAGATCGACCGCGCGCTGGAGATGTTCCAGAAGGCCGGGCGCGATCTCGGGATCATCCCGGCGGAGCGGCCGCACACCCGGGTCGAGGTGAAGATGGCCCGGCCGGGGGTCACCGGCTTCTACTCGTCCCACGAGGGGGCGACGACCGCGACCGGGAGCCAGGACGGGGGCGTTCGCCTGGAGATCGTGGATGTGCTGACGCAGGGGGACGAACCCTGGTCGCGAAGGTTGTCGAATGCGGCGGAGATGATCACCTGGCGCGCGATAAACGCGGGGCCGGACGATGTAAAGAACTTGAAGGAGCTGCCGCTCAAGCTCTGGGAAAAGCGGCGCCAGCTCCCCACGATGCTCCTCTCGGCCGGCATGAACTTCATGACGCGGCGACAGCAGAATTCGAGCAACGGCCAGCGGGACGCCTGAGGCGTCCCCCCCCCCACTCGCCAGGAACCCGCCCATGACCATGAACAGGCCCGTAGTGGTGCCGGACGTCACAGAGGTGGCGCAGCCTGCCAAGGACGTCGAGGTGAGCCTCGTCTCCACCGGCATCGACAAGGACCGATTCGTCCGGCTCCCCTTCGAGATCTACCGGGATGACCCCTTCTGGGTGCCGCCCCTCATCATGGAGCGTCACGAGTTCCTCGACGCGGCGAAGAACCCGTTCTTCCGGCACGCCGAGGTGGCGCTCTTCCTCGCCCGCCGCGATGGCAAGGTCGTGGGGCGGATCGCGGCCGTGGAGGACCGAAACTACAACGCCTTCCACGGGTGCAAGGTCGCGTATTTCGGCCTCTTCGAGTGCATCGACGACCCGGGCGTGGCTGCCGCGCTCGTCGCCGCGGCGAAGAACTGGGCGCGGTGGCGCGGGCTTCCGCAACTCATCGGGCCGATGAACCTGTCGACCAACCAGGAGTGCGGCCTGCTCGTCGACGGGTTCGACTCGTCGCCCTACGTGATGATGTCCTACAACCCGCCCTACTACGCCGACCTGCTCGAGGCCTGCGGGTTCCGGAAGGCGAAGGACCTTTTCGGGTTCGAGCGGTCCGCCAGGGTTCCGCCGCCGGAGCGGTTCATTCGCATCGCGGACAAGATCCGGGCGCACGAGGGGATCACGGTACGCCCGCTGGACGTCGCTAACTTCGACGCGGAGGTGGTCCGCATCAAGTCGGTCTACAACTCGGCCTGGGAGAAGAACTGGGGATTCGTCCCCATGACCGACGCCGAGTTCGACTGGCTGGCGAAGGATCTGAAGCAACTGGTGGTGCCGGAGCTGGCGCTCATCGCGGAGGCGCATGGGGAGCCAATCGCCTTCGCATTGACGGTGCCGGACATCAACCAAGCGTTCAAGAAGGTGGGCGGGAACCTCACCACCTACGGGATACCGATCGGACTGGCAAAGCTGCTCTGGTTCCAGAAGCGGATCACCCGCATCCGACTCATGGCCCTCGGCATCAAGGAGGGCTGGCGCCGGCGCGGAATCGACGCGGTTTTGATCGTCGAGACCATCCGCCGCGCGGACCAGGCCGGCTACGAGGGAGGCGAGGTGAGCTGGACCCTCGAGGACAACACCCTCATCAACAAGGCCATCGAGTCGGCGGGGGCGAGGCGCTCGAAGGTGTGGCGCCTCTACGAGATGCCGGTCGAATAGGCCGTGCGCTGGCTCGTCACCGGGGCGACCGGCTTCATCGGGACCACCCTCGTCGAACGGCTCGTCGCTCGCGGCGACGAGGTGCGGGCGCTCGTGCGGGATCCCGGGAGGGCGGGCGAGCTCAGGAAGCTGGGCGCGAGGTTGGTGAAGGGGGATGTCGGCCAGGCCGAGACCCTCGCGGGTGCGGTGCCGGACGTGGACGTGGTGGTCCACCTGGCCGGGCTCGTCAAGGCGGTGACGAGGGACGAGCTATTCGCCGTCAATGCGGAAGGAACGCGGTCCCTGGCGAAGGCCGCGGCGCGGAGCGGTCGGACGAAGTTCGTCCTCGTGTCATCGCTCGCGGCGGCAGGGCCTTCAACCCCTGGACGACCGCGGGTCGAGAGCGATCGTCCGGCACCGGTCAGTTCCTACGGCCAGAGCAAGCTCGCAGCGGAGGAGGCCCTCCGTTCGCACGTGCACGAACTCGAAGCCGCCGTCATCCGGCCGCCGATCGTCTACGGCCCGAGGGACAAGGAGTTCCTCCCCTCCCTGTTTCGCCTCGCCAAGATGGGAATCGTCGCCAAGTCGGGCCTGGCGGACAAGCGCTACAGCCTGATCCACGTGGACGATCTCGTCAATCTGATCCTCGGTGTCGCGGAAAGAGGTTCCCGTCTCACGGATGCGGGCTCCGCGGGCATCTACTTTGGTTCCGACGGGATCGAGTACACGTGGGAGGCGCTGGCGCACGGAGCCATGGCGGCCCTCGGGCGACGCGGGGCCGTCGTGCCGGTGCCGGAGTTCATGACCTGGCTCGCGGCGGGCGCATCCTCGGCGGTGGCTCGCGTCACCGGAAGGCCCGCCATCCTGTCACTCGACAAGATGATGGAGATTCGCGAGGCGGCCTGGACCTGCTCGCCGGACAAGGCGCAGCGCGAGCTCGGATGGAAGGCGCGCGTGGACTTCACCACGGGTATGAAGGAGTCCGCGCGCTGGTTCCGCGACCGCGGGCTCGTCTGACGGTCCGGTTATCCGCTCGGTAGCCCCTCGAGACCTGCGAGGACCGAGGCGATCCAGTACGCCGGGCCGATGAATGGCTTCCGGATGAAATCGGGCCGGCGGCGGAGCACTCGCTGGATGATCCGCCGAGTGAAGAGGCGCAGATAGGCCCGCTGCCGCTCGCCCGGGCTCCTTCCCAGCGAAAGGTAGGCCGGAGAATCGGCGATGAGCGGATTCGTTCGGCCGAGCGCGTAGTGGTCGTGACTCGACCACGGCCACTCGCGGGGCCAGCGCACCATGCCTGCGCGGACGGGGTTCATGTCCCCGTAGAGCATCACCTCGAGTTCATGCCTTCCCCCGTGGCGGATTCGTGGGGAGCCGAGCCGTTCCATGACGACCTGGCCGCGGCCTCCGGTCCGCAGATTGGACCACCGGGCGAAGCACTGGTTGACGACCTTCCAGAATGCGCTGAACTCCCGCTGGCCGAGCGTCGAGCGACAGACCACGTGCGGGTGGGTCGTCATGAGGCAGTAACTGCGGATCTCGATGCCGTACCGCTCCTTGTACTTCGCGAGAAGGCTGAGGAAATGGTGCCTGGCCTCGTCCACATCGAAGACGGGCGAGCCGTTGTGGCTCCGCCAGAAGCAGTGATGGGTCGTGCCTGCGCCGACGAGGCGCGAGCGAAGGATGCGCGGCATGCGACCGGTAGAAGCAAATGCCGGGCCGACGCGAGTGGGTTGAGGAAGTTGCTCGCTATCGAGTGGCTATCGTCCGGCACCGGCCGTTGAGCGGTCGTCGCGGGGAAGGGTTCGGAACACGACGTCCCAGACGGGTGTCGACACCCCGTACCGGGCGTCGGGAGTCTTGAAGTGATGGAGGTAGTGGTGCTTCCGGAGCTTCGCTCCGGTCTCCGTCCGAGGCTTCACATGGTGCACGACATAGTGCGTCATGTCGTACCAGAGGTATCCGGTCACGAGCCCGGCGAAGAACGGATCGAAGAAGCGCGCGCCCACGATCAGGTAGATCGGAAAGCCGAGGACGATCGCGAGCAGGATCGACATCACCGGAGGCATGACCAGCCGGTCGGGGTCGTGCGGCCAGTCGTGATGGACGCCGTGGATGAGGAAGTGCACGTCCTGGGCGAACTCCGAGTTGGGGCTCGGAGTGAAGTGGAAAGCCCAGCGGTGCAGGACGTACTCGAGAAGGGTCCAGAAGGCGATCCCACCCACGAACGTCCCGGCGAAGGCGCCGAGGGAAAGGCTGCCTGCCTGGAGTCCCCGATAGATGAGGTAGGCGATGAAGGGCACCCAGACGATGAGCACCTGCCAAGGCTTCACGCGAGAGAGGTGCTTCTCGATCCAGTCGACGCGGAACATCCGCGGACTTCCATTCTGCGGGGCGGGGTGGCCGGGAGGGCGGGGTATGAGCCAGAACATGGGAGCGACTCCTGAGGTTCGGGGGTTCCGAGAAGCCCGGTGCCGGACATCGTAAAGGACATCGTGAGGATATCGTAGGTCGGCGGCCTTCCTCTCGCGGAGATTCTTCGTCTTGTCAAGGGCTTGAAGCAGGTCCGGGTACATGGCAAGACGCTCGCCCCGTGGTCGACCTATCCCGACTCAACCCGCCACAGCGGGAGGCCGTCACCAGCGGTGACGGTCCCGTTCTCGTCCTGGCGGGCGCCGGATCGGGGAAGACGCGCGTCATCGCGCATCGAATCGCCTGGCTCGCCGAGCGACGGGTGGACCCGGAGTCGATCCTGGCCGTCACCTTCACCAACAAGGCCGCCGAGGAGATGCGAGAGAGGGTGGGGGTACTGTCCCGGTCGGCCGGAAAGGAGAGCCTGATCGCGACGTTCCACGGGTTCGGGCTCTGGTTCCTCCGGCGCGAGCATGTGGCGGCCGGGTTGCCGAAGTGGTTCTCGATCTGCGACGCCGGTGACCAGACGAGCCTGCTCAAGCGCTGCCTCCAGGGCATCCAGATGGATTCCCGGCGGTTCGATGTCCGTCGACTCCTTTCCGTCATCTCGAGGAGGAAGAATGAACGGGCGGGGAACGCGGCACGGCCGGTGCCGGACGACGACTCCGACGACGACTACGAGATCATGGCGTCGGAGGTCCTCCCTCGGTACGAGCAGGCGTTGAGAGCTCAGCGCTCGGTGGATTTCGACGACCTTCTCGTCCGCCCGGTGGCCCTGCTGTCCGCGGACCGGGCGCTCCGGAAGTCCTACCGCGACAGGTTTCAGCACGTGCTCGTGGACGAGTACCAGGACACGAACCGGGTGCAGCTCGCCCTGCTCGAGCTCCTCTGCGCTCCGGAAAGGCGCGCGCCGGGATGGAAGGGGCGGAGCCTCTGCGCTGTCGGCGACGACGACCAGGCCATCTATGGGTGGAGGGGAGCGGACGTTCGAAACATCCGGAAGTTCGAGCGGAACTTCCCCGGGGCGACGATCGTCCGGCTCGAGCAGAACTACCGATCGACCGGGCGGATCCTCGACTGCGCGAACGGGGTCATAGCAAAGTCGGCCGATCGGCGGCCGAAGCGGCTTTGGACGGATGCAGGAGCGGGCGACCCGGTCCGGGTGGTCTCGCTCCCCGACGAGCAGGAGGAAGCGCGGTTTGTCTCGGGGGAACTGTCGCGTGGGCTCGCCGATGGGCGAAAGCCTTCGGATTTTGCGGTTCTCTACCGGCTGAACGCCCAGAGTCAGCCCATCGAAGAGGCGCTGCGGGAGGTCGGAATCCCGCACCGGGTCAGGGGCGGCCCGGCATTCTTCGATCGCAGCGAGGTCCGGGATGTCATTGCGTGGCTCAAGATCTGCGCGTTCCCGGAGGACGACGTCTCGCTGGCGAGGGTCGCGAGCGTTCCACCGAGGGGCATCGGGGACGTGGCGATGGAGCGGCTCGGGGTGTGGGCGTCCGAAAACGGGATGTCGATGTCGGCCGCCCTGGGCTCCGCGGGGTCGGTGCCGGACGTTCCGAGGGGCGCGCCCGAGAAGATGGCGCAGTTCGCCACACAGCTCGACATGTTCCGGAGTCGCTTCGGCCCAGGCCTCTTGGCGGCGCCCGCCCGGGCGATGATCGAGGATCTCGACCTGAAAGGATGGCTTCGCCAGAGCGTCGTCTCCACTGCGGCCGCTACCCGGAAGGTCGAGGCGGTGGACTCGGTACTCCAGTCGCTCGAGTGGCACGAGCAAAGGGACCCGAAGGCGACGCTCCGGACCTTCCTCCAGCGGCTCGCGCTCGATTCCCGTGACGAGGAGCCGGACGACGCAGAGGGTGTCACGCTGATGACCCTGCATTCCGCGAAGGGGCTCGAGTTCCCGGTCGTGTTCCTGATCGGAGTGGAGGAGGACCTCCTGCCGGTTTCCGGGATCCAGGGTGAACTGCGGGACCTCGAGGAGGAACGCAGGCTCGCCTACGTCGGAATCACGCGAGCTCGAGAGGTTCTCTGGGTCACGGGAGCGTCGTCCCGGACGCGGCGGGGACGCATCGAGCAACGAGCGCCGAGCCGTTTCCTGGCGGATCTTCCGGATGGGGCCCACGTCCGGCACGACCCGGTCGCGTCCGCTGCGGACTCTGGCCGGCCGAGCGAGGTCCTGAAAGCCCTTCGTGCGAAGCTTGCCGGACGGGCATGACCCCCGGTAGGGTGCAGATCGTCCGGCACCAGCGCGAGCGCGGCGCGGCACCACCAGCGCGGGCACCAGCGCGGGGCACCACCTCGATCCAGGCCCGATCCCGTCCTTCCTTGACAACCCCGGGGGGTTCCGATAGGAACGCCCCCTCCAAATAGCTCGCAACCTCAGGTTTTCCATGAACAAGGCAACACACAGCACCACCCAAGCGGAAGCGCTTCGGGCGCGGAAGTGGTGGGTCATCGATGCCACCGACCTCACGGTCGGCCGGGCCGCCACCCGCATTGCCACCCTCCTCAAGGGAAAGCACAAGGCGTCGTACACGCCCTCCCTCGATACCGGGGACTTCGTCGTCGTCGTGAATGCGGAGAAGGTCCGCTTCACCGGCAAGAAGGAGCAGGAGAAGCTCTACTTCTCTCACACCATGCACCCCGGCGGCGCCAAGTTGACGCCGGCGGCCAAGGTGCGCGCCCGCCACCCCGAGGACATCCTCGGCAACGCCGTGAAGCGGATGCTTCCGCGCAACGCGCTGGGTCGGGCGATGATGACGAAGCTCAAGGTCTATGCCGGGGCGGAGCATCCGCACACCGCGCAGAAGCCCGAAGTCCTGAAGCTCTCCGCCTAGAGGAACATCGATGGCCACCACGCAGAACATCACCACCGGCCGCCGCAAGGAGTCCGTCGCGCGCGTCCGCATCGCGCCCGGCACCGGGAACATCACCGTCAACAACCGCCCGCTCGACGAGTACTTCGGCCGCGAGACCTCCAAGATGATCCTGGTCGAGCCGCTCAAGCTCGTCGATCAGATGGGGAAGCTCGACATCCACGTGAACGCGAACGGGGGAGGGCTCTCCGGCCAGGCCGGCGCCATCCGCCACGGCATCTCCCGCGCCCTCGTCGCGTTGAATCCGGAGTGGCGTTCCGCCCTCAAGAAGGCGGGATTCCTCACCCGCGACGCGCGCGCCGTCGAGCGCAAGAAGTACGGTCAGCCGGGCGCCCGCAAGCGCTTCCAGTTCTCGAAGCGCTAGGTCGCATCCCGACGTCGCCCACGCCGTCCGCGCCTCCGGGCCCGGGCGGCGTTCGCGTTTTCCCGGCGGGGTGGTACGATCTTCGGACGTCATGGAGTTGAACGAGATCCTGCAGGTCGCGCTCCGATCCGGGGCGAGCGACATCCACCTCAAGGCTGGATTGCCGCCCATGTTCCGCATCGACGGCGCCCTCATCCCGCTGAAGGACGCCCGCCGGCTGCCGCCCGAGGAGATCGCGCGGATGGCGCTCGGCATCATGAACGAGTTCCAGCGGGAGAAGTTCAAGCAGACGAACGAGGTCGACCTGGCCTACGGGGTCCCTGGCCTCGGCCGGTTCCGCGTCAACGTGTTCCAGCAGCGCGGATCGATCGGCGCGGTCCTTCGCGTCATCCCGTTCCGCATCCAGACCATCGAGCAGCTCATGATGCCGAAGGTGCTGGAGAAGATCGCCGCCGAGTCGCGCGGCCTCATCCTGGTCACCGGCACCACCGGCTCCGGCAAGTCGACGACGCTCGCCGCGATGGTCGACTTCATCAACGCCACCGAGACCTGCCACATCATGACGATCGAGGACCCGATCGAGTTCCTGGTCCGGGACAAGCGGTCGATCGTCAACCAGCGCGAGGTGGGCGTCGACACGATGAGCTTCGGGCAGGCGCTGAAGAGCGCGCTGCGCCAGGACCCCGACGTCATCCTGGTGGGAGAGATGCGGGACCTCGAGACCATCGAGACCGCGCTCACGGCGGCGGAGACTGGCCACCTCGTTCTTTCGACCCTGCACACCCTCGACGCCACCGAGACCATCAACCGGATCATCTCGGCCTTCCCGCCCTACCAGCAGAAGCAGGTCCGGCTGCAACTGGGCGCGGTGTTGAAGGCGGTCATCAGCCAGCGGCTGGTCCCGCGCGCGGACGGGCACGGACGCGTTCCGGCCGCCGAGGTGCTGCTCGCGACCACCCGGGTTCGCGAGCTCATCGAGGACAAGGACCGGACGAAGGAGATCCACGACGCCATCGCCCAGGGGCACGTGACCTACGGCATGCAGACCTTCGACCAGTCGCTCATGGGGCTCTACCGCTCCGGGCTGGTGAGCTACGAGGAGGCCCTGCGCCAGGCGACGAACCCGGACGACTTCGCGCTGAGGGTTTCGGGCATCTCCGGCACGAGCGATTCCAAGTGGGACAATTTCGAGGCGGTGCCGGACGTCGGGGCTTCGGGAGCGGCGGGTCAGCCCGGTCAGGGGCGAGCGGCTGCGCCGCGCCCGGCAGCGGCTCGCCCGGCAGCCCAGCCGGCGCCCCGCCCCCCCGGCGGTCCTCCTCCCGGTCCGGCTGTCCCCATCGGCCGCGTCGCGGCCCGACCGGCCGAGCCGGAGCCCCCCGCTGCGGACGACGACTTCCAGATCGAGCGCTTCTAGCTCCCGGGCCGTCGAGGTCGAGGCGTGAACGAGTCACCGCAGTCCCGCGCCCGGGCCCGCGCGCTGCGCATCCTCGCCGCTCGTCCCCGCACCGAGGCCCAGATGCGGGAGAGGCTCGTCCGGGCCGGCTTCGCGGATGAGGCGGACGGGGTGGTGGCGTGGCTCCGGGAGCTTCGCTACCTGGACGACGCAGCTTTCGCCCGGGACCGGGCGGCCAGTTTGACGGCTGTCGGAAGGCTCGGACCGAGGCTCGCGGAGCGGCGGCTCGTCGCCGCAGGGATCGCCCCGGAGGACGCCCGGCGCGCGGTGAGGGAGGCGATCGGGGGGGACGAGATCGCCCGGTGCCGGACGATCGCCCAGCGGCGCGCCCGCGGCGAACTCGGGAAGCTCGATCCCCGCGAAATGGCCAGGCTTTCCCGGTTTCTCCTCGGGCGGGGGTTCTCGGGCCAAACCGTCTCGGCGGTGCTCAGGGTGTACGTGGACGACGCCGAGGACCGCTGATATGTTCCCCCGCCCGATGCGCTCCCGGAACCGAAGCTGGGCTCTTGCCGCGGCTGCCGCCCTCCTCCTCGGGGCGTGCGCCAAGAAGGCGCCGGCCGTGAAGTACGACTCGCAGGCCGAGCAGGAGTACACGGCCGGAGTTGGGGCTCTCGAAGACCGGGACTTCACCGACGCCCAGAGGATCCTGGAGCGGGTGCGCACCAAGTACCCGTACTCGAAGTACGGCGCCCTGGCCGAGTTGCGCCTCGCCGATCTCAAGTACGAGCAGGGGAAGTTCATCGAAGCGGCCGATGCCTACACGGGGTTCGTGAAGATCCATCCCTCGAGCCCCCAGGTGGACTACGCGGCCTACCGGGCAGCGATGTCGCGATGGGCCGACGCGCCGAGCGAGTTCTTCCTCTTCCCGCCGATGTACGAGCGCGACCTCACCCAGTTCATCAAGGCGACCGAGGGGCTCGTCACGTTCCTGGAAAAGTTCCCGAATTCCCGGTATGCGCCGGATGCTCGGGAGAAACTCGATAAGGCCAGGGGAGTGATGGCGGAGCGCGACTGGTACGCCTTCGAGTTCTACAAGAAGCGGGAGAAGTGGCAGGGGGCGGCGTACCGGCTCGAGCGGATCATGAAGGAGTTCCCGAGCAGCCCGCGCGAACCGGAGGCCCTCTGGCAACTGGCCGACATGTACGTGAAGCTCTCCGAGCGGTTCAAGGCCCAGAAAGCGCTCCAGACCCTCATCGTGAAGTACCCTGCGAGCTCCCAGGGCAAGAACGCCGAGAAGCTCCTTGCCGACCTCCGGACCCAGCCCGAGCACCCCGAGCTCTGGAAGACCCCCTGGTAGCGTGATCGGGCGCCGCCGCCGGGTCCGGTTCCGGACCGGGGCGCCCTACCTCGTGCCGTTCCTGGCGGCCGCCGTGGCCGCGGCCGGAGCCTGGTTCTGGCGAGCGGAGATCCTTTCGGCGGGGTCATCCGCGACCCTTCAGAGCCCGGAGACCCAGGTGCGGAAGGCGCTCGCCGCCCAGGGGCGCGCGCACCTGGAGGATGTCTACGGGTGGAAGGCGGGGGGAACCTTGGAACTCGTTCCCGTTCGCTATTCGGACGTGGTGCCGGACGTGGAGGGGGGGCGTGCCACCGTCGTTGCCCTGCTCGACGCCGAGGGGAAGGCGGTCTGGCGCGACCAGGCGGCGATGGTTTCCTACGTCGGCCGGGAGCGGTTTCACATGAAGCCCTGCAAGATCGCGCTCTGGTGCGCCGAGGGGGACCAGTTCGCGCGCCTGAGGTCCGTCCTGCGGACCCTCTTCAGGAGACTCGACGCGGTCCACGGTGGCGATGCCGCTGCAGTCGCGTCGCTCGCGGCACCCGACTACCGGGACGGGCAGACTGACCGAGAGGCGCTCCAGGCCCGCCTGAAGAGCGAGCTCGCGGCGCCCCGGCCAGGCGTGCGCGTCCTCGGATGGCAGATCCGGGTCGACCGGGACTCCGCCGAGGTGGGGGAGGACTACGAAGACCCCGACGTCCGGCACCAGGGGGGAGGCCGGGGGGCTTTCCGCGCCCGGTACCGCCTGGAACGGCGGGGCGAACGCTGGCTTTTCGCGTCGGGGCTGTAGCGCGGACCGAGGGTCCACGGTTCATCCGCTCCATTGCGTCGATGGACGATCGTCCGGCACCGAGGTCCCGGTCCGGCACCGAGGTCCGAGGTGGTAGACTTCCCCCCGTGGACGATGTCACCCGGGAAAAGCTGCAGCTCGGCCGGTACCACTACGAACGGCGCGAGTTCGCCCGCGCCGCGGAGTGCCTGTCCCGGGTCGTCGAGGCCAATCCGACCTTCGCCGACGTTCACAACATGCTGGGCGTCTGCTTCCACGAACAGGGCGACCACGAGAAGGCGCAGCGCGCCTACGAGGCCGCGCTCCGGCTCAACCCCGCCTACACCGACGCCGCCCTCAACCTGGTCATCACCTACAACGACACCGGCCGGTACGAGGAGGCGAAGGAGACCTACCAGCAGGCGGTCCGTACCTCCGGCGCCGCCCCGGGGCAGCTCGACAGCTTCGCCCGCGGCAAGCTCGCCAACATGTACGCCGACATCGGCGAGGTCTACCGGTCCGCGGGGCTCCTTCCCGAGGCCATCGCCGAGCTGAGGCGCGCCCTCGCCCTCGGCCCCGCCTTCGTCGACATCCGCGCCCGGCTGGCCGCGGCGCTGCGGGACTCCGGGCGGCGCGACGAGGCCATCGTGGAGTACGAGGAGGTGGTGCGGCAGAATCCCGCCTTCCTCCCCGGGCGTCTCCACCTGGGGCTCTCCCTCTACGCGGCCGGGCGGAAGGCCGATGCGGTGGAGCAGTGGGCCGAGGTGCTGCGCATCGCGCCGGGCAACCACAGCGCCGAGCTCTATCTCGAGTTCGCCGGCATCGCGCCGCCGGGCGCGTCGCCCCTCGCGCCCCTCGCGCCCCCCGCACCGCCGGACGCGCGGATGGACTCGCTGATGGACGCAACATGAACAGAGGAGAACGATGAGCGAGAGCCCCCCGAGGCTCACCGCGCTGTCGCACGGCGCCGGTTGAGCCTGCAAGATCCGCCCGGCGGAACTGGCGCAGGTCCTGCGCCATCTACCCAGGGTGAATGATGCGCGCGCCCTCGTCGGTCACGAGACGCGCGACGACGCGGCCGTGTATCTGCTGTCGCCCACCGAGGCCATCGTCGAGACCGTGGACTTCTTCACGCCGGTGGTGGACGACCCGTACTGGTTCGGCCGCATCGCCGCAGCCAACGCCTTCTCCGACGTCTGGGCCATGGGCGGCCGCCCCATCTTCGCGCTCAACCTGGTGGGCTTCCCGGTCCACACGCTCCCGATGGAGATCCTGGGGGAAATCCTCCGGGGCGGCGCCGAGACCGCCGCCGCCGCCGGCGCCCCCATCCTGGGCGGCCACAGCATCGACGACCCGGAGCCGAAGTACGGGATGGCCGTCACCGGCCTCGTCCACCCCGACCGCATCCTGCGCAACGTCGGCGCACGGCCCGGGGACCAGCTCCTGCTCACGAAGCCGCTCGGCTCGGGAATCATCACCACGGCCATCAAGCGAGGGATCGCGACGCCCGGGCAGATAGCGGGGGTCACGGCGGTCATGGCGGAGCTCAACCGGGCCGCCGGCGAGGTTCTGGCGGCGAGCGGCGCCGTCTCCGCCCTCACCGACGTCACCGGCTTCGGCCTGCTGGGGCACGCCTGGGGGATGGCCGAGGGCTCGAAGGTGCTCCTCCACCTCGACGCGGCCGCCGTCCCGCTGCAGCCCGACGTCCTGGCGCTCGCGGAGAAGGACGTCGTCCCCGGCGGGAGCAAGGCGAATCTCAAGTGGGTCGCCCCCCACGTCCGCTTCGCCGACGCCGTGCCGCACCCGTTCCGGGTGGTCCTGGCCGACGCGCAGACGAACGGCGGGCTCCTCGCGGCGGTGCGTCCGGAGCGGTTCCTCGCCGTCCAGAAGCTCCTCGCCGACCGCGGCGTCACGGCCGTCCACGTGGGCGAGGTCCGCGCCGCGCCGGAGGGGCCGGCCATCGAGGTCGCCTGACCCTGCACCCGCGCCGCCGCGCGGTTATGATGCCCGCCCCATGCGCGCCCACGGCAGGAAGGCCGGCCAGCTCCGGCCCGTTTCTCTCGAAGTGAACGTCTCGAAGCACGCCGAGGGCTCCTGCCTCGCCCGCTTCGGCGACACCCACGTGCTCTGCACCGCCAGCCTCGAGAACCGGGTCCCGCCCCACGTGCTCGGTACCGGCGCGGGCTGGGTCACCGCCGAGTACGGTATGCTCCCCCGCTCCACCAACGAGCGCATGGCCCGCGAGGCGGCCCGGGGCAAGCAGGGCGGCCGAACCCTCGAGATCCAGCGGCTCATCGGCCGGGCGCTGCGCGCCTCCATCGACCTCTCGGCGCTCGGGCAGCGCACCCTCACCATCGACTGCGACGTCATCCAGGCCGACGGCGGCACCCGCACCGCGGCCATCACCGGCGGCTTCGTGGCGCTCTCGCTCGCTGTGGAGAAGCTCCGCAAGGCCGGCGTCGTGAAGGGCGCCCCCGTGAAGCGCCACGTGGCGGCGGTGAGCGTCGGCGTCGTCGATGGCGAGGTCCGACTCGACCTGGAGTACGAGGAGGACTCCACCGCCGAGGTGGACATGAACGTCGTCGCCACCGGCGACCTCGACCTCGTCGAGGTCCAGGGCACCGCCGAGGGGAAGCCGTTCGGCCGCACCCACCTCGACGAGATGCTCGACGCGGCGCTGGCCGGCATCGCCGAGCTGAAGCTCCTCCAGGAGAAGGCGCTCGGGGTTCCCGCGAAGGCTCCCTGACACCCGCCGTGGACCTGCTCTTCGCCACCCGGAATCCCGGGAAGCTCCGCGAACTCCGCCGCCTCGTCACCGGCCTCGACGTCCGGGTCGTCTCCCTCGACGACCTGGGGCGCGACATCCCCGAGGTGGAGGAGGACCGCTCCACCTTCGCCGAGAACGCCGCCAAGAAGGCCTGCGAGTACGCCCGAGCCGCCGGGATGCACGCGCTGGCCGACGACTCGGGGCTCTGCATCGACGCCCTCTGGGGCAAGCCCGGCATCCGCTCGGCCCGCTGGTCGGAGGACGAGCGCCCGGGTCTCATCGGAAGGGACCGGGACCAGGCCAACAACGAGAAGCTGGTCCTGGTCATGAACGGGGTCTGGCCGGAGCACCGGGGGGCCGAGTACCGCGCCGTGGTGGCTCTCGCCGCGCCCGACGGGACCCTCCTCGCATCGGCCGAGGGAGCCTGCCGCGGGACCCTCGGCGACGCGCCGCGCGGGGAGGGGGGCTTCGGCTACGATCCCTACTTCCTGCCGGAGGGGGCGCCGGGCAAGACCATGGCCGAGCTCACGCCGGCCGAGAAGGACGCCCTCTCCCATCGGGGGGAGGCGCTGCGCCGGCTCCTGCCCGACCTGCGCCGCCTGGAAGCGAACCCGGGAGCGAGCCTTTGACAAAAGCCCGGGGGAACGCTAGACACGGCGCTCTCGGGCCGGGGCGGACGAGATTGTAAGGTGCCGGGGCGTAGCGCAGCCTGGTAGCGCGCCTGCCTTGGGCGCAGGAGGTCGCGGGTCCGAATCCCGCCGCCCCGACTCTTTGACAGCAGAATCGGATGGCCGGGGAAGGAACGTCCCGGCGGACGGAGGACGGGGCCGGCTTGCGCCCGTAGCTCAGTTGGATAGAGCAGCGGCCTTCTAAGCCGCGGGTCGGGGGTTCGACTCCCTCCGGGCGCGCAACGAATTTTTACGGTGAGTGTAGCTCAATCGGTAGAGCACTGGACTGTGGATCCGGGGGTCGTGGGTTCGAACCCCATCACTCACCCCATCTTCTTCACGGGTGGCGGACTCGTCCGCCGCTCGCGCCCGTAGCTCAGTTGGATAGAGCGTCGGCCTTCGAAGCCGCAGGTCGGGGGTTCGATTCCCTCCGGGCGCGCCATTGACAACCTCGGGGGTGGCTGGTAGATCGGCCGCCCTCGCCAGAGGCCATCCGAAGTCGAAGTTCCCCGATGTTTCCGGGCGCATAGCTCAACTGGCAGAGCAATGGACTCTTAATCCATAGGTTGAAGGTTCGATTCCTTCTGCGCTCACCAAGTCCCCCGGAAGACGGGGGCGGAAAAAGGCCGACCGGCAACCCCGGTCGGCCTTTCGCTTGTGTGCAGCCCCGGTACCGCCCCCTTCCGCTGGGAACCGAACTGGGCCATGACAGGGGCC
>CAIOAK010000195.1 GCA_903855945.1 uncultured Anaeromyxobacter sp.
AGCCCGGCGGGACTCTCCTCCCTCGCGAGCCTCTCGGGCGTCTCCCCCGCGAGATGAAACGCCCCGTCGGCGGGGCCGCCGGCCGCCCATTCCCGGAGCGTCCGGCCGACCTCTTTCCCGTCGGCCACGTCCAGGGCGGCGTACTCCACGTCCGTTCCCAGCGCGCGCAGCCTGTCGAGTCGCCCAGCGTGAACGCCTCCCTGGTGGGGGCGCCACCGCCCGATCAGCAGGAGGCGCGCGTCGAGGCGCTCGAGCAGGAGCGAGGCGAGCTCCACGCCGAGGCCGCTCAGCCCGCCGGTCACGACGTAACGGCCGCCGTGTTTCAGCGGGAGCGGCGCCTGGCCCGGTGGGGGAGAAAATGGCGCGAGAAGGGGAACCAGCCGGACGCCGTCCCGGTAGGACACTTCCCGCTCTATGGGGAGCGATCGCAGCTCTTTCCAGACGACCGCCGCCAGCGCCTCCCCGTCGAGCCCGCCGCCGTCGACGTGCCGGCAGTCGAATCCCGGCTCTTCCCGCGGCAGGCACCGGACGAGACCGAGCCAGAGGCTCCGTGCCGGACGGACGGCGTCCTCGGGCCTCACCGCCTGGACACTGCTCGACACGACCAGGACTGTGGTGGACGGGGTCGCGGCCTCCTTTCGCCCCAACGCCTTCAACAGTTGAAGGAGCGCGCCGGCTCCGGTCCGCAGCTCCTCTTCGAGGTCGGAGGGAAAGGAGGGATGAAGGGCCTTGGAGTCGGACCTCAGGACGACGACCCGCCGCGGGGCGAGTCCCAGGGCTCGCAGCCGCTCGGCGAGCTTCCCCCACTCCTCCTCTCGGGTGGGGTCGAGCTCGAAGCGGAGAGGGGACGGCTCGAGGAACCGGGAAGCGAAGGCGACTTCCGCGACCGGGCCCAGGGCGGCGAGCATGGCGCGGACCCGGGCCCGGGATTCGCCGTCTCCGCCGAGGAGCAAGCTGGCACCGCCCGGCGGCTCCAGGGTCGCGCTAGGCTCGCGGCGGACCCAGACCCTGTGGAAGAGCCAGGCCGGGACGGAGTGAGACGACTCGTCGACGAGGTCGGCGCGCCGGAACCAGGCGTCGAACTCTCCCGCTTCGATCCGTGTACGCAATTCGGTGCGCCGGAGCTTTCCGGTCGCCGTCCGCGGCAGCAGGCCGGCATCGATCGGGACGACGCGCTCGGCGTCTATGCCGCGTCCCTTCAGGGCGGCGCGAACGGATCCGAGCGTCTCCCGTACGGCTCGGTCGTCCGCGGGATGATCGGACTCGACGAAGACCGTGATGGCCTCCCCGTCGGGCCCGGCGGACGACGAGAGGGCCACGGAGCCGGGCTTCACCCCTTCACACGACTCGACGAGCGCCTCGAGCTCGGCAGGGGAGACGTTGAGCCCGTTGACCAGGATGGTCTCCTTCGTCCTCCCCGTGACGGCCAGCCTGCCGTTCCGGATCACCGCCAGGTCGCCGGTTCGAAGCCAGCCATCGTCCGTGAAGGTGGGATCGCCTTCCCCCGCGCCTCCCAGGAAACCGATGGCGCGAAGCGGGCCGCTCAGCTGCAGCTCGCCCGGGGCGCCTTCCTGCAAGACGGCTCCTTCGGGCCCGACGACCCTGAGGCGCACCCCGGGGACGGGACGGCCGAGATCGGGGAGAGCCCCTCCCGGGCCGAGGTCACGCAAGAGGAGCTCCCGCGAGACCGAGGCGGAGAACGCTTCGGTCATTCCCCAGGCCGCGTGGACGGCGGATGGTTCGAGCCCGCTCGGTCTCAGCGCTGCGAGGAGCCTCCTCATGGTGGGGAGCGAGACCGTCTCGCCCACGGAACAGACCGAACGGAGGCGGGTCAGGTCCCAGGTCCGCGGCCCGTCCAGGGCTTCGAGCTGCCGGGTGAGCATCGCGAACGCAAAGTTGGGAGCCCAGGTCACGGTCACACCGAAGCGGCCGGAGAGCTCGAGCCAGCGGAGGGGGTTGCCGAGGATGAAGGCCGTCGGAGCCTGGACGAGGCGGGCGCCTGACAAGATGTCGCGGATCGAACGGAAGAGCGCACCCACGTGGGAGAGGGGGAGCCAGTTCAGCGAGACGTCCTCGGGGCCGATGCCGAGGGCCGCGGCCGAGCCGGCGCAAGCACCGAGCACGTTCCGATGCGACAGGCGGATGCCGCGCGGCGAGCCGGTACTGCCGGACGTGAAGAGGACGACGGCGGTCGCCTCGGGCGGTGCGAACGGGAGCTCCTCCAGAGGTGGCGCTTGCACCAGCTCATCGAAGAACCCGGTCCGGGTCCCGGCCGGAAGGGATGGGATGTCGCCCCCCGTCCGGCTCGGCCTGATCACGAAACCGCGGCCTCCGAGGGCCGCGCAGGTCTCGCGGAGCGGGTGGGCGGCGTCAGTCCCCAGTCGGGCCGCGTCGTCGATCGGGATCGGCACGGCACCGGCCAGAAGGCTTCCCCAGAAAGCGCTGAAGAAGTCCCGGGAGAGCGTCGTCGGAAGGACGACCGGCTCACCGGCCCCGACGCCGAGAGAGCGGAGTCCGGAAGCGAATCGACGAGATCGCCAGAGGAGATCCGGCCACGACTCCACGAACGTGCTCCCGTCCTCTCCGATGAACGTCGTCCCCCGATCCGGCCACCCCGCCGCGGCGCGGATCAGGACTCCTGGAAGGCTGTCGGGGAGAACGGTCCCCTCTGGGAGCTCCCCTCCGTCCAGGAGGGAGGGCGGCCGCTCCGGCCCGGGAGAGGAGAAGCCCGTTTGGTCCTCTTCTCGGGATCCGATCCTCTGCACGTTCCAGCGAGGTACCGGAATTCGAGGGAGGGTGAGCAGGAGCGGCTCCGGGTCGCCTCCGACGGAAATGTACTCGGGGAGACCGGAAAGCCCGAACTCGTCGCCTTCCGGGTCGAAGACCGGGAGGCGATCCAGGGCCCCTTCGTCCAGGGTGCCGTCCTTCCGGCGCGGGAGCGTCGAGATGAAGTTCAGGAGAAAACGCCGCGGCCCGATCGAACGCTCGAGGAACGACCGGATCGGCCGCCGGAAGGCCGTCCATCCGGCGACGTGGACGACGAGTATCGATCCAGCCTGTCCGAGTTCGCGTTCGCGCGGCGCGGCGTCATGGATCTCCGGCAACCCGAACAGGCCGGTCACGTCCGCGACGTCCAGAGTGGAATCGTCTCTGACCCCGTTCGGCGGGCCGATGAGCTCTCGGGAGACCGGGATCGACGCCTGCTCGGGGTCGGTCAGCAGTCTCTGCGCCTCCTTCAAGGCGAATCGCTCGAAGGTGGGCTCCTTCCACTCCCTCGGCGGGACGTCACGGGCTCCGGTCGCCCTGGCATCCCCGGACGGGTAGCGGGCCAGGGCGGCGTAGCCTTCCGCCTCGTCGCCGCCTACCACGGCGACGCCGTCGGCCTCGACCCAGACGTGCCCGCACAGCGCGTTCCGTGCGTCGCGGGAGACGCCGTAGACCAGGGTCGAACCGATGCCCGCCCTCCTCAGCATCACGGTCGCCGCCAGGGCGCGAGCGAAACAGGCCGTGGAAACTGGGAGCCGGCGGCCAGCGAGCGCGATCGTCCGGGAGATCCCATCTCGCGCCCGCGACCTCTCCTCTCCGCGGACCTCCGATCCGGTCACCGGGATCGAGAAGAATGGCTCGAGCCAGCGGAACGGGATGATGGAGAGAGCCGCCCTCGAGGCGAGGAGGAGGAGGACCGCCTCCACGAGTTCCGGGGTCTCGGGCGCCGGCAATCGACCGGTCGCGACGGAATTTGTCACTCGACGGGGCGGACCAGGCCAGCCTCGACCATCTGGGCGACGAGAGCGGAGGTCTGGAGCCGACAGGTCTCCTCGTCCACCGCGAATTCGCTCTGGAGGCGATCGCAGATCGAGGCGAGGGTGGAGCGGGAGTCGAGGAGGTTCCAGACCCTCACGCCGACGGCGTTGAGGGCCCAGCAGAAACCATTTTCCGGGTCGATGACCAGGTGATCGATGCCGACCTGTGTGAAGTCGAGCTGTCGGACCTTGCGGAAGGTGGCCGAGGCCGGGAACGTAGGCCGGTTCGTCATCGAGGGAAGGTGGTGTTCGAGGCGGCCGCGGCTCATGTCAGGTTCGGCCTCTGGTCTCAGAAGAATTTCAGAAACGTCAGGTTGATCGCGAATCCGGTCTGTCCGCGGTTCCTTCCCACGACGACCACGCCGGAGTCGAACCTCACCAGCGTCGACCACGGGCCGTTGAGCTGCCCCGAGAGGCCGGCCCCGC
>CAIOAK010000196.1 GCA_903855945.1 uncultured Anaeromyxobacter sp.
GCAACTCCAGCTCGATCTGGTGGACGTGGAGTTCATGCAGAAGGGCAGCGGTGGATTCCTTCGGCCTCGCCGCCGGAGGGGCGCGAGCCAATCGCGCCTCCGCCCCCGCCCGCACCGCCGGGCGGTCATCGGTGATAGATTTCTTGGCCAGTCGTCCCCCGTCGGGTCAGGTCGAGAATGAGCGCTTTTCAGGTTTCGCGCTTGCCCCCCCCCATTTGGGGCGTACGTGGGGGTATCACGCTTGAACAGGCGCCGCCGGTAACTCCACCCTGAACGTCGAACCCTTTCCGACCTCGCTCTGCACGCTGATGGTGCCGCCGTGGGCCGTCACGGACGGCGTGGCAGATGGCGAGGCCGTGACACCAAGCGCAGCGTCCTCCCAGAAATACTTCGGGGCGGCCCCCGCTAGCAGCCCGCCCCAGACCGGGGAAGCTCGTTGGAGAGTCCCGATTGCTGGAGCCTAGGCCGAGGGTCTGACAGCCGGGCGTAGCACCTCCCTCCCCCCCACCAACCATGCACCGCCTGCTCCACACCTGGAGCCGTGGCGGCGCCCTATCCATTTTGACGGAGTAAAATCCATGAAGACTCGAACGGAATCCCTCTCGAGCGACGCCCAGAAGTACGGCCTGCGGGGTGTTGCGGGCCATCGACGGGGGTGGCAGTGCAGAGGGTGTCAGTACGAGCAAGCGTGCAGGTGACGCAGGGGGAGGCGGTGCAGTGCAGGCCGCCTCCTCCTTTCCGGCACGGCAAGACCCCAAGCGTGTTCCGGGGCGGGGGGTCCGGGCGCCCGTCGCCCTCGTCGGTGCGCCATCCCGGAGGCCAAGGGTCCGGATGGGATGGGGTCGGGGGGCCGGAATGGCCGGCGGCGACGAACATTCGAGCTGTCGAGGCGGTTTGGCGAGCACAGGCACGTTCGATTCACGAGCTGGCTATCCGGGACAGGGCACTGCGTTTCCCTGGACCACCCAGACGTTGGAGAGGATCTTCACGATCGTGAGCGAGACCGAAAGCCCAGCGGAGACGCAAGTGATCGGCGACGTCGGATTGGCCTCGCTCAGCATCACGACCGACCCGGTGGTCGACAGGGTGACCGGTCCCGGTTCTCCGTTCGCCACGGAGGCGTTCGAAAGGCTGAACCGGAACCCGGTCGGCAGGGTTCCTCCCTCATCCAGGGTGAGCGCCCGGGGAAAGAGCACCGCGACGGTCCCGTTCAGGTCACCTGGCTCGATGGCGCCTGATCCGCGCACCTCGCGCACCCCGGAGAGCGCGAAGACGCGGTAGTACGGGACGTCGACCGATCCCAGGGTGCTGAACGGACCGCCGGGCACGACGTCTCCATTGACGGTCAGTACGTTCGTGCCATCGACCCAGAGCGGCGTGATCTCGCGGAGGTCCCGGATCTCCTGCAGTCCCCGGAACTCCACCCCCTTGCCGCTGCCGGTTGGCCAGACCGCGCCCAGCACCTCCCCCATGAGCTCGAAGTTCAGGAAGCTGGCGTCGGAGCGCGAGTGCCTCAGCGCGAGGGCTGGCATTCCCTCCACACCACCATTGATGATGGCACTGCCGAGACTCCCGTACTCGCCGACCTCCAGTGAATTCGTCGCTTCCACCCTCCTGGAACGGCTCGTGCCAAAGACCGTGAGACCATCGGGAACCGCTAGCAACCCCGTTCCGACCACCAGGCCGCGAACGACCTGGACGTAACCATCCGTGCCCCCGAGGAGGATCGACGCCTCCGCATCCCCGTTCGGTCTCGACCGGATGGCGAGACCTTCCTGGCTCACGATCTCCGTCGCGGTCACGATTCCGGTGAAGGTCGGGCTCTCCGTGGGAGCCGCGCCCAGGCTTGCAAGGGCTCCCGGCGCCGAGGTTGCCCCCGTGCCTCCGCTCCCCACCGCCAGCGTCCCGCCGAGCGTGAGCGTGCCGCTCGAGGTGACGGGCCCTCCGCTCACCGTCAGCCCCGTGCTCCCGCCCGAAGCGTTCACGCTCACCACGCTGCCGGGCCCCTGGACGCCCTGAGGACCCTGGACGCCCTGAGGACCCTGGACGCCCTGAGGACCCTGGATGCCTTGCGGCCCCTGCGTGCCCGTCGGCCCCGTCGGTCCCACCGGGCCCGCCTGGGTCTTCGCCGTCCACTTCGTTCCGTCGTAGACGAGCGCCTGGCCGGTCGCCGGCGGCGTGGAGAGCAGGTCGAGAGGCTTGCCCTGCAGCGCCATCACCACCGTCTCGTCCTGCGTCCCCTGCACGTCACCGCCCAGCGCCCCCGTGAACTGGAACGCCGACCGCGCCTGCAATGCCGGGATGAGATCCATGTCGGGCGAGAGCACCTTCGTCCCCACCTGCACCCGCAGCTTCAGCCCCGCCTTGTCGAGCACCGTCTGCGGGATCTCAGGCTGCGGCGGCATCCCCAGCGTCGTCGCGTACAGCCCGTTCGACACCGTGAGCGTCACCACGCCCGACGTCCAGAGCGAGTTTCCCGACGAGTCCAGCATCGAGAAGACGAACTGGCGCGACCCGGTCACCGGTTGCCCCGACTCGAGCAAGCGCCCCTGGTACGGAACCGCCGGCAGCGGCGGCGCGTCCTGCGAGAGAGACCGAACCGGCAGGCTAGCGAGGAGGACTATCGCGGCGACGAGAATCTGGCGCATGGTGTTCCTCGGGGTCACGGGCTCACGTTGCCTGAAGGGTAGAATCCGCTGCGGCTCTCGATCTCGCCGCTCGAATCGCGGGAGGTCACGGTGCTCACCGGTTCGAGCACGACGCTCTCGACCTGCACGCCGTCTGCCGTCTGGCGCTGGCCCGACGCGGCGACCGAATTCGTCGGAGGCGCCACGTCCACGATCACCACCGCGAGACCGACCTTCAAGGGATCAGACCGCAGCGTCGCGACGACCGTGCAGATGCTTGATATCTCGGAGGGATTAAGCGAGGCGGTGAAGAGGCCGGACTGCGTGATGGCCCCGCAGGACGGCGGGCCCACCGACCAGGTGACGTCGGAGCCCCATGGACTGCGCACCGAAAACTGCACCTGCCCGCCCGGCGCAACGCCGACGGCTGCGGGGGAGACCTGTACAGCGCCTTCCGGTGCCGGAGCGGACGGCTGGCACGCCCCGAGAACAACAGCGGACAGCGCTGCAATGAGGATACGCGGATGGTCCGCCATGCCTTTGTTGCTGTGGAACGTCACGCTGCCGCCTCTTCTCCCCCTCAAACACCACCACCAAGAAGCATGGGCGCTCCATGGGGAGGTGGCAACAGGTGCATTCGCATCCCCCGGCCCAGGGACACACTCCCGGTGTTGTCGATGATCGTGACCGGCGCGGTCGAGGTTGTGGCGGGCTTAGACTGGTCTCTCTTGGGCATCGCTGCTGGACGAGGCCGTTCCAGTTACTTCGTTAAAGCCGAACCCTCAGGACGCGAGCGGCGTGTCCGTAAGGAGAGACGCCGTCTGGAGGGCCTGCGCCATGTACGGCACTGCGCAGGTCACGGACGGCGGAAGCGTGGACGCGCAGGCCGCTCGCAGCCCGCCCTATGCGAGGCTCGCGTTCTGGGGGGTTGATGGGTTGCTCTTCAGCGGCGGCCAGGAAGTGATCCGCTTCCGGCGGTCTCGGTGATCCACCCCGGGTTGCGCGCGGACGTGGTGAAGGCGAGGGAGAGGTAGGCCGGCGGGGTTCCGGGGAGA
>CAIOAK010000197.1 GCA_903855945.1 uncultured Anaeromyxobacter sp.
ACCTCGAGCTTGACCGTGGCGCCGCAGATGGAGCCGTCGTGGGTGGGCCATTGGCAGCGGGCCTCGTCCCGGGCCATCACGGCGCGCTTCACCTTGGCGGGGACGCTGGCCTTGCGCTTCTCCTGCTGGGCGATGAGGAGGCGGAGGCCGGCGATGATCACCTGCTCGTCGGTGGCGTGGGGCTCGACGTGGGACTGGCCGGCCCTGGCCGTTTTCAAGAGCTCGACGAGCTCTCGCGAGACGGTGAGGTGCATCCGGCTCAGAGTGGCCGTCATCGGCTCCAGCTGGGTTCGTGGTGGTGGCGGAGGCGTGAGCAGCGCCGGAACCCCCATCGGGGGCGTTTCCGATTCACCTGGGTGAACTTTCGGGTCCGCGGCGCGGACCTCGGGGTTCGTGACGACCGTCCTCTCCGGAACGAGCTCCCGGGGGCGGAGCTCCGCAGCCAGTTCCAAGGCCTCCTGCTTGGAGAGGCCGAAGAACCGGGGGAGGACCGACTGCACGTTCTCCTTCGTCAGGACCCCCGCCACGACCACCACCGTCGTGAAGCAGAGCCGCCCGTCCCGGAGCGGCTCGATCACCTCCGGAAAGCGGTCCACCAGCCCGGCGGCCACGCGCCGGTAGTGGGCGGCGCCGCGGGAGAGCTTCCGGCGACGGTGCAGGTAGTCGAAGAGATTCGCGTGGCCCAGGGATCGGTACAGCTTCAATCGGTCGAACTCGGCCAGAGCGAGAAGGACGTCGACGACGGCGCCCTGCTCGTGCCGGATGAGGGTGGCGATGCGGTCGTCGAGGCGGAGGGCCTGGGGAAGGGTGGTGTCGTTCATGCCACCACTCTCTCATGCGAATTTCGGTCCTCCGGAAACGCGCGCAGCGGCCCGTTGGCGCGTTCTCCGGCGAGGACATCTCGAACCCCGCCGGAATCCCGGAAGGCGCCTCCACGCCCCTGCGGCGCGGCGACAGCGCCTTTCCCAAACAACCCCGCCACCGGAACGCGACTTCGCCCGAGAGTGCGTCAAGCCTTTCCGTCACACGACCCAAATGGCCGATGGTCCGTGTCACGGACCGCCCATCCGTGAGGCCGGCGGGACGGGGTGTGTTCACATCGAGTGTATGTCGCCGCCGCCCGCGTCCACCGAGCGGCCCCGATCCGGCGCCCGCGCAGATGCGCCCCGCGCCCGCCCGGATCCCCCCTCGAAGCGAGCTCGATCGAGTCGCCTTCGGCCCCGACGAGAGCCAGCCGGCGGGAGGCGCGACGCGACGAGCTGCCCGCAGGGGCGCCGGGACAAGAGCCCCCTCGGGCATCGGTGTGACCCGGCGCAGGACGGCCAATGCAGCGCCCGAACCCGAGGACGTGCTGCTCGGAGCGGTGCGCGCTCACCGCCGGCGGCACCACGGCCGCGCCGCCGAAGGCGAACCGCTACGCGATCCGAAGCCTCGCGAAGTGCCGCTTCCCCACCTTGACGAGGTACTCGCCGGGGCCGAGCGGCGCCTGGGGATCGCTGGCCCGCTCCCCGTTCACCGTCACCCCGCCCTGCGTGACGAGCCGGCGCGCCTCGCTGCGGGACGAGGCGAGCTTCGCGTCGGCGAGCGCCGCCGCGAGCGGCATCGACGCCTGGCCGGCGAGCGACAGCACCACCTCGGCCACGTCCTCCGGCGTCTCCCGCCGCGCGTGGACCTGCTCGAAGTGCTCCTCGGCGCCCCGCGCAGCCGCGGCGCCGTGGAAGCGCTCCACGATCTCCTTGGCCAGCGCCACCTTGGCGGCCTTGGGGTGCCCGGCCCGGAGCGCCGCGATCTCGGCCATGCTGCGCGACGAGAGCAGCTCGTAGTAGCGCCACATGAGGTCGTCGGTCACCGACATGAGCTTCCCGAACTGCTCCTCCGGCGCCTCGGCGACCCCCACGTAGTTGCCGAGCGACTTGGACATCTTGTCGCCCGCGATCTTGCCGGTGGCCGGGTCGAGCCGCGCGTCGAGCCCCTCCAGGATGGGGCCGGTGAGCACGACCTGGGGCGTGAGCCCGTACTGCCCCATGAGCGTCCGCCCCACGAGCAGGTTGAAGAGCTGGTCGGACGACCCGAGCTCGATGTCGCACTTCAGCGCCACCGAGTCGTAGCCCTGGGCGAGCGGGTAGAGGAACTCGTGGATGCTGATGGGCGTGTTGCCGGTGTAGCGCTTCTTGAAGTCGTCCCGCTCCAGCATGCGCGCGACGGTGTGGCGGCTGGCGAGCCGCACCACGTCGGAGAAGGTCATGGGGCCGAGCCACTCCGAGTTGAAGCGGACCTCGGTCTCGGCGGGGTCGAGGATCTGGAAGACCTGCTTCTTGTAGGTCTCGGCGTTCGCGAGGATCTGCTCGCGGGTGAGGGGCGGCCGGGTGGCGTTCCGCCCGGTGGGGTCGCCGATCATCCCGGTGAAGTCCCCGATGAGGAAGATCACCGTGTGGCCGAACTGCTGGAATCGGCGCATGCGGGAGAGCAGCACCGTGTGGCCGAGGTGCAGGTCGGGGGCGGTGGGGTCGAACCCCGCCTTCACCCGCATGGGCACGCCGGTGTCGTAAGCCTTCCGGAGCCGCTCGCGGAGCTCCTTCTCCACGTGCAGGTCCACCATCCCGCGGGTCACCTCGCGGAACTGCTCGTCCGGTGTTGCGCTGCGAAGCCTCGGGTCTCCCGGTGCCATCGTCACTGCTCCTCGTCCTTCTCCTGGATCCGCTCGATGGAGCGGGCCTTTCCGGTCGCCTCGTCGATGTCCACGAGCGCACCCTGCACCCACACGTCCCGCTTCGCCGGCTCGAACGGGACCGGGCGTGCCGTCAGGAACCGCTCCAGCACGAGCTCCTTCCTCACGCCGATGACCGAGTCCCAGGGGCCGCACATCCCCACGTCGGTGATGAAGGCGGTGCCGCCCGACAGCACCCGGGCGTCGGCGGTCTGGACGTGGGTGTGGGTGCCGAGCACGGCCGAGACCCGTCCGTCGAGGTACCAGCCCATGGCGTTCTTCTCGCTGGTGGCGTCGCAGTGCATGTCCACGAGGATGCAGGTGCAGCCCTGCCCCCGGAGATCCGCCACGAGCCGGTCGGCCGCCCGGAAGGGGTCGTCGAGGTCCTTCATGAAGACCCGCCCCTCCAGGTTGAGCACGCCGAGCTTCCGGCCGTCGGGGGTCTTCACCACCGCGTGGCCGCGCCCCGGTGCCGGGGAGGGATAGTTGGCCGGGCGGAGGAGCTTCGAGTCGCGGGCCTCGAGGTAGGGGATGATGTCCCGCTTCGACCAGATGTGGTTCCCGCTCGTGAGCAGGTCCACCTCGGCGCCGAGGAGCTCCTCGGCCGAGTCCGGGGTGACGCCGATGCCGTTCGACGAGTTCTCGGCGTTGGCCACCACGAGGTCCACGCCGTGGCGCGTGATGAGGCGCGGCACGATCCGCTTCACCGCGTTGCGGCCGGGCTTTCCGAATACGTCGCCGAGGAAGAGGAGTTTCAAGGGGGCGGGATCTCGTCACGCGGAGGCGAAAGTGTCAACCCGGACGGCGCTCCGTCGAGGGCAGGAGCACCCGCTCCTCGGTCACCACGGCGTCGAGCGGGATGTCGTGGGGCTCGACCGGAACCCGCGGGACGATCTGCGCCGCGAAGGCGAGACCCAGGCGGAAGGTCCCCCGCGGAAGCAGCGCCAGGGTTGCGTCGTAGTGGCCGCGACCCCGCCCCAGGCGGGCGCACCCATCGTCGAAGGCCACGCCGGGCACGACCGCGAGGTCGATGACGTCGCGGGGGAGGGTGGGTGCGGATGCCGGGGGTTCGAGCGCACGGGCGGGCCCCGGGACGAGCGCATCGAGCTCGCAGACCGCGAACTCGAGCGCCCGCTCCGCGCCTGCGATCCGGGGCCAGGCGACCCGCTTGCCCTCGGCGAGGGCGAGGCGGGCCAGCTCTGCGGTGGCCACCTCGGAACCGAGCGCGGCGTGGAGTGCCACGGTCCGTGCCTCCCGCCAGGCGGGCAGGGCGGCGACGCGCGCCGCGATGGCGCAGGAGGCAGCCTCGCGGGTTGCGGACGGAAGGGCCGCGCGGGCGGCCAGCATCCGCTGCCGGAGGGCCTCCTTCGCCGCGGGGGTCGAGATCGTGTTCACGGAAGAAAAAAAGCCCCCCGCTCAGGCCGTGTGGCTTGGTTGATTGGACCTGTATTGCTACAGGTGGGGCACTTCGAAGCACCTCTCGTAGGCTTCTCCCTCGATACATGGGAGCTTGCACATGAGCGATGCCGGGTGCTCCTCTTTGTTCAGAGTCGGCCCAAACGACGCGAAGCCAATCGCGAACCCAGCAGGGGGCAGATCGAGGCAGTAAAAGAGCTATAACTTCTCGAAATCACGAGAAGTTTCACATCCTGATCGTAGGGGTGCCGGGCCCCCATGTCAAGGGGAAGCGGCCAGCGCCTCGCGCATCCGCCGAACGACGCCGGGCATCACCCGGATCGCATGATCCACGTCCCCTTCGGTGCTGCTCCATCCGAGCGAGAGGCGCAGGGTGGCGCGCGCCTCGTCCGGCGTGAGCCCCATCGCGGAGAGCACGTGGGACGGGGTGGTCGAGCCGGAGTTGCAGGCGGCCCCGGCGCTGGCGCAGATCCCCTCGAGGTCGAGCGCCATGAGCAACGCCTCGCCGTCCGCGCCCGGGAAGGTGATGGAGAGCGTGTTCGGGAGCCGCTCCGCACCGGCGCCGTTCACGCGCGCGTCCGGCAGCGCCGCGACGAGCCCCGCCTCGAGCCGGTCCCGCAGCGCGCTCTGCCGTCCCGCCTCCCCCGGCAGGCCCCCCACGGCCGCATCGAGGGCCGCCCCCATTCCCACGATCCCGGGCAGGTTCTCGGTCCCGGCGCGCCGCCCCCGCTCCTGGTGCCCACCGGCCACCGGCGGGAGATTCACTCCTGGTGAAATCCAGAGCGCCCCGGTGCCGCGCGCGCCGCCGAACTTCTGGGCCGTGAGCGCCACCAGGTCTGCCCGCAGCGCCGGAACGTCGAGCGCGACCTTCCCGGCCGCCTGCACCGCGTCGCACAGGAGCAGCGCGCCCGCGGCGTGGGCGAGATCGGCGAGATCGGGGACCGGCTGGAAGACACCGGTCTCGTTGTTCGCCAGCATGCAGCAGGCGAGCGCCACGTCGGGACCGAGCGCCCGGTGGAACGCCTCCCGGTCCAGCACGCCGCGCCGATCCACCGGCACGACCCGCACCGGCGTCCCCTGCCTGGCGAGCTCGTGCGCCAGCTCGAGGACGCAGGGGTGCTCGACCGCGGTGACGACGAGCGCACCGCGCCCCTCGGGCGCCTTGGCCAGGACCCCGCGGATGGCGAGCGCCGTGGACTCGGTGGCTCCGGACGTGAAGACGAGATCCCGGGGGCTCACGCGAAGCGCGTCCGCCACCCGGGATCGGGCCTCGTCGAGGAGATCGCGCGCATCCCGGCCTGCCGCGTGGACCGACGAGGGGTTGCCGAAGGTGGAGAGCGCCCGGAGGATCGCCGCCTCGGCCTCGGGCCGGACGGGCGTGATGGCGTTGTGGTCGAGGTAGGTCACACGAGCTTGCGCGGGCGGGTGCCCGAGACGCCGAACTCGCGCAGGAAGGCCCGGAGGACGCGGCGCATCATCCGCTGACGCTCGACCACCGACATCCGGCGAACCGCCAGGCGCGCGCCCGCCATCGACCCGTGCCCGCCGGCGTTCCCGCCCTCGCCCTCGATGATCTCGCGGATCATCTTGCCGGCGTTCATGCGGCGGTCGCGCGTCCGCACCGAGAAGTAGAGGCTGCCGCGGTACTCGCCCAGGGCGAGCGACCACTTCACGTCCCCCATGGAGAGGAAGCGGTCGGCCACCTCGGCGGCGAGATCGGGGTAGTAGATCTTCCCGAGGTCGCAGATCACCGCGTCCCCGTAGACGCGCGCCTGCTCCACCGCGGCGTGGAGCAACCGGAAGTGGTCCTCGGGCAGGCGGGGTCGCTCGATCCGGGAGAGCGCCTCGGTGTCGGCCCGGGGGAAGAGCCACAGGTAGGCCTCCACGTCGGGGGGCGTGGTCTCCCGCTCCAGGTCGCGGGTGTCCGACTTGATCCCGTAGAAGAGGGCGGTGGCGATGGGGGAGGGGATGTCGAGGCCGCTCGCCCGCAGGTAGTCGGTGACCAACGTGGAGGTGGAGCCGGTGTCGCGCCCCACGTCGGCCACCACGGCGAGCCGGCTCTCCGGCTGCTCGGGGTGGTGGTCGATGACCACGTCCGGGAAGTGGGCCGCCGGCAGGGAGTGGTTCCCCTGCTCGGGCTGGGTGTCCACCATGGCGATGAGGTCGTAGTCGGAGAAGGAGATCCGGGAGAGCGGGAAGACCGGGAGGCGCAGCACCTTCACGAGGGCGCGGTTCTCGGCCCGCCCCACCACGCCGCCGTAGGCCACCACCGCCTCTATGCCGGCCAGCCGCTCCAGCAGCCAGGCGAGCGCAACCCCCGACGCGATGGAGTCCGGGTCGGGGTTGTCGTGGGTGAGGATGAGCGCCTTCTTGTGGCTGCGCGCGAACTCGACGAGCCGGTCGAGCCGGGCCCGCACCTCGGAGCGCGAGCTGCCGCCCAGTCCCACCCGTGTCCTCGAACGGCGGCGCGCTCCGGCGATGCGCCGGCGAAGGTGGGCCTGATCGCGCGTCATCGGAGGAGGGAACGCAGCACGTCGAGGTTCTCGCGGAACCGCATCTCGGTCTCCAGGAAAGCGGGCAGCTCGGCGAAGCGCCGGTCGTTCACGAGCAGTCGGAAGGGTGTGAGGCCGAGCGCCCCGTCGCCGATGTGCTCGTGCCGGTCCACCCGGCAGCCGAGCGCCTTCTTGCAGTCGTTCAGGTGGAAGGCGGAGAGGTGGTCGAGGCCGATCACGCCGTCGAAGTCGCGGAAGGTGCGCTCGTAGCCCTCCGTGGTGGAGAGGTCGTAGCCGGCCGCGAATGCGTGGCAGGTGTCGAAGCAGACCCCCACCCGTCGCCGGGCCTGGCCGGGGACGGCCTCGCGGATGGCGGCCACGTGCTCGAAGCGCCAGCCGAGCGACTTGCCCTGGCCGGCCGTGATCTCGATGAGGAGGCGCGCCTTGCCCTTCACGGCGTCGATGGCCCGCTCGATCCCCTCGGCGACGAGCTTCAGGCCGCCCTCGACGTCGGCGTTGCTGCCGGGATGGAAGACGAGGGAGGCGATGCCGAGCTGCTCGCACCGCGCCAGCTCGTCGGCGAGGGTGCTCCAGGATTTCTCGCGCAGCTCCGGGTCGGCCGCCGCGTGGTTGGCGAGGTAGATGGAGTGGGCCGCGAGCGGCATCCGGGTCCGGCGGGCCTCGGAGCGGAAGCGTTCGACCTCGTCGGGCTCGAACGGCTTCGACGCCCATCCGCGCGGGTTCCGGACGAAGATCTGGATGGACTTCGCCGTGTCCTGCTCGGCGCGCTCGAAGGCGCGGGAGACTCCACCAGCGATGCCCTCGTGGGCGCCCAGGATCATGGCGGGGGACCTCATACACCAAGCGAACCCCTGCCGCCACGCGCAGCCGCCGCGTGCCTCCCGCCACCCCCCTGGTGGGTCCTACCGGGCCGAACGGCGCGTGCGGGTCGGCGGCGCCTCGGCGAAGTGCTTCTCGGCGTGCTCGACCGAGTTGTCGATGGCCTCGATCATGAGTTCGCGCAGCACCGTCTCCGGCATCTTGAATGAGTCGTAGTAGCGCTGCCGGTCGATGGAGTGGATGACGCAGGGCAGGAACCCACCGCGGATCAGGTAGAGATTCCCGAGAAGTCTCGCGACCTTCCCCGAACCGTCGGTGAACGGATAGACCTGCATGAAGCCGTGCTGGACGCGGGCCGCCTGGACGATGGGGTGCGACTTCTTGAAGTCGGCTCCGTCCACGGTGTCGAGGACCTTCTCGAGCATGGTCGGGATGCGGATCGGCTGGGCGATCTCGTGGAAGTAGGACCGGTGGAGCGGCATGTCCTTGCGGAATTCGGTCGGACCCTTGCTCTGCATGCCCCGGTTGAGCGTCTCGTGGATCTTCTTCACGAGGCTGAGGTTCACGCGGGACTTCTTGGACCCCGCCTCGGCGCGGACGAGGTCGATGGCCGCCTTGTGGTTCCGGACCTCCTGCAGGACCCCGATCACCGTGGCGTCGGCCACGGGCTGCGGGGCGGAGAGGCCGGCCACGAGTTCCTGGACCGTGTAGATGACGCCCTCGAGAGCGTTCTCGTGGTACATCCAGGAGAGCTCGTACTTTTGCAGAAAATCCGTAGCAAGATCGGGATCTTCCTGCATCCGTTCGTTCAGGTCCTGAGAGCGGTCGTCGAGGTCGAGGTAGCGGTTGCGCATCTTGGAATTCCTAATCGGGGAATCGGCCATCGCAACGTGGAACACTCCGCGAGCCAGGCCATTCCCGGCGGGTGCGCCGAGGGCTTCCGGAGGCTTCGAACGGCGGGATGCTACCGGGGCTTGCTCCGGGGCCGCGACTTCCGCGCCGCGGGGGCCTTCCGGGCCGCCTTCCGGCGCACCTTCCTGGGTGCCGAGGAGGCTTCCTGCCGCCGCGCCTGGAAGAGCCATCCCTCCGGCGCCGGGCGCTTGCCGCGCTGGATGCCGGTGAGAACCTCGTAGATCCGGCGGGTGTGCGGGCCGATGCTTCCGTCGCCGACGCGCAGCTCGGTGGCATCGTCGAAGACGTAGCTCCCGACCGCGGAGACCACCGCGGCGGTCCCGAAGCCGCCGGCCTCGGAGATGGCGCCGGACCGGACGCCGTCGAGGAACTCGTCGATGGGGATGCGGGCCTGCTTCACCGCCACGCCCAGGTGGCGCTCCCCGAGCTCGATCACCGACTCGGAGGTGATGGAGCGGAGGATGGTGTCGGTGAAGGTGGGGATGACGAGCTTGCCCCTCCGGGTGACGTGGAAGTGGTTCATCGCCCCCGCCTCCTCGATGTACGTGTCGGTCACGTCGAGGAAGAGCACCTGGCTGGCGTGGTGCTCGTGGGCCACGTGGCCGGCGAGCAGCGAGGCGGCGTAGTTCCCGCCGGTCTTGAAGGCGCCGGTGCCGCCCGGGGCGGCGCGGTGGAAGCGGCGGGTCACGAGCAGCTTCACCGGCTCGTGGAAGCCGGCGGGATAGTAGGGGCCGCTCGGGGAGAGGAAGATGCAGAAGGTGTAGCGCGAGCTCGGTTTCACTCCAAGTGAATCCTGGGTGCCGAAGACGAAGGGGCGGATGTAGAGCGACGCCCCCTCCTGGTGGGGCGCCCAGAGCCGATCGACGTCGAGGAGCGCCAGGATGGCCTGGACCTGGTCGTCCTCGGGGATGGGCGGGATGAGGACCCCGGCCCCCGAGCGGTTGAGCCGCGCCGCGTTCTTGTCGATGCGGAAGGCGTGGATCTCGCCGTCCTCGTGGAGGAAGGCCTTGGCGCCCTCGAAGATCTCCTGGGCGTAGTGCAGGGCCACCGCACCGGGTGGCAGCGAGAGCGGACCGTAGGGCACGATGCGCGGCTCGATCCACTGGCCGTCCTCGAAGTCCATGAGGAACATGTGGTCGGTGCGCAGCTGCCCGAAGGGCAGGGGGGCGTCGGGATGGAACGCGGTCCGGCGTCGGTCCGAGCGTGGTTTCAGGTCGAAACGGATGTCCATGGCAGGCCTCTCCCCGGACCCCCATCCATAGCGGCGCCGCGCCGGGAAGGGAAGGGCTACGGCGGGGCGCCGCCCGCGCCCAGGACCTCGACGAAGGCAGCGCGCACCGCCTCCGTCACGCGGGCGTACTCGGCGAGGAGCCGCGCGCCCGGGTCCTCCCCGTGGTAGCCGAGGCGGCGCGCCAGCTGGGCGAGCTCCGGGCCGCCCGCGGGGAGGTAGTCGATCCCGTAGTCGTGGACGATGCGCATCCGGGTGGCGAGGCGCCGGTGGAACTCGTACCCCTCGGAGAGGCGCGCGAACGTGGCGTCGCGGAGCAGCCCGGCCTCGCGGAGGCGCCGCAGCGCCACCGGCGTGGAGGGCGAGCGGATGGCCGGGTGGTCGTGGCCGAAGGCGAGCTGGAGGTACTGGACCGCGAACTCGACGTCCACGATGCCTCCCCGGCCCACCTTGGGATTCTTCCCCTTCGCCGACTCCCGGCCGATCTCGCTCTCCATGCGCTCCCGCATGCGCCCGATCTCGACGGCCAGCGCGTCCGCGTCCCCGGCAACGCCGAAGAGCACCGGGTCGAGGACGTCGCGGCGGATGCGGCCGTAGAGGGCCTCGTCGCCGGCGGCGAAGCGCGCCCGGAGCAGCGCCTGCCGCTCCCAGAGCTGGCTCTGGGTCTGCGGGCTGTCGGCGCGTGCCAGGTGGTAGCGGGCGAAGCCCTGATCGCTCGTCACCAGCGCGCCCTGGTTCCCCGACGGGCGCAGCCGGGTGTCGATCTTGTAGAGGAAGCCTTCCCGGAGCGGCATCTGGAGGAAGGAGAGGAAGCGCTCGGCGAGGCGCGCGTAGCGGATGTGGGCCGGGGTCTGGCCGGGGACGTCCACCGCGCCCGGCTCCGAGGCCGGGTAGAGGAAGATGAGGTCGAGGTCGGAGTGGTAGCCGAGCTCGCGGCCGCCGAGCTTCCCGAGCGCCATCACCGAGAGCCTGCCCGGGGGCAGCCTTCCCTTGGCCGCGGCCTCCTCCTCCGCCAGCCCGAGCGCCGCGCCGAGCAGCGCCTCGGCCAGATCGGAGAGCTGCTCGGCCACGCTCCCGAGCCGGATGCTGCCCGCGATGTCGTGCATCGCGATGCGCAGCACCTCCTCGTTCTTCACCCGCCGGAGCTCGGCCAGCTTCCGCTCCATCGCCTCGTCGATGGGGGTGTCGGGTGGGAACGCGGCGAGCCGCTCCGCGATCTCGGCGCGGAACACCGCCAGGTCCTTCGCCAGCACCACCTGGTCGTCGCGGAGGAGCTGGTCCACGAGCTCGGGGTGGCGCAGGAAGCGCTTGGAGAGGAAGTCGGAGGTGCCGAAGAGGGACACGAGCTGCCGGGTGACCCGCGGCGAGTCCCGGAGCAGCCGGAAGTAGGGCTCGGGAGACTGCAAGGCGGCGGCGAACTCGGAGAGGTGGGCCACCGCCTGGTCGGGGTCGGGCGTCGCGATCACCTCCACGAGCAGCGCCACCGCCGCGGCCGGGTCCCCCATGCGCGAGAACGGCGTGGGGCGGCGCGCCAGCGCGTCGAGCGCGGCGATCGCCTGCTCGGGATTGCCGAAGCCCCGTCGCGCCGCGATCTCCCGCCTCCGGGCCGGCGCCACCTGCTGGTCGGCGAGGAGCGCGAGCTCCGGGTCGAGCGGGGCCGCGCCCGCGGAGGTCCCGAGGAGTCCCGAGAAGAGCCCGGCGACCCGCTCCCGGTGGCCGGCCAGCACCGCCTCGAACCGCTCCACCTCGGCGTACCCCATCGACCGGGCCAGACCGAGCCGCTCGTCCGGCGGGGGCAGCCGGTGGGTCTGCCGACCGTCCACCATCTGCACGCGGTGCTCGGCGCGGCGCAGGAAGAGGTAGGCGTCGCAGATGGCGTCTCGGTCGCGGGCCTGCACGATGCCGGCGACGAGCAGCCGGTCGAGGGCGCGCAGCACGGCCCGCTCCCGGATGCCCGGGTCCCGCAACTTCCCGCCGTGGAGGAGCTGCAGGGCCGACACGAAGAACTCGGCCTCCCGGATGCCGCCGCGCCCCAGCTTGAGGTCGGACTTGCCCTCGGCGCCGGCGCGGGCGTCGATGCGGGCCTTCATGGCCTGGATCTCCTCGATGATCCCGATGTCGAGCGACCGGCGCCACACGAAGGGCTCGAGCTGGGCGAGCAGCTCCTCGCCCACGGCGAGGTCGCCCGAGCCGGGGCGCGCCTTCACGAGCGCGTTCCGCTCCCAGGAGCGCCCGAACGACTGGTAGTAAAGCTCGGCCGCGCGGACGCTGTTCACGATGGGTCCGCTGCGGCCGTCGGGGCGCAGGTTCAGGTCCACCCGGAAGACCATCCCGTCCTCGGTCACACGGGAGAGACTCTCGGTGACGAGTTCCGCGAGGCGCGCGAAGTAGGCGAAGTGGGTGAGGGGGCGCTCGCCGGTGGTCGTCCCGTCGGGCGCGTAGACGTAGATGAGGTCGATGTCGGACGAGAAGTTGAGCTCCCTCGCCCCCAGCTTCCCCATGGCGATGGCGCAGAAGCCGGCGCCCGGCGCGCGGTCCTCCAGGCCGGCCGGGGGTCCGTGGCGGACCCGGAGCCGTCGATCGTGGAAGACGATGGCCTCGTGGAGCACCGCGGTGGCGAGCGACGAGAGCGCGCCCGTCACCTCGTCCACGCGGGCGCGGCGCAGGTCGCGGAGCGCGACGCGAAGGATCTCCCGGGTGGCGAAGCGGCGCAGGAGCCGGTGCAGCCCATCCACGTCCTCCGGGTCGAGCCGGCGCGCGGCCCGCGCCAGCGTGGCCCGCATGGAGGCCTCGGGCCGTTCCCGACGCACCCAGGGAGACCGGGCGGTTCGTCGGAGCAGGCCCGGGTCCCGGGACAGGACCTGCGTGACGAGGCGGGACGAGCCGGAGAGCAGGACGAGCGCCTCGACGAGGTCGTCACCGCGCGGCAGGTCGGCCGCGTCGAGGAAGCGCTCGACGCCGGCCAGCGCCAGGTCGGGATCGGGTGCCAGCTGGCACAGGTCTGCGACGGGGGATGCGCGGTCGCCGAGCCGCTTCCGGAGGCGGGAGAGCCGGTCGGCCGCGTCCGGCGCGCGGAACGGCGCGCGGGCGGCGCCCAGGCCCGGAACGAGCCCCTCGCCGGTCCGGAGGGGACTCATGTCCGACGCTTCACCGTGAAGGGGGAGAAGGCCTGCTGCTCGGCCATGAGCTCGATCACGTTCACGTTCACGTGGGGAGGCCGGGTCACCGCCCAGTGGATGGCGTCGGCGACGTCGTCGGCCCCGAGAGCGGTCACCCCCTGGTAGACGGCCCGGGCCCTCTCCGCGTCCTTGAGTCGCACGAGGGAGAACTCGGTGTCGGCCATCCCCGGCTCGACGCAGGTGACCCGCACGCCGCTGCCCACCAGGTCGGCCCGGAGGTTCAACGAGAACTGGTGCACGAAGGCCTTGGTGGCGCCGTAGACGTTTCCGCCGGGGTAGGGGTACGTGCCCGCCACCGACCCCACGTTCACCACGTGGCCGCGGCCGCGCTCCACCATTCCCGGGAGGAGGATGCGGGTCATCACCACGAGCCCCCGGTTGTTCGTGTCGATCATCTGCTCCCACTCGTCGAGGCTGGCCCGGTGGGCCGGCTCGAGACCCAGGGCCAGCCCGGCGTTGTTGACGAGAACGTCCACCTCGGCGAACCCCGCGGGGAGGGAGGAGAGCGCCCGCTCCACCGCGACCCGGTCGCGGACGTCGAGGGGGAGCGGATGGATCGGGGCATGGGGGGAGAGGCGGCGCGCCAGCTCCTCGAGCCGGTCCGCGCGGCGCCCGGCCACGATGAGGCGGGTGCCATCCCGGGCAAATCGCTCCGCGGTCGCCTCCCCGAACCCGGAGGTGGCGCCGGTGACGAGGACGGTCAACGGGGCGGTCATCCGGAGCATCCTAACCCACGCGGGGCACCCCGGAACCCGAGGGTTTCGGGAAGAGGCTTGACGTACCGCCGGGGGCAGCCTTTCCTGTCGGAACCATGGCCACGAAGAAGCCAACAAAAAAGCCCGCCGCGAAGCCCTCCCCGAAGACCCCCGCGAAGGGGGGGACGAAGAAGGTCGCGGTGAAGGCGGCGGCGAAGCCCGCGGCGAAGCCGGCCCCGAAGCCGGCCCCGAAGCCCGCGGAGAAGGCCACGGCGAAGAAGGCGCCGGCCCGGGCCACGCGACGCAAGCCCGTGGCGCGCCCCCCCGCGGTCGAGGGGCTCGACCCGGACGGCTACTTCGTCGCCCGCGTGCGCGGCGAGGAGGCGGTCCGGCTCGCGCCTCACCCCATGACCGAGGGGGACGAGAGCGAGGATCCGATGGCGCTCCGCGCGCTCGCCGAGGTGCCCGTCCCGGCCGACGACGAGGGGCTCGGCGATCTCCCGTGGAGTTACGGCGAGGACGTGTTCGTGGGGCTCCCGCGCGACCCCCGCACGATGTTCTTCTACTGGGACCACTCGGAGGCGACGCGCAAGCAGGGATTCGAGTGGCTCGACCGCCCCCGGGCGCAGCTCCGGGTGCTGGCGCTGCGGGGAGACGGGGAGTGGGAGACCGTCCGCGTCGCAGAGTTCGCGCTGGAGGCGCGCGGCTTCTACGTCCACGACCTCGAGCCGGGTCGGACCTACCGCGGCGTCATCGTGGCGGTGTCGAAGGACGGCCGGGAGCGGATGGTGGGCGAGCCGTCCAACGAGGTGGCCTTGCCCTCCCAGGGACCGTCACCGGTGGTGGACGATCGCTTCGCGACCATCCCCTGGGACCTCCCGCTGGAGGGGTGGCTGCGCGAGGTGCGCTCCGGGGGCTCCTTCCCCGAGGAGATCCGCGCGATGCTCGCGAGCCTCTCGAAGGGGACGAAGCCGGCCCGGCCGGCCTGGGACGTGCGCAGCGAACCCTCGCCCTCGGGCCCCTCCTCCCCCACGCGGGCCTGGGGGGGCGGTACCCGCCGCCGCGGGAAGGAAGGCGCCTAGATGGCCGCCGCCGTGAAGGGCTACCTGGCCCTGCACCTCCACGCGCACCTGCCGTTCGTGCGCCACCCGGAGCACCCCGAGTTCCTGGAGGAGGACTGGCTCTACGAGGCCATCACCGAGACCTACCTCCCGCTGCTCCGGGTCTTCGACCGGCTCACCGAGGAGGGGATCCCGTACCGGATCTCCATGACCATGTCGCCGCCGCTCGTGGCCATGCTGCGCGACGACCTGCTCGTGTCCCGCTACGCCCGCAAGCTGGAGAAGCTGCTCGACCTGACCGACCGCGAGGTCCACCGCACCCGGAACGACCCCACCTTCAACCGCCTGGCGCGCTACTACCAGCACGAGTTCAAGGAACTGCACGGGCTCTTCGAGGACCGCTACGACCGCGATCTCGTGGGGGCCTTCCGCCGGCTGGAGGACGCCGGCGGGCTCGAGCTCCTCACCTGCGGGGCGACGCACGGGTTCCTGCCGCTCATGCGGGACTATCCGGAGGCCGCGCGCGCGCAGATCGCGGTGGCGGCGGCGAGCCACCGGCGACACTTCGGGCGCAGCCCCGCCGGCATCTGGCTTCCCGAGTGCGGCTACTACCCGGGCGTGGACGAGCTGCTCGCCGAGCAGGGCATCCGCTACTTCTTCACCGACAGTCATGGCGTGTCCGACGCCACCCCCCGGCCGCGCCACGGGGTCTACGCGCCCATATTCACTCCGAGTGGACCGGCCGCCTTCGCGCGCGACGCCGAGTCCTCGCAGCAGGTGTGGGACGCCAAGCGCGGCTACCCGGGCGATCCCGAGTACCGGGAGTTCTACCGGGACATCGGCTGGGACATGGACTGGGAGTACATCAAGCCCTGGATCCAGCCCGACGGAAACCGGAAGAACGTGGGCATCAAGTACTTCCGGATCACCGGCAAGGGCGAGCACAAGGAGCCCTACGATCCCTGGCGCGCGCGCGAGCGCGCAGCCACCCACGCCGGGAACTTCATGTACAACCGGGAGCGGCAGATCGAGCACCTCCACGGGAACATGGGGGGCGCGCGCCCCATCGTGGTCGCCCCCTACGACGCCGAGTTCTACGGTCACTGGTGGTACGAGGGTCCCCAGTTCATCGACTTCCTCGTCCGCAAGGTGGCCTTCGACCAGAAGGTCTTCCGGATGGCCACCCCGGGCGACTACCTCCGGGAGAACTCCGAGCAGCAGGTGGGCACGCCGCCGCTCTGCTCCTGGGGCGCAGGCGGCTACGCCGGGATGTGGCTCGACGGCTCGAACGACTGGATCTACCGCCACCTGCACAAGATCGCGGAGCGGATGATCGCGCTCGCCCGGGACTTCCCGGAGCCCGACGCGCTCACCCGCCGCGCGCTCAACCAGGCGGCCCGCGAGGTGCTCCTCGCGCAGTCCTCCGACTGGGCCTTCATCATGAAGACCGGGACCATGGTGGAGTACGCCATCCGCCGCACCCGGGAGCACGTGCTGCGCTTCTCCCGGCTCCACGACCAGATCCGGGCAGGTGACGTGGACGAGACCTGGCTCGACCAGGTCGAGTCCCGGGACAACCTGTTCCCGGAGATCGATTACCGGATCTACAGCCCCGCCATCTGACGGGCTCGAACCAGGGGAAGAGGATCCGATGTCCGAGGAGCTGGGAGCAACCGAACGGGAGATCGTGGCGCAGCGGCTGCGGAAGGCCGAGGAACTGCGCCAGCTCGGCGTGAATCCCTACGGGAACGGCCACGCGCCGGAGCACCTGGCCCGCGACCTGCACGGCCGCTACGGCGACGCGCCCCCCGAGACGATCGCCCTCGACCCCGGCGACTGGTCGGTGGCCGGGCGCGTGCTCGCCATGCGCAGCTTCGGGAAGGCGGCCTTCCTCAAGGTCCGTGACCGGTCGGGGGAGATCCAGGTCTGGGTGAAGAAGGACAAGGTCGGCGAGAAGGCCTTCGAGATCTTCAAGCGGCTCGACGTGGGCGACGTGATCGCGGCCCGCGGTCCGGCCACCCGCACCAAGACCGGGGAGCTCACGGTCGAGGCCGCCACCTTCACCATCCTCACCAAGGCCATCCGGCCGCTGCCCGAGAAGTGGCACGGACTCGCCGACGTGGAACAGCGCTACCGGCAGCGCTACCTCGACCTCGTGTCCACGCCGGGCGTGCGGGAGACCTTCGAGAAGCGCGCCCGCATCGTCACCACCATCCGGCGCTTCCTGGACGACCGGGGCTACCTGGAGGTGGAGACGCCCACCCTCCACAAGCCGGAGGAGGCGGGCGGCGCCACGGCCCGCCCGTTCGAGACCCACCACAACGCCCTCTCCCTGGATCTCAAGCTGCGCATCGCCACCGAGCTGCATCTGAAGCGGCTCGTGGTGGGCGGCCTGGAGCGGGTCTACGAGATCGGCCGGATCTGGCGCAACGAGGGGATCGACCGGCGCCACAACCCGGAGTTCACGAGCATCGAGTTCTACCAGGCCTACGCCACCCACGAAGATCTCATGCTCCTCACCGAGCAGCTCTTCCACGAGCTGGCGGTGAAGGTGACCGGCTCGGCCCAGGTGACGTTCCAGGGGCGCGTCATCGACTTCACGCCCCCGTTCCCGCGCCACTCCATGCTGGAGATGGGGGCCCGGGCGCTGGGGCTCTCGCCGGAGGACGCGCTGGCCGGGCGGGGACTCTCGGAGGCGCTCTCCCGGGCGGCCACCCGCGAGGGGAACAGCGAGGACGCCTGGAAGCTGGAGAAGGCCTCCCGGGCCTCGCCGGGCGAGGCCATCGCCCTCGCCTTCGAGGTGTTCTGCGAGCACGAGCTGCCCGCCGACCGCCCCACCTTCGTGGTCGATTTCCCCATCGAGACGAGCCCGCTCTCGCGCCGGCGCGACGCCGATCCGCGCCTCGTGGATCGCTTCGAGCTCTTCGTGGCCGGGATGGAGCTGGCGAACGCCTTCTCCGAGCTGAACGACCCCGTCGACCAGAGGGCCCGGTTCGAGGCCCAGCTCGCGGCCCGCGCCGCCGGCGACGAGGAGGCCATGCCCTTCGACGAGGACTTCGTGCGGGCGCTCGAGCACGGGATGCCCCCCACCGCCGGCGAGGGGATCGGCATCGACCGCGTGGCCATGCTCCTCACCGACGCGCCGTCCATCCGCGACGTCATCCTGTTCCCGCTCTTGAAGCCACGGGAGTGACCTTGGCGCCGGTCTTCTCCTGGCGTTCCTTCGGGCTGGCCGCCGCCGCGGTGCTGGGCGGAGCGGTCGGCGCGGCGCTGGGGCACGTGTTCCTCTCCGACCGGCTCGGCCTTCCCGCCGGGACGGCCTCGGGGCTGGCGCTCGTGGCCGGCGCGGCCTGGGCCGCCCTGGGGGGTGCCGCCGCGGCGGTGGCGGGGCGTCGCATCGCCTTCTACGAGATCGTGGCCGCCACCTTGCTCCTCGCGGCGCTGGCGCTCGGGCCGGTCGTGGTCCTGCTCCCCCACCTGCGCGGGCTGCCCATCGTTCTGCACGCCTGGCAGTCGCAGGGGAGGGTGGTGCTCGTCCTGGGGCTCGTCCTCGCGAGCCTCTCGGCCGGCGCCCTCGCCTTCCTGGGTTCGACCCTCGCCTTCCTCCTCACCGGCTCGGGCCGGTTCGACCCGGCCCTGGGCTGGGAGATGTACGTCGCGAAGAGCCACCTCCGGCTCCACGCCCGCACGCTCTTCGCGCTCTTCCTCATCGTGGTCACCGGCGTCGTCCCGGGGCTGCTCGCCGGGATCGCCTGGTCGGCCTGGCAGGACCGGAAGGCGCGGCGGGCGGCGCTGTCCGGGGAGCCGTACGAGCGCCCCCGGCTGCCCGCCACGATGCTCATGACCCTCATCTCCATCGGCGGCGTCGCGACCGGGGTGTGGGCGCTCACCGTGGTGCTCTCGGTGATGAGCGGCTTCGAGCAAGATCTCAAGTCCAAGATCCTCGGGGCGCACGCCCACGGCGTGGTCCTGAAGTACGGCCAGAACGACTTCACCGACTGGCGGGGTGTCCAGGACCGGGTCCTCTCGGTGCCCGGCGTGGCCGCGTCCACGCCCTTTCTCTACGCCGAGGTGATGCTCTCAGCCGGGCAGAACCTGACCGGCTCGGTCCTGAAGGGGGTGGACACCGCCACGCTCGGCCAGGTGACGGAGATCCCGCGCAGCCTGGACGAGGGAAAGCTCGAGTGGCTCGACCGGCCCGGGGAGATCCCGCCGCCGCGGGCGCGCGCCACCCTCCAGGAGGCCCTCGAGGGCACCGGGAAGGCCGGACCCGGCGCCGGGGGCGACGACGCCGCGTCCGTGGAGAAGCTGCCCGGCATCCTCCTCGGCCGGGAGCTCGCGCGCGGGCTGCGCGTCGGCGTGGGGGACGTGGTGAACGTGGTCTCCCCGTTCGGCGACATCGGCCCGGCCGGCCCGCAGCCCAAGAGCCGCCCGTTCCGCGTGGCGGGCCTCCTCTACAGCGGCTTCTACGAGTACGACGCCAAGTTCGCCTACCTGCAGCTCGCCGAGGCCCAGAAGTTCTTCGGAACCGGCGATTCGGTGACCGGCCTCGAGCTGAAGATGAAGGACGTGAACGCCGCCCGGCCGGTGATGCGTCGCGTGCTCACGACGCTCGAGGGGTACCCCTTCCGGACCAAGGACTGGGGGGAGATGAACCGGAACCTCTTCTCCGCGCTCATGATGGAGCGCATCGCCATGGCGGTGATCCTGGGCTTCATCATGCTCGTGGCGAGCTTCATCGTCGTCGCCACCCTCGTCATGCTGGTCCTGGAGAAGACCCGTGAGATCGCGGTGCTGCGCTCCATGGGGGCCACCACCACGAGCATCATGAAGATCTTCGTGGCCGAGGGTCTGGCCATCGGCGCCGTGGGCACGGGGTTCGGGCTCCTGCTGGGCCTGGGCACGACCGCGCTCGTCGCCCGCGTGGGGATCCCGCTCGACCCGGAGGTCTACTACATCAGCCACCTGCCGGTTCTCGTGGACGGCGGCGACTTCGCGCTGGTGGCGCTGGCCGCCATCGCGCTCTCCTACCTCGCCACCATCTACCCCGCCACGCGGGCCGCCCGGCTCGAGCCGGTCGAGGGGCTCCGGAGCGAGTGATGGCCCCCCTTCTCTCCATCGAGGGGCTCGGCAAGTCCTACCTCACCGGCGGGCGCCGGCTCGAGGTGCTCCAGGGCGTGACCCTGACCATCGAGGCGGGAGAGATGGTCGCCCTCACCGGGCCGTCCGGAGCCGGCAAGAGCACCTTCCTCCACCTGGTGGGCGCGCTGGACGTCCCCACCTCCGGCCGCGTGGTCTTCGAGGGGCGCGACCTCGCCACCCTCGACGAGGGGGATCGGGCCCGGTTTCGCAACGAGTCGGTCGGCTTCGTCTTCCAGAGCCACCACCTGCTCCCCGAGTTCACGGCGCTGGAGAACGCCATGATGCCCGGCCTGGTCCGGCGCCTCCCGCGCGCCGAGGTCCGGCGCAGGGCCGCCGAGAGCCTGGAGCGGGTCGGTCTCGGGGGGCGGCTCGATCACCGCCCCGGGGAGCTGTCGGGGGGGGAGCAGCAGCGGGTCGCCCTGGCTCGGGCGCTCGTGCTCCGGCCCCGCCTCCTGCTGGCCGACGAACCCACCGGAAACCTCGATCCGGCCACCGCAGAGGGGATCCACGACCTGCTCCAGCTCCTGAACCGGGAGACGGGGGTGACCGGGGTGGTGGTGACCCACAACGAGCGGCTCGCCGAGTCCCTCGGCCGCAGGGTTCGGCTCCTCAGCGGTCGGCTGGCCTAGGGGTGCGGAAGGACAGCCGTTTGGCTTTGAGGTTTTCCCGGGCTTGCACTAGATTCCGCGGCTTCGTGAGGAGCTTCCTCCCCATCGTAGCATTCGTGTACCTGCTCTCGGGGCCGGTCGCGGCGCTCGCCCAGGGGGCGTCGCCGGCGCTCGTCCCGCCCGGGGCCATCCCCCCGGCGCCGATGGCGGTGCCGGAGCCCGCTCTGGCGGCCCCCGAACCTGCCGCCGATTCCGGCGGCCCGGTGGTCGGGGCCATCGAGGTCGAGGGCAGCCGGCGGGTCGAGGTAGACGCCATCAAGGCGGCGATGAAGACCAAGGTGGGCGCCTCGGTGGACGCCAAGTCCATCCAGGCCGACGTCCGGGCCGTCATGAAGCTCGGCTACTTCGCCGACGTCTCGATCGAGGAGAAGGGGTCGCCGGACCGGCCCACCCTGGTGGTGAAGGTGGTCGAGAAGCCCTCGGTGCAGGACTACAAGATCGAGGGCAACGACGAGCTCTCCGCCGACGACCTGAAGGACACCATCGAGGTGAAGCGGTTCGCCATCCTCGACCTGACCACCGTCCGCAAGACGGTGAAGAAGATCCAGGAGAAGTACAACGAGAAGGGCTTCTACCTCGCCGAGGTCAACTTCCGCATCGAGGACCGGCCCGACAACCAGGTGATCGTGGTGTTCGAGGTGAACGAGCGGGCCAAGGTCGAGGTCCGCCGCATCCACTTCGTCGGCAACGACAACATCTCCAAGGAGGAGATCGTCCCCTTCATGCAGACCCAGGAGGGGAGCTTCCTGGGCTTCCTGTCGTCGGCCGGCACCTACAAGGAAGAAGCCTTCCAGCGCGACCTGCAGGCCGTCCAGGCCGTGTATCTGGAGCGGGGATACGTGGGCGTCAAGGTGGGCAAGCCCACCGTCGCGCTCAGCCCCGACCGGACCGGGCTCTTCATCAGCATCCCCATCGAGGAGGGTGAGCAGTACACCATCGGGAAGCTCGACTTCTCCGGCGAGCTGCTCGGGATGCGCCCCTTCCTGCCCCAGCTCCTGCAGTCCAGCGAGGGGCAGCTCTTCGTCCGCTCCAAGGTGGGCCACGACATCTTCGCGGTGGCCGACTTCTTCAAGGACATGGGGTACGCCTACGTCAACGTCAACCCGGTGACGGCCCTCGACCCCAAGAAGCGCACCATGGGGCTCACCTTCGACGTGCAGCCGGGCCAGAAGGTCTTCTTCGAGCGCATCGAGATCACCGGCAACCAGAAGACCCGCGACAAGGTGGTGCGCCGCGAGCTGCGCATCTACGAGGGCGATCTCTACAGCGCCGCCGCCATCAAGATCTCCAAGCAGCGCATCACCGCGCTCGGCTACTTCGAGACCGTCGAGATCACCACGAAGAAGGGGAGCGCCGAGGACCGCATCGTGGCGATCGTGGAGGTGAAGGAGAAGGCCACCGGAACCTTCCAGATCGGGGCCGGGTTCTCCTCCTACGAGAACTTCATCCTCACCGCCCAGATCAGCCAGAACAACTTCTTCGGCTGGGGGCAGACGCTCTCCCTCCAGGTCCAGTGGTCGTCGCTCCGGCAGCTGGGGCAGATCCAGTTCATGGAGCCGTACTTCCTCGACTCCAAGTGGACCTTCGCCTTCGACGTCTACGCGAACGAGAACCTCTACCTGAACTTCACTCGTGGTGCAATCGGCGGATCGCTGACCTGGGGCTACGAGCTGGCCGGGCTCTCCTGGTTCTGGCCCTCCCTCTCCAAGCTCGAGGATCTGCGCCTCTTCTTCACCTACACGCTGGAGAAGGTGCGGGTGACGTCGTCGGTCCAGGACCTGCTGCTCTACAACCGGTTCCGCTCGGGCTGGTCGAGCGTGGCGCGGACGTCGGTGGCCTGGGACCGCCGGGACAACCGGCTCTTCCCCACCCGGGGCTTCTACCTGTCGGCCTCGCTCGACCTCGCGCCGCCGATGCTGGCGCCGGCCGCCATCTTCGGCGACCAGGTCAACCTCTTCTACCGGGAGACCATCGAGTTCCGCTTCTACCAGGAGATCTGGCAGGGGCTGACCGGCCGGTTCCGCCTCCTCGCCGGGGTGATCCGCGGGTGGAACGAGAACAACCCGGTCCCGGTCTCCGAGCTCTACTACGTGGGCGGCGTGAACACCGTCCGCGGCTACCGGCTCTACACGCTCTCGCCGGTCGCCGCCGTGGGGGCCTCCACCAATCCCGACGCGTCCCTGCGAGCCCTGCAGGTGGGTGGGAACAAGCAGATCGTGCTGAACTTCGAGCTGGAGTACCCGATCGTGGAGAAGATGGGGATCCGGGCGGTCGTGTTCTTCGACATGGGCAACGCCCTCGCGCCCGGCGTCTACATCGATCCGAACGTTCCCTGGGGACTTTACAAGTCCATCGGATTCGGGTTCCGCTGGTTCAGCCCCATCGGGCCCCTTCGCTTCGAGTGGGGGTTCCCGCTCAACCGCCGGACCGATCCGATCACCGGCGCCATCCTGGACGCACCCGTCGACTTCCAGTTCACCATCGGCAGCTTCTTCTGACCGAATCGAGAGGAGAGAACATGCGCAACGTCACCGCCCTGGCCCTCGCCGTCCTGGCCCTCGCCGTCCCCCGCGCCGCCCCCGCCGCCGAGCTCAAGATCGGCTACGTGAACCTCCAGCAGGCCGTCACCGAGGTGGACGAGGGCAAGGCCGCCCGCGAGACCCTGAAGAAGGAGTTCGACTCGAAGCAGAAGATGCTCGACGACAAGCAGAACGAGCTGAAGCGGATGAAGGACGACCTCGACAAGCAGATGGTCGTGATGTCCGAGGACGCCAAGCGCGAGAAGGCCATGGAGTTCGAGCGCAAGGTGAACGAGATGCAGCAGGTCTACGTGCAGATGCAGAAGGATCTGCAGGACCGCGAGCGCGAGATGATGAAGGTGATCTTCGACAAGATGGAGGTGGTCATCAAGGACATCGCCACCGCCGAGGGTTACGGCTACGTGTTCGAGCAGCAGAACGCCGGCCTCATGGTCGCCCCGCCGCAGGCCAACATGACGCAGGAGCTGGTGCGTCGCTACAACGTGAAGTACGGCAAGGGCGCCGCCAAGCCCGCGGCCAAGAAGGCGACCCCCGCAGCCACGCCCGCCGCCAAGTAGCGCCCGGGGATCCCGTGCACTTCACCGTCGCCGAGCTGGCGGAGCGGGTTGGCGGACGCGTCGAGGGGGACGGGTCCATCCGGATCGAGCGGGTCATGCCGCTCGACGAGGCCGGACCGTCGGACGTCTCCTTCTTCGCGAACCGGAAGTACGCCGCCGACTTCGCCGCCAGCCGTGCCGGAGCGGTGATCGTCGGGGAGTCGGAGGCGGCCGCGCCGGGGCGCACGCTCCTGCGCGCCGGGAACGCCTACCTGGCCTTCGCCAAGGTCTCGACCCTCTTTCACCCGCCGCGCGAGCCGGTGCCCGAGGTCTCGCCCCGCGCCGTTCTCGGCGAGGGGTCCGTGGTCGATCCGAGCGCCGAGGTGCAGGACCTGGCCTACGTCGGCCGGGGCGCCGTCATCGGCGCCCGCACCATCCTCTTCCCGGGCGTCTACGTCGGGGACGGGGCCCGCATCGGGGACGACTGCATCCTCTATCCCAACGCGGTGGTGCGGGAGCGCTGCATCGTGGGAAACCGCTGCATCCTCCAGCCCGGCAGCGTGGTGGGCGGCGACGGGTTCGGATTCGCCTTCGACATGGAGGGGGACGGGAACGGCCCGCGCCACTACAAGGTTCCGCAGTCGGGCATCGCGGTCCTGGAGGACGACGTGGAGCTGGGGGCCAACTCCTGCGTGGACCGGGCCACCCTGGGACGGACCGTCGTGCGCAAGGGCGCCAAGATCGACGACCTCGTCATGATCGCCCACAACGTCGACTTCGGCCCGCTGTCCATCGCCGCCGCCCAGGTCGGCATCTCCGGCTCCACCAAGATCGGGATGGGGGTCATCCTGGCCGGCCAGGTGGGGCTCGTCGGGCACATCGACATCGGCGATGGCGCGCGGCTCGGCGCACAGTCGGGCGTGATGAACGACGTCCCGGCCGGTGAGGCCTACAGCGGCTACCCCGCCCGTCCGCACCGGGACTGGCTGAAGGAGCAGGGGGCGCTCGGGCACCTCCCCGGGCTGTTGAAGCGCGTGCGCGAGCTCGAGAAGGCACTCAGGAAGCTTCAGGAGGAGACATGAGCGACAAGCCCGCACCCCTGATGGACGTCACCGCCATCCAGGCCACCCTCCCTCATCGTTACCCGTTCCTGCTGGTGGACCGGGTGCTGTCGATGGAGTCGATGAAGAAGCTGGTGGCGGTGAAGTGCGTGACCATCAACGAGCCGTTCTTCAACGGGCACTTCCCGGGCCACCCGGTGATGCCAGGGGTACTCATCCTGGAGGCGTTGGCCCAGGCCGCCGGGCTCCTCGTCAAGAGCTCGATGACGGAGGACACCTCCGAGAAGGTGACCTACCTCATGGCCATCGACAACGCGCGCTTCCGGAAGCCGGTGGTCCCGGGCGACCGCCTGGAGCTCCACGTCGAGGTGGTGAAGCAGAAGGGGCCCATCTGGAAGACGAAGGGGGTGGCCATGGTGGACGGCGGCGTCGCCGCCGAGGCCGACTTCATGGCCATGCTCGTCGATCGGAAGAAGGAGGGCTGAGCGTGGCCATCCACCAGACGGCGGTCGTGGCCCCCGGCGCGGAGATCGACCCTTCCTGCGAGATCGGGCCCTACGCCGTGATCGGCCCTCGGGTCCGGATGGGGCCGCGGAACGTGGTCGGCGCCCACGCCCACGTGGAGGGCTGCACCACCCTGGGGGCCGACAACAGCATCTTCGGCCACGCCGTGGTGGGCGCGCCCCCCCAGGACCTCAAGTACAAGGGGGAGGACACGCTCCTCGAGCTGGGCGACGGCAACGTCGTCCGCGAGTTCGCCTCGGTCCACACCGGCACGGTGGGGGGAGGGGGCGTGACCCGGCTCGGCAACCAGTGCCTGGTGATGGCGTCCGCCCACGTGGCCCATGACTGCCACCTCGGCAACCGGGTCATCGTGGCGACGTTCTGCGCGCTGGCCGGGCACGTGGAGGCCGAGGACGGGGTCATCTTCGGCGGGGCCTCCGCGATCCAGCAGTTCAGCCGAATCGGGACGCTGGCCTACATCGGCGGGATGACCGGCGTGAACATGGATGTGGCCCCGTACCTCATGGTGTCCGGGCGACGCGGCGAGATCGTCGGGATCAACCAGGTCGGGCTGCAGCGGGCCGGCTTCACCGAGGAGCAGGTCGGCCGGGTGAAGGAGGCACACCGGATCGTGTTCCGTTCCAAGCTCGCGCTCCAGGAGGCCCTCGTCCAGTTGAAGGCGGAGCTGGGGACGCACCCCGAGATCGCACATTTCGTGAAGTTCATCGAGGCCTCCGAGCGCGGGATCCTCCGGTAGACATGGCCATCATCGGCCTCATCGCCGGCAGCGGACGGTTCCCGCTCCTCTTCGCCGAGAGCGCCCGGAAGGCCGGGCACCGGGTGATCGCCGTGGCCCACGTGAACCAGACCGACCCGGCGCTCGAGAAGGTGGTCGATGGTTGCACCTGGGTGAAGCTCGGCCAGTTCGGCAAGGTGCTCGAGGCGCTGAGGGAGGGGGGGTGCACCGAGGCGGTGATGCTCGGGGGCATCTCCCGCACCCGATTCTTCCGCGACGCCATGCTCGACGGCCTGGGCCTGCAGATCGTGGCGCGGCTGGCGGTGAAGAGCGACGACAACGTGCTGCGAGCCATCGCCCGCGCCGCCGAGGAACGGAACATCCCCATCACCGACCCGACGCGGTTCCTGCAGGACCGCCTCGCGCCCGAGGGCGTCCTGGGGAAGCGGCAACCCAGCCAGGAGCAGTGGGACGACGTGCGGGTCGGCATCGAGCTCGCCCGCGCCATCGGGCTGCTCGACCTGGGCCAGACCGTGGTGGTGAAGGACCGCACGGCGGTCGCGGTCGAGGCCATCGAGGGTACCGATGCCTGCATCCGGCGCGGCGGGGAGCTGGCCAAGGAGGGGGCGGTGGTGGTCAAGGTCGTGAAGCCCCAGCAGGACCGGCGCTTCGACCTGCCCGCCGTCGGGCCGGACACGATCGAGTCGATGGCCCAGTCCGGCTGCCAGGTGCTGGTGGTCGAGGCCGGCGGCACGCTCGTCATGGATCTCGACGACATGGTGCGCCGCGCCGACAAGGCCAGGATCGCCATCGTCGGGATCCGTTGATGCCCTGGCTGCGCGAGGTGCCGGGCGGCGTCGTCCTGGAGGTCCTGGTGCAGCCCCGCGCGTCCCGTACCCGCGTGGTGGGCGAGCACGACGGAAGGCTGAAGGTGCAGCTCGCGGCGCCGCCGGTGGACGGGGAGGCGAACGAGGCGCTGGTCGCGTTCCTCGCCGGGAAGCTCCGGGTCCGCCGGGGCGACATCTCCATCGAGCGGGGCGAGACGGGGCGCCGGAAGACGGTGCGGGTGATGGGGGCGAGCGGGGAGGCGGTGCGGGGGGCCCTACCGTGAGGCCGGCGGGCCGGGGTGGGGGGCCCTTCCGTGAGGCCGGCGGGCCGGGGTGGAGCCCGCGGCGCTGGGGGGCGCC
>CAIOAK010000198.1 GCA_903855945.1 uncultured Anaeromyxobacter sp.
CGAGAACCCCCCGCGACCTACGGAACCGCCATCCCATCCGCCAGGCGGGACGGGGTGGCCCCGGCGCGGGGCGCATCTGCGCGGGCGCCGCACCGAGCACGCCCGAAGGGCGCTGTCCGGCGGCGCCATACACTCGAAGTGCACCCACCCCGCGCAGCCGGCGCCCCCCAGCGCCGCGGGTCCCACCCCGGCCCGCCGGCCTACTCCTCGACCCCCTTCACCTTCCCCTCCGCGCGCCGCTTCTCGATGATCTTCTGCGCGCTGTACGGCGGGACCGGGTCGTAGTGGGAGGGCTCCATGGTGAAGTAGCCGACCCCCTGGGTGAGGGAGCGCAGGTCGGCGTCGTAGGTCATGGCCTCGGCGTGCGGGCAGAGGGCCCGGATGACCACGCCCCGGGCCGCTGGCTCCATCCCCTGGACCTTGGCCCGGCGGCTGTTCAGGTCGCCCATGACGGCGCCCACGTACTCCTCCGGAACCCGGACGTCGAGCTTCATCACCGGCTCGAGCAGGATGGGGCGCGCCCCTTCCATCGCTTTCTTGAAGCCCATCGAACCGGCGATCTGGAAGGCCATGTCGGAGCTGTCCACGTCGTGGTAGCTGCCGAAGACGAGCTTCGCCTTGAAGTCCACGACGGGGTAGCCGGCGAGCGGGCCCGACCCGATCGCGCCGCGGATCCCCTTCTCCACCGACGGGATGAACTGGCGCGGGATCGCGCCGCCCACGATGGCGTCCTCGAACTCGAAACCGGAGCCGCGCGGCATCGGGTAGAGCTCGACGTGGCAATCGCCGTACTGCCCGTGGCCGCCCGTCTGACGCTTGAACTTGCCCTGCGCCTTGGAGCTGGCGGTGATGGTCTCGAGGTAGGCCGGCGTCGGAACCGCGAGCTGGATCTCCACGGAGTGCTTCCGCTTGAGCCGCTCGACGGTGACCTCGATGTGGGCCTGACCGACCGCCTTCAGCAGGAACTCGCCCGTGTCCGGGTTTCGCTCCAGCTCGAGGGAGGGGTCCTCCTCGATGAGCTTGTGGATGGCAGCGGCCGCCTTGTCGTCCGCGCCCCCCTTGGCCTGGATGGCATAGGCCACCGGCCGGTTGGGCTGGCGGAAGTCGGGCAAGGCGATGGGCGCATCCTTGTCGCAGATGGTGTCGCCGGTGCGCGCGTCCTTCAGCTTGAGGAGCACCACCACGTCGCCGGGACCGGCGCTCGGGATCTCGACCTGCTGCGCGCCGTCGGTGCGGAAGAGTCGGGAGACGCGCTCCTCGGACCGGGTGCGAGGGTTCATCACCGTGGTTTCGGCCTTGAGCGTCCCGGAGAGGACGCGCAGGTAGTCCACCCGTCCCGCGAAGTGATCGATGGTGGTCCGGAACACCTGGGCGCAGAAGGGCGCGCCGGCCTCCGGGCGCCGCTCGATGGGCGCGCCGTGCAGGTCGACCCCCTTCACCAGACGCGCCTCGGGGGCCGGCAGCAGCCGGACGACGAGGTCGAGCAGTTCGCGAACGCCGATGCCGGGCTTGGCGGCGACGATCGCCACCGGGAGGAACTTCTGCTGCGCCGCCCCGGAGGCGAGACCGCGCTCGATCTCCTCGGCGGTGAGCGCCGTGCCCTCCAGGTACTTCCCGAGCAGCTCGTCGTCCGACTCGGCGGCAGCCTCGACGAGGACGGTCCGGGCGGCGGCGACCTCGGCCTTCATGTCGTCCGGGACGTCGGCCTCGGCGTACTTGCCGAAGGTCCGGTCGTAGAGATGGGCCTTCATCGAGAGCAGATCGACGAGCCCCTTCAGGCCGCCGGCCGCGCCGGCGCCGATGGGGATCTGCAGCGGAACCGACTTCACTTTAAGTGAATTCTCCAGGTCCGCCAGCGTGCGCCGGAAGTCGGCCTGGTCGTGATCGAGCCGGCCCACCACCGCGAGGGCGGGGCGCCCCGAGTCGGCGAGGACGTCGAAGAGCCGCTCGGCCCGGTTGTGGGCCCCGTCCACCGCCGAGACCACGAGCACGGCCCCGTCGGATACTTGAAGGGCCCACTCGGCCTCGTTGATGAAGGCCGCGAAGCCCGGGGTGTCGAGTGCGTGGAATATCCTGCCACCCTCCTCGAACGTCTCCGGGTGGATGGTGAGGGTGAAGTTTCGCTTCTTCTCCTCGGGGTCGGCGTCGAGGCGCGAGGTCGAGCCCTCGGGGCTGGCGCGCTTGGCTTCGGACGCGCGAAGGAAAGCCTCGACGAGGGCCGTCTTCCCGGCGCCGTCGGCGCCGAGGATGGAGAAAGTCCGTGCGATGCGGGGGGCCATTTCGTCTCCGGGTGCGCCCGCGCGATGGCGGGGTTGGAGGGGACGGCGAGGTGTCGATCCATAGCACGGATCGGCCGGGCCCTCGCCGCGGGTTTCAGCCCTTCAGCTCGGGAAACTCGTCCTGCCAGAACTCGAGCGGGCCGCGCTCGTCCCTGGCCCGCCGCTCCTTCTCCAGGGTGCGTAGCTGCACGCGCCGGATCTTCCCGGAGATGGTCTTCGGCAGGTCGGAGAACTCGATGCGCCGCACCCGTTTGTAGGGGGCGAGGCGGCGCCGGATGAAGCGGAATACGTCGGCGGCCAGCTCCCGGTTGGGCGCGTGGCCGGGCTTCAGGATGAGGAACGCCTTGGGGACGTCCCCCTTGACGGCGTCGAAGCTGGGGACCACCGCCGCCTCGGCCACCGCCCCGTGCTCGATGAGGGCGCTCTCCAGCTCGAACGGGCTGATCCGGTAGTCGGAGCTCTTGAACACGTCGTCGGCGCGGCCGACGTAGGTGATGTACCCGTCCGCGTCGCGCATGGCCACGTCGCCGGTGTGGTAGTGGCCGTCGCGCATCACGAAGTCGTTCAGGGTCAGGTCGTCCTGGTAGCCCGCCATGAGGCCGGCCGGTCGCGCGGCCAGATCGAGCGAGATCTCCCCCTCGTCCGACGAGTTCCCCTCCCCGTCGAGGAGCGCGATCTTGTAACCGGGCATGGGGCGCCCCATCGAGCCGGGCTTGATGAGCTGGCCGGGGGAGTTGCCCACCTGCGCCGTGGTCTCGGTCTGCCCGTATCCGTCCCGGATGGTGATGCCCCAGGCGCTCCGGACCTTCTCGATGACCTCCGGGTTGAGCGGCTCGCCGGCCGACAGCGCCTCGCGCAGCCGCACCTTGTGGCGCGTCAGGTCCTCCAGGATGAGCATGCGCCACACCGTGGGCGGGGCGCACATCGTGGTGACCTCGTGCGTCTCCAGGACCTCGAGCGTCCGCGCCGGGATGAAGCGGGAGTAGTTGTGGACGAAGACCGTGGCGCCGGCGTTGAAGGGGGCGAAGAAGCTCGACCAGGCGTGCTTGGCCCATCCCGCCGAGCTGATGTTCATGTGGACGTCCCCCTCCCGGACGCCGATCCAGTACATCGTGGAGAGGTGGCCCACCGGGTAGCTCCGCTGCGTGTGCAGCACGAGCTTGGGCTTCGCCGTGGTGCCGCTCGTGAAGTAGAGCAGGACCGGATCGTTGATATGGGTCTCGCCGTGCGGGATGAAGTGGGACGACTCGTCGTAGGCGTCGTGGAAGGCGCTCCAGCCCGGCACCTGGTCTCCCACCACGATGCGGGTGAAGTTCCCCGGGAGGCCGCGCATCTTCTCGGTTCCATCGGGGTCGGTGATGACGTGCTTCACCTCACCCCGCAGCATGCGGTCCTGGATGTCCTCCGGGGTGAGAAGCGTCGTGGCGGGGATCACCACCGCCCCGAGCTTCATCGCCGCCAGCATGATCTCCCAGAGATGGGGGGAGTTGGGGAGCATCATGAGGATGCGCTCCCCCCGCTCCACGCCGTGGCGGCGCAGGTAGACCGCCACCCGGTTCGAGCGCTCCGCTAACTCGTGGTAGCTCAGGCGGACCTCGGCCCCGTACTCCTCGACGATGTGGAGCGCGGTGCGGGGGTTCCCGTCCGCCAGGACGTCGAACCAGTCGAGCGCCCAGTTGAAACGGTCGAGCGCCGGCCAGCGGAAGCCCTCGTAGGCCGCCTTCCAGTCCTCGCGGTTCTGGACCATGAAGTCCCGGGCGCGTCGAAAGCTGTCGGTGGGGTTCATTCGTGCCTCAGTGGAGAAGGCCGGGGAATGCCTCCCCGGCTCCATCGATCAGGAACTGCAGGGCGATGGCGGCGAGCAGCATGCCGGCCACGCGTTCGAGGATGTTCATGCCGGTCCGCGAAAGGACCCGCTCCACCCGCGCGGCCGCCGCGAGGGTGAGGAAGGTGACGACGGCCACGAGCGCCACCGCCACCAGCACCGAGACCCCGTTCCACCACTGCGGCTGCCTCGCGCGCCCCATGAGCACGATCACGGTGGCGATCGAGCCCGGGCCGGCGAGCAGCGGCATGGCGAGCGGCACGATCGCCACGTCGTCCTTGGCCTGCCCCGCCTCCACCTCGGGGGGCGTGATGCGGGCCGGCGAGGGGGCCGTGCGGATCATGTCGATGGCGATGAGGAGCAGCAGGACCCCCCCGGCCATCTTGAAGGCGGGGATGGAGATCCCGAGCAGGCGGAAGAGGAGCGCGCCCAGGAGGCCGAAGGCGGTCAGGATGAGCCAGGTGCCGACGGCCGCGCGGCGCGCCGTGCGGCGACGCTCCGCCTCCGACTGATCGGAGGTCATGGCGAGGAAGAAGGGGACGGCAGCGAAGGGATCCACCACCACGAAGATGGCGGAGAGGGCGACCAGGCTGTGCGTCAGGACCTCGCGGAGCATCGGTCTTCGGGAACCTGCCCTCGTTCAGCGGAAACCGGAGGCCCGAATGGACCACACTTTGCGAAGCGCTTCCAGGACGATCCGCTTCGACATCTTCGACTGCCCCACCCGGCGGTCCACGAAGACGATGGGGATCTCCTTCACCCGGAAGCCCTTGCGCAGCGTGCGATAGGTGAGCTCGATCTGGAAGGCGTAGCCCGAGCACTCCACCGTGGGCAGGTCGATGGCCTCGAGCACCTGCCGCCGGAAGCACTTGAAGCCACCCGTGACGTCCCGCACGGGGATCCCGAGGATGGTCCGGGCGTAGAGGCTTCCCCCCCGGGAGATGATCTTTCGCAGGACCCCCCAGTTCACGGTGCCGCCACCGGGGATGTTCCGGGAGCCGAGCACGAGGTCGGCCTCCTGGGATGCCTGGAGCATGGCCGGCAGGTATTTCGGGTCGTGGGAGAAGTCGGCGTCCATCTCCAGGATCCGCTCGTACCCGTGGGAGAGCGCCCAGGCGAAGCCCGCCAGGTAGGCCTTCCCGAGCCCCTCCTTCCCCTTCCGGTGCAGCACCTTCACCCGGGGCTCCCGGGCGGCGATGGCGTCGGCCAGCTCGCCGGTGCCGTCCGGCGAGTTGTCGTCGATCACGAGGATGTCCACCTCCGGCGTGGCCGCCAGGATGGCCTCGGTGATGGGGCCGACGTTCTCCTTCTCGTCGTAGGTGGGCAGGCAGACGAGTGCGCTCCGCCGCGGTGCGGCGATCGGGCTCTGGGTCATGGGAGGGCTCCTGCGATCTCCTCGGCGACGCGACGGGCCGCGCCCGGCTCGCCCAGCGATCGGCGCACCTCGTCGAGGGCGTCGAGCTGGGCCCGGCGGGCGCCGGCGTCGGTGAGGAGTCGCTCGATCTCGGCGGCCATGCGCTCCGGCGTGGCCTCCGCCTGGAGGAGTTCGGGCACCACGGTGCGCCCGGCGAGGAGGTTCACGATGGCGAAGTGCTTCACTCCGCGTACGAGCATCCGCCCCACCCAGTAGGTGAGCCAGGCGACCCGGTAGACCACCACCATCGGGCGGCTCATGAGCGCGGCCTCGAGCACCACCGTCCCGCTCTTCACGAGCGCCGCGTCGCTCGCACCGACCACGTCGTCCGCGCGCCCTCGCACGAGCCGGACGTCGAGCCCCGGGTGGAGGGCCAGCTCGGTGCGGAGCACCGACTCGGCGAGCGTGGGGGCGACGGGAACGACGAACTGGACGTCGGGGTGGAGGGAGCGGATCTGCTCGGCCGCGTCGAGCATGGGCCGGAGCAGCCGGTGGATCTCGGCGGGCCGGCTCCCGGGTACGAGCGCGACGGTGGTCCGCGCCGCCGGGAGCCCCAGCGCCTCCCGGTAGGAGGCGGCGGACGACGGCAGCGCCCGCTCGGCGAAGGGGTGGCCGACGAAGCGCGCCGAGACCCCGGTGCCCGCGTAGAACTGCTCCTCGAAGGGGAGGATGCAGAGCATCCGGTCCACCACCCGCGCGATCTTGCGCGCGCGGCCGCGCCGCCAGGCCCAGATCATCGGGCTCACGTAGTAGATGACCTTCACGCCCAGTTTCTTCAGATACTTGGCGAGCCGGAGGTTGAAGTCCGGACTGTCGACGAGGAGTGCCACCCGGGGGCGGCGCTCCTCGGCTGCCGCCCGCATCCCGATCAGGATCTTGAGGATTTTCGGGACCTTGGGGAGCACCTCGGAGAGACCCATCACGTTCAGGTCCTCGGCCGGGTAGAGGGCCTCGAGTCCCGCGGCCCGCAGCCTGGGTCCGCCCACCCCGAAGGCGCGCACGCCGGGGCGCATCCGCTGGAGCTCCTCGAGGGCCCGAGCAGCGTGAAGATCGGCACTCGCCTCGGCGGCGACGATGAGTACCTCTTCCTGCAAGCCGCGCCCTTATAGCACGGGGGTCGAATCGACCCGGATGCCGCTTCTCCCCGGTCGAGGTATGGAAGGGCACCGATGACGACTCCCCCTCCGGCACGCGACCCGGTCTGCGGCATGGACGTGAACCCGCTCGCTCCGCGGGGAGGTTCCTTCTCCCACGCGGGGCGGGAGTTCCACTTCTGCAACCCGAAGTGCCGGGAACGGTTCCGGGCCGATCCGGAGGGCTTCCTCTCCGGGGGGCCCAAGGGAATGGAGCCCCCTCCCCCGCCCCCCGCCGGCGCCGAGGTGCTCTGGGTCTGCCCCATGTGCCCGGAGGTGAAGGAGAAGGAGCCGGTCCCGTGCCCGGTGTGCGGCATGGCCCTCGAGCCGCTCGTGGTCGGGGGGATGCCGCTCCTGGAGGAGCGGAACCCCGAGCTCGAGAACATGACCCGGCGCTTCTGGCTCTCCTTCGTGCCGGCGCTCTTCGTCTTCAACCTCTCCATGGCCGACATGCTGCCCGGCCACCCGGTGACCCGGCTCTTCGGCGGGCGGCCGCTGGCCTGGCTGCAGCTCGTCGCCTCGACCCCGGTGGTCCTCTGGGGCGGCTGGCCCTTCTTCGAGCGGGCCTGGCTCTCGCTCCGCACGCGCCGCTTCAACATGTTCACCCTGATCGGACTCGGGACCGGGGCGGCCTGGCTCTTCAGCGCCGCCGCCACGGTTCTGCCGTCCGCCTGGTTCCCCCCGGCCTTCCGCGGGCACGGCGGAGCGGTGCCCATCTACTTCGAGTCGGCGGCGGTGATCGTGGAGCTCGTGCTGCTCGGACAGATCCTGGAGCTGCGCGCCCGCAGCCGGGTCTCCGGCGCCATCCGGGCGCTGCTCGGGCTCTCCCCGAGGACTGCACTCCGGGTGAAAGAAGACGGGACCGACGAGGAGATCCCGCTCGAGGAGGTGACGCCCGGGATGCGGCTCCGGGTCCGTCCCGGCGAGAAGGTCCCGGTGGACGGCTCGGTGGAGGAAGGGCGCTCCTCGGTCGACGAGTCGATGGTGACCGGCGAACCGATCCCGGTGGAGAAGGGGCCGGGCGAGAAGGTCACGGGCGGCACCGTGAACGGCAACGGCGCCTTCGTCCTCCGGGCGGAGCGGGTCGGCAAGGACTCGCTGCTCGCGCAGATCGTCCGGATGGTGAGCGAGGCGCAGCGCAGCCGCGCCCCGGTGCAGCGGCTCGCCGACGCCGTGGCCGGCTGGTTCGTACCTGCCGTGGTGGCATCGGCCGTGGCGGCCTTCGCGGCCTGGGCGATCTGGGGACCCGAGCCGCGGCTCGCCTACGCGCTCGTGAACGCGGTGGCGGTGCTCATCATCGCCTGCCCCTGCGCGCTGGGGCTCGCGACCCCCATGGCCATCATGGTCGGGACGGCCCGCGGCGCGAGCGCCGGCATCCTGGTGCGCAATGCCGAGGCGCTCGAGACCTTCGGCAAGATCGAGGTGCTGCTGCTCGACAAGACCGGGACGCTCACGGCCGGAAAGCCCGTGCTGGCCCGCGTCGAGGCGGACGGCATCGGCGGGGAGGAACTCGTGCGGCTCGCGGCCGGTCTCGAGCGGGGCAGCGAGCACCCGCTCGCGGCGGCCATCCTCGCCGGCGCGCGGGAGCGGGGGCTCACCGCGCCCGCGGCGGTTCGCTTCGGCTACCGTCCGGGGCTCGGCGTGGAGGGCGAGGTGGAGGGGCGCCCGGTCGCCGTGGGCACGGCCGCCCTGCTCCGGGAGCTGGGCGTCGATCCGGGAAGGCTGGCGGCGCGGGCCGAGGAACTGCGGCGCGACGGCGGGACCGTGGTCCTCGTGGCCGTGGACGGCCGGACGGCCGGGTTGCTCGAGGTGCGCGACCCGGTGAAACCCGGCGCGGCGAAGGCCGTGGCGGCGCTCGCAGCCGAGGGGGTCGAGGTGGTGATGGTCACCGGCGACGCCCGGACCACCGCCGAGGCGGTGGCGCGAGAGGTCGGCATCCGTCGGGTCGAGGCCGAGGTGCTCCCCGCCGAGAAGGGGGCGGTGGTGGCCCGGTACCTCGCGACCGGCCGGCTCGTCGCCATGGCCGGCGACGGGGTGAACGACGCGCCGGCGCTGGCGGCGGCCAGCGTGGGCATCGCCATGGGCACGGGGACCGACGTGGCGATGGAGACGGCCGGCATCACGCTCGTGAAGGGGGAGATGTCGGGACTCCTCCGCGCCCGCCGCCTGTCCCGCGCCACGATGCGGAACATCCGCCAGAACCTCTTCTGGGCCTTCGCCTACAACGTGCTCGGTGTGCCGCTCGCGGCCGGGGTCCTGTACCCGTTCACCGGGCTCCTGCTCTCCCCGATGATCGCGAGCGCGGCGATGAGCTTCAGCTCGGTGACCGTGATCGCGAACGCGCTGCGGCTGCGCGGCCTGAAGCTCGACCGCTGACGGCCGGAGCGGCGGGCGCTGTCACGTCTCCTTCTCGTCGACCCATCGCGTGGCGTGCGGAACGCGATGGCGCCCGAGCCGCGCGAGGAGCCGGGCCGGGCTGCGATCGACCACCACGAGCTTCCGGTGGGCCGGCCGGAGGAAGCCCTCCTCCACCGCGTGGTCGAGGAGCCGGATGAGCGGGCGGAAGTAGCCCTCCACGTCGAGGAGCCCGATGGGCTTCCGGTGGATGCCGAGGTAGCCCCAGGTCATCACCTCGAAGAGTTCCTCGAGGGTCCCGATGCCGCCGGGCATGGCCACGAAGGCGTCGGAGAGGGCCGCCATCCGCGCCTTGCGGGCGTGCATGGTGGGGACCACCTCGAGCCGGGAGAGGCCGTGGTGGGCAATCTCCTTCCGGGCGAGCGCCTTCGGGAGCACGCCGACCACCCGGGAGCCCCCGGCGAGCGCCGCGTCGGCGACCACCCCCATGAGCCCGATGCTCCCCCCACCGTAGACCAGCCCCACGCCCTCCTCGGCGAGCACCGCGCCGAGCCGCCGGGCGGCACGGGCGTAGGTGGGACGGCGCCCCATCGACGAGCCGCAGAATACGCAGACATTCTTCACGCGGGGGAATCTAGCTTTCCGGGGCGGCTCCGGGGAGCTCTTTCGTCGTGAAGCAACGCGTCATTCACTATTCTGCTTCCTTCGCATGAGGTCGATGCGTAGAATCGCCGCCCCACTTGACCAGGACCGACCCCCGCAACCTCCGCCGACCGGCGGATCGGGACCTGGACGATGTCACCTTCAGCCCACGAGGGGTGATGATGAGCGTCGCAACCACGAGTACCGCAGCCCCGGCCAAGGCCTCCCGCCTTTCCGTATTCTGGGACAGCCAGGTCGGCAAGAAGTTCGTCTCCGCCGTCACCGGCATCCTCCTCTTCGTGTTCGTCCTCGGACACGTCCTCGGAAACATGCAGAGCTTCCAGGGGGCGGAGAAGTTCAACGCCTACGCCCATTTCCTGCAGACCACCAAGGGCCTCCTCTGGATGACCCGCATCGTCATGCTGACGGCGCTGGTCCTCCACGCCACGGCTGGCATCCAGCTCTATCTCAAGGCCCGCGCCGCGCGGCCCCAGCCGTACCGGGTCCCGCTCGCGAACCCGGCCACGGTCTCGTCGAAGACGATGATCTGGTCGGGCCTGCTCATGCTGGCCTTCGTCATCTTCCACCTGCTCGACCTGACCATCGGCGCGGCGTTCGTACACTCCGGGTTCGTGGAGGGCGACGCCTACGTGAACCTGGTCGCCACCTTCCGCAGCGTCGGCAAGGTGATCTTCTACGGCGCCTCGGTCATCGGCCTCGGCCTGCACCTCTCCCACGGCCTCTACTCGCTGTGGCAGTCGCTCGGGTTCCGGCAGCCGCTCTGGACGCCCACCATCACCAAGGCCGCCCTCCTCATCGGCGCGTTCCTGGCGTTGGCCTACCTCTCGATCCCCGGCGGAGTCGTCGCCGGCCTCATCCGCTGACAGGAGCCACTGGAATGCCGACCCTCGACTCCCGGATTCCCGCTGGACCGCTCGCAGAGAAGTGGACCAAGCGGAAGGCGGACATGAAGCTCGTCAACCCCGCCAACAAGCGGAAGTACACGATCATCGTGGTGGGTACCGGCCTCGCCGGCGCCTCCGCGGCGTCGTCCTTCGGCGAGCTGGGCTACAACGTCCTGAACTTCTGCTTCCAGGACACGCCCCGCCGCGCCCACTCCATCGCCGCGCAGGGCGGCATCAACGCCGCGAAGAGCTACCAGAACGACGGCGACTCCGTCTGGCGGCTCTTCTACGACACCATCAAGGGCGGCGACTTCCGCGCCCGCGAGGCCAACGTCTACCGGCTCGCCGAGGTGTCCAACAACATCATCGACCAGGCCACCGCACAGGGCGTCCCCTTCGCCCGCGAGTACGGCGGCACGCTCGCCAACCGCTCCTTCGGCGGCGCGCTGGTCTCCCGCACCTTCTACGCCCGCGGGCAGACCGGCCAGCAGCTCCTCATCGGCGCCTACCAGTCGCTCATGCGCCAGGTGGAGCTCGGCAAGGTCAAGATGTTCCCCCGCACCGAGATGCTCGACCTCGTGGTGATCGACGGCCGCGCCCGCGGCATCGTGACCCGCGACCTGGTCACCGGGAAGGTCGAGTCCTTCCTCGGCGACGCGGTGGTGCTGGCCACCGGCGGGTACGGCAACCTCTACTACCTGTCCACGAACGCCAAGGGCTCGAACGTCACCGCCTCCTGGCGGGCCCACCGCAAGGGCGCGTTCTTCGCCAACCCCTGCTACACGCAGATCCACCCCACGTGCATCCCCAGGGCCGGCGAGTACCAGTCCAAGCTCACCCTGATGTCCGAGTCGCTCCGCAACGACGGGCGCATCTGGGTGCCGAAGAAGGCCGGCGACGGACGGGCACCCGACCAGATCCCCGAGGGGGAGCGCGACTACTACCTGGAGCGCAAGTACCCCACCTACGGAAACCTGGCCCCTCGCGACATCTCGTCGCGCGCCGCCAAGCAGGCCTGCGACGCCGGCCTGGGCGTGGGACCCGGCGGACTGGGCGTGTACCTGGACTTTTCCGACTCCATCAAGCGGCTCGGGGCGAGCGCCATCGGGGAGCGGTACGGCAACCTCTTCGACATGTACCAGCGCATCACCGGTGAGAACCCGTACCAGGTTCCCATGCGGATCTACCCGGCGGTGCACTACACCATGGGCGGCCTGTGGGTGGACTACGACCTCATGTCCAACCTGCCCGGCCTGTTCGTGCTCGGCGAGGCCAACTTCTCCGACCACGGCGCCAACCGGCTGGGCGCATCCGCGCTCATGCAGGGGCTCGCCGACGGCTACTTCGTCATCCCCTACACCATTGGTGACTACCTGGCCCGCGGCGGCATCGCCAAGGTCGGCACCGACCACACCGAGTTCAAGGCGGCCGAGGCCCAGGTGAATGCCCAGGAGAAGAAGTTCCTCTCCATCCAGGGCAAGCACACCGTCGACTACTTCCACAAGAAGCTCGGCAACATCATGTGGGAGAACGTCGGGATGGCCCGGACCCAGGAGAGCCTGGAGAAGGCGCTCCGCGAGATCCCCGCCCTGCGCGACGAGTTCTGGCAGGACGTGAAGGTGCCGGGCATCGAGGGCGAGTTCAACCAGGAGCTCGAGAAGGCCGGCCGCGTGGCCGACTTCCTCGAACTGGGCGAGCTCCTCGCCACCGACGCCCTGCAGCGCAACGAGTCCTGCGGCGGCCACTTCCGCTCGGAATTCCAGACCGAGGACGGAGAGGCACTGCGCAACGACGCCGACTACGCGTACGCCGCGGCCTGGGAGTGGAACGGGGCGAGCAAGCCCTGGACGCTCAACAAGGAACCGCTGGTCTTCGAGAACATCCACCTCCAGACCCGGAGCTACAAGTGAGACTGACCCTCGAGATCTGGCGCCAGAAGGGCGCCGACGACGCCGGGCGCTTCGTCCGGTACGAGCACGACGAGGTGAGCGAGCACATGTCGTTCCTGGAGATGCTCGACGTCCTCAACCAGAAGCTCATCGAGAAGGGCGAGGAGCCGGTCTCCTTCGACAGCGACTGCCGCGAGGGCATCTGCGGCATGTGCGGCTTCGTCGTCAACGGCTACCCGCACGGACCGCAGCCGCTCACCACCGTGTGCCAGCTGCACATGCGGTTCTTCCACGACGGGGACGTGCTCCGGCTCGAGCCGTTCCGGGCCAAGGCCTTCCCCATCATCCGGGACCTGGCCATCGACCGGAGCGCCCTCGACCGCATCATCATGGCCGGCGGGTACAACTCCATCAACGCCGGCGGCCCCCGGGATGCGAACAGCATCCTGGTCGGCAAGAAGGAGGCGGACCTCTCCATGGACGCGGCGGCCTGCATCGGCTGCGGCGCCTGCGTGGCGGCCTGCCCCAACGCGTCGGCCTCCCTCTTCACCGGCGGCAAGATCTCGCACCTGGGGCTCCTCCCGCAGGGCGAGCCGGAGCGGAAGACCCGCGCCCTCAGCATGGTGGAGCGGCACAACACCGAGGGCTTCGGCGGCTGCACGGTCATCGGCGCCTGCGCCGAGGCCTGCCCCAAGGGTCTGAAGCTCGACTTCATCGCCCGCATGAACAAGGACTATCTCGCCGGCACGGTGACGTACCGCGAGGGAGCTGCGGGCGGCGGCAGCGGGTAGACCGGCGCGCCAGCCTGCGATAGAGGACGCCCGTGCGGCTCTCGCGCGGGCGTCTTCTTTTGCGGGTGGGGCTCCTCGTGGTCGGAGGGGCCTTCATGGCGTGGCGCGCGCGGGAGTCCTGGCGCGCCGCGGCCGATGCGCCCGGGGCCGGGCGGGTCCTGGGCGAGCGGCTCGCGCTCGGGATGGCGCTCGTGGGAGCTCTCGCGCTCCTCACCGCCGCCGCGGTGGCGTGGCAACTGCGGCGCCGGGAGCGGCGCCCCAGCCTCCTGCTCGGGCGGGAAGAGCCTAGCGAGCGCCCGGGACCGGGGACTCCTCCCAGCGGTGGTCCTTCAGCTGGTCCCGGAGCGCCGACTTGAGGAACTTGCCCGTGGCGTTGCGCGGGATGGCGTCCATGTAGACGTAGGCGTCGGGCAACCAGTAGCGCGCGAAGAGGGGCACGAGGTACTGGGCCAGCTCGTGGGGGGTGGCCTTGGCGCCCTCCTTCAGCACCACCGCCGCCACCGGCCGCTCGCCCCAGCGCGGGTGGGCCACCGCCACCACGGCGGCCTCCTTCACCGCCGGATGGCCCATGAGCGCGTTCTCCAGATCGACCGAGCTGATCCACTCGCCGCCCGACTTGATGAGGTCCTTGGAACGGTCGGTGATGCGGACGTAGCCCTCCGGATCGACCGTGACCACGTCGCCGGTGCGGAACCAGCCGTCCATGGTGAACTTGTCGGCCTCGGCCGGGTTGGCGAGGTAGCTCTTCGCGACCCAGGGACCGCGCACTTGAAGTTCGCCCATCGACTTCCCGTCGCTGGCGACCGGACCGTTCTCCCCCACCACCCGGGTGTCGAAGAAGGGCACCGGCAGCCCCTGGGCCGCCCGCATGCGCATCTTCTCCTCGTCGGAGGCCTTCTCGAGGTGGGGCTTCAGGCGGGACACCGTGCCGAGCGGCGTGGTCTCGGTCATGCCCCAGGCGTGGATCACCCGGAGGCCGTGCCGCTTCTCGAACCCCTCGATCATCGACCGGGGCGCGGCGGCGCCGCCGACGATCATCGCCTTGATGGAGGAGGTGTCCCAGACGCCGGGGTTGCGGTCCAGCTCGTCGAGGATGCCGAGCCACACGGTGGGAACACCCGCCGTGAAGGTGACCTTCTCCCGCTGGAAGAGGTCGAGCACGCTCTTCGCGTCGAGGTGGGGCCCGGGGAAGACCTGCTTCGCCCCCACCATGGCCGACGTGAAGGGCAGGCCCCAGGCGTTGACGTGGAACATGGGGACGACCGGCAGCATCGCGTCCACGCAGGAGAGCCCCAGCGCGTCGGGGAGCGCCGAGACCATGGAATGCAGGACCAGGGCCCGGTGGGAGTAGAGGACGCCCTTGGGCCGCCCGGTGGTGCCCGAGGTGTAGCAGAGGCCGGCCGCCTGCCCCTCCTCGAGGTTCGGGAAGGCGAAGGAGTTCATCTCCGGCCCGATCATCTGCTCGTAGTCGATGGCGAAGTCGGGGGCCACGTGGCCGTGGGTCCAGACCACCACCGCCCGGAGGTTCACCTCCTTGTGGAAGCGCTCGTAGATCGGGAGCAGGACGTCGTCCACGAGGAGGAAGCGATCCTCCGCGTGGTTCATGATGTAGGTGAGGTCCTGGGGGGAGAGGCGCGGGTTGAGCGTGTGGAGGACGCCGCCTGCGAGCGGCACGGCGAAGTAGGCCTCCAGGTGGCGGCCGTGGTTCCAGCCCAGCGTGGCCACGCGATCGCCCGGCTTGAGACCCAGGCGGACGAGCGCGTTGGCGAGCTTCTGCACCCGCTTGTGGAACTCGCCGTAGTTCGACCGCTGGATCGACTTGTCGGGCCAGCGGGAGACGATCTCGACCTCGGGGAAGTACTTCCCGACGCGCTCGAAGATGGGGAGCAGCGTCAACTCGTAGTCCATCATCAGTCCGCGCACGTGAGCCTCCGGAGGGTGGGATCGAGTGTGGCTGTCGGAAGGATGAAGGTAGCCCTACTCGTAGACGCGCGCCACATCGGCCTCCGAGAAGTACGCGCCCAGGATCCGCCGGTGATCCTGGCCGGCCGCCGCCCTCCCGATGGCCCCCCACTGGCACATCCCCACCCCGTGCCCCCAGCCCCCGCCCCGGAAGATCCAGCCGTCCGGACTCCCGGCGACGAGGAACATCGCCGACGGGAGGTCTCCGAAGAGCCTCCGGATGCGCAGCTCGCCGTGGACCGTGACGCTCCCGCGCTCGCCGTCCACCCGCAGGGAGAGGGCCCGGCCCGAGGTGCCGCGCCGGAGGACGGTGAGGGCATCCACCGACCCCACCCCCAGCCCGGCGACGAGCCGGTCGACCTCCGGCTGGGGGATTCTCCGCTCCCATCGATATCGGTCGGCACGCGCTCCCGGAGCCCGGGCGCACCAGGCCTGCGGGCTCTCCGCCAGGAAGGCGGCCAGGCGCGCCTCCGTGGCGAGCCCCCCGGACCAGTCGGACGTGGCGGCGACGAGGTCGGGACGCCCCCGCAGGCTGGGGCTCGGAGTCCCGCCCCAGACCCGCTCGTTGTCCTCCCCGTGCCCGCCGCACATCGCGGAGTAGACCCCGTCCACGAGGCGCCCCCCCTCGCGCGCCAGGAGGGCCTCGCCCCGGGTGGCCCGCACGGCTGCGTCGGTGGAGGCGACGTGGGCCGACTCCCCCCGGTAGGCCTGGCAGTGGACGTCGCTGCAGATGGACCACGGGTCACCCAGGTGTCGGGTTCCGATCTGGGCGAGGACGTTGGACCGGGCGGTGACCGCCTGGGCCCGGAGCGCCTCCTGGGGGGCGCCGGCCGGCATCTCGCTCGGCACGAGCCCTCGGAGGAGCTCCTCGAGCGGGATCACGAGCACCGCGGCGAGCTTCCCGCTGGCATCCACCGTGAGGTGCACCCGGCCGCGCTGGTCCTTGCCGTCCACCGAGAGGCCGGCGGCACCCGCGTCGATCACCACCAGCCGGTCACCCCGGGCGAGGACCTCCCCCCTCTCCCCGAGGACCTCCACCGTTCCGTCCGGCTGCGACTCCACCTCCGGGAGCGATTCGAGCCGCTCCCCCCACCGGCGCCAGGCCTCCGCGGCGAAGGCGAGGGCGCTCGCCTCGGTGAAGGGACCCTGGGCGACGACCAGGGTCCGGCGGTTGTCGATCACCCGGCCCGAGATGGCGTAGACCCCGCCGACGGAGCGGGTCCTCGTGGGAACGCCGCGGTCCGACCAGCGCTCCCGGGCCTCGCGGACCCCCGTCCGGTCCGAGGCCTCGAACTGGGCGAGGAGCGGGCTCCAGGCAGCGCGGGCAGGGACGCCCCCCCGCACCAGGGCGCGGAGCCGGACGCCGGCGGGCAGGCCGGACCCCTGGGCGCCGCGCGGTTCGAGCGAGGTGGCGCCGCGGGTGGTGAGGGCGATCTCGTCCCGCTGCTCGGCGATGCGGATGGCGATGGACGGCTCGCCGCCGGAGAGGCCGATCCGGTGGCTCCAGAGCATCTCCAGCGGGTCTATTGGCTGGGCCAGGAGGATGGCGACCAGGAGCGGGAGGTGGCTCACGAAGTTGCCCCACTGGCGAACTCCCGGAAGGCCTGGTGGAGCCGGCGCGTCACGGGACCGGGCGCGCCCGACCCGACGGTGCCCTCCCCCACGCGGGTCAGCGGGAGCAGTTCCCGGGCGGTGGAGGTGAGGAAGGCCTCGTCGGCCCGGAGGAGCGCCGGGAGCGGCAGGGGCTCCTCCCGGACGGGAACCTGTGCGGCGCGGGCGATGTCGATGACGAGCGCCCGGGTGACCCCGGCGAGGATGCCGACCTGGAGCGGCGGGGTCACGAGCACCCCCCCCTCCACGGCGAAGACGTTGGAACTCGCCCCCTCCGTCACGCAACCCTGCCCGTCCACGAGGAGCGCCTCGTGGGCCTGGTGGCGGGCCGCCTCGCGCACCGAGAGGACGTGGAAGAGGTGCTCCCCCGTCTTGGCCGCGGGGTCCCCTCCCCGCCGGGCTCCCACCGGCCAGGCTGCGACCCCCTCCCGGTAGGCGGACGCCGCCGGCCCCCGCAGCGGGAGCACCAGGACCACCACCAGCGGCGCGGTGGCGAGCGCCGGGTCGAGCCCCATCTCTCCGCTGCCGCGGGTGACGACGACCCGGATGGTCCGTTCGCCCCGGTTCCAGGGGGCCGCGTCCGGCTCGGGGGGGTCTTCCCCCCGGGAGGCCTGGACGACCCGCCGGATCTCCGCCTCGAGCCGTCGGGCGTCCCAGGGCAGTTCGAGCCCGATGCGCGAAGCCGAGGCCGCCAGCCGGGCCAGGTGGGCACCCACCTCGAAGGGCTCGAGCCCGTAGGTCCGGACCACCTCGTAGACGCTGTCGCCGTACAGGAAGCCGCGGTCGAGGACCGGGACCCGGGCTTGCCCGGCCGGGACGAGAACTCCGTCGATGCTCACGGCGGCGGGCATGGTCGTTTTCTTGACGAGAGGATCATGAACCGATATCACCAGATGGCAAATGGAATCGCACGTCGAGTGTACGCAGTGTGGCGTCCTGATGACGACCTGGTGCGCCGACGGCTCGCCCACCCGTTACTACCAGTGCCCGTTCTGCAAGCGGACGCTCTGCTCGGCCTACGACGAGGTCTTCCAGCGCGGCGCCCTCGCCCGCCGGGTCGTCGCGCCGGTGCGCGTGCCTGCGGCCTCCATCCCCGAGGCGTCGCGCGAGGACAAGCGCTGGCACGAGGTGAAGGGGCGCGCCAACCGCTGGTTCGCTCGGCTCGAGGCCGAGGGATCACGCTGCGCCCCCGCGGTGGCGGTGGCCGTCGCCGCGCGCGTTCCGGCCTAACCCGGAGCGGCGTGCATCGCGTCCAGTACCCGCACCATCCGTTTCATCACCCGCTCCGGAGTCGAGGCTCCCGACGCGGCCTCGTAGACGGCCGCCGCGACCGCGTGAGCCGCGTAGGCGCCGCGCGCGTACCTCCCCACCGACGGGGTCGTCCCGGGGCCGTCGTCGGTGCCCGCACTCATCTGCCGTCGGAGCGTCGCCACGACGGCCTCGTCCGAGTCCTTCCAGTCCTGGATCTCTCCCAGCGACTTTCCTTCCAGTGAATCGAGATGCGTTCGAGCGATGGCGCGGGCCACGGCGGCGGCCGACGCCTTCGCCACCTGGGGCGTGACCACCGTGTCTCCGAGCCGGATGGTGCCCAGGTCCCGATCGGCCTCCGCGACCAGCCTGTCGGCCCAGCGCCCCGCCCCCTGGAACGACAGGAGCCGGACCGTCTCCGCGGCGAGGTAGACCCGGGCGATGTCGGCCGGGTGCGGGTCCTCCTCTCGACCGACGTTCCGGAGCGCCGGCGTTCCCCGCCACGCGCCGTTGAGCGCCCGGAAGTAGCCGAGCATTCCCACCGCCGATGCGGGCCCCATGTTGAGGACCCCCATGACGTCCGCCGCCGACTCATCGACCCGCTCCGACCAGTAGCGGGCGATGGCCGGGTCGAGCCCGGCCGCCAGGATCTCCTTCTCCACGGCGCCCGAGAGCTCCTCGCGCATCCCGTCGTCCGCGACCAGGATGTCGTGCCCCGCCGTCTCGTGCGCGAGCGCCGGCCAGGCGAGGAGCCCTCCCGACGCATTGGCCGCGGGCAGGCTCACCACCGCCGCCTGCACGCCCAGCGTCTCGGTGACGTTCGCGGGCCAGGTGTACGGGCCGGCCTCCGCGCTCCCCCACCGCACCACCGGGGTGGCGACGCCGTGGTCGGGTGGATGGGCTCCGCGCCGCTCCTCGGCCGAGAGGAACCCTTCGTAGAGGTCGCCCACCACCTCCTGGAAGGCTGCCGTGGCGCGGGCCTCGTATCCTTCCCCTTGCTGGAGGACCGACTGGGCGACGTCGAGGAGGAGGCGCGCCTCCCCTTCCCGCTCCGTGTCCCGGAACAGGACGCCCGCGAACCCGCGCGGACCGAGCTCGTCGAGCCTCCGGAGGAGCGGCTCGGCCACCGCCTTCCGGACGTCGGCGGGAAGCCGGGCAGCCGCCCGCTCCAGCCTCTCCCGGAGCGGGGCGAAGACGGTGGGATCGGCAGGACCGTCCTGCTTCGACAGCGCCGCCTGCCAGGCATCCGTGACGCAGGCACGGAGCCCCGCGAGCGAGGTCGGGTCGGGCGGGCGCAGCAAGGAGACCGACGCGAGAGGCACCGCACCGCCGGGATCGGGGGCGTCGTCGATTGCCGGGGAGCGTGAGGGGAGAGCGGGACCGATGAACACGTGGACCTCCGTGGAGTGGTCCACTCCCCCTGCGGCCGGCGTGCCCGTCCTCGCCCCGCGTCGCGCCGCCCGTTCCGTCGCGGAGGGCGTCCACGGGCCGGTCCCAGGCCCGCCGCGCGGACCCTTTTCCCCCACCCGCCACTCCTTCACGAGGACGCGATCGGTTAGGCTCTCCGGCGCGTGGTGCGGGAGAACTACATCCGGCGGCAGCGGGAGGAGCACGGGCGGCGCGCCGTGGCGGTGCTCCCGATCCACTACCCGAAGGAGCTCCTCACGGCGCTCGACCTCCTGTCCGTGGAGGTCTGGGGGCCGCCGGGGGCTCCCCGGAGCGATGCCGCGGGACGGATCCAGCCCTACGTCTGCAGCGTGGTGCGCAACGCGCTCGCCTTCCTCGCGTCGGGGGGCGCCGACGTCGTGGACGCCGCGCTCTTCCCCCATACCTGCGACTCCATCCAGCAGCTCGCCACGCTGGCCCACGACTTCGGGGGCTGGAAGAAGCCCGCCCTCACCTTCCTTCACCCCAAGGGTGAACCGCGCCCGAGCTCCCGCCGATTCGTCGCGGCCGAGCTGCGCGGGCTGGCGTCGAGGCTCGAGGAGGTGGCGGGCCGGCGACTCGACCCCGACCGTCTCGCGGCCGCCATCCAGCTCCATCGGGAGATCGACCTCCACCGCGCCGCGCTCCTCGACGGCCGGGCCGGGCTCGACATGGACGACGCAGAGCTCTACGGGCTGTTGCGCCGCGGGGAGTGGCTCTGGCCCGAGGAGCACCGTGCCGAGCTCGTGGCGGCCCGCTCCCGGCTCGACCCGGCCCGGCGCCGCCCCGGTGCGCCGGTGCTCGTCACCGGCTACGTCCCGGAACCCATCGCCACGCTCGAGATCCTGAACGCTGCCGGCGCCTTCGTCGCCGCCGACGACTACGCCGCGGTGGGGCGTCGGATCGCGCGGCAGCCCGACGGCCCGATCGGAGACCCGTGGGAGGCGCTCGCCGACCGGCTCGCCGCGGTGCCCCCCTGCCCCACCCGCGCGACCGATCAGGACGCGCGGATGCGCCACCTCGTGTCGCTGCTCGACCGGAGCGGCGCCCGGGGCGTCGTGATCCACGTGGTGAAGTTCTGCGAGCCGGAGCTCTTCGACGTCCCGGCCATCCGGCGCACCTTCGCAGCGCGCGGGGTCCCGCTCCTCTACCTGGAGGGGGAGCTGGAGCGGCAACTCTCCGGGCAGGCGGTCACCCGCATCGAGGCCTTCGCCGAGATGCTCGGCCAGGGGGGAACCACGTGATCCTCCGACGCCTCCAGTACGAGCTCGCGGCGCGGGCGGTGGGGCCGTTCCTCACCGCGCTCGACGACTGGCAGCGCCGCGCCAAGGGCACGAAGGCACGGACCGGACCGTTCAGCCCGCCGCTCGAGTCGCTGCGGAAGCTGAAGGACATGATGACGGTCCACTACCTCTCCGGGCGCTACGCCGACGGTGCGGTGCCGGTGGCCTGGGTCACGAGCGGCTTCCCCGTGGAACTGCTCCGGCCGCTCGGCTTCCACACCGTCTACCCGGAGAACCACGCCGCCATGTGCGGTGTGCAGCGGATCGTGCCGGAGCTCTCCGACGCGGTCGAGGCCGAGGGCTACTCGCGCGACCTCTGCAGCTACGTCCGCTCCGACCTGGGCTCCCTCGACACCGGCCGCTCCCCCGCCGGACGGCTCCCCCGGCCCGACCTCCTCGCCTGCTGCACCAACATCTGCCAGACCGTCCTCTACTGGTACCGGGACCTGGCGCGCCGCTTCCAGGTTCCGCTCCTGCTCGTGGACACCCCCTTCGTCTACGGCGAGCCCACCGATCACCAGATCCGATACGTGGCCGACCAGCTCGAGGAGGGGATCGAGATGGCCGAGAAGGTGGCCGGCCGGAAGCTCGACCGGGCCGCCCTGTCGGAGGCGGCGCGACTCGGCCGCGACGGCAGCCAGCTCTGGGGCGAGTGCCTGGAGACCGCCCGCAACCGGCCGGCCCCCTGGACCGGCGTGGACGGCTTCTTCCACCTGGGCCCCATCGTGGCGATGCGCGGCACCGAGGAGTGCAACGCCTACTACCGGATGCTCAAGGACGAGCTGCAGGACCGGGTGAAGCGGGGCATCGGCGGCCTGCGCGGCGAGGAGAAGCACCGGCTCCTCTGGGACAACCTGCCGGTCTGGTACGCCACCCGCGAGATCACGACGCTGCTCGGAAACGGCGGATTCAACTTCGTCTGCACCACCTACACGAACGCCTGGGCCGAGGCATCCAGCCTCATCGATCCCGCCGATCCCATCGTCTCGGCCGCCCGCACCTACTCGATGGTCATGCTGAACCGCGACCTCCCCAACAAGCTGCGGCTCCTCTCCCGGATGACCGGGGAGTTCGGGGCCGACGGCGCGGTCCTCCACAGCGACCGCTCGTGCAAGCCCTACTCGATCGGCCAGGTGGACCTGAAGGACCGGCTCGCCTCCGAGTACGGGGTGAAGACCCTGCTGCTCGAGGCAGACCACAACGACCCGCGCGCCTGGGCGAGCGAGCTCTCCTCGAACCGGCTCACCGCCTTCATGGAGAGCTTCGGGTGAGCGGAGCCGCCATCGGCATCGACGTCGGCTCGACCACCTGCAAGGTGGTGGCAATCGACGCGGCGGGGAACATCCTCGACCGGCGGGTCGAGCCCACCGACCCACGCATCGAGCGGCAGGTGGAGCGGCTGGTCGGGGAGCTGCGCGCCGCGGCGGGACCCGACGCCCCGCTGGGCGCCACCGGATACGGGCGCAAGCGGGTACCGGGCGCGCGCGCCCTCACCGAGATCACCTGCCACGCCCGCGGCGCCTTCGCCCGGGCCAGGCGGGCGGCGGTGCTCGTGGACATGGGCGGCCAGGACACCAAGGTCATCCGCATCGGCCCAGCGGGCGAGGTGATCGACTTCAACATGAACGACAAGTGCGCCGCCGGCACGGGCCGATTCCTGGAGGTGATCCTGGGACGGCTTCAGGTCCCTTTCGATGGGCTCGCCGAGCGGGTGGCGGCCGCGCCGCGCGCCGTCCCGGTCTCGAGCACCTGCACCGTCTTCGCCGAGAGCGAGGTGATCTCGCTCGTGGCCGCCGACGAACCGCTCGACGGAATCGTGAAGGGGCTCCACACGGCGCTGGCCTCGCGGGTGGCCGCGCTCGCGCGGGGCACGCAGGCCGGCGACGAGGTGCTCATGAGCGGCGGCGTGGCGCTCAACGGCGCCATGGTGGCGGCGCTCCGCGAGGCGCTCGCGCGACCTATCCGGGTGCTGCCCGATCCGCAGCTCGTGGGGGCGCTCGGGGCGGCGCTGTCGGTGGTGGCGACGCGGTGACTCAGTTTCCCGATGGTTCGGCGCCTCGTCGGCTGAGCCCCATCCGCTTGATGCGCGAGAGCAGGGTCGTCGGCGGGAGATGCAGCGCTTCGCTCGCACTCCCCGTGCCGTAGATTCTCCAGCTGGATCTCTCCAGGGCACGGAGCGTGTTGTCGCGCTCGAATTCCCGAACCTCGTCCTCGGTGAGGATCCGCAGCGAGCTGGCGGACGCTGCGGCGATCCGAACGGCTGTCCCCGTCCTCTGGCGCGGAGCGCCGCCCGGAACCTCCAGGTTGAGCTCGTCGCCCTGCGCCGTGATGGCGGCGCGCTCGATCACGTTCTGCAGTTCGCGACAGTTGCCGGGCCAGTGGTAGGCCTGGAGGAGTTCGATGTCCGCGGGGGTGAGCGCCAGTCCCCTCCGCTTCAGCCCCTTCTGGGACAGCCGGAGGAAGTGGGCGGCGAGCGCTCCGATGTCCTCGGGACGCTCCCGCAGCGGAGGGATCTCGAAGGGAAACACCTGCAACCGGTAGTAGAGATCCTGGCGGAAGCGCCCGGCCTCCACCTCGGCCGGGAGGTCGCGGTTCGATGCCGCGATGACGCGCACGTCGACGCTGCGTTCCTGGCCCTCCCCGACGCGCCGGAACTCGCGCTCCTGCAAGACCCGGAGGAGCTTCCCCTGCAGTTCCAGGGGGATCTCTCCCACCTCGTCGAGGAACAGTGTTCCGCGGTCGGCGACCTGGAAGAGCCCGACGCGATCACGGTCCGCCCCGGTGAAGGCCCCCTTGGCATGACCGAAGAACTCGCTCTCGAACAGGTCCCTCGGGACCGCGGCGCAGTTCACCTTCACCATGGCCTGCGCCGACCGACGGCTCCGGGCGTGGATCTCCCGGGCGACGACCTCCTTGCCCGTTCCCGACTCGCCGGTGAGGAGGATGTTGGCATCGGTGGGCGCAACCTGCGCGATCTTCCGCAGGATCGCCTTCATCGCGGGGCCCTCCGAGACCAGGCCATCGGATGCGCGCTGCTCGTCCACCTCGCGACGGAGGTAGTCGTTCTCGATCTCGACCCTTCGGCGGAGCGACTCGATCTCCTCGAACGACCGGGCGTTCACGAGCGCCGCAGCCAGATGGTCCGCGACCATCCGCAGCCACTTGAGCGTGCTCTCCACGAAGCGGGACCGCGAGAAGAGCGCCAGCACGCCGAGCACCTCGCCGCGGAACACCAGGGGCTGACCCCCGAAGCTGACGATCTTCTCCCTCCGGATCCATTCAGGGTCGGCCACCCAGTCGGCATCCGGATCGATCGGCACCACCTCCATCGGCTCCCCGGATGCCGCGATCCTCCCGACCTTTCGCGAACCGACGGGAAATCGCCGGAACGAGCCGCCGATGCCCTTCCACGAGGTGCCGTCCACGAGCGACTTCCCGGCGCTGGTGGCGAGGTGCAGGCACCGGGGGCGCGACCTGCAGGCCTCCTCCTTGTTGCACTCACCGCATCGGTCGCCTTCCCGCAGCAGCCAGATGCGGAAGAGGGCGGTGTCGGATTCGTCGCCGATCCGCTGGGTGACGTGGTCGAGCAGACCCTCGACGGCCCGCTGCTGCGCCATCTCGAGGAGCAGGTCCTTGAATGTATCGACGTTCATGCTCGGCCCGGATACTCCAGCAACGACCGGATTTCCCGCTCCAGCCCCGCGGCTGCATCACTGGAATGGCGTCGCGGGCGTGTGAGTTTCACACTCACGTTTCCCACGATCCGTGAAGGCGTTCGTGACATCACTACCACACGGTCGCTGAGAAAAACCGCCTCCGATACACCGTGGGTGACGAAAAGAATGGTGACCTTCCGGCGTGCCTGGATCTCGAGCAGGCAGTCCTGCAACGATTCGCGAACCTGCTCGTCCACGGCGCTGAACGGCTCGTCGAGGAGCAGGATGTCGGGGCGCGTCACGAGCGCCCGAGCCAGCGCCACCCGCTGCTGCATGCCCCCCGACAGCTCGGAGGGGAGCCGATCCACGCAGTTCGAGAGGCCGAAGGCCCGGAGGATGTCGAGGGAGGCGGCGCGGCGCTCCCCGCGGGATACGCCCGAAAGCTCGAGCCCGTACTCGACGTTGTGCAGCGCGGTACGCCACGGGAACAGGGCGAGGTCCTGGAACACGATACCGGTGCCTGGTCGCTTCCCACCCGATCCCTCCTCCCCGAACGTGACGGCTCCCCGCGAGACCGGCTCGAGCCCTGCCAGGATCCGGAGCAAGGTCGATTTCCCGCATCCGCTCGGTCCCACGAGCGACACGAACTCGCCCCGCTCCACCGAGAGATCGACTCCGTCGAGCACGCACGTCTCGCCGAAGTTCTTCACGATCCCGGACGCGGCGAGGAGGGTAGGCATCGGTCAGGTCATGCTCGGGTCAAGAGCGACCCGAGCCAGCGCAAGCAGAGGTCGAGGAGCCACCCCACGATCCCGATGAGAGCCATTCCGGCGAGCACCACGTCGGTCCGATGCAAATCGCGGGCCGCCATCAGCATGTAGCCGAGTCCGTACCCCTCCCGAACGTCGGTGAACTCGGCGGCGACCAGCGTCATCCATGCGACCCCGAGCGCCACGCGCAGGCCGGTCAGGATGGACGGGAGGGCAGCAGGGAGGAGGACCGTCGACCAGAGCTGGTGGCTTCGTGCCTTCATCGACCGGGCCACGTCGAGATAGGACGTAGGAACCTCGGCCACGCCCGCGCACGTGCTCACCGCGATGGGGAACACCGCCCCGAGGAAGATGATGAAGGCCGCGGCGCGGAGACCGATCCCGAACCAGCCGATCGCGAGCGGCACCCAGGCGAGGGGCGGGATGGGTCGCAGGAAGTCGATGAAGGGCTGGAAGATCCGGTGCATGGCCCGGCTCGACGCGCAGGCGAGACCCACCGGGACCCCCACCAGGGTGGCTGCTCCGAATCCGAGCAGGACTCGCCCCAGGCTGTACGCCACGTGGGCAGGGAGCAGGTGTCCGGGCGGCATGCCGACGGTCGCGACTGAACGCACACCCTCCCACACGTCGAAAGGCGAGGTCGTGGGGTACCCCCTCGCGTGGGCGACGAACGCCGCAACCTGCCAGAGGCAGAGGAGTGCGACGGGCGGCAGCGCGTACATGATCCTCACCGGTTCGGCGCCCCGCCGCGCGGTGTTATCAGGAGGGAATCGACGAACCGTGCCGGGTCCACCTTCTCGATGTACCCGATGCTCGCCAGGGAGCGCACGACCTCCTCCTCGTCGGCCCGGGACAGCTGGTCCTCGTAGGTGACCTCCGCCATCGCCTCCCGCACGACCGCGGGGTCGAATCCGGTGTACCGGACGGCGATCGCACCCGCTCGCTCCGGGTGCTTGCGGATGAACGCGACGGCTCGACGGTGGGCCCGGATCACCCCATCTGCGGCGTCGCGCCGACCTTCGAGGAACCGATTCGCGGCGACGAGCACGCAGCAGGGATGGCCCGGCCAGATCCGGTGCGACGGGAGGAGCGTGCGCCCCGCTCCGCTCGAACGCGCGCGCGTCGGATGGGGCTCCCAGGCGATGAAGGCGTCGATCTCCGCGCTGCGCAGCGCGGATTCCATCTCCGGGACCCGGAGGACGATCACCTTCGCCGAGGCCTCGTCGATCCCCGCAGCGCGGAGCGCCTTCCGCACCAGCAGATCCTGGACGCTGCCGATCCCGGGGATGGCGATGGTCCTTCCGCGGAGCTCGCCCACCGAACGGATCGGGGAGTCGGCCCGGACCACGATCGCCGAGCCCCCCGCGTTCACGAGTGCGAGGACCTTGAGGTCTGCCGCTCCCCGGGCCACCGCTACGGTGACCGGGGCCTGGCCGACGTAGGCCACGTCGAGGTCACCGGCGTGGAACGCGGACACGAGTTCCGCCCCGCTCCGGAACACCCCCGCAACCTGGACGTCCAGCCCCTCCTCGCGGAAGAAGCCCTCCTCGATCGCCACCCACAGCGGCAGGTGATGCAGGTCGTTCTGGAGGTAGGCCACGCGAATGGGCGCGGCTGCGACCGGCCTCGCCTTGCACCCCACGAGCGGAAGAAGGAGGGCGAGCAGTGCGAGGACGGACGAGGGGCGGGTCATGGACCGGCATGCCCCATGTGGACGTGTGCCGCGGCCTCGTCGGCCCGACAGGCCGCGGCCTCGTCGATCGTCAAGAGGCACAGCTTCCCGGGCCTGTTCCAGCTGCGCTCGAGCCCCTTCGCCCCGAGCCCGCGGTTGTCCGCGTCGAGCGAACCGCTCCGGGGCTCCTCGCGATAGCCCTCCTCCATCCAGACCCGCCGGAGCAGGCCGGCGTCGGGGGTGGCGGACGTCACGAGTAGATAGACCGGGGCGCGGTGGCGCCGGCAGGCCCCGAAGAGCGCCCGGGAACGCTCCGGCGCGAGGTAGTCGGGGACGTTGCTCAGGTAGAGGTAGTCGTGCCGGCGGGGGGTGGCTGCGAGGTAGGCGACGACGTCTGCGGTCACCACCGCAACCTCACGGGCCGCGACGCGGGCACGCGCCAGCGCCTCGTCGGAGAAGAAGAATCGGATCCGGAACAGGTCCCGCAGCGCGGCGAGAACCTGCTCCAGCGGATAGTCCTTCCCCCGGCTTCGGTAGTACTCCGACATCTGGGGATATACCTCCGTCTCGAACCACGTCCGGGCCTCCTGGGCCGTCCTGGCTGCGGAGATGGCTGCTGCGAGCGACCGGAAGTACTCGACCTGGTGGCGGGAGACGTCCACGTAGGTCGCCCGCGCGGAGGGATGATCGGAGGCCGCGTCGAGCAGGACCATCCCCGAGCCGCCGACGAAGAGTGGAGCAACCGGGGGGGGCGAACAGAGTCCCAACGCGGCCCTGACCACTCCGGCGTCCTCGTTGGGAACGAAGAAGCGGCGTGCCTCCCAGGTCTCGACCGACTCCGTCACGCGACGGCCATCCCGGTGAACGGCTTCACCCTCCAGTCCCAGAGCAGGGTCTCGTCGCCGTCCAGCTCGAGCGTGACGCTCGAACCGGCGGTGATGCTCCCGATCTCGGTGGCGCGAAGTCCCCGGTTGCGGAAGGGCGCCACGAAGGCATCCACCGCCTCGGGACGGACGGCCAGGACGAACCCGTACGACATGAACGCGAGCAGCCACGGTACCAGCGGTACGCCGGGGGGCGGCGCGACCGAGCCCAGGTCCAGGCGCGCACCGACGCCGGAAGCCTCCGCCAGCATGAGCACCGTCCCGGAGATTCCGCTCATGCTCACGTCCTTGCCGGAACGGACGAGCCCGGCCTCCGCGGCGAGCGGGATGAGCTCGAGGTGCTCGAGGAGGCTGGGCTCATTCCGCTTCAGCGTGGCGTTCCAGTATCCGTGGTCCCCGAGCCAGCACCCGTCATCGTTCGTGACCAGCACGAGCCGATCTCCGGGTGTGGCGTCGAAGCTCGTGACGAGGGAACGCGCCCGGCCGAGCACGGCGACGGAAAGGGAGACATCGGTCACCGCCTGAACGACGTGACCACCCACGATCGGCACCCGGTACCGGGCCGCGCCGTCTCGAAGGCCGCGGCACAGTTCCAGGGTGACCTCGTCGCGAGCGCCCACGACATCGACGAGGGCGACCGGCCGGCCGCCCATCGCATAGATGTCGTTGACGTTGGCCAGCACCGCGCTCCGGCCCGCCAGGTAGGGATCGCGCCGGATCAGCTCGGGGATGATTCCTTCCGCGGCCAGCAGCAGGTAGCCGTCTCCGTCCGGGATGGCGGCCGCATCATCCCCGTTCCGGATCGCTCCGGCCGCCGCTCCGCCGGCGAAGAAGCTTGCCGCGGTCCGGATCCCGGTCTTCCCGCGGAAGACCGCGGACGCCTGGATCGCTCCGGCGATCTGTCTCAAGGTCAGCAGATCCATGGCGTCTCCTCGATCATGGAAGCCAGCATGTGAACCATGCCGGCCATTGCATCCACCCCGCTGGAGTGGCCCATCGCGACGAGCGCGTCCGTAGCAGCCGGGACGCCTTCCCTGCGACCGGACAGGATCGCCTCGAGCCAGTCCGAGACCGGCCTCGACACCTGCCCGCGAGCTGCGCACCGCACCAGGAACGCCGAGTATCCCGAGGTCCGCGATTCCACGCTCCCCGCGAGGAGATCGAGCCATCCTTCCGGAGGCGGATCTCCCCGGCTCTCCGAGAGAAAGCGAAGGGCCGCGGCGACTCCCGCCACGTAGTCGTCCCCGGACGGCGTGAGTCCGGTGCCCAGGCCGGACAGCCCCTCGCAGGACTCCAGGAGCGCCGCCCGGTCGCGCCTCCGGAGCGCCTCCCGGACCTGGCGCGTCCGCTGTCGGGCGATGCGGAGGAGCGCCTCGCCGAGGGGGTCGCCTTCCGGCGGGCGCCGGAACAGGCCGTGGAATCCTCCACGGAAGGGAAGGCTTCGGACGCGCTCCAGCGCGATGGCGAGCGCGCCGCGCACGCAACCGGGTGCGGCCAGGCGGGGCGTGCTGCGACGGGGCGTGAATTCCCGGAGCCCCTCGACGGGCAGGTGGAGGACACCCGGGATGGACAGTTCCGTGGCGGTGAGGTGGAACGCCTCTCCGGGGAAGGGTCTCGCCCCGGTATCCGGCACCGTGACCGCGTACGGATGCGGGGCCACGGACTCGTCACCGAGTACGAGGAACGCCCCCTCGGTGCGGACGAGGACCGCACGGCGGAAGACCGCCGCAACCGTCCCGCGCAGTTCCGCGCTCCCGCGCAACCGCACGGCGCACCCGATCGTCCCGCTCTCGCCCGATGCCATCATGGCGCGGCGCCTAGCCTGCAGCCTCGAGGAGGAGTTCGTCCACGCCGGCGAGCCGGATGGGCGCACCCATGTCCTGGATCGCCTGTCCGAAGCTGGTCTGGCAGAACGGACACATGGTGACGAGGACCTCGGCACCGGTGTCGATCGCTTCTCGCACCCGGTCCCGGGCGATCTGGGCCGCCATTGCGGGGTACCCCGCCTTGACGCCGCCGCCGGCACCGCAGCAGCGAGACTCCTCCCGGTGGTTCTCCATCTCCACGAGCTCGATCCCGGGGATGGCCCTCAGGATGGCCCGGGGCTCGTCGAAGATCCTCTGGGACCGGCCCAGGTGGCAGGGGTCGTGGTAGGTGACCTTCTTCTGGACCGAGCGGGTGAACCCGATCCGCCCCTCCTGGATGAGACGCGCGTACAGTTCGGCGAAGTGGACGACCTCCACGCCCCAGGGCCTTCCGCGCGCGCGCGCCCACCCCGGGTAGTCCTTCTTCAGGGTCTTCGAGCACCCAGCGCATGCGGTGACGATGCGCTTCACTCCGAGTCGCTCCACCAGATCGACGTTCGAGCCCATGAGCCTGTCGGCGACCGCGGTCTGCCCCGTGCGGAGGAACGGGCTCGCGCAGCAGACCTCCTCGGCGCCCGCGTAGACGAAGGGGATGCCCTGTCGCTGCAGGATGGTGACACCGGTCTGGATCATGGCCGGCATCCGGTAGGAGGCGGTGCAGCCCGCGAAGACCAGTACCTCGGCCCTGGGCGTGGGCTGGTGATGCGGCTGCATCCAGCGCGCACGCTGCTCGGTCGGCTCGTTGTACGGGTTGTTCCTTGCCTCGACGAACTCGCGCATCTTCTTGTGCGCCGGCATGGGCCCGAGCCCGAGCCGAACGAGCGCGGCGCGGGCCTCCTCCCACACCTCGACGAGCGGGATGTCGGTCTGGCACACCTCGACGCAGCGCTCGCACGAGCTGCACTGGAAGATCCGGTCGACCCACTCCGGGGTGATCTCCGCGGCGCCCTCGCGCTGCTCCTTCAGGAAGTGCACCTTGGCCCGGGGCGAGGCGGCCTCGAACCCCCCCCCGAACGGATGGGTTGGACATCCGGTCTTGCAGTAGCCGCAGCGCGCGCAGGCGTCGATGGCCTCGGACAGTTCCTCCGCGCGCTCGGCCGAGATCAGGGCTCGGGTCTCGTCGGAAGGCATGGTCGTCGCTCGCTATCGGGCGGGGCGGGGGGCGGGGAAGCGCCGCGAGGGGATGCGGCGGGAGATGGGGCCGGCCAGGGTCGATCCAATTCCGATGGCCCAGGAGAGGCTCGCCGCCGGGAACCAGCGAGGACGGGTCACCTGGAGCTTGCCCGGGTTGAGCAGGCCGCCCGGGTCCATCTGGACCTTCTTCCGGCGATAGGCCGCGAACTTCTCGCTCCCCAGGCACCGCTCCGTCTCCGATGCGAGCCAGAGCCCCGGCGCGTATGCGCTTCCCCCGAGCCTCCTCGCGATCCGCATGGGGAGGAGGGCCTTCGCCATGCGGAGCGGGAACAGGAGGCCAGCTCCGGGATCGACCAGGTAGGCGAGGACCGCCATGCGGTCCCCCCGGACGGCGGTCGCCTCGATCCCGACCAGGTCGCCCGAGAGCGCCGACTCGATGCGCCGGCAGGCCTCGGCGAAGGCGGCCGCCGGGACGTAGAACTCCCCCACCAGGAGTGCGGGTCCCAGCTTCTTGATGCGCATGGGGTAGAAGCGATCCTCCCACTCCCGGCGGGCGACCTCCTCGGGCAGGACCGTTCCCCCGACCGCGGCGGCCACCGCCAGCACACCGGCCAGGTCGGGAATGCTCCCGGGCGGCTCGGTCACCGTCACGAGTGCGAGGAGGCCCCGGTCGATCGCTGGCTTCTCCTCCTCGGCCATCGCTCTCATCCGGAGGTACGCAGCGGAGGAGAAGGCGATCGAGTAGGCGTCGAGCCGCTCCCGGGCCTCGCGGAGGAGCGCCGGCACGCCATCCGCGCCTTCGAGCTGGATCGCGAAGGACCGGAGCGGCAGGGCGGGGCGGCAGGCGAGCCGAAGTGCCGTCACCACTCCGAGCGTCCCGCAGGTCTGGTGGTGGAGTTCCATCTCCGGTCCGCGAACCGTGACGATGCGTCCGTCGAGACCGGCCACGTCGACCTCCTGAACGACCTCGCCGATCGACCCGTACCGGAAGCTTCCGATCCCTACCCCGCCCGTCGCGAACCACCCGCCCACGGTCGAGGCAGGGGCGCTGGTGGGGCAGGTGCAGAGATCGAGCTGCGCGTGGCGCAGACGTGCGGACAGGGCGTTCCAGACCACCCCGGGCTGCACGTCTACGGTCCCTGCGTCTGGATCGATTCCCAGGACCGCGTTCATGGGGGTGAGATCGACGAGGAGACCTCCTCTCGTCGGGATGGCGCCCCCGAAGCCGGACGACGCCTGTCCGCGCGGAGTGACCGGGACCCCATGCCGGGCCGCGATGCGGAGGGCGCTCGCGACCTGCTCCGGCGATCGCGCGGCCAGCACCGCGTCGGGCACCGGGCGGATCTGCGCCATCAGGACGCTGGGCATCTCACCCAGGTCATGGTCGTAGGCCTTGGTCTGCTGGGGGTCGAAGGTGACCGCGCTGCCGAGCTCCGCCTCGAGTTCCCGCCGAAATTCGTTCATGCCGCCTCCAGGGCCGTCAGAGCGGCCCGGACCGCGGCGGCGTTGCTCGGGAACACCCGCACGCCGGCCTCGCGGAGCTTCGCCTCCTGCAACCCGAGAACCTGCGGGTCGCCCTCCGTGCCGCACACGTGCGCGATCACCATCGGACCGTCATCGGCGAGCCCGGCGCGACCCTCGGCCAGCGCATCGACGATGTCACCGGCGGGGTTGGCGCTCGCGCCGTATCCCAGCACGACGTCGAGCAGGATCACCCGGACGGACGGATCCCGGACGTCCTCCACGATCCGTTCCTTGCGCAGCGTCGAGTCGATCATTGGATGTGGCCGGCCCACCGTGAACTCGTCGTCACCGAGATCCACACAGCAGTGAGCCCGACCCCGGGCGGGATGGGGGATGCAGAGATCCTTCCGCGGGGCGATGTTCGACTCCACCGCCAGCCGCCCTTCCGCCAGCAGGAGGGCCTCGTAGCAGAGGGTCCCTCCGGAGTAGAGCCCGCGCAGGTACCTGCGGGATGGCGGGAACGCCCTCCCAGAGCTCACGGCCTCCTCCCGGCCGCCGTGCTCCGCCTCCTCGCGCCCCATCACCGCCAGCGCCGCCCCCTCCAGGGAGTCGACGATGCCGACCCCGGGCACCTTGGGCGCCGCCTCGGCACCGCCCAGGAAGCACGCCACGACCTCGAGCCGGGTCGCGGCGGCCTCCTCGAGCACCCGCCGAACGACCTCCGGGTCGCCCGGTTTGGAAACGATGACGAGGCGGCGGGTCATGGGATCGAGCGCCAGCTTCTGGATTGCCAGGCTCATCATGATCCCGCCCACCCTCTTCTTGAGATCGCGCCCCCCGACGCCGATGGCGTGGGAGATCCCTCCCCCCATGCGCTCGACCAGGCAGGTGACCTCCTGGATCCCGGTGCCCGACGCGCCGACGACGCCGATGTCCCCGCGCCGGACCACGTTGGCGAACGCCAGGGCCACGCCGTGGATGATCGCCGTGCCGCAGTCGGGCCCCATGAGGAGGAGCCCCTTGCTGGCGGCGAGCGTCTTGAGGAAGCGCTCGTCCTCGATGGAGACGTTGTCGGAGAAGAGCATCACGTCGAGCCCCTGCTCGAGCGCGGCCACCACGTCGAGCTTGGCGAAGGGCCCCGGAACCGAGAACAGGGCCAGGCTGGCACCGGCGAGGCGCGAGCTCGCCTCCTCGACCGAGGCGGGGTTCCCGATCTCGCCCACCCCTGCGCCGGAATCCTTGCGGAGCAGGGCATCCACCCGCTCCAAGGCCACTCCGGCGGCGGCCGGATCGCTGGCCTCCACGCACACCAGCAGGTCGTTGGGCGTGGCCTGCTCCACGTCCCGATCGACGAGCCCGAGGCTTCCCACCACGTGCTTGTTGCTCTCGGTGCCGAGCAGGGCGAGCACCTTCTTCACGCCGGGCAGGGAACCCGCCTCGCGGGATATCGCCATCAGGCGAACCGAGTCCTGGTACTGGTTCCGCTTCACCGTCACCTGGAGCATGGTTCGGTCCTCCTCTTGTGGCGTCGGCTCCAGGCCGGCTAGGGGACGATCCGGGTGCATGCACCCTCTCGCATGGCGGCCACGACGTGCCGTTCGTGGGTGATGATGGCTTCCTTGCCACCCTTCTCGACGTACTCGAGCGCTCCCTCGATCTTCGGGCCCATGCTCCCCGGGGGGAACTGCCCCTCGGCGAGCCAGGCCCTGGCCTCCCGCGCCGTCATCACGTCGATGTCGCGCTGGCTCGGCTTCCCGAAGTCGATGGCGACCTTGCTGACGCCGGTGAGGATGATGAAGAGCTCGGCTCCCAGGTTGTAGGCGAGCAGGGCAGCCGTCGCGTCCTTGTC
>CAIOAK010000199.1 GCA_903855945.1 uncultured Anaeromyxobacter sp.
CCGGATGGCACGCCGAGGGCGGGACGCTCCTGGGTCTCCTTCTGGAGATCAACATGGGCCTTTCGGTCGGGGCGCGGGTCCAGGTCCTCGTGCCGGGCGAGAACGTCGCCCGCCTCATGCAGTAGCAGCACCAACCGTGAAGGAGACGAACATGGGCGAGACGAAGAAGAAGATGCGCGTGCTGTCCGGCGCCGAGCGGGAGCAGGCCAGGGCCGAGAAATGGGCGGCCCGCGACGAGCAGACGGCCAACTACCTCCGCGACAATCGTTGCGGGGCTCACCGGGAGTTCGCGTGCAAGGAGTGCGGGCGCGACGCGGAGGCGCTCGGGCTTCTCCCCCGTAAGCCGCGCGCCACCGAGACGCTCTGTGGCGAGTGCGGCGCTCGGATTGGCCTGTACCGCAACCCGTTCTGCTTCATCTGCCACGCCGAGGCCTTCCACCTATTCGAGCGGGCCGAGGACGGGCGCAGCTTCTTCAACGGCACGTTTGAGGGCCTCGCGGCCAGTCTCGCGGTGGGTGTGCGCGCCGTGGACGAGGGCCGACCTGGCGCCGCGGCGGCGCTCGTCTCCATCGCTCGCATGGTGTCGGAGGATCTCGCTGAGAGCCCTCTCGGGCGCCGACGTGTGGACGACTTCGATCACCAGTAGCGCGACGGGAGGCGGGCGTGGGCGAGACAGCAACGAACAGCGTGGAGTTGGTGCCGGACCGTGCGGAGGCCGCGCGCTACATCGCGGCGCTCGCCGGCTCGCCGGACGCCGTCGTCACCTTCCAGACCTTCGGCGAGGGCGCCCACAAGGGCGATCCCTCCCTCAACCGCGTCCGGCACGGGACTCTCGCGACCTACTGGGGCGAGTTGGTGAACCTCAACCGGGGCGGCGCCGGCATCTTCGTCATGGTCAACGAGGGCGACGGGAAGGGGCGCGGCGCCGCCAACGTTACCGCCCTCCGCGCCGTCTTCCTCGACGACGACCAGGGCGACCTCGCCCCCGCCGCGCTCCTCCTCACGCCGTCCATCGTGGTCCGGTCGAAGGCTGGCCTGCACGTCTACTGGAGGCTCCGGCCGGGCGAGCCCCTCGACTCCTTCACCTCGACGCAAGAGGAGCTGGCCGACCAGTACGGGACCGACGCCAGCGTGAAGGATCTTCCGCGCGTGCTCCGGCTCCCCGGCTTCCTCCACCTGAAGGACCGCGCCGCCCCGTTCCCGGTCCGGGTGGTCTCCACCTCGCCCGCGGTCTACTCTATCGACGACGTGCTGCCGGCGCGGCGGGCGGGGCAACCGTTGCACGCTGCAACCGTTACGGCCCCGCCCCGCGTCCGCGCGGTCCGGGCCGCCGGCTCGTTCGGCCAGGCCGTCGAGGCGTTCAACGCCGCGAACCCCTGGCCCGACCTGCCCGTCCACAACCGGCCCGGCCCGTGCCCCGTCTGCGGCGACGCCGCGTCGTTCCACGAGTCCCCCGCCGACTCCGGCCGCTGGACCTGCTTCTCCGACGACCATCCCGCGACGGTCGGGCGCCGCAAGGCCGCCTGCTACTGGGGCGACGCCCTCGACCTGTGGGCGCACGCGCGAGGGCTCACCCGGCGCGAGGTCCTGGTGGCCGACGGGTTCCTCGAGGCGGGGCGGCAGGGAACATCCCCATCACGTGATGGGCATCTTCCCGACGCGCTGGCGCCCGAGACGGGGCTCCTCAGCGTCTCCGACATCTTCTCCCCCCTCCCGCCCGTGCCGTGGCTCTGCGAGGCGCTGGGCATGGCCCCCGGCGCTCCTGTGCTCATCGCCGGGTACGGGTACAGCGGGAAGACCGTGGCCGCTCAGGACTTCGCCCTCGCCGTCGCCACCGGCACGCACGTCTGGGGCCGCTTCCCCGTCCGCGCCGGGCGTGTCCTCCACCTCGACTACGAACAGGGCTCCTACCTCGACCGGCTCCGCTACCAGCGCCTTGCCCTCGCCCGCGGCATCGACCCGCGCAGCATCGACGGCCGGCTTGTCCTCGCCCCCATGCCGGGCTGGTACATCGACGACGAATCGGACGAGCAGCTCGCCCGCCTGGCCGACGGCTACGACCTGGCGATCATCGACTCGTTCCGGGCCGCCTGCCCCCACACGGACGAGAATTCCTCCGACGCCCGCGTCCCCCTCGACCGGCTGACCCGCATCTCCGAGAAGACCGGCACCACCTGGGCCGTCATCCACCATGCCCGGAAGCCGTCCCAGAACGACGTGGGAGGCTCGCGGATGTCCGTCCGCGGGTCGAGCGCCCTGTTCGACGCCTGCGGCTCCATCCTCGTCTTCTCCGGCGACAAGGGCGAGCCCCCGGAGGTGGAGCATGTGAAGGCCCGGATCACCGGCCGGCTACACGACCTCTTCCAGTTGCAGATCGAGGACGTGGACACCGAGGACTGGCCGGAGAGCGGTCTCCGGGTGTCCGTCCTCGACTCCGTCCCCACCCGGAAGCAGAGCCCCGCCGAGCGCCTCCAAGAGGTCAAGGCGCGCATCCTCGACTTCGTCCGGGACCAGGGGGGCACCACCGGAGGCACCAACGTCGTGGTGCGCAATCTTGGCGTGAGGAGGGACGACGGCGCCGCGGCCATCGCCGAGTTGGTGCATGCCCGGCTGATCGTCCGGGGAGGGACGAACAGGGACCCCACCCTGTCCCTCCCGGGCCTATTACCGACGGGAACCACATGAGGACTTTTAGTGAACTCCACTCGAACAGGGGTGTGGTTCCCGGTTTCTGGTTCCGCCCTAAAGGGCGGGAACCAGGGAACCGCGAGAACCAATCCCCACCCCGGGCGGTTCCGGGAACCACTTGGGAACCACTGGGAACCGCGGGAACCACTAACCCTCCTGCCCTGAGGATCACGCCATGACCGCCTTCGCCAACCGTCCCCGCCGTTGCCGCCGGTGCGGCGCCGAGGTGCCCGCCCTCGTGGAGGTGGCCGAGACCGCCCGGCGTGCCCGCCTTGCCCTGGAGGGCATGCGCCTGGCCCTCCCGGACGACCTCACCCGCTCCGTGCGCCTGGTGGCCAGCGCCCTCGCCTGCTACTCCCAGACGTGCTCCACCCACGGCCCGAGGGACGCGGCGTGAGCGCGCGCAGCCGCATGAGCACTCAGCGTCGTGGACTACCCGCGCGGGACGAGGGCCTAACCCCCCGCAGTTCCTCGTTTGTCCCTGGCGGGCAAAGTTCAACGCGAACGGCAGCTTACGCGCGTCCCGGGGGGGGTGTGTATCTCTGCACCCCCCCCCCTGCGCACTCATCGGTAGTGCCGCACGCGCGCGGGCAAAACTCAGTGTTTCCGGGGGTCTGCAAGGACGTTTGCCGAACCCTTCCAAACGGGGCGTGACAGGAGACGACCATGGGTAGGACAGGACGACCGCCGAAGCCGACGGCGCAGCACAAACTCGAAGGCACCTTCCGCCCGGTCGGCCTGGTGACGTCGGCGTGAGCCCTGACATCCGCACGGCCGAGCGGCTCCTCAAGGCTGGCGGCTTCTCCCGCCGGCAGGCCCGCGCCATCCTCTCCGGGGGCTGGCGGATGATGGAGGCGCCGGCCGCTCCCCCTCCTGCCCCGGAGCCGACGCCCCCGAAGGTGGACGACCTGGCGCTCATCCTGGCCGAGCTGCGCGCCATCGCGGCCGGGCGGCCGGCGCACCTTGCCACGTCGGATTCCGGTGCTAGAGTTCCTGTGCGGGCCTGCCGGTGAGATGCCGGTTGACCCGTGGAGTCCTCTCGCTGCGTGACGCCGCGAGCGACGCCGAAGACAGGCAGACGCTCGAAGTGCGTAGTTCCCACGCAGTTAACGCGGCATCGCCGCGGGAGAGAGGCACCACCATGCGAGCAACAATCGAGACGAAGGGCGCCGACGGCAAGCGGGAGATGCACGAGATCACCGAGGCCGAGGCTCCGGCGAAGATGCTGGAGATCGTGAGGGCCTCCGCGGAGGCCCTCAGCATCATGAACACGAAGCGGATCGAGCTGGAGAAGAAGCTCTACGAGCTGGAGACGAAGGCGGCCCGGCCGCCGATGCCGGGTGGAGGGTCGGAGTCGGCACCCGCCCGCCGGGCCAGCGGCGAGGGGCTCGCGGCCAGCTCGAGCGAGGTGGAGTCGCTCGCGCGCTTCGCCCGCACCGGCGAGGTGGAGCGCAAGGCCATGTCCGACGGCTCCGCCCCGGACGGTGGCGTGACGCTCAGCCCGCAGATGGACGCGGCGATCACCTCGCTCGCGGCCCGGTTCAGCCCGCTCCGCGGCCTGGCGCGCGTGGTCGCGGCCCGCAACGCCGACTGGACCGCCGTCGTGGCGACCGGCGAGGCCGGCGCCGAGTGGCTCGCGGAGACCGACACCCGCAACGCGACGGCGACGCCGACGCTGGCCAAGATCGTCCCGCCGTCGGGAGAGCTGAGCGCGATCCCGTCGCTCACCCGCTGGATCCTCCAGGACTCCGACTACAACCTCGCCCAGTTCATCGCCGATTACGTCGGCCGGGCCTTCGGCATTGCCGAGGGCGCCGCGTTCTGGAACGGGACCGGGACGAACCAGCCGAAGGGGCTCACCGCCTACACGCTGGCCGCGACGGGCGACGCCACCCGGGACTTCGGGACGATCGAGAAGCTCCACGCGGGCAGCACCACCGCGATCAACCCCGACAAGCTGATCGAGCTGTTCCACAAGCTCGCGCCAGCCTACCGGGGCAACGCCTCGTGGTTCGTCGCGGCCGAGACGCTCAGCTACATCCGGCAGATGAAGGCCGTGGACTCCGGGCAGTATCTCTTCTCGCCGAGCCTCGCCGAGGGGCAGCCGGATCGGCTCCTGGGTCGGCCGGTCTACGAAGATGCGAACGTGCCCGCGATGGGCTCCGGCAACGCTCCGGTCTGGGTCGGCGACTTCCAGCGCGCCTACTGCATCGTGGACATCGGCCAGAGCTGGGTGGTCCGCGACGAGGTGACGAGCAAGGGCAACGTGCTCCTCTGGACCGCCAAGCGGCTCGGTGGCGCCCTCATCGACAGCCACGCCGTCAAGACGCTCGTCATGAGCCAGTAAGACCTGTGAGCGGGGACCTCGACCCCGAGTGTCGCTCCCGCCATGGGGGCGGCGCTGCGATGACCGCCGCGCGCCGCGGTGGCAAGAAGAGGACGGCGCAACTTTTCGCCTCAGGCTCCCGAGGGGCACAGGCTAGCCGGCCTTCCATCCGGCGAAAGGCTCCGGCGACGGCGCCTCATGTGGACCGGGTAGCCTTCCCGCTCCACCTGGCCGACGCGGTGAGTCCATCGCCGCGTCCGGCCGGGAGTTGCCGTAGCTCCACGGGGGGTCGGCGTAGATCACGCGGTACTTGCCCGACGGCGCCAGGGTGGCTCGCTTCGCCAACTCTTGCCGCTTCGCCGTTCGAAGAGCCTCCATGCCC
>CAIOAK010000200.1 GCA_903855945.1 uncultured Anaeromyxobacter sp.
CCGGATGGCACGCCGAGGGCGGGACGCTCCTGGGTCTCCTTCTGGAGATCAACATGGGCCTTTCGGTCGGGGCGCGGGTCCAGGTCCTCGTGCCGGGCGAGAACGTCGCCCGCCTCATGCAGTAGCAGCACCAACCGTGAACCCGGCGCAATAGCGCGCCGGCTAACCGCAGCACAAAGCCAACGGAGAAAACTCAAATGGCAGACACAGGATGGGTCGAGTACGAACCGCCGTCGAAATACACGAAGCTGGCCGAGCCGGGCGACACGATCCGCGGCGTGGTGAAGAAGATCAGCGCCGGCAAGTACGGGCCCGAAGTGACGTTCCTCCTCGAGACCGGGACCGAGACGGTCATGAGCTGCTCGCCGGCGCAGCTCCAGGCGTGGGCAGAGAACGCCGCCGAGGGCGAGGCCTGGGAGATCGCCTTCGTGGGCGCCGCCCCCGAGAAGGACGGCAAGTCGGGCGCGAAGAAGTTCAAGTTCTTCCGCCGGGTGAACAAGGACGGCGTGCCGTTCTAGTCCCTTGGGCGCCCTGGTCCGACGTGGGCCGGGGCGCTCCCTTCACCGGAGCGAGTGATGTCCTTTCAGCAATGGGCGGCGGCAGGATTCGGAGCGGAGCTGACGCCGGTAGCCCGCGGCGACAAAAGAGCGTTCCTCCCCGGGTGGACAACGCGCCCGGCAGCCCCCGACGACCCGGCCGATTGGGACCGCGGGCGCTTCAACGTCGGACTGCGCACCGCACAGTTCCCCGTGGTGGACGTGGACGTTGACGACCTGGTCGTGGCCGACGCCGTCGAGGCCGTGGTCCGCGAGCTGGCCGGGCCGGCGCCTGTCCGTAGCCGGGGCAACGCTCGCCGGGCGCTCCTCTTCCGACGCGAGGGGCCGCCCCTGCCGAAGAGGATCATCAGCTTCACCCTGCCGAGCGGCGAGGGCGCGAAGGTCGAGCTGCTCGGGGACGGCCAGCAGCTCGTGGTCGAGGGGCTCCACCCGGCCGGCACCCAGTACGCCTGGACCGCGCTCCCGGTAGCGTCCGCGCTCCCGGCCCTCGACGCCGACACCGTCGACCGCCTGGCCGACGCCATCCGCGAGACCGTGAAGGCCGCCGGCTGCACCCTGCCCAACGGGAAGTCTACGAAGCTGGCCACTACGCCAGCGACCGGCGAATGGGTCGAGGTGAAGCTACCGCCCCCGATGCGCCACGAGACGTGGGCCGACGTGGAGGGGCTCGCCCGGGAGGCGCTCGACAAGCTCGACCCGGACATGGCCCACGCCGAATGGCTCGACGTGGGTATGGCGCTACATGCGAAGGACCCGGACCGCGGGTACAGCGCGTGGGTATCGTGGTCGTCGAGGGGGAAGAAGTTCCCAGGCGAGGACGCGATGCGCCGCCGGTGGGCGTCGTTCAAACAGGGAGGCGGGATCTCCTTCGGCACGCTCCTCGCCATGGCCGGACTGTCGGGCCGGCTCACCCCCGCGACGCCGGCCGTTGGCCCCCCGACGGTGGAACCCGCCCCCAAGGATGCCCGGGTCGTCTTGCTGCCGCTCCTCGAATCGGGCGCCCGCCTCTTCGACGTGAAGTTGCCGCGCACCGAATACGTCGTCCTGCCCTACGTCCCGCGGCGGGAAGTCATCGAGGTGTCCGGGCCGCACGGCCACATGAAGTCGTCGGTGACGCTGAACCTCCTGCTCTCGGTGGCCACCGGCCGGCCGTGGGGAGGCATCCCGGTCATCAAGGGGCCGACGACGTTCATCACCATGGAGGACACCGAGGCCGTCATTCAGGCGCGGGCCTTCGCCTTCATCGCAGCGATCGAGGACCTCGACGAGCGCATGGCCGCCGAGGACGAGATCCGCCGACACTTCACCTACCTTTCCAGAGAGAAGGCGCAGTCGCTCGCCCTGACGTACACCGAGGGCACCCGGAGCACCTCCGTTGCTACCTACGTCGTCGACCACCTGGCGAGCATCCTCGACGGGCGGATCCTCGTGTCCCTGGAGACCTCCTCTCGTCTTCACCCTGGCCCCGAGGATCACGTCGGCCTGGCCGCCCTCGCCACCGCCGTCGAGCGGATCGCCACGAGCACCGGCGCCTCGACGGCCGTGGGCCGGCACCACACCAAGTCGTCGGCCCGGGAAGGCGCCGGGGACTCCTACGCCGGCTCAGGTGCCGCGGTCTTCTCCAACGCTGCCCGGTCGGTCCTCACCATCGAGCAGGACGGCCGGAGGAAGCCGAAGCCGGGGGAGGAACCGGAGGAGCGCGACCCCTTCGCCATCGTGCGTCTACGGCAGACCAAGCCCCCGCCGCTGGCCGCCCCCGGGGGGCCGCTCGCCTGGCGCCCTACGCTCGTGGACACGGACGTTGGGCGGCACCTGCACCTCGTGGCGGTGACTGCCTCCGAAGAGGCCAGGGAGGCCGGCCTGAAGCTCCTGAGGCACCTTCACGAGTCCGGCGAGATCACCAAGAGCGACCTGAAGAAGAGTCCCCCGTGCTCCCTGCCGTGGCGCGTCGCCGTCGAGGCCATGGAGCTACTGCACGCGCAAGGGAAGACCCGCATCTCGGAGCAGGTGCGAGGCAAGACCAACCAGAAGGCGTGGGTATGGACGCTGACATGAAGGCGAAGGGTGCCAAGGGTGCCAAAGAGTGCCGAGTGCCTTGGCACCCTTCCGCACGAGGTAGAGGCGGATGGCAGCACCGAAGGGTGCCATCCTGCCTCTTCCTAGCTGGCACCCTTTCCTGGGAGACTTTTGAACCCCCCGAACGGGTGTACGCCTTCCCGGCCCGTTTTGGCGAAGGGTGCCGAAGGGTGCCCGTGGGCGAGGTGAGGCCATGACCGCCACCGCCAAACGTCCCCGCCGTTGCCGCCGGTGCGGCGCCGAGGTGCCCGCCCTCGTGGAGGTGGCTGAGACCGCCAGGCGTGCCCGCCTTGCCCTCGACGGCATGCGCCTGGCCCTCCCGGACGACCTCACCCGCTCCGTGCGCCTGGTGGCCAGCGCCCTCGCCTGCTACTCCCAGACGTGCTCCACCCACGGCCCGAGGGACGCGGCGTGAGCGCGCGCAGCATCATGGACTACCCGATCGGGAGCGCGCCGAAATCCCCAGGCTGTCATTGTGGACTACCCGCGCGTGACGAGGGCCTAACCCCCCGCAACTCCTCGTTTGTCC
>CAIOAK010000201.1 GCA_903855945.1 uncultured Anaeromyxobacter sp.
CTGGCCCGAGTTCGGCCTCATCCCGGCGCCCCTGCGGGCAGCTCGTCGCGTCGCGCCCCCCGCCGGCTGGCGCACTGGCGGGGCCGAAGGCGACTCGAGCGAGCCCGCCTCGTGGGGAGATCCGGGCGGCGCGGTGCCGGTCGCCCCTCGAACGCGGGGCCTCGTTGCCGCCCTCCCGTGCTCCAGGCGGCCGGGGCGGCCCCGGCGCGGGGCGCATCTGCGCGGGCGCCGAACCGAGATCGCTCGAAGGACGCTGTCCGGCGGCGCCATATACCCTAAGTGAACTCACCCCGCGCAGCCGGCGCCCCCAGCGACGCGGGCCAGCCCCAGGCCGCCGGCGCCACGGAAGGGCGGTCCACGCGGGCCAGCCCCAGGCCGCCGGCGCCACGGAAGGGCGGTCCACGCGGGCCAGCCCCAGGCCGCCGGCACCACGGGAGGGCGGCGCTCGCCGGGAGGGCTCAGGCGCCGCGGCCGACCCCGACCCTCTCGTCCCTCTCTTGCCGCGCCTGCTCGGCCATCACGAGCGCCGCGACGCGCCGCTCCAGCGTGCTGAAATCGGCGGAGTGGGGATCGCGCGGGCGCGACAACGTCACCGGGACGATCTCCTTCACCGCGCCGGGCCGGTAGGTCATCACCACGACCCGGTCGGCGAGGAAGATCGCCTCCTCGATGCCGTGGGTGACGAAGAGCACCGTCTTTCCCGAGCCGGACCAGATCCGGAGCAGCTCCTCCTGGAGGTTGCGCCGGGTGAGCGCGTCGAGCGCGCCGAAGGGCTCGTCCATGAGCAGGACCGGGGGGTCGATGGCGAGGACCCGGGCGATGGCCACCCGCTGCCGCATGCCGCCGGAGAGGTCCTTCGGGAACCGGTCGCGGAAGTCGCTGAGTCCGAGCTTCTCGAGCCAGGTGTCCACCGTGGCCCGGATCTCGGGCGCGGGCGAACCCTTCACCTCGAGGCCGAAGGCGACGTTCTCGGCCACGGTCATCCAGGGGAAGAGTGCGTACTCCTGGAAGACCATGGCGCGGTCGGGACCGGGTCCGGCCACCGGCTGCCCGGCCACCCGGATCCGTCCCGACGTCGGCGGCGAGAAGCCGGCCACGGCGTTCAGCAGGGTCGATTTCCCGCAGCCGGACGGCCCGAGCAGGCAGACGAACTCGCCGGCGGCCACCTCGAGGTCGATGCCGTCGAGGGCCACCACCTCCGCCCCGCCGGTCGAGAAGGTCTTGCGCACCTCCTCGATGCGGATGGCGGCGGGCGCGTTCACCCCTCGAGCCCCCGGTGCCAGCGAAGCACGCGGCTGGTGATGCGCCCCATGACGAGGTCGATGGCGAGCCCGATGAGGCCGATGGTGATCATCCCGGCGATGATCTTGTCGGACCAGAAGTACTCCCGGGCCTCCAGGATCCGGTACCCGAGCCCGCGGTTCACGGCGGTCATCTCGGCGACGATGACCACGATGAAGGCGACGCCGATCCCCACCCGCATTCCCGAGAGCACGTACGGCATGGCGGACGGGAGGATGACGCGGCGGAAGATGGTCCACTCGGACGCGCCCAGGTTCTGCGCGGCCCGCAGGTGGATGGAGTCGACGTGGCGCACGCCGGCGATGGTGTTCACCAGGACCGGGAAGAAGGCGCCGAGCGCGATGAGGAAGAAGGCCGGCGGATCGCCCAGCCCGAACCAGAGGATGGCCAGCGGGATGTAGGCGATGGGGGGAATGGGGCGCAACACCTGAAGCAACGGGTCGAAGAGCTCGTTGACCCAGGGCTTCGCCCCCATGAGCAGCCCGAGCGGGATGGCCAGGCCGGCGCCGATGGCGAAGCCGCCCGCCACACGGGTGATGCTCCCGGTGGCGTCCTGCAGCATCTCGCCCGAGCTCGCGTAGTCCCACCAGCGGACCGCCACGCGCGACGGCGCGGGCATCACCAGGGGAGAGAAGACCCCGGTCCGGGAGAGGACCTCCCAGAGGACGAGCACGGCCACGGGCACGAGCACCGCCCGCAGGAAGCGCGCGCCGCGCCGATCCATCGGCTACTTCACGCCCAGCTTCTGCTTCGCCTGCTGCAGGAGGTCGAGCCGAACCCAGTCGGAGGCCCGCGGGGGCGACGCCATCTTGCCGACACCGTACTTCGCCATCAGGTCGGTGGTGATCTGGATGTGCTCGGGGGTGACGTCGTAGGTGAAGGCCGCGTTGGACATCGCATCGGCGTAGTCACCGGGGGTGATCTGCCCCTTGAACATCTTCTCCCGGACGTAGCTCTCCGCGAGCTTCGGGTCGTTCTGGAAGAGGCGGGTGGCGTCGACGAAGCACTCGAGCACGCGGCGCGCCACGTCGGGGCGCTCCTTGTACATCTTCTCGGTCATCACCATCACCCGGATCGGCTCGCCGAGCGGCGTGTCGTAGGGCTTGAGCATCTCCTTCCCGAATCCCTTGTTGATGGCCTGGGAGGACTGCGGCTCGGACTGGCACATGGCGTCGATCTGCTTCTGGAGGAGCGCCTGGTTCAGGTCGGCGAAGGCGAGGTAGAGGAGCTGCACGTCCCCCTTGCCGGGCTGCTCCGACCAGGTGAGACCGTTCTGGGCCAGCTCGGCGAGGAGCAGGAGTTCCTGCGCGCCGCCGCGGGCCACACCGACCTTCTTGCCCTTCAGGTCGGTGACCTTGCTGGCGGCGAGGTCGTTGCGCACGACGAGCCGCGCGCCCCCCTTGGCGAACCCGGCGACCACCAGCACCGGTCCGCCGGCGGCCCGGTTCGCCACCGCTGCGTCGGCCGCGCTGGCCGCCAGGTCGACCTCCCCGCGCACGATGGCCGGGAAGATGTCGATGCCCTTCGGGAAGACGATCTCCTCGACCTGCAGCCCGAACTTGCCGCAGTGCTCCTTCATGTAGGAGACCGCCCCGTAGTGGGCGAACTTGAGGTTGCCGAGCTTCACCACGTCCACGGCGGAGGCGGTTCCGGCGGCGAGGAGGGATGCTGCGAGCGCGGCCGTGCGGAGGATATTCAAGTGGTCATCCCGGGAAATCGATCTTGGGCAGGTGGGCGAGCGACTCCTTCACCCTCTCGGCCGGGTACTCGAAGTCCTCGAGCTTGCCGGAGAAGTATGCGTCGTAGGCGGCCATGTCGACGTGGCCGTGGCCGGAGAGGTTGAAGAGGATCACCTTCTCCTTGCCCTCCTGCTTGGCCTGCAGCGCCTCGTCGATGGCCACGCGGATGGCGTGGGCCGACTCGGGCGCCGGGATGATGGCCTCGGTGCCGGCGAAGAGCACGGCCGCCTCGAAGACCGCCATCTGGCCGACGGCCCGGGCCTCGATGATGCCCGCGTTCGTCAACTGGGAGACGAGCGGGGAAGCCCCGTGGTAGCGCAGCCCGCCGGCGTGGATGCCGGGCGGCATGAAGTCGTGACCCAGCGTGTACATGCGGGTGATGGGGGCCATCTGGGCGGTGTCGCCGTAGTCGAAGGTGTAGATCCCCTTCGTGAGGGTGGGGCAGGAGCTGGGCTCGGCGGCCAGGAGCCGCACCTTCGAGCCAGCCGCCTTGTCGGCCACGTACGGGAAGGCGATGCCGGCGAAGTTGGAGCCGCCGCCGTGGCAACCGATGACCACGTCCGGCGTGTCACCCGCGAGCTTCATCTGCTCCTTGGCCTCGAGCCCGATGACGGTCTGGTGCATGCAGACGTGGTTCAGCACGCTGCCGAGCGCGTAGCGGGTGTCCTCCCGGGTGGCCGCGTCCTCCACCGCCTCGGAGATGGCGATGCCGAGCGAGCCCTGGTTGTCGGGGTCACGGGCCAGGATGGAGCGGCCGGCGTTGGTGCGCGGGGAGGGGGAGGGGATCACCTCGGCCCCCCACAGCTGCATCATGCTCTTCCGGTAGGGCTTCTGCTCGAAGCTCACCTTCACCATGTAGATGGTGCACTCGAGGCCGAACATCTTGGCCGCGAGCGCCATGGAGCTGCCCCACTGGCCGGCCCCGGTCTCGCTGGCGATGCGCTTCGTGCCGGCGATCTTGTTGTAGTAGGCCTGCGGGATGGCGGTGTTGGGCTTGTGGGATCCGGCCGGCGAGACACCCTCGTACTTGTAGTAGATGCGGGCCGGGGTCCCGAGCGCCTTCTCCAGCCGGTGGGCGCGGAAGAGCGGGCTGGGGCGCCAGATCCGGTAGATCTCGCGGACCTCGTCCGGGATCTTCACCCAGCGCTCCTGGCTGACCTCCTGCTCGATGAGCCCCATGGGGAAGAGCGGGAGCAGGTCGGCCGGCGTGACGGGCTGCTTCGTGCCGGGGTGGATCACCGGAGACATCGGTCCCGGGAGGTCCGGGATGACGTTGTACCAGTGGGTGGGGATCTGGTTCTCGGAGAGGAGGAACTTGGTCTGCATCGGTGCGGTGCCCCTTCGGATGAGGAAAGGGGGGGATCGGACCCGATCGACCGGGCCGAGTCAAGGGTGCAGCCGCGTGCGGGGAGGGGGAGGCTAGCCGGCGCCGGCGATGTGGTCGGCGGCCCAATGTGAGATCCCCAGAATCGACTCCATGGGGTTCACGCCCAGCGAGGTGGGGAAGACCGATCCATCGGTGATCCAGGCGTTGTCGAGCCAGTGGACCCTGAGGTGGGAATCGACGACGCTCCGGTCCGGGTCGCGCCCCATGGGGCAGCCGCCCATCGGGTGGGCGCTGAAGACCGCCACCCGGAGCGCCTCCCAGGGAGCCCGGTCGAGCAGCGCCACGTCCGCCTCCCCCCGGATGACCACCGGGTCCTCGTGGAAGGAGCGGACCTCGTCGGCGCCGGCGGCGAGATGGATGCGTGCCAGCGCCTTCGTGCCCTCCCGCAGCGCCTCCCAGATCTCCGGGCGGATCTCGTAGTCGAGCCGCACCCGGCCGTCGGAGCGGAGCGACACCGTGCCGCCCTTCTCCTCCGGGAGGAAGCCGTCGACGGCCAGGGCGATGAGCGCGCTCGTGTTCGCGAGCTGGGCCATCTGCTCCTCCTGCTCCACGCCGAAGCCGCCCATGGCGGTGGCCGCGAGCACCGGGTGGATCGGGGACGCCTCCAGGAAGAAGGAGACCTTGCCCGGGCCGCGCTCGGCGAACTGGTGGCTCGCGATCGACTGCGGCGCGCCGTAGAAGGGTCGGATGGGGCGGGGGTAGATGCCCCCCATGCCCGTCACCGGGTGGAGGAAGGTGCGCTGCCCCACCTTGCCGTTCGGGTCGTATCCGCTCCGCAGCAGGATCTCCGGCGTTCCGATGGCGCCCGCCGCGAGGACCACGAGCCGAGGCCGGACCACGATCTTCCGGGTGGTGGGGCGGAAGCCGGCGTCGAGCCCGACCGCGTGCACGGCGGAGATGCGGCGCCCGGATTTCTCGAGCCGGACCACGCGGGCGCGGGAGTACACCCGTGCGCCGGCCCGCACGGCGTCGTCGAGGTAGGTGAGGTCGAGCGAGTTCTTCGCCCCGACGGGGCAGCCGGTCCCGCAGAAGCCGAGCGACTGGCAGCCGGTCACGTTGCGCCGGGTGACCTCGCGGGCCCAGCCCAGCTTCCCGGCGCCCTCCCAGAGCACCCGGTTGTTCTCGTTCGAGGCCTCGACGGTCCAGGGTGCGATGCCGAGCCGCTGCTCCACGGCGTCGAAATGGGGCGCGAGCGCCTGCTCGTCGAGGCCGGTCACGCCGAAGGCCTGGGCCCAGTGGCGCAGCACACGGGGCGGCGTCCGGAAGCTGGTGGTCCAGTTGACGAGCGTCCCACCTCCCACGCCGCGCCCCTGGAGCACCGAGATGGCGAGGTCGGCGGTGGCCCGCATGCCCCGGTCCTGGTACATCGCCGGATAGGCCCAGCTCTCGTCCATCTTGAACTGGTCGGGGGCGAAATGGCCGCCTTCCTCCAGCACCACCACCCGGAGCCCCCGCGCCGCCAGGCGCGCCGCCACCACCGCTCCACCGGGTCCGGAACCGACCACGCAGACGTCCGGGCGGTCGTCCACGTCCTTGCGCAGCGAGCCCGCGTCGACGATGCGCGCCGGTGCGTCGCTCATGGTTTCACTCCGGGTGAAACAGGTCCAGGGGGAGGCAGTCCGGCCGGGTTCCCCTCGGTGATCGTTCCGGAGCCGGGACGCGGCTCCCGCAGGACCGGGCCTCCCGTCGGCGGCGGCCCCGGGTAGCCGAGGGCCGGCCAGGTCTCCGGCGCGCCGTAGTAGCTCGAGTAGACGATCTTCTTGAACGCCCGGAACCCGGTGCGGCGTACCCGGAAGCGGCTGCGCTGCCAGGCCCGGATCCGCGCGTCCTGCTGCTCGTGGTTCGAGGCCGTGAAGGTGCGCCACTGGCCGTCGAGGAGGAAGCCGGCGAGCGCGTTTTCGAAGAGCCCGACGAGCTGCTTCACCTCGCGCTGTCCCTCCACGGGCATGAGACCGAGGAGGGCGTCGATGCGCTTCGGGAGCTCGACGTCGAGCGGTGCCGGGAAACCTGGCCGGGGGGGGAGGAGCCGCTCGGAGAGTTCCATGAAGACGGTGGCCTCTTCGGGGGAGAGGACCGAGAACGGGCCGGTGAGGTTGGACGCCGGACGGGTTCGCCGGGTGGCGAGGAAGGTTCCTCCCCCGAGCGCGAGAAGCGCGCCGCCCGCCAGGCCGTACTTGAGGAAGCTCCGGCGTCCCTCGCTCTCGCCAGGAAGAAGGATGCGCTCGCGGTGTCTGCTGCGTCCGAACATGAGGAGCCTCAGGTTATAGGTCCAGACCTGCCGCATCAACCACGGCGTCATAGACAGTTGCCAAGGAGACAACCGGGGCGGGAGGGCGCATAATCGAGCCGCGTGCCGGCCCTGGACTGCGACGCGCAGGGGTAGTCATGACGATGGAGAAGCGGACCAGTCCCAGATTTCCGCTCGTCGTGGGCATCGACTACGCCGGCGAACCCTCCACGGTTCTCGACCACACCGAGAACCTGTCCGGTGCTGGGCTCTTCATCCGGACGGAGCGGGACTTCGCCGTGGGGGACCGGGTCGCCCTCGTCCTCTCCCTCCCCGACCTCCTCGAGCCGGCCGAGGTCGAGGTGGAGATCGTGCGCGTGCGCCCGGGCAGCCCGGGTCTGGACGCCGGTGTCGCCGTCCGGGTGCCCGCCGAAAGGTCAGCCGACCGGCAGCGGCTCGAGCGTTTTGCGCAGGACGCGGCGGTCCAGGCTGGCTGGCTACGCCCTTCCTACCGGGTGCTCGTCGTGGAGGACAACCCGCTCGTCGCCGGGATGTATGCCTCGGCGATCCGCCGGCTGGTCGCCAGGGACGCCGAGGGCACCCTGGGCGCCGTGGCGGCCGACATCGCGACGGACGGAAACGAGGCCTTCGCTCGGCTGCTCGCCCAACCCCCCGTCGATCTCGTCATCACCGACCTCTACATGCCGGTGATGACGGGCTTCGAGCTCCTGGAGCGGATCCGTGCCGAGCCCCGACTGCGCCAGCTCCCCGTCGTGCTCATCTCCTCCGCGCGGGCCGAGGACCGGGAGCGGGCGCGCCGGCTCGGAGCCAACGCCTTTCTCCAGAAGCCCGCGAGCTACGTGGACATCGTCGGCACGGTCCGGGCGTTCCTCCAGGCGGGGCAGCAGCCGGGGGCCCCGATGGCCGCCCGCGCAGTACCCCGAGGGGGCGGCACGACCACGACCCAGGAAACCCGGGGGGTCGAGCCGGAAAGGGTTGACCCGGAGGCGCCCGCGGCGGGAGACTGACAACCAAGAGGCCGGTCTCCCACCGGCCAGCGGACGAGAGGAAACTCCGTCCCCGTTGCACCGAGGTCCGCCCCCGTGGCGGACCTCTTCATTTCCCTGGTAGCTTCCGCCCATGCCCAGCGTCCCCGGTAGGATCCGGGTCGAGGATCGCGGCCACGTCCGCATCCTCACCATCGACAACCCCGGGAAGAGGAACGCCTTCGACTACGGATCGCTGGCCGAGCTCTCCGAGGCCTGCGCGCGTGCGGCGGTCGATGGCGTTCGCTGCCTCGTGGTCCGCGGCGCCGGGGAGCAGGCGTTCTCGGCGGGATTCGACATCGATGCCATGGAGGGGGACGGACCGGGCGGCGACCGGCCCGATCTCGCCACCGAGCGCGCCATGGAGGCGGTGGGATCGGTTCCCTGTCCCACCGTGGCCTTCGTGAACGGCGCCGCCTTCGGCGCCGGCTGCGAGCTCGCCGCCACCTGCGACCTGCGCATCGCCAGCGAGGGGGCCCGGCTGGCCATGCCCCCCGCCAAGCTGGGGGTGGTCTACGCGGCCGCCGGGATCCGACGCTTCCTGGCGCTCGTGGGGCCGGCCCACACCCGGGAGATGTTCTTCACCGGTCGTCCGATCGACGCCGCGAAGGCGCTCTCCATCGGGCTGGTCGACCGGGTGGCGCCGCCTGCGGACGCCGAGGCGGCGGCGCTGGCGCTGGCGGAGGAGATCGCCGGAAACGCGCCCATCGCCGTGCAGGGGATGAAGCGGATCCTCCGCCTCCTCGAGGCGTCCCACGAGCGCGGTCTCACCGACGCGGAACGGGACGAGGTGGCGGCACTCCGCTCGCGTGCCTTCGACAGCGACGACCTGCGCGAGGGACGGGCGGCATGGGCCGCGCGCCGGCCTCCCCGCTTCCGCGGGGCGTAGCGATCTACCGCGCCCCGCCGGGCAGCGGGACGAGCTTGCGGACGAAGCGGTTTCCGTCCTTCTCGGGGATCATCACGAACTGATCGAGCTCGTGGCCGGGCAGGGTGAGATCGATGCGGTGGCGCTCGTCCATCCGGACCCCGGTGACGACGAACGGGGTACGCCCGAGGGGCACGCCGTCGAGCGAGAGCGCCGCGCCGGGAGGCTCGCTCTCCACGGTGAAGGAGCCAACCGCGGAGGGGAGCGTGAGGTGGACGGTGCGGGAGAGCCGGCCCGCCTCCCCGCGGACTTCGGAGGAGGCCGACTTGTGGCCCGGAGCCGAGGCCTCCACGCGATGCCTCTCGGAGAGCCGGATCCCCTCGACGACGACCGGGGTGGCTCCGGGCACCGCCTTGCCGTCCACGCTGACCTGGGCGCCCGGGGGCGTGGTGGTGACGACCAGCACGCCGTCGCGCAGCCAGGGCGCGGCGAGGAACCCGGCCGCCGCCACCAGGAGTCCGGAGACGATGCCCAGGAGGATGGCCCGGGCCCCTCCCACCCGGATGGTCCGGATCCGCTCCGGTCCGAGCGGCGCGGCGGGCTCCGGAGCCCGATCGACGTCCACGTCGATGCTCGGGGTGCCGAGCTCGGCGAGGGAGACCGACGCGGACCCCAGGACCCCGGGCTCGGACCGGGCCACCGAGTCGTAGACCGCGGCCTGCTGCTGCTCCGCCACGTTGCGGAGCACCTTCATCACCAGCGCGTCGTGGGCGCGGGCGGCCCGTTGCCTCGCGATCCGCTCCTCGTACACCTGGTGCATCTGACGGCCCAGGTGGTCCTGGATGGCCGAGTGGGGCGTCGGGAAGAGCACGTCGACGAGGGCGTCTGCGAAGCTGCGCGCGTCCGGGTAGCGCTGGTCGGGATCGACCTCCAGCGCGCGAAGCACGATGGCGTCGAGCTCCTTCGGGAGGCGCTCGTCGATCGAGGACGGGGGGACGACCCTGCCCTGGCGGGACCGGATGAGCGACTCGACGTCCACGGCTCGCGGGAATGGCTTCTGCTTGGTGAGCAGTTCGTAGAGGATGATGCCGCAGGCGAAGATGTCGACCCGGTGGTCCCAGGGGCGGTCCAGCGAGGCCTGCTCGGGGGCGACGTACCCGAGCTTCCCCATCAGCATGCCCTCCTTGTAGTTCGAGAGGCCGGTGGCGGCGCGGGCGATGCCGAAGTCGAGCAGCTTCACCTCCCCCTGCCAGGAGACGAAGGCGTTGTCGGGGGAGATGTCGCAGTGGACGATGTGGAGCGGCTTTCCCTGGGAGTCGGTCTTCTTGTGCGCGTACTCCAGCCCCTGGAGGAGCTGGAGCACGACGAAGATGGCCATCTCCGGCGTGATGGCGGATTCGGCGCGTGCGAAGGAGACCATCATGTCCTTCAGCGACACCCCGTTCACCAGCTCCATGGAGATGAAGTAGGTGCCGTCGATCGACCCGCACTCGTAGATCTGGGCGACGTTGTTGTGGGTGAGCTGGACCGTGAGCTTGGCCTCGTTCACCAGCATCTGGATGAAGCCGTGGTCCTGGGAGCGCGCCGGGAGGATGCGCTTCACCACCAGTTCCTTCTCGAATCCCTCCGCGCCGGCCACCTTGGCGCGGAAGATCTCCGCCATCCCCCCCAGCGCGAGCCGCTGAAGGAGGAAGAACTTCCCGAAGACGTGCGGCTTGAAATCGGGGGTCGCGGGGGTCTGGGGGGGCGAGGCCACGCGGGGCGCAGGATATCCGCGGTGCGGCGATAATGCGATAAACGGGGCGTGGGACGGTTACCGGCCTGGCTCGTGGCGGCGCTCCTCGCGGGGGCGTTCTTCCTCCCGGGGCTGGGGTCGGTGGGGCTTCTCGATCCCTGGGAGCCCCACTACGCCGAGGTCTCCCGGCAGATGCTGCTCCGGGAGGACTGGGTCCACCCCTGGTGGCGCGACGCGGGGTTCTTCTCCAAGCCTCCGCTCGTCCTCTGGGGCGGCGCCGCGGGGTTGGCGCTGTCCGGCCCGGGAGCGGAGGAATTGGGTGTGCGCCTGCCGGTGGCGCTCCTCGCCCTCCTCGGCGTCGCGATCTCGACCGCAGCGGTATCTCGCCTCGCCTCCCGCCGCGCAGCCTGGATCGCGGCCGCCGCGCTCTCGACGGCGCCGTTCCTCGTGCTCTTCGCCCGGCAGGCGGTCCCCGATGCCCCGCTCGCGGCGCTCTCGACGGCGGGACTGCTCATGCTGGCCGTGGCGCTCCTCGACGACCGGGCCGGGTCGGGCTGGGCGGTCACGGGCTGGGTCCTCCTCGGCCTGGCGGCGCTCGCCAAGGGGCCGGTGGGCCCTGCGCTGCCCGTGGCGGCGCTGCTCGCCTGGCTGGTCGTCACCGGGGACTGGCGGCGCGCGCCGAGACTCCTCGGGATCGAGCGACTGGGACGGTTCCCCGTCCCGGTGGGGCCGGTCGCCTTCCTGCTCGTGGCCCTGCCCTGGTACGCGGCCATGGTCGCCTGGCCCGGCAAGGACGAGTCGGGATGGAGCTTCCTGCAGCGCTTCTGGCTCCACGACCACCTCCGCCGCTTCGGACCCGGCGCCCACGTGCCGGTGGCGGGCGGGGGCTGGCTGTCGTACCTGGGGTGGATCGCGGTCGGGACCTTCCCCTGGGTGGCCGCGCTCCCCGGAGGGATCGCCGAAGCCGTGCGGACCCGCGGGGAGCCGCGCGATGCGCGCGGAGGGCTCGCCCTGCTGTGCGGGCTCGCGGCCGCCGTCGGCTACCTCCTCGTCGGCCTGACGGCGACCCGATACCCCCATTACGTGCTGCCCATCGTGCCTCCGCTGCTCGTGCTCGCGGCGCTGTTCCTCGACCGGATCGCGGACGAGGGGCTGGCGCACCACCGGGTCGCGGTCGTCCTCGGGGGCGCCCTCCTCGCCGCCACCGGATGGGCGCTCGCCCTGCAGCCTCGCCTCGTCTCCCAGCTCTTCACCTACGATCCACGCCGAACCTGGCCGGTTGGTGTGAACGGCGCCGGGTCATTCCTCGGGGGCGTCGCGGTCCTGGCGATCGCAGGGCTGTTCGCGGCTGCCGTGCGCCGTTCGGGGCGGTTCGCGGTGGCGGCGCTGCTCGCGGCCTCGCTCCTCGTCGCCGGCTGGCTCTCCCTCGTCCACTGGCCCGAGCTGGCCCCGCACTGGACCCAGCGTGAGGTGTTCCTCGCGCTCCGCGCCGAGAACCCGGCGCCCGGCGAGCCGGTGGTGGCCTGGATGATGAACTGGCGGGGCGAGACCTTCTACGGAAAGAACCGGGTGCGGGAGATCGCCGACCCGTCCCGCCTGCGCGAACTGCTCGCCCGCCCCGGGCGCATCTGGGTGGTGACCGAGGCGGACCGGATCCCTTCCCTGGCGGGTGCCGTCGGGCAGGTACGGAGCTTGCGGGTGGCGGGACCGGTGACCGGCCGCTATCGACTCGTGGAGCTGGAGATGAAGTAGGTCACCAGCCCGCTGCGCCGAATCGGGCGCGGGCCACCCGGGCGAGCGGCTCCGGGGAGATCTCCCCCACGCCCACGCGGCGGGCGAGTTCCTCCGGGCTGGCCGGCGAGCCCTCCGCCCAGATCGGCGCGAGCCATTCCGGAGCGCCCTTCCACCGCCACCACGGGCCGTTGCCCTGCTCGGCCAGGGCCGACTCGACCTGCGCTGCGAGCAGCGCACCCCGGAGCTTGTCGGCGGAGGCGAGGAGCGGGTCCCGCGGGATGGGCCAGCGCGCCGCGTCCTCGGTCGAGACCGGCCGGCAGAGGACCCGCGAGAGCAGCTTCGCGTCCCCGGCGGCGCCCGGCCTCGCGCCGCCCGCGATGTCCACCTCCCGCAGCAGGCGCGCCGCCTGCATCCGGACCGCGTGGAGCCGCTCCGCCTGGGCCGCCTTGATCTCCCGGGCGAGCGCGTCGCCGACGATGCCGGCCCGGTCGTGAAGCCAGGCGGGGTCGGCGGCGAGGGCCTCGAGGAGGAAGCCCCAGGTGTCGATGGCGGCCGGCGTGCCGAGCCGCCTGGGCTCGACACCGCTGGCCCGTACGGCCTGGAGGTAGATGGCCACGCCGAGCTCGTGCAGGAATGCCCGGGCCTCGGAGGCGCCGCCGGAGGGCATGGCGGAGAGGCGCACGTCGTCGGGTACCCGCACGGCCACCGCGAGCGGTCGCTGGCTCTTGCCGGCCGCACGCCGATCGTCGAGCCGGACGCGCGTCGCGAGATCCACGCCGGCCGCGGAGGCGGCCGCCTGACCGTCCGGCACCAGCCGCGATGCCGCATGGGCACGAGGCTCGTGGGACGCGCGCAGGATCCGGGGCAGGTCGCGCAGGCGCGTGGAGGCGAGGGGAACCCCCAGCTCGCCGCGGGCGAGCGCGTCCATGGCGGCGCAGTAGGCCGGACCGGTCGCGTCGAGCGTCCGGCTGGCGAGCTGGGCGAGGGAGGCCGGCGGGAGGCGGCGAAGCTCGGTGGCCACGGCCATCGTGTCGCCCAGCCCGAGTCGGCGGACGGCTTCGGAGATCGCAGCGGCCCGGTCGTCCGCCGTCTTCGCCCCCCGGGCGGCCGCACCGGCCCGGGCCTCGTCGAGGGCGGCACGTCGGGATGCGTCGGGTTCCGCGGCCAGCATCGACGCCGAGTCGCGCAGAGCGACGGTGCGCCCCTCGAAGGTGAAGGAGGGATCCACGGCGCCGGAGGCGGGGGGGGGCGCAGCGGCGGCGAGCCGCTCGCCGAGGAGGAAGTCCCGCAGCACGCGCCGGCGCGCCGTCTCGGCCGGATCCGGCGACGGAGGGATCGCCGTGAGCGCCGTGAGCGCGCCGCCGTCGGCGAGCCATTCCCGGCCGCGCATCGCGCCGGAGACGTCGAGGGGAGCGCCGGAGGTCCAGGCGAGCCAGGTGGCCTCCCCCTGGGCGGTGAGGAGCGCATCCACGTCGGTCCGGATGCGGGTGAGGGTCGCCGACTCGGGGCTCGGGGGCGGGGCCGGTGAGGCCGGGGGCGCTTCCGGGGAAGGGATCGCCTCGGGGGCGTGGGCGCAGGCGGAGGCCGCGAGCAGGAGGGGGAGGATTCGCTTCACGGGCGGCATGCTACCAGGGCAGGGCGGCGCGAGGTCGGCTAAGCTCGCGCCGTGGCTGGCCCGGACGGCTCGAAGGAGGGAACGAGGTCGCGCATCGACGCCGCGCGGTCGCGCGCCCGGCTCCAGGCGGCCCTGCGGGCCTGGCTCGCCACGGCCCGATTCGACGAGGTCGAGACTCCCTGCCTCGTGCCCGCGCCGGGCATGGAACCGCACATCCAGGCCTTCGAGGCCCCCTTCATCCCGGAGGGAGGCGGCCCGGCGCGCCCGCTCTGGCTCCACTCGAGCCCCGAGTACGCCATGAAGCGGCTCCTGGCCCAGGGGTTCGAGCGGATCTTCCAGTTCGCCCGGGTCTTCCGGAACGGCGAGGTCTCCGACACCCACAACCCGGAGTTCACGATGCTGGAGATGTACCGGGCCGGCACCGACCACCGGGGCATCATGGAGGACCTGGAGCGTGCCCTGGAGGCCGGGGCGCGGGCGCTCCACCCGGAGGGAGGGACCCGCCTCCCATGGAAGGGGCGCGAGCTCGACTGGGGCGCACCGTTCGAACGGATGACCGTGGCCGAGGCCTTCGCCTCGGCGGGGATCGACCTGGCCGCCTGCGACGGCGACGCCGGCCGGCTGCGCACCGCCGCCCGGGCTCGCGCCATCGATCCGGGCCCGGACGGGGAGGGCTTCGACGACGCCTTCTTCCGGATCTTCCTGCAGGCCGTCGAGCCGGAGCTGGGAAATTCACGACCAGTGTACTTGGTAGACTGGCCCGCCTCGATGGCGGCGCTGGCCCGGATCCGGAGCGACGACCCGCGCTGGGCCGAGCGCTTCGAGCTCTACGCGGCCGGCGTGGAGCTCGCCAACGGCTTCGCCGAGCTGAACGACGCGACCGAGCAGCGGCGGCGCCTCCTGGAGGAGCGGGCGCTCCGGGTGCGGCTCGGAAGGCCCGCCTACCCCCTCGACGAGGAGTTCCTCGCGGCGGTGGGGCGGATGCCCGACGCCGGCGGAGTGGCGCTCGGCCTGGACCGGCTCCTCATGCTCCTCACCGGGGCGCCGCGGATCGCCGACGTGCTCCTCTTCCCGGCCTCCGGCTTCCTGCAGGTCAGGGGACCCGCAGCACCAGGCACTTGAGATACCGGCTCTCGGGCATGCCCAGCCGCTCCGGATGGTCGCGACCGGCCCCGCGCCGCTCCAGAACCTGCACGGGGCGTCCGGCGTCCCGCGCCGCGTCGAGGACCAGCTCCTCGAAGGCGTCGGCGCCCACGTGGTAGCTGCAGGATGCGGTGATGAGGATCCCGCCCTCGCGCAAGCACTGGAGCGCCCGGAGGTTCACCTCCTTGTAGCCCCGCCGCGCCGCGTCCACCGAGTTCTTGTTCTTCGCGAAGGCGGGCGGGTCGAGCACGATGGTGTCCCAGGTGCGCCCCTTGTCCGACTCGTCGCGCAGGAAGTCGAAGGCGTTCGCCTCCTCCACGCGGACGTTCCCGGCGCCGTTCAGCGCGGCGTTCTCGCGGAGCATCCCCGCCGCCTGCGACTGCATCTCGACGGCCACCACCTCGTCGGCGCGTGCGGCCATCTGGAGCGCGAAGCCCCCCGCGTAGGAGAAGCAGTCGAGCGCACGCCCCCGGGCGTAGGCGCCGGCGCACAGGTGGTTCTCCCGCTGGTCGAGGAAGGAGCCGGTCTTCTGGCCGGCGAGGAGGTCGAGACGGAAGCGGACCGTCCCCTCCCGCACCTCCACCGGTCCCGGGTCGCTGCCCAGGACGACGCCCTTCACCTGGGCGAGCCCCTCCAGTTCGCGGACCCGGACGTCGTTGCGCTCCAGCACGGTCCGGAGCCCGAGCTCGCGGGCGAGCAGGGAGGCGATGAGTTCCTTGCGCCGCTCGGTGCCGGGAACCAGCGTCTGGATCACCCCCACGTCGCCGTAGCGATCGGCCACGAGCCCCGGCAGCAGGTCCGACTCGCCGTGGACGGCCCGCCAGAGGGTCTCCTCCCCGAAGGCGCGGCGGCGGAGGTCCACGGCCGAGGCGATCCGCCGGGCCAGGAAGTCGTCGTCGATCGGCTCCTCCAGCCGGGAGAGCAGCCGGATGGCGATCTGGGATCGCTCCGACCAGAAGGCCTTTCCCTGGAAGCGGCGCCGGCCGTCAACGAGCGCCACCACGTCGCCGGAGGCGGCCTGCGGCGGGGTCTCCACGTCCGACCGGTAGACCCACGGGTGGCCGCGCACGAGGCGGTCCACACCCCGGCGAGAGAGGACCGCGATCGGTTCGGCGAAGGGATTCACGGGTCTCCGTTCACTTCGCGCGAAGGTACTGGCGGGGCCACGGCCCATCCACACCGAGTTCCCGGGCGGCGCGAAGCGGGAAGCTCGGGTCGCGGAGGAGCTCGCGGGCGAGGAGCACGAGGTCGGCCTGGCCGCTGCGGATCACCGTCTCGGCCTGCGCGGGCGAGGTGATGAGCCCCACCGCCGCCGTGGCGATGCCGGCGTCCCTGCGAACCGCCTCGGCGAACGGAACCTGGTATCCGGGCCCGGCCGGGATGCGCGCCGTGGCCACGTTGCCCCCCGAGGAGCAGTCCACCATATCCACTCCCAGTGAACGCACCTGCCGGGCCAGCTCGACGGTCTGGGGCAGGTCCCAGCCCCCGTCGACCCACTCCGAACAGGAGACACGGAGCAGCAGGGGAAGCCGGTCGGGCCAGGTCCGCCGCACCGCCTCGACCACCTCGCGCACGATGCGGGTGCGGTTCTCGAACGAGCCGCCGTAGCGGTCGGTCCGCTGGTTGGAGAGGGGGGAGAGGAACTGGTGGAGCAGGTACCCGTGGGCGGCGTGCAGCTCGACCACCTGGAAGCCCGCCTCGGCCGCACGGCCGGCCGCCTCGGCGAAGGCGCGGACCACGAGGGCGATCCCGTCCTCGTCGAGCGGGTCGGGTGCGGCGTGCCCGTCGGCGAAGGGAATCGGGCTCGGGGCCACCGGCTTCCACCCGCCGTCCGCCGGGAGGCGTGGTGCCCCGCCCTGGTCCCACGGGGCCCGGACGCTCGCCTTGCGACCGGCGTGGGCGAGCTGGATGCCCGGGGTGGCTCCGTTCCCCGCCACGACCCGGGCGACCCGGGCGAGCGGCTCCACCTGGCCGTCCTCCCAGATCCCCACGTCGGCGGCCGAGATGCGCCCTCGCGCCTCCACCCCGGCGGCCTCGACGAGGACGAGCCCGACGCCGCCCGCGGCACGGGCGCCGTAGTGGACGAGGTGCCACTCGCCGGCCTTTCCATCGACGGCGGAGTACTGGCACATCGGCGACATCCCGATCCGGTTGCGGAACGTGACGGAGCGGAGCGAGAGGGGGGTGAAGAGGCTCATGGCGCCGGGATCCTACCGCGCCTGGGCATCGAGGGCGCGGGCGGCCTCGCCGAGGAGCGCGCGGGCCGAGAGGCTCGCCCCGGTGGCGTTCCGCATCCAGAGGTCGGCCGGAAGCGATCCGAAGACGGTCATGCGCTCGAACTCGGGGCCGAGCTTGCCGGCCTTCGCGAAGCGCTCCTCGATCTGCGCGGCGACGAGGTGGCCGATCGGGTAGTCGGCGAGGTAGAGCGGCTCCTCCACGATGTGGCTGTAGACCGCGAGGACCGGCGAGTCGCGCACGCCCAGGACCGGCGCGAACCAGCGGTTCCAGACCTCCTTCGCGATGGCCACGGTGGCCGCGCGGAGTTCCGCCGCGGTGGCGTCGGGATGGGCGTAGAGCCACTTCCAGATGCGCAGGTCCACGAGCGCCACGCCCGAGATCTCCCAGGCCTGCCAGAGCGCCTGGACCGCCTCCATCCGGCGCGCCTCGGCGTCGGGGGCCGGCAGTCCGAGCAACAGGAGATTCCGGTCCTGGAAGGTGTAGGCGAGCGCCTCGGTGAAGGCGTTGCAGGGCACGCCCGAGAGGAGGGTGTGATCGACCGCGAAGAGGGAGAGCACCTGCTCCACGTTGTGCCCCAGCTCGTGGACGGCGATGTTGTAGCCCTTGTAGTCCATCCCGTCCGGGCCCACGCGCGTGCGCAGGCGCGGCCGGTCCTCGCGTGTGGCCGCCTGCAGGGCGTGGCCGGATCCCCGCGCCGGCTCGACCACGATCCGCTCGGCGATGAAGCGGGCGCGGTCGGGTGCGAAGCCGAGTCCTTCCAGGATGCGCGGGATGTCGGCCTGGAATGCGGCCGGCGTGGGGTAGCGCGCCTTCGTCAGGGCGTCGAGCGCCGCCTCGGGGCGGCCCGGAGGGGCGAACCCCGCGTACCAGATGTCGAACGGTTCGAGGGGGCGCCCGAGCCGGGCGGAGGCGAGCTTCGCCGCGCGGGGGAGCAAGGGCGACGAGACCACCTCCTCGAGAAGCGCCACCACCCGCTCCTCGGGGAGCTCGCGATCGACCTGGAACTTCCGGGCGATCGCCGTGGGTGCGGTGGGAACGAAGGGGTCGGCGGCCCGGAGCGCACGGAACTGTTCGAGCAGGACCGCGTAGCGGGTGTCCGGCTCCCGGGACGGCGAGGCCGAGGCAGGCGGCGCCTTGCCCCCCTCGATCGAGTCGGCCGGTGCAGGCCACACCTCGTTCGTGAAGGGGTTCCAGTCCACGAGGGGCGAGTCCACCGCGGCCTGCGGGATCTCCTGGGTGACGATGCGCTCCATGGCCCGCAGGAGGGCCCGCTGCCGGGCGAGTCCGCCGGCCTGGCCGTAGGCGCTCTTCAGCTCGTCGCGAAGGTTCCAGTGGGAGAGCAGCCGCTTCCCCTTGGGGAAGAGGCGCGCGCCCGAGCCGTCGAGGAGGTGGTGGACATGGAGGTTGTAGCCGGCCACGTAGGCCTGCGCGTCCGCGTAGGCCCGGGCGATCCCCTGCTTCACCGGGGCCGGGACCCGGCTCGAGATGCCGCCGTCGGAGGCGCCCACGAGTGCGCCGCGCCGTCCGGTGAGCCGGACCTCGGCCCATTTCCGGCGCGACCAGCCCGCGCCCACGGCGAGCCGCTCGTCGAGGGTGGTGACCGGGAAGTTGAGCAGCGCCACGAAGGCGAGCTTCCCGTCGTAGAGGTCGTCGGTCAGGTGCGCGCCGGCGTCGAAGGCGGCGAAGAGGGGATCGACCGGGGTCTGCGGCCCGATGTCGAGCACGGCGTGGCGCGCCAGCACCCGGTTCACTTTCAGTGAACTACCGTCGAGCTCCTCCAGGTTCTCCTCGAACCGCGCGAGCAGCTTCTCGAGTCCGGCGTCGTCGGCCACGAACTGCTCGACGAGCAGCGTTTCCATGGCGGACGGTGGGCCGTCGCCGGGGCGCCAGGCGATCACCACCTGCGCGATCCCCCGGTCGATGCGGGCACGCTGCGCCTCCCCGTGCCGGGCGAGCAGCACGGCGCGGGCCCGGTCGGCGGCGGCGAACGCCGGGTCCATGACGGGCACCTGCTGGCGCGGCAGGCCGGCGGGCCCGTAGTAGGTGGAGCCCGGCGCCTGGGAGAGGAGGAGAGCGAGGGGGAGGGCGAGAGGAATCACGGGACCCTCCGGGCGGCGGCGAAGCCGCGTTCCAGGTCCTCGAGGAGGTCGTCCACGTTCTCGATGCCCACCGAGACCCGGACGAAGCCGTCGGCGATGCCCAGTGCGGCCCGGATGTCGGCCGGGACGCTCGCGTGGGTCATGATGGCCGGGTGCTCGATGAGGCTCTCCACGCCGCCGAGCGACTCGGCCAGCGCGAAGATCTGCAGCGACGACAGGAAGGCCCGGGCCGCAGGTAGTCCGCCCCGGATGACGAAGGTGACCATGCCGCCGAAGCCGGTCATCTGCCGCCGGGCGAGCGCGTGCTGCGGGTGGGAGGGAAGGCCGGGGTAGCCGACGTGCTCCACCTGGGGGTGGGCCTCGAGGAAGGTAGCGACGCGGAAGGCGTTCTGCTCGTGCCGTTCCATGCGGACGTGGAGCGTCTTCACGCCGCGGAGGACGAGGAAGGAGTCCATCGGGGAGGGCACCCCACCCGCCGCGTTCTGAACGAACCGGATGCGCTCGTGAAGCGAGGCGTCGTTCGTGAGCACGGCGCCCCCCACCACGTCGGAGTGGCCGTTCAGGTACTTGGTCGTCGAGTGGCACACCACGTCGATGCCGAACGAGAGGGGGCGCTGGAAGAAGGGGGTGGCGAAGGTGTTGTCCACCACGCTCCAGGCCCCGCCGGCCCGCGCGATCTCGGCCACGGCGGCGAGGTCCACGATCTTGAGCATGGGGTTGGTGGGGCTCTCCATCCAGACCATGCGCGTGCGGGGCGTCATGGCGCGCGCCACGTTGGCGGGGTCGGTGGCGTCCACCGGCGTGAAGGTGAGGCCGTGACGGCGGAAGACCTTGTCGAAGAGGCGGAAGGTGCCCCCGTAGACGTCGTCGGAGTAGACCACGTGGTCGCCCGCCTCGAGCAGGTGCAGCAGCGCGTCGGTGGCGGCGAGCCCGGAGGCGAAGCAGGAGCCGTGGCGCGCCCCCTCCAGGGCCGCCAGGCAATCTTGAAGGGCGTTCCGGGTGAGGTTGTGGGTGCGGGAGTACTCGTACCCCTTGTGCTCCCCGGGCGACGACTGGACGTAGGTGGAGGTGAGGTAGATCGGCGTCATCACCGCGCCCGTGACCGGGTCGGGGCGCTGGCCGGCGTGGATGGCGAGGGTCTCGAGGCGGTCCTTGCCGCCCGGGCTCACTTGAGCTTCTCCCCGAGGAACTCGATGAGGTCGATCTTGGTGAGGATGCCGGTGACCTTCTCCCCCTCCTTCACCACCGCCACGTTGTCGTCGTTGAAGATGGCACGCAGGCGGGCGATGGGGGTGTCGAGCGCGACCACGCCCTGGAGCGGCTGAACGAGCGGCTCCACGGTCTCGGTGAGCCGGTGCTTCCCCTCGATGAGGAAGTTGAGCAGGTCGTACTCGTGGATCATCCCGATGGTGCGCCCCTGGTCGTCCACGACCGGCATCTGGGAGATGTCGTTCGAGCGCAGGAGCTTCACCACCGCCTCCACCTTGTCGGTCCGCTTCGCGTGGATCACGCCGCCACGCCGGCGCCCCAGCACGTCGGCGACGGTGGCTCCGGACACCGACTCGCCGCTCGCCAGAGGGAAGCCGTTGTCGCGCATCCACTCGTCGGAGAAGAACTTGGAGATGTAGGCCCGCCCGGTGTCGGGCAGCGGCACCACGATCACCTTGCCCGGACCCATCTCCCGGGCGAGCTGGGCGGCCACGTGGACCGCCGCGCCCGAGCTGCCCCCGGCGAAGATCCCCTCCTCGCGGGCGAGCCGGCGGGCCATCGAGAAGGCCTGCGCATCGGTGACCTGGCGGACGTCGTCGAGGACCGACAGGTCCATGGCCCCGCACATCATGTCCTCGCCGATGCCTTCCATCTTGTAGACGCGCGTCTCGGGCATCTTCCCGGTCTTCCACATGGAGAAGTAGATCGACCCCACCGGGTCCACGCCGACGTTGCGGATGCGGGCGTCCTTCTCCTTCAGGAAGCGCCCCACGCCCGACATGGTGCCCCCGGTGCCGATGCCGGCCACGAAGGCGTCGATCCGGCCGTCGGTCTGCTCCCAGATCTCCGGCGCGGTGAGGGTGTAGTGGGCCTCGACGTTGTCGGGGTTGTGGTACTGGTTCACGTAGAAGCTGTTGGGCGTCTCGGCGGCGATGCGCTTCGCCACGGAGTAGTAGCTCTCCGGAGAGTCGGCCGGGACGTTCGTCGGGGTCACCACCACCTGGGCGCCGAAGGCCTTCAACGTGTCCTGCTTCTCCTTCGACATCTTGTCGGGCATCGTGAAGATGCAGCGGTACCCCTTCACGGCGGCCGCGATGGCCAGCCCGACCCCGGTGTTCCCGCTCGTGTTTTCGACGATGGTCCCGCCCTTGCGGAGCAACCCGGCCTTCTCGGCCTTCTCCACGATGTGGAGCGCCATCCGGTCCTTGATGGAGCCACCGGGGTTCATGAACTCGAGCTTCACGAGGACCGTGGCCGCGTCCCGGGGGACGACCCTGTCGAGCTTCACGAGCGGCGTGCGACCGATGGCGGACAGGACGTTGGCGTGGAAGGCCATGCTGGATCTCCGGGAATGCCTGGGATTGCGGGGGTTCGAGCCTTATAGGACCCGTCTCGACGGGGTGTCAACGCGCCGCGCCGTCGAAGCGGCGGGGAGGAGCGGATGGTGACGGAAAACGCGGTGGAGGTGGCGGTCCGGGTGCGCGAGGCCGTCTCCCGGGTGACCGGGCGGGATGCGTCGGCCTGGCCGGTCCGGCGGCTGGCCGGGCACGCGTCGCTGCGAAGCTACTGGCGGGTGGGAGCCCCCCCGGAGTCGTTCGTGGTGATGGTCATGCCCCCGGACGGTCGTCCCGAGGAGGTGACGAGCGGCGGCGCGCCGCCCGAGGACCCTTTCGTGAACGTCCAGCGCTGGCTCCAGGGGGCGGGCGTCCGGGTGCCGGTCATCCACGCCTTCCTGGAGACGGAGCGGCTCATGGTCCTCGAGGACCTGGGGGACGAGACGCTGGAGGCCCGGCTCCTCGCCGGCGACCCGCCCGAGCCCCTCTACGCCCATGCCATCGACCAGATCGCCCGGCTGCGGGCCCGGGCCGAACGGGCGCCCGATCCGGCCTGCGTCGCCTTCGGGCGCAGCTTCGACCGGACCCTGTACCGCTGGGAGCTCGACCACTTCCGGGAGTGGCTGCTCGAGGCGTGGAAGGGGGCGTCGCTGTCGCCGGGGGAGCGGCGGGAGGTGGATCGGAGCTTCGACGGCATCGCCGACGCGCTGGCCGCCGAGCCCGCCGGATTCACTCACCGTGACTATCAGTCGCGCAACCTCATGGTCCTGCCCGGCGGGGAGCAGGTGGTCATCGACTTCCAGGACGCGCTGCTCGGGCCGCGACAGTACGACCTCGTGGCGCTGCTCCGGGACAGCTACGTCGAGCTGCCGGCGACCCTGGTGGACCGGATGCTCTCGCGGTACCGGGAACGACTCGCCGCGGACGGTGGGCCGGTGCTCGACCCGGTGGCCTTCCGGGCCGGGTTCGACCTGCTCACCGTCCAGCGGAAGCTGAAGGACGCCGGGCGCTTCGTATTCATCGACCGGGTGCGAGGGAATCCGAGCTTCCTGCCCTCGATCCCGGCGTCGCTCCGGTACGTCCGGGATGCGCTGCCGAGGCGACGAGAGCTGGCCTCGTTGAGCGAGATCCTGGGGAGGCACGTTCCCGAGCTCAGGTGACGGGGGGCCCTACCGTGAGGCCGGCGGGCCGGGGTGGAGCCCGCGGCGCTGGGGGGCGCCGGCTGCGCGGGGGGGGGTGAGCAAGGCTGGATGGCGCCGACGGACTGCGGCCTTCGCGTGGAGTCGGGTCGGCGCCCGCGCAGATGCGCCCCGCGCCGGGGCCACCCCGGCCCGCCTGCGCACGGTAGGGCGGGGACGAGGCCTCCTTGGTTGCCGGTGCGTAGTCGGCGGGGGGTTCTCGGACTGTCGTCGTGAACTTGTCCATCAGTTCGTCGCCGTAAACCTGGCGCGCGGATTCGAGATTGTGGGGTTTGCAGAGGATCCTGCAGTTGGCGACCGTGGAGGGGCCGCCCCGGCC
>CAIOAK010000202.1 GCA_903855945.1 uncultured Anaeromyxobacter sp.
GAGGAGGAGCAGGAGGGGGATCTTCCGCGTCAGGGCTCGGGGATCTGCCATCGACTCGTTATGGCTCCTCCGGGCCCTCCCCGGCAAGCCCAACTCCCCGGATCACGGGGCGGGGTCGGCTGGTATCCTCCCCCCATTGCCATGATCGAGTCCCGGAAACGATGCGGCTGGTGCGGTTCCGACCCCCTCTACGTCCGGTACCACGACGAGGAATGGGGCGTGCCGGTCCATGATGAGCGGACTCTCTTCGAGTTTCTCATCCTCGAGGGGGCGCAGGCGGGATTGTCCTGGATCACGATCTTGAAGAAGCGGGAGGCCTACCGGGAGGTTTTTTTCGGCTTCGACCCCGAACGGGTGGCCCGGATGACGGCCCGGGAGCGGGGGCGGCTCCTCGTGAACCCCGCCATCGTCCGGAACCGGCTCAAGATCGAGGCGGCGGTCCGAAACGCCCGCGCCACCCTGGCGCTCCGGGACGAGGTCGGGGGCCTCGCCCGGCACGCCTGGAGCTTCGTGGGCGGACGCCCCATCCAGGGGCGGCGCCGCACGCTGCGGGACGTCCCGACGACCTCTCCGGAGGCGGAGGCCTTCTCCCGGGACCTACGGCGGCGCGACTTCACCTTCGTCGGACCGACCATCATGTACGCCTTCATGCAGGCGACGGGGATGGTGAACGACCACCTCCTGGGCTGCTTCCGCCGCCGGCCGGTCGCGCTTCACTCCCACTCGATGGTGGCCGGGGGCTTCGACGAGATGTCGTAGACCACCCGGTTGATGCCGCGGACCTCGTTGATGATGCGGGTGGAGAGCCGTCCGAGCAGGTCGTAGGGAAGCCTCGACCAGTCTCCGGTCATGCCGTCGGTGGAGTCGACCGCCCGGATGGCGCAGGTGGCCTCGTAGGTTCGCTCGTCCCCCATGACGCCGACGCTGCGAACCGGGAGCAGGACCGCGAAGGACTGCCAGAGCTTCTCGTAGAGGCCGGCCTTCCGGACCTCCTCCTGCACGATGAGGTCGGCGCGCCGCAACACGTCGAGCCGCTCCTCGGTCACCTCGCCCAGCACGCGGATGGCGAGACCGGGTCCCGGGAAGGGCTGGCGCTGCACCGACTCAGGAGGCAGCCCCAGCTCGAGCCCCAGCCGCCGCACCTCGTCCTTGAAGAGCTCGCGAAGCGGCTCGACGAGGGCCAGCTTCATCACCTCGGGGAGACCGCCGACGTTGTGGTGGCTCTTGATGGTGGCCGAAGGGCCCTTGAAGGAGACGCTCTCGATGACGTCGGGGTAGAGGGTGCCCTGGACCAGGAACTGCGCCCGCTCTCCTTCGCGGGAGAGCCGCTCCACCTCCTCCTCGAAGACCGCGATGAACTCCCGCCCGATGATCTTGCGCTTTTGCTCGGGGTCGGTGACGCCGGAGAGCTTCGTGAGGAAGCGGGAGCGCGCATCCACGGTCACGAGCGGAAGGTGGAACATCTGGCCGAAGACCTGCTCCACCTGCTCCCGCTCGCCGGAGCGGAGCACGCCGTTGTCCACGAAGATGCAGCGGAGCCGGTTGCCGATGGCCCGGTGCACGAGAAGGGCCGCCACCGCCGAATCCACGCCCCCGGAGAGCGCGCAGATGGCGGTGCCCTTGCCCACCTGGGCCCGGATCTGCTCCACGGCCACGTCCACGTAGGCGTGCATCGACCAGGCGCCGGAGAGGCCGCACACGCCGATGGCGAAGTTCCGGAGGATGTCGGGGCCGCGCGGGGTGTGGACCACCTCGGGGTGGAACTGGACGCCGAACATGCGCCGCGCCCGATCCTGCACGGCGGCGAACGGGGCGCTTCCGGTGGCGGCCACCGGCTCGAAGCCGGGGGGCAGCGCCTCCACCCGGTCGCCGTGGCTCATCCAGACGTCGAGGCGCTGCGGAAGGCCGCGGAAGAGATCGCAGGCGGTGCCGGTCTCGATGGTGGCCGGGCCGTACTCGCGGTGCGCCGCCTTGTCCACCTTGCCCCCGAGCTCGTGGGCGATGAGCTGGAGCCCGTAGCAGATGCCGAGCACCGGCACGCCGAGCGTCCAGACCGTGGCGTCCACGCGGGGGCTCCCCTCGGCGAGCACGCTCGCGGGTCCGCCGGAGAGCACCACGCCACGCGGGCTCCAGGCGCGCATCGCCGCGCCGGACATGGTGCAGGGATGGATCTCGCAGTAGACGCCCAGCTCGCGCAGCCGGCGCGCGATGAGCTGCGTGTACTGCGACCCGAAGTCGAGGATGAGGATCTTCTCGCCGTGGATGTCCATGGCGCCCTATCCGACCCGGTAGTTGGGGGCTTCCTGGACGATGATGACGTCGTGCACGTGGCTCTCCTTGAGACCCGCCGCGGAGATGCGCACGAAGCGAGCCCTGGTGCGGAGCTCGGCCACGTCCTTCACTCCCAGGTAACCCATTCCGCTCTTCAGTCCACCCACGAGCTGGAAGATGTTCATGGCCACGGACCCCTTGTAGGGGACGCGCCCCTCGATGCCTTCCGGGACGAGCTTCTCGGCATCGGCGACGTCGGCCTGGAAGTAGCGATCGCGCGAGCCGTCCTTCATCGCGCTGATGGAGCCCATGCCCCGGTACGACTTGTAGCTGCGCCCCTGGTAGAGGATCACCTCCCCGGGCGCCTCCTCGGTGCCGGCGAGGAGCGAACCGATCATCACGGTGCTGGCTCCGGCCGCGAGCGCCTTCACCACGTCGCCGGAGTACTTCACCCCGCCGTCGGAGATGACGGGCACGCCGTGCGCCTCGGCGGCCCGGGCGCAGTCGTCCACCGCGGTGACCTGGGGAACGCCCACGCCGGCCACCACGCGGGTGGTGCAGATGGAGCCCGGCCCCACGCCCACCTTCACGGCGTCCACACCGGCCCTGCAGAGCGCGTCGGTGGCCTCGGCGGTGGCCACGTTGCCGGCCACCAGCTCGATCCCCTTGAAGTTCAGGCGCGTGTCCCGGACGGCGTCGATGACCCCCGCGGAGTGGCCGTGCGCGGTGTCGATGACGATCACGTCGGCCCCGGCCTTGAGGAGCGCGGTGATGCGGGCCTCGCGGTCCGGACCCACGCCCACCGCGGCGCCGCAGAGGAGCCGCCCGAGCCGGTCCTTGGCGGCGTTCGGGTGCTTCTGGATCTTCTCGATGTCCTTGATGGTGATGAGACCGCAGAGCTCGAAGGCCTCGTTCACGACCGGCAGCTTCTCGATGCGGTGCCGGTGCAGGAGGTCCTTGGCCTCGTCGATGGTCACGCCCTCCCGGGCGGTGACGAGGTCCTTCGTCATCACCTGCTCGACGGTCTGCTCCAGGTTCCGCTCGAACCGCAGGTCGCGGTTGGTGAGGATCCCCACCAGCTTTCCCCTGCGGGTGACCGGGATCCCGCTGATGCCGTTCTCCCGCATCAGCGCCACCGCGGCCGAGAGCTTCACCTCCGGCTCCACCGTGATGGGCTCGGAGACGATCGCCGACTCGTACTTCTTCACCCGGTTCACCTCGGCGGCCTGCCGCTCCACCGAGAGGTTCTTGTGGATGAATCCCATCCCGCCCTCGGCGGCCATGGCGATGGCCATGCGCGACTCGGTCACCGTGTCCATGGCGGACGAGACGATGGGGACGTGGAGGGTGATGTTGCGGGTGAGTCGGCTCGCGGTGGAGACCTGCTTCGGGAGGACGTTGCTCTCGGCGGGTACGAGCAGGACGTCGTCGAAGGTCAGGGCCTCGCGGAGGTCGTCACGGTTGAGCATGCTGCGATATAGTGGAACGGCCGCCCCGCGGTCAAGGGTCTTGATTTTGCAGGCGTTTCCCGCGGCGGCGCAGCCAGGACCGGCCGAGGAGCACCACGACCACCACCACGACCCCGGTGAGGACGTAGCTGCCGAACTTCGATCCGGCGCGCGCCGCGCGCTCGATGTCGTCGCCGAACCAGAATCCCAGGCAGACCCAGAGCGGCGCGGAGATGAGGGCCGCCAGTCCGTCGAAGGCCAGGAACTCCCAGAAGGGAACGCGCGAGTGACCCACAGTGAAGTAGGTGGGAGCCCGGAGGCCGGGGAGGAACCGGGCCACCAGGACCACGATCTTCCCGCGCTTCCGGAGCAACCCCTCCACCCGCTCCAGCTTCTCGGGCGTGATCATCTTCCGGAACGGCCAGACCTCGGCCACCCGACGGCCCACCACCCGACCCGCCCAGTAGATGACCGAATCGCCCACCAGGATGCCGGAGAGCCCCACCGCCACCATGACCTGGAAGCCGCGATCGGTGAGCATCCCCCTCAGCGTGACCGCCTCGATCGGCGAGGCCAGCCAGGCGAGGACGCCTCCGGCGATGAGCGGGACGTCCTCCGGCAGCGGGAAGCCAAAGCCTGCGGCGATGAGCAACCCGAATACCGCCAGGTAGCCCAGCCCCAGGGACTGGTTCTGCAGGTGGTCGACCAGCCGTTCCAGCACGCGCGACGTCCCCTCTCAGCCCTGGCCACCCGCCAGCGCGCGCAGATCCTCGCGCGCATCGGCGGCCTTGCGCGCCAGATCTCCGGCGATGGCGAGCGCCAGCTTCAGGCAGGCCTGGGGCTTCTGGGGCTGGAGCCGGTAGAAGTCGCGCTGCGCCAGCTCCAGGAGATCGCAGGTGGTCTCGGCCACGACCGACACCAGGCGGGTGCTCCGCGTGAGCAGCGCGATCTCCCCGAAGGGCTCGCTCGGCCCCAGCATCGCGAGCGTCCTCTCGCCCTGGCCATCCCGAAGGGTGACGCGCACCGTCCCCTCCTTCACGACGTACATCGACTCCCCCACCATGCCCTCCGCGAAGACGGGAGTCCCGGCCGGCACGGTCCTGTCCACCGCGATGGACGCGAAGATCTGGAGTCCCGTCTCGCTGAAGTCGCGAAAGAGGCTGCACCGCTGGAGGACGTCGAGAGCGGTCATGGCGCAGGGAAGCCCGCCTTCCGGTACGCCCCGGCGTGGGCCGCGTAGCTGGCGGCCGATTTCCGGAAGAAGGCGATCTCCTCGCGGGTCAGCTCCCGCTTCACCCGGGCCGGGTTGCCGAGCGCGAGCATCCCCGGCGGCACCACCATCCCGGGCGGGACGAGGGAGCCTGCTCCCACCATGGCATCCTCGCCGATCAGCGCCCCGTCCATGACGATGGCGCCGATCCCGACGAGACAGCGATCCTTCACGGTGCAGCCGTGGAGGGTCACCCGATGTCCCAGCGTGACGTCGTCCCCCACGAGCGTCGGATGGGTCCCGGTGGTCACGTGGAGGATCGACTGGTCCTGGACGTTGGTGCGGGCGCCGATGCGGACGTGGTTCACGTCTCCGCGCACGAGGGCCCCGAACCAGACGGAGGAACCCGGGCCGATCTCCACGTCGCCGATGACCACGGCCGTGTCGGCCACCCAGACGTCGGCGGCGAGCCTCGGTTCCTTCCCTCCCCAGGCGCGGATGATGGGCATGTTCACGATGGATGCTAGCTCGCGCTCCGGTCGCGCCGCAAGGCAACCGTGCCGACGACGACGGCTCCCAGGACCGCCCCGGCGGTGTCGGCGACCCAGTCGAGGACCGAGGCGTCGCGCCCGGGGACGAAGGACTGGTGGATCTCGTCGGTCGCCCCGTAGAGGCTCGCGAGGCCGATCGCGACGAGCGCCGCCGTGCGGATGGAGCGGCCGCCCAGGCGGAGCCCGAAGAAGAGCAGCACCGCGAAACCCGCGTACTCGATCGCGTGGAGCAGCTTGTCCTGCGAGAGCCAATCCGTCGGCAGGAAGGCGAGCGGATGGGACTGGTCCGACAGCGCGAAGATCACGCCGGCGTAGACGAGCGCCGGGAAGAAGGCGAGGAGCCGCGCCATCAGGCGGAGAGCTCCGCCGAGAGCGAGCTGTGGCCGGACCGGACCACGCGCCCCCGCACGAGCGAACCGGGCGGCAGGTCGCGCCCGTGCGTCTCGAGGTGGACCACGCGGTTCTCCGGCGAACGACCGAAGTGACCCCCGCCCTCGGAAGGGCTCTCCACGAGCACCTCCACCTCGCGCCCCACCTGCCCGGCCAGCGCGGCCACGGCGATCTCCCGCTGCAGCGACTGGAGCCGCTCCAGGCGCTCCAGCGCCACCTCCCGGGGGACCTCCATCCACTCCGGCGCCGAGCCCAGGTGCAGGGCGGCCCCGGTGTGGGGGCGCGGGCTGAAGACGAAGCTGAAGGAGTTCTCGAAGCGCGCCTCCGCCAGCAGCCGCAGGGAGGCCTCGAAGTCGGCGTCGGTCTCGCCCGGGAAGCCGACGATGAAGTCGGTGGTGATGGCGATGCCCGGTCGTGCCTCCCGGAGCTTGCGGTGGCGCTCCAGGTACTCCGCCACGCCGTAGTCGCGCCGCATCCGGCGGAGCACGGCGTCCGACCCGGACTGCACGGGGAGGTGGAAGTGGGGCATCACCCGGGGTTCGTCGCGGAAGGCCTCCACGAGCTCGTCCGACAGGTCGTGCGGGTGGCTGGTCGTGAAACGGACCCGCTCCACCCCGGGCACGGCGGCCACGCGCCGGAGCAGCGACGAGAAGGTGCAGCCCCCCCGATAGGAGTTCACGTTCTGCCCGATGAGCGTCACCTCGCGGACGCCCACCCCGGCGAGCGACGCCACCTCGGCCACCACCTCGGAATACGCGCGCGACACCTCGCGCCCCCGCGTGCGCGGCACGATGCAGAAGGAGCAGACGTTGTCGCACCCCTTCATGGCGGTGACGAAGGCGCTCGCCCGTCCCCGGACCGCCTCGGCGTCGGCGCGGGGGAAGACGTACTCCTCCGAGTCCATCCAGCCGGTCTCGGCGAAGCGCTCGCGTCGTCCCGCCCGCTCGACGAGCTCGGGGAGGCGCCCCACGTGATCCGGACCGAAGACGAAGTCCACGTACGGCACCCGCTTGAGCAGCCGGTCCTTCTCCTGCTGCGCGACGCAGCCTCCCACCGCGATGAGGGACCCGCGCCGGGCCTTGTGCTCCCGGTAGCGACCCAGTGCGGAGAGGAGCTTCTGCTCGGCCTTCTCCCGCACCGAGCAGGTGTTGAGGAGGATCAGGTCGGCATCCTCGGGGTGGGGGGTGCGGGACCAGTCCCGCCCGGCCAGCGCCTCCACCATCCGGTCGCTGTCCGACTCGTTCATCTGGCACCCGAAGGTGTGGACGAACACCTTCCGGGCGGCGCCAGCGGAAGGCGCGGAAGGCGCCGCGGGGGCTGCGGGCCGTCGCAGGGGAACGAGGTCGGACATCGGGGCGGGAAACCTAGGCCCGGGCCTCGGGCGCGTCAACTCCGCTGGGCGGCCCGCGGCACGAGCGACTCGGCGATCTCCTCCAGGTCGGCCAGGCGGGTCGCCACCGCCACCCGGTCCACCTGCCCCGCGTAGAGCAGCATCTCGCTGTCGCCGCTCCCCCAGGCCCACCGCTCCTCGGGGCAGATCCAGAGGACCCGCCTGGCGCGCCTCCTCAGTTCCCGGAGCACCCAGGATTCGGGCGGGAGGTAGTTGCTCCGCCCGTCCCCGATCAGGAGCACGGTCGTCCGCGACGTGACCGCGCCCAGGAAGTTCCGGTGGAAGGTGGTGAGGGCGCGGCCGTAGTTGGAATTCCCGGCCAGGCTCACCGCGCGCCCGGCGGTGGCGAGGTCGGCGGCACGGGAGACGTCCTTCTCGGCGCGGAAGGCGTCGGTCACCTCGCCGAGGTCGGAGACGAAGACGAAGCTGCGCACGCGCGAGAAGAGGGACTGGAGCGTGTGCACGAAGACGAGCATGAGGCGCGACACGTGCCGGACGGAGTCGGACACGTCGCACAGAACGACCACGTCGGGCCGGGCCCGGTGGCGGGAGCGGAACGAGAGCCGGGCCGGAACGCCGCCCCAGCCCAGGTTTTTCCGGATCGTGCGCCGCAGGTGGAGCGCACCGCGGCGCCGGGACCGCTCGCGCCGGGCGAGCCGGTCGCGGAGCCGCTCCGCCAGCCGCCGGACGGCCGCCTCGGTCCGGACGATCTCCTGGCGCGAGAGGGTGGCGAAGCCGCGCTGCTGGAGGGAGCCCTCCCGGCGCCGCTCGGCGCGCGCCTGCCGTTCCAGGTCGGCGTACCGGTGGGCCGCGTCCTCCACGGTGGC
>CAIOAK010000203.1 GCA_903855945.1 uncultured Anaeromyxobacter sp.
CACCTTCGTCACCGCCGGCGACGGGCCCCCGGTCCACTCCCGCAATCTTGACTGGGCATTTCCCGGGCGACTGCTTCGCGACCACACCACCGTCGTCCGGGTGTCCGGCGCGCCGGCCGGCAACTACGCCATGGTCGGCTGGCCGGGCTTCTTCGGCGGGCTCACCGCCGTGGCCCCGGGGCGCTTCTCGGTGACGGTGAACTTCGTCGCCCAGGAGGACGACACCCCCGCTGCCGCATTCGGACGCGCCGTGAAGGGGCACTGGCCGGTCCCCTGGGCGGTGCGGATGGCGCTCGACGAGTGCGAGGACTACCGGTCGTGCGTAGACCTCCTCTCCTCCCTCCCCCTTCTCTCCCCTGTGCTCTTCGCAGTCGCCGGCACCCGTAGCGGCGAGGCCGTGATCATCGAGCGTACCCCGGGCGACTTCGTGCTCCGCGAACCGCGGCGCGGGAGCGTCTGCGTGACCAACCACTACGCCTCGGACGACTACCGGCAGGACGGGCTGGACACGGCGGACAGCGAGGAACGGCTCGCCACCCTGGAGCGGAGCACCCGGCGGTCGCCGCCGCGGGATCCCGGAGCGGCCCTCCGCCTGCTCTCCCGCCCCCTGTTCCTCCGGGCGGAGACCCAGCACCAGGTGGTGATGAGCGCAGCCGACGGGACGCTCGTTGTGAGGGTTCCCGGACAGGAAGCCGTCGAACTGGAGGCGTGACATGGCGACCAGGAAGGTGAAGCGTGCCGCACCGGAGCGTCCGATCCTCTACTGGGTGAAGGGCGTTCCCGTCCACGCCAGCGCTGACATGCGGCCGAGCCGGAAGGGGGAGCCCGTTCCCAGGAAGCGCCGACTGCCCTTCCTCGAGAGCGAGTGCGTGCGGTCCAACGACGGCATCGACTTCTGGCTGGATAGCTTCACCCTCGACGGCGCGAAGGCGACGAGGCTGAAGGTGGACGCCAGACGGCGCGACCCGGAGCTGTTCGCCGAGGACATGGACCCAGGCCTCCTCGGCAGGCTCCTCTTCATGCTGGTGAACTGCGGCAGCGAGGCGAAAGCGCCGACGCTCGTGCTCTGGGGTTGCCGGCCACGCACGCGAGGCCGCCGCTGGGAGCTTTACTTCCTGGGGCGTGAGGCGTTCGACTTCTCCAAGATGTACGCGGGGGTCCTGGCGACGTCGGGCATCAACGGGGGCCTGGAGATCGATACCCGGCAGTCCGTTCCCCAGGAACCGTGGGTCGCGCCGCTCCTGCTCGCCACCGGGGACCGGGTGGCGTTCTACAATCGGGACGGGCTCGAGGTCGACGAGCTGCTTGCCGACGCGAACCCCCCGCCAGGGGCGCCCCGATTCGAGGTCCGGGTCGGGACGATGGGGTGACCCGGTCTCATGTCCGTCCCCCGGGTAGACTCATCTCCGTGACCAGCAACTCCGCGAAGAACAGCATGTCCATCACGACGAGCGGTAGGGCCACGGCCTTGCGACCCTCGGCCAACTCCCGGGTAACCGGGGTTGTGGCAATGCCGTGTGCGATGGAGCCCGCGTGACCTCGATTCCAACGTAGCCCCGGCCGTCCGGCCCACGTCTCGCGCGGCGGTAGCCCGGCCGCGCCTCTCCGCTCCACCGGTGATCTCGTCACCGGACGGGACAACACGTCCCGGGAACCCTTCCAGGAAAGGCAGTCGCGGATGATCGACAAGCGCACGAAGCACCTCCTCGCCGGAGCGAAGCGGGGATTCGACCTGCTGGACGAGCGGAACCCCGCGGAGGCCTTGAAGGTCTTCCGCGAGGTCCTGGTCGAGGCGCACAAGGCGGGGATCGAGTCGGCCAACCTGCTCTGGGGGGTGGCCGTGGCATCCGACTACACGGGAGAAC
>CAIOAK010000204.1 GCA_903855945.1 uncultured Anaeromyxobacter sp.
ATCCCCCCTCGAAGCGTGCTCGTCCGAGTCGCCTTCGGCCCCGACGAGAGCCAGCCGGCGGGAGGCGCGACGCGACGAGCTGCCCGCAGGGGCGCCGGGACACGAGCCCACTCGGGTCCCGGTGTTCCCCGGCGCCGAACGGCCGCGCATACCCGAGCCCGAGGACGTGCTGCTCGGAGCGGCGCGACCTCCACGCCGGCGGCACCTCGGCCGCGCTGCCGAAGGCGATCCTCCCCGACGCGCGCCTCACCCCGCGAGCGCCCGACCGACGATCGCCTTCGCCTCCTCGACGATCGCCGCCAGGTGCGCCTCACCCCGGAAGCTCTCCGCGTAGATCTTGTAGATGTTCTCGGTGCCCGACGGACGGGCCGCGAACCAGCCGCTCGCCGCCACCACCTTCAGCCCCCCGATGGGCGCGCCGTTTCCGGGGGCCCGGGTGAGCCGCGCCTGGATGGGCTCGCCGGCCAGGTTCGCGTCCTTCACCGCCTCGGGAGACAGGCGGGAGAGTCGCGCCTTCTCCTCCGGCGTCGCCGGCGCGTCGATGCGGGTGTAGACCGGCGCCCCGAACTCCGCGGTGAGGTCCCGGTAGTGCTCCCCCGGCTCGCGCCCCGTGACGGACGCGATCTCGGCCGCGAGCAGCGCGAGGAGGATGCCGTCCTTGTCGGTGGTCCAGACGGTCCCGTCCATCCGGAGGAAGCTCGCCCCCGCGCTCTCCTCCCCGCCGAAGCAGGTCGAGCCGTCGAACAGGCCTGCCACGAACCACTTGAACCCGACCGGAACCTCGCAGAGGCGCCGACCCAGCGCCGCCACCACCCGGTCGATCATCCCCGAGGAGACGAGCGTCTTCCCCACCGCGGCGTCGGTTCTCCAGCCCGGTCGGTGACCGAGCAGGTACCGGATGCTCACCGCCAGGAAGTGGTTCGGGTTCATGAGTCCGGCCGACGGCGTGACGATGCCGTGCCGGTCGGTGTCCGGGTCGTTGGCGAAGGCCACGCGGAAGCGGTCCTTCAGCCCCACCAGCCCCGCCATGGCCCACGGGCTCGAGCAGTCCATGCGGATCTTGCCGTCGTGGTCCATCGTCATGAAGGCGAAGCGCGGATCGACGACGGGGTTCACCACCTTCACCTCGAGGCCGTGCACCGCGTTGATGTGCTCCCAGTAGTGGTGCCCGGCGCCGCCCAGCGGATCCACTCCAAGTGCGAGTCGGGCGGACCGGATGGCCGCCACGTCCACCACCGACGGCAGGTCGCGCACGTAGGGGAGGACGAGGTCCTCCACCCGCGTGGTGGGCGCGCGCAGGGCGCGCTCGTAGGGGATCCGCTTCACCCCGGCGTTGCCCCCGCGCAGGAGCTCGTTGGCCCGGTCCTGCACCCATCCGGTGACGTCGGCGTCGGCCGGACCGCCGTTCGTCGGGTTGTACTTGAAGCCGCCGTCCTCGGGCGGGTTGTGGGACGGGGTGACCACGATCCCGTCGGCGAGCCGTCCGGTCCGGCCCCGGTTGTGGGTCAGGATGGCCCAGGACACGACCGGCGTCGGCGTGGGCAGGTCGTCGCCCTGGACGACCGTCTCCACCCCGTTCGCGGCCAGCACCTCGAGCGCGGTGCGCTGGGCTGGCCCGGAGAGGGCGTGGGTGTCCTTTCCCATGTAGAGCGGCCCGTCGGTGCCCGCCTTCCGGCGCCATTCGCAGATGGCCTGGGTGGTGGCCAGGATGTGGGGCTCGTTGAACGACCCGGAGAGGGAACTGCCCCGGTGGCCGCTCGTCCCGAAGGAGACGCGCTGCGACGCATCGGCCGGGTCGGGAGACCGGTCGAAGTAGGCTTTTTCCAGCCGCTCCAGGTCAACGAGCAGGTGGGCGGGGGCGGGCTTTCCGGCCAGCGGGGAGAGGGCCATCTCTAGCTCCTTCGCGCGGCGCGGCAGCGCCGCACCAGGGCCTGCGTGGACGAATCGTGCGACGGGGGCGGATCCCCCGGGCTCGTGAGCTCGACGAGGATCCGCTGCGCCAGCACCTTGCCCAGCTCGACGCCCCACTGGTCGAAGGAGTCGATCCCCCAGATCGCACCCGAAGTGAACGTCTCGTGCTCGTAGAGCGCGACGAGGCGCCCCAGGGCGGCCGGGGTGAGCCGGTCCAGGAGGAGGAAGCTCGTGGGACGGTTGCCCGGGAAGGTCCGGTGGGGGACGAGCCACTCCGGCGTGCCCTCGGCGCGGACCTCCGCCTCGGTCTTCCCGAAGGCGAGCGCCTCGGCCTGCGCCAGCGCGTTCGCGAGCAGCATCTCGTGGTGCTCCCCCAGCGGGTTGAGCGGCCGGACGAAGGCGATCAGGTCGGCCGGGACGATGTGGGTCCCCTGGTGGAGCAGCTGGTAGAACGAGTGCTGTCCGTTGGTCCCCGGCTCCCCCCAGACGATCGGGCTCGTGTCCACCGGGACCGGCGCACCGTCGCGCGTGACCCGCTTGCCGTTCGACTCCATGACGAGCTGCTGCAGGTAGGCGGGGAAGCGGGCCAGGTACTGCTCGTAGGGGAGCACGGCCTGCGTCGGCATCCCCAGGAAATCGACGTTCCAGAGGGAGAGGAGCGCCTTCACCACCGGCAGGTTCCGCGCGAAGGGGGCGGTGCGGAAGTGCTCGTCCATCTCGTGGAAGCCCCCCAGCATCGCCCGGAACGCGTCGGGCCCGATGGCGAGCATCGTGGAGAGCCCGATGGCCGAGTCCATGGAGTATCGGCCGCCCACCCAGTCCCAGAAGCCGAACATGCTGGCGGTGTCGATGCCGAACTCCGCGACCCGGGCGGCGTTCGTGGAGACCGCCACGAAGTGGCGCGCCACCGCCCGCCCGTCCCCGCCCAGCCCGGCGAGCGACCAGTCGCGGGCGGCGCGGGCGTTCGCCATGGTCTCCTGGGTCGTGAAGGTCTTGGAGCCGATCACGAAGAGGGTCTCGGCGGGGTCGAGATCGGACACCGCCTCGACGATGTCGGTCCCGTCCACGTTGGACACGAACCGGAAGACGAGGTTGCGGTCGGCGTGGTGGCGGAGCGCCAGGTACGCCATGGCCGGCCCCAGGTCGGAGCCGCCGATCCCCACGTTCACCACGTTCCGGATGCGCTTCCCGCCGTGGCCGAGCCAGGCGCCGCTCCGGACCCGGTCGCAGAAGACCGCCATGCGGTCGAGCACCTCGTGCACGTCGGGCACGACGTTGCGACCGTCGACCCGGATGTCGGCGCCCCGGGGCGCCCGCAGCGCCACGTGGAGGACCGGCCGGTCCTCGGTCACGTTGATCCGGTCGCCGCGGAACATCGCGTCGATCTTCTCGCGCAGCCCGGAGGCCTCGGCCAGCTGCACGAGCAGGCGCATCGTCTCGTCGGTGACCCGCTGCTTGGAGTGGTCGAGGAAGATGCCGGCGGCCTCGAGGGTGAGCCGGCTGCCGCGACCCGGGTCCTCGGCGAAGAGCTCCCGCAGGTGGCGCCCGGCCATCCCGTCCCGGTGGGCGGCGAGCGCCCGCCACTCCGGCAGCTCCCAGGATGGGGCGCTCACGGCGCCGCCCCTGCCGCTCCGGCCTTCCGGCCGATCCCCTCGAGCAGCTCGTTCCAGGACTTCACGAAGGCCTTCGCCCCGTCCTCCTGGAGCCGGCGGGCCAGCGCGTCCACGTCCACCCCGGCGCGGACGTGCCGGGCGATGACCTCGTCGGCGTCGCCTCCGTCCGCGGCCATCGGCGCACCCACGTCACCGTGGTCGGCGAAGGCGAGCAGCGTCCCCTCCGGCATCGTGTTCACCGTGTAGGGGGCGGCGAGCGGCGTGACGTAGAGCGTGTCCGGAGCGGACGGGTCCTTGGTCCCCGTGCTGGCCCAGAGCAGCCGCTGCGGACGGGCACCGGCGTTCTGCGCACGGAGCCATCGCTGCGATCCCTGCAGCGCCCGGGAGGCCGCGTAGGTGCGGCCCGCGATGGCGTTGCCGAGCTGGTTCTTGAGATCGCCCGGGACCTGCGCGGCCACCGCGACGTCCCACCGGCTGATGAAGACCGACGCCACCGACCGCACGTCGGGGTCGAGCCCGGCGGCGATGCGCCGCTCCACCCCGCGCAGCCAGGCCTCGGCGGCGGCGACGTACTGCTCCGGCGAGAAGAGCAGCGTCACGTTCACCGGAACGCCCGCGAAGGTGGCCTCCTCGATGGCCGGCAGCCCCTCCTTCGTCCCGGGGATCTTGATGTGGAGGTTGGGACGGGCCGCGCGGGCGTGGAGCTCCCGGGCCACCCGCAGCGTGGAGGCGGTGTCGTAGGCGAGCAGCGGCGAGACCTCCAGCGACACGAAGCCATCGACCCCGCCGCTCCGCTCGTACGCGGGCCGGAAGAGGTCGGCGGCCCGGCCGAGGTCATCGAGGGCGAGGTCGAAGAAGAGGTCCTCTCCGGTGCGTCCGGCCCTCACGCCCGCCCGGATGGCGTCGTCGTAGGCGGCGCTCTTCTTGAGCGCCTGGTCGAAGATGGTGGGGTTCGAGGTGAGGCCGGTGACAGACAGCTGCTCGATGTAGCGCTGCAGGGTCCCCGAGTTCAGGAGGTCGCGCGTGATGTTGTCGAGCCAGATGCTCTGCCCCAGCTCGTGAAGTCGCTTCGTGGCGCTCATCGGTCCCCTTTCCCGGGAAAGGGGGCAGTCTACCAAAAGGGCGGGTACCCCGACGGGGCGCGGCGTGTACTCCGGTGGGGGCGTGACCCGTGAGGGCGCTTCCCCTGCGCCCGGAGGGGCGTACCCTGTACACATGCCCAACGCGGTCGTCACCGGCTCCCAGTCCGGACTGGGGCTCGCCATCCGGCGCGAGCTCGAGTCGAAGGGCTGGCGCGTCCTGGGGGTGGACCTGCCGGGCAAGGGCGCGGAGATCTCGGCCGACCTCTCGAACGACGGCGGCCGCGAGGCAGCCGTCAGGGCCATCCTGGAGCTGTCGGATGGCCGGATCGAGGGGGTCGCGGCCAACGCCGGCATCGACATCCCCAAGCCGGAGGTGGTCTTCGGCCTGAACTACCACGGCGTGGTCGATCTGCTGAACCGGCTGCGGCCAACCCTCGCCGCCGCCGGGGGAGCTCGGGTGGCGGTGACCGCCTCCAACTCGATCCTGGTCACCCCCGGCATCCCGGCCGCCTCGGTCCAGTCGCTGCTCGACGGGAACCCCATCCGGGCCGCGCGGCTCCTCGAGGCCCAGCCCGCGCTCGCCTACCAGGTGAGCAAGATGGCGGTGGCCCGCTGGATCCGGGAATCGGCGCCCGGGCCGAACTGGGCCGGGGCCGGGATCTCGATGAACGGGGTCTGCCCGGGACCGGTGATGACGGCGCTGCTCGAGCGCGACCTCGCCGACCCTCGCAAGGGGCCCGCGATCCGGAAGCTGCCCCGGCCGCTCGGCGAGTTCACCACCCCGGAGGCCGTGGCCGGGCTCTTCGAGTTCCTGCTCTCGCCCCGGGCCCGCTTCGTCGTGGGGCAGCTCATCTGCATCGACGGGGGAATCGAGGCGGGCTGGCGGGCCAACGACTGGCCGCGCGTCTGGGACATCGACCTGCCCGCCTTCCGCAGGCTCCTCGGGTCCTGAAGGGCGCCGTCAAGCCAGGTTGTGGAACACCCGCTGGACGTCCTCGTCCTGCTCGAGCGCATCGACCATCTCGAGGACCTCCTTGGCCTTCTCCTCGGAAAGCTCGACGGGCGTCTGGGCCACGTATTCCAGCTCGGCGGAGAGCACCGGCAGCTTCCGTTCCTCGAGCGCGGCGCCCATCTGGCCGAAGTGGGCGAATGCGCAGCGGACCACGAGCTGCTTCTCCCCCTTCTCGCCCACCGACTCCCCCATCTCCTCGAGACCGTGGTCGATGAGCTCGAGCTCCAGCGTCTCCTGGTCGATCCCCTCGGGGGAGAGCCGGAAGACCCCCATCTTCTGGAACTGGAAGGCGACGCTGCCGGTGGTGCCCAGGTTGCCGCCGTGGTTCTTGAAGCCCACCCGCACGTTGGCGACGGTGCGGACCACGTTGTCGGTGGCGGTCTCGACCACCACCGCGATCCCGTGCGGGCCGTACCCCTCGTAGAGGACCACCTCGTAGACCTGCTGGTCCTGGCCGCTCGCCCGCTTGATGGCCGCCTCGACCTTGTCCTTCGGCATGTTGGCGCCGCGGGCGTTCTGGATGGCGCGGCGCAGCGTGGGATTGGTGTCGGGGCTCGGCCCGCCCGCCTTCACCGCGATGGCGATGTCCTTGCTGATCCGGGTGAAGACCTTCGCCATCTTGTTCCACCGGGCGAACATGGTGGCCTTGCGGGTCTCGAAGATGCGTCCCATGCCTGGGGCGGATACCCCACGTCCACCCTCCGGCGCAAGCTCCAGGGTGGACTCGGCACCCCTCCGGGACGGGAATATTGCTTCGGGTGACGGCCAGGATGGGGGATGCTTCGAGGTCCTTTCAGGAGGGAGCACCCACATGCGAAACATTTCCAAGGCACTCGTTGCCTCTCTGGCCCTGGCCGCCGCGGCGCCCGCGGCCGCCCAGTACACCTTCACCGAGCCCGGCCAGGCGCCGCAGCCGATGCTCCAGATGTCGTCGGGATGGAACAACGTCGCCCGCGTCAACGTCGGCGTCGGCTTCTACAACTCCGGGTGGGCCACCTGCTACTACGGCTGGTACTACGGCACCTGCACCGCCGGTTCGTACACCGGCTACATCCCCTTCCTCGTCGGTCCGCAGGTCGACCTGAACCTGGGCGGGATGAACAACATCAGCGTCGGCTTCACGGTGGGGCTCGGGTCGGTCACGCAGACCTGGACCTCCGGATCCGGTCAGATCTGCCCGGGCGGGACGGTGCCCGGCGGCGGGGTCTGCTCCGCCAGCGCGAACGTCACGCTCTGGGAGCCCACGCTCGACTACGTCGCCAAGTTCGGACCCCCGTCGCAGGACACGGTGGGTCGGTTCCGCATCGGCGGCGGGATGTACATCGGGCCCAACTCGACCCTCGGCGGCGCGTTCCGCATCGGCGGCGGTGCGTCCTTCCTGAGCGCGAGCCGGCTCGGCGTCGGCCTCGACCTCGTGCTCGAGGGCGGCGGCTACAACGGGCAGTGGGTGGGCGGCCTCCAGCTCATCGCCTCGCCCGAATTCAAGTTCTAGTAGGCGGCCGGCGCCTCAGCTCTCGAGCCGGATCTCGCCGGCGAGCTCGGGGCGCCGCCCCACCATTCCCTCGTACGCGGCCCGGATGCGCTCCATGTCGGCCGCCGCGTCGCCGGTCATGCGAACGTACTCGCGGACCCCCACCGAGTGCGTCCGGTAGTCGATGAAGGCGAGCCCCACCGGGACGTCGGCCTCCATCGCCAGCCGGTAGAAGCCCGACTTCCAGTGGGTGACGTGGCTGCGCGTCCCCTCCGGGGCCAGCGCGAGCCACATCCAGTCGCGCCGCCGGAACTCCGCCGCGAGCTGCCCGATGAGCCCCGTGGAGGCGCGCCGGTTCGCCGGGATGCCCCCGAGCCAGCGGAAGACCGCGCCGAACGGCCAGCGGAAGAGCTCGTCCTTCCCCACGAAGGAGACGGGGAGCGCCATCGCCAGGCGGGTCAGGTAGCCGACGGGGAAGTCCCAGTTGGAGGTGTGCGGATAGACCACGAGGATCCCCTTCGGCTCGGGCGGGGGGACGATGTCCACCCGCCATCCGAAGAGGGCCAGGATCCAGGTGGCCAGCTTGGCGATCACCGTGCCATCCTACTCCTCGTGAGCTCGACATTCACACCCTTCACCGTGGGCGGACTGCGCCTCCGCAACCGGATCGTCAAGCCCGCCACCTTCGAGGGCATGTGCCCCGGGGGCATGGTCTCCGACGCGCTCGTGGAGCACCACCGACGCGTGGCCGCCGGGGGCGCGGCGCTCACCACCGTGGCCTACGCCTCCATCTCCCCCGACGGGCGCAGCTACCCCACCCAGATCCTGATGCGCCCCGAGGTGGTGCCGGGGCTCGCCCGCCTGGCGGACGCCGTCCACCGGGAGGGGGCGGCGGCGGCCCTTCAGATCGGCCACTGCGGGTACTTCGCCAACCCCAGGGTCATCGGCGGCCGGCCGCTCGGCGCCTCGCGCCTCTTCAACACCTACGGCCTCACCTTCGCCCGGCCGGCCACCGAGGGGGACCTGGCCCGGGTGGTGTCCGACTTCGCGACCTCGACCTGGCTCGCCCGGGAGGCCGGGATGGACGCCGTGGAGCTCCACTTCGGCCACGGCTACCTCGTCTCCCAGTTCCTCTCCCCCTTCACGAACCGGAGACGCGACCGCTGGGGAGGGAGCCTCGCGAACCGGGCGCGCCTGGCGGTGGAGGTGCTCCGGGCGGCGCGCCGCGCGGCCGGGCCGGACTTCCCGATTTTACTGAAAGTGAATATCCGGGACGGGTTCCCCGGCGGGCTGGAGCTCGACGAGTCGATCGCGGCGGCGCGCATGCTCGAGGGCGAGGGAGCCACGGCGCTCGTCCTCTCCTGCGGCTTCGTCTCCCGCACGCCGCTCTACATGCTCCGCGGCGACGTGCCCGTCCGGCAGATGGCCGCCGTGCAGGAGGCGTGGCACGCCCGTCTCGGGCTCACGCTGTTCGGGAAGCTGCTCGTGCAGCGCTATCCCTACGAGGAGGGGTTCCTGCTCGAGGAGGCGCGCCGCATGCGCGCGGCGGTGCGGCTCCCGCTCGTGCTCCTCGGCGGCATCAAGTCGCTCGCCACCATCGAGCGGGCGCTCGGGGCCGGCTTCGAGCTCGTGGGGATGGGGCGTGCGCTGCTCCACGATCCCGACCTGCCGATGCGAATGGAGCGGGGCGAGGCGGCTGGATCGGGGTGCGTCCCCTGCAACGAGTGCATCGCCGAGATGGACCGGGGCGGGGTCCGCTGCACACGCCCATCGACCTGATCCCGGAGCGCGAAAGAGGGAATCTACGCCTCCCCGGGATTTTCGGGTGGTCCCTCGTGGGACGCCTCCCGCCGTACCCTTTTGACCCTTCCCCGAGGCCCGCTCCCGTGCCTTTCATTCGGCCATGACCACCACGACATCGAAAGCGACCGCCGCCCTTCCCCGCGGGGAAGAGCTCCTCCACGACCCGCTGCTCAACAAGGGGACCGCCTTCACGCCGGCCGAGCGGCGCGCCCTCGGACTGTCCGGGCTCCTGCCGCCCCATGTCCACCGGCTCGACGAGCAGGTGGCGCGGGTGATGGACAACTACCGGAACAAGCAGACCGACCTGGAGCGCTACATCCATCTCGTCAGCCTGCAGGACCGCAACGAGACCCTGTTCTACCGGGTGGTGGTGGACCACATCGAGGAGATGATGCCCATCATCTACACGCCCACGGTGGGGCAGGCCTGCCAGCAGTGGGGCCACCTCTTCCGGCGGCCGCGCGGGCTCTACGTCTCCTGGGAGGACCGCGGAAACGTCGAGTCGCTGCTGCGCAACTGGCCGCACGCGGACGTGCGGGTGATCGTGGTGACCGATGGCGAGCGGATCCTGGGACTCGGCGACCAGGGCGTGGGCGGCATGGGCATCCCGGTCGGGAAGCTCTCCCTCTACACCGCCTGCGCCGGCATCGACCCGGCCCACACCCTGCCCGTCATGCTCGACGTGGGGACCGAGAACGAGGGGTACCTCCGCGATCCGCTCTACATGGGGCTGCGCCAGAAGCGCATCCGCGGCGCTCCGTACGACGCCTTCGTGGCCGAGTTCATCGAGGCGGCCGCCAGGATCTTCCCCGAGGCGATCATCCAGTTCGAGGACTTCGGCAACCAGAACGCCTTCCGGCTGCTGGAGCAGTGGCGGGAACGGGTCTGCACCTTCAACGACGACATCCAGGGCACCGCCGCCGTGGCGCTCGCGGGGATCTACTCGGCGCTGCGCCTCACCGGGAAGAAGCTGCGGGAGCAGCGGATCCTCTTCCTGGGCGCCGGCGAGGCCGGGATCGGCATCGGCGACCTGATCGTCTCGGCGATGATGGACGAGGGCGCCACCTGCGAGGAGGCGCGGCAGCAGTGCTTCTTCGTGGACAGCCACGGCCTCGTCTCGAAGAGCCGGACCGGGCTCGCCGAGCACAAGCTGCGCTTCGCCCACGACGTTCCCCCGGCCACCGACTTCCACGCTGCGCTGGAGGCGATCCGCCCCACCGCCATCGTGGGCGTCTCCACGGTGCCCCGCTCCTTCGACCAGCGGGTCATCGAGGCCATGAGCCGCTGGAACGAGCGCCCCATCGTCTTCGCGCTCTCCAACCCGACCTCCAAGTCGGAGTGCACCGCCGAGGATGCCTACCGATGGTCGGAGGGACGGGCCATCTACGCGAGCGGGAGCCCCTTCCCGCCCTGCCAGCTGAACGGAAAGACCTTCGTCCCGGGCCAGGGGAACAACTCCTACATCTTCCCGGGCGTGGGGCTGGGCGTGGTGGCGTGCCGGGCGCGGCTCGTGACCGACCGGATGTTCGCGGCGGCCGCACGGACGCTCGCGTCGCTGGTCCTCCCCTCCGACCTGGAGATGGGGCGCATCTACCCGTCGCTCACCCGGATCCGGGAGGTCTCCGCCCACATCGGCACGGCGGTGGCCGAGGTGGCCTACAAGGACGGGCTGGCCCGCGCGCCCCGCCCCGCCGACCTGGCCGCGGCCGTGCGGAACACCATGTGGGATCCGGTCTACCGGACCTACGCCTAGAAAGGACGGCGTGGCCAACCCGCTCGTCGACGACCGCGGACTCTCCTTCGTCCTCTACGACGTCCTCGGCGCGGCCGATCTGGCCCGCCTTCCCCACTTCGCCGACCACGGGCGCGAGACCTTCGACGCCTGGATCGACCTGTGCCGGCGCTTCTCCCGGGACGTGCTCTACCCGGCCTACCGTCCGCTCGACGAGGACCCACCGGTCCTCGTCGGGGGGGCGGTGAAGGTCCACCCGCTGCTGCGGGAGATCTGGCCGCGCATGTGCGAGCTCGGGGTGATCGCCGCCTCCCGGCCCTTCGAGGTGGGCGGGCAGCAGATCCCGGCCACCATCGCGCTGGCGGCGAACCTCTACCTCATGGCCGGCAACTGCGCCGCCTACGGCTTCGCGGGGCTCACCAGCGGGGCCGCCCACCTGGTGGAGGCCTTCGGCTCGCCGGCGCTCCGGGAGCGCTGGCTCGCCCCCCTCCACGAGGGTCGCTTCGCCGGAACCATGGCGCTCACCGAGCCGCAGGCCGGCTCCAGCCTCTCCGACGTCCGCACCCGAGCCACGCCGTCCGACGACCACTTCCTCCTCTCCGGTTCCAAGATCTTCATCTCCGGCGGCGACCAGGACATCACGGAGAACGTGGTGCACATGGTGCTCGCCCGCATCGACGGCGCCCCTCCGGGCACCAAGGGCGTGAGCCTCTTCCTCGTGCCCAAGCTCCGCCTCGCGGAGGACGGAGGGTTCGAGGGGAACGACGTCAGCGTCCCCGGGCTCGTGCACAAGATCGGATGGAGGGGGCTCCCGAGCGTCATCCTGGCGCTCGGCGAGTCGGGCGACTGCCGCGGCTGGCTCGTGGGCGAGCCGGGGCGCGGCCTCGCCCACATGTTCCAGATGATGAACGAGGCCCGCATCATGGTGGGAGCGAACGGGGTGGCCACCGCTTCGGTGGCCTACCTGGAATCGATCGCCTACGCGAAGGATCGTCCGCAGGGGCGCTCCGTCACCGACCGCAACCCCCTGTCCCCCCAGGTTCCCATCGTCGAGCACGCCGACGTCCGGCGCATGCTGCTCCGACAGAAGGCCATCGTGGAGGGAGGGCTGGCGCTCGTGCTGCAGGCGGCCCTCCAGGCCGACCTGGCCGCCCACGCCCCGACGCCGGAGAAGCGGCGCCGGGCCCAGCTCCTCCTCGACCTGCTCACCCCGGTGGCGAAGAGCTTCCCGGCCGAGAAGGGCTTCGAGTCCAACGCCCTCGCGATCCAGATTCACGGCGGGTATGGGTACTCGAGCGAGTACCTGCCCGAGACCTGGCTGCGGGACCAGAAGCTCAACTCCATCCACGAGGGGACCACCGGCATCCAGGGGATGGACCTGCTCGGGCGCAAGGTGATGGCGGACGGCGGTGGGGCGCTCTCGATCCTGGGCGAGGAGGTGGCGTCGGCCTGCGCCCGGGCGGCGCGGGCCGGGGTAGATCCCCTGTGGATCGAGGCGCTCGGGCGGGCCACCGCCGACGTCGGCGCGCTGACGATGGAGCTGGCGGGGCGGGGCATGGGCGGCGACGTGGACGCGATGCTCCTCCACTCCTCCGACTACCTGGAGCTCTTCTCCACGGTGGTGGTGGCCTGGCTCTGGCTCCTGCAGGCGGCCGCCGCGAAGGAGGCGCTCGCCGAGGCGCGGGGCCACCCCGACATGCTGCAGGGCAAGCTCGCCGCGGCCGCCTACTGGCTGCGTTTCGAGCTCCCCCGGATCGGCCCGCTCGTGGCCACCTGCCGGGAGGGCGAGGACAGCTACGCCCGAGTCCGACCGGAGTGGTTCTAGCGCCCCGCCTCGATCTCCCGCACCCGCGCCGCCGCCTCCACCGCCGTGATCGGGTCGCCCATGCGTTCGGCCATCCGGGCCATCTGGCGGTAGGCCTCGGCGTCGCCGGTGATGTCGAACAGCGCGATGGAGTTCCCCACCCAGGACCGCGGCTGCCGGGCGCGCAACCACGCGTGCAGGTCGGTCTCACGCACGTAGGCGTCCACGAGGCAGGTGGCGGAGACGGCGTAGAGCTCGCGGCCGCGAGGGTCTGGCCCGTCCCGGCGCGGCGCCGGGAGGGCGGCACCCGCGGTGAAGCGCCAGTCCTGGACCTTCCGGTACCGATCGAGCCCGTGGGCCGGTGGCCAGGCAGTCCCGAAGTAGTCGAACCAGAGACGCTGCACCGGAAGTCCGCGGACCTCCTGGGCGAGCTGGCCCACCGACTGCCCCCAGTCCACGTTGGAATCGGTGAGGAGGCGCCAGGTGCCCGAGGGTCCCCCGGCCACCTCGTTCGCGTAGGTGATGGCGTTCGGGTGGACGAGGAGCAGGGCGGCCGCAAGCACGACGAGGATCGCTCCGGCGGCCAGCTTCCCCGGCCGGCTGCGCCCGAGCGCCGCGAGCGCGCCGCCTGCCGCCACCGCGAGGAACGGAGTGGCCGGGAGCAGCTGCCGCACGCCGTTGCAGATGCCCGAGACCACCGAGACGGTGAGCAGGACGAGCGGCGCGGCGAGGAGCGCCACCCCCGTGGTCGGGTCGCGCCGCACCCGGAGCGCCACGAGCAGCGCGCCGGCGCCGGTCGCGGCGAGCAACGCGACCGGCGTCTTCACGAGCCACGCGAAGGGGAAGAACCAGGGCCAGCACTGCATCGTCTGCAGCCCCATCGCCCAGGTGGCGTGCCCGGCGATGGCGTGGCGCCGCTGCCAGTCGAGCGCGCGCCACCAGCCGGCCGGCCCCTCCGGAAGCGTGACCACGGCGAGCACGACCGCACCCCCCGCGAGGACGGCGAGCGCCCGCAGCGCCCTCCGGCGCAACTCTCCGGGAGCGGCCCCTCCGGAACGGATGGCGGGGGCCACGGCGAGGAGCGCCAGCACCGGCAGGGTCACGATGCCGGTCCCCTTGGACCCCAGCGCGAGCCCGGTGGCCGGCGCCGCCAGGGCCAGGTGGAGCGCCTTTCCGGAGTCGAGCGCCACCCAGGAGAGGGTCACGGCCGCGAAGATGGCGGCGGCCGCACCCAGGTCGAGGGTGGCGAGCCCCGCGTTCGCCACCACCAGCGGGTCGAGGACGTAGAGCGCGAGGGCCAGCAGCGCCGCTCCCTCCCCGAAGGCGCGGCGAGCGGCCAGGAATACCCCCACGGCGAGGAGGACCGAGAGGAGCAGAACCGAGGCGCGGGCCCGGAGGAGCAGCGCCTGCGCCCGGGCCGGGTCCTGGTAGAGCGTGCGGGGGCCGAAGGTCCACTGGTCCCCCGTCCGGAACCCCGGGATGTCTCGGGGCGGAGGCAGCCCGGCCCCCAGCCAGGAGGCCCCCAGCCACAGCTTCACCACGGGTGGATGCTCCGCGTTGAGGCGGGTGTCCCCCGCGACGAGGCGAGCCCATCCGGAGGAGGGGTAGTAGGGCTCGTCGTAGGTGGGGGTCTGGACCGAAGCCTGGTGGAGCACCAGCCCCGCGTGCACGGCGACGAGCGCGGCGGCGAGCGCGGTCACGACGCGGGGGCGCCCTCTTCCCTGGCCGGTCATGGACGTCGAGGCTGCCACCTCCCCGCCGGCCTGTCACGGGGAAGGCGACGGGCTCCGCGGCGGAGGTGGGCAGGCCGGCCCCGGCGTGATATCCCGGGCGAAGTGTTCCACCCCAGCTACCGGGCCATCGCACACGCGATCCGCCGCCGCGGCCTCTGGTCCACCGGCGACCCGGTCCCGTTCCCCGACCTCGGTGCCGAGGTCCACTTCCTCCCGGCCCGGTCGCGTCACGCCCACCACCTCCTCGGCCGTGGCTCCTACCGCTGCGAGGAGCACTCCCTCGACTTCCCGGCCGAGCCGGCCGCCGACGGCGCACCCGACTGCGAGGTCCGGGAGAACCTGGACTTCCGCTATCCCCTGCTCCGCGCCCCCGGCCCGGAGCGCAGCCGCCACCTCGTGGTGCTGCTCCACGGCCTGAACGAGCGCAGCTTCACGAAGTACGTCCCCTGGGCCTTCCATCTCTGGCGCAACACGGGGGCCAGCCTGGCCCTGCTCCCCCTCTCCTTCCACGTGAACCGTGTGGACCCGCGCTGGGGACGCGAGGTGGAGGCCCACCTGGCGGCGCGCCGGACCGTGCCCCGCAACGAGGACTCCCACCCCTTCAACTGCGTCATCAGCGGCCGCCTCGACGCCCACCCGGAGCGCTTCTTCTGGAACGGACTCCAGTCCTACGGCGACGTGAGGGACCTCGTGGGCGAGGTGCGCGCGGGGCGCCACCCGCACGTCCACCCGGACGCACGGGTGGACCTGGTGGGGTACTCGATCGGCGGCTACCTCGCGCTGGGGCTCCTGCTCGACGACGAGGACGGGCTCTTCCGGGAGAGCCGGGCGGTGCTCTTCGAGAGCGGCGCGGCGCTCCGGGCCACCAACATGTCCTCGCGGCTCATCGTCGACCACGGGTGCGAGGTCGCGCTCATGAAGCTCTACGTGCGCTTCACCGGACGGCTCGCCAATCCGCGCCTCTCCCACTGGCTGCGGGAACACGAGGTGGGGCGCTGGTTCCGCGCCATGGCCGGGGACGAATCGGAGCGGGTCTTCCTGGAGGCGCGCCTCCGGGAGATCGCGCCGCGGCTGCTCGCGATCACGAACCGCGCCGACGCGGTCATCCCCGGCCCGGCCGTGCTGAACACGCTGCAGGGGCTGCACCGGGACACCGGCGTCCGCGTCGAGGATCTCGACCTCGGGGTGCACGAGCACCCGTTCCTCTGCGGCGACTACGGAGAGCGCGACCGGCGCTTCGTCACCGAGTTCATCGACCTGGAGCGCTTCGGACCCGGGTTCGAACGGTTCGTCGAGACCACCGCCGGATTTCTCCGGACGTGACGGCGGGGCGCTCCTACGCGCCCTTCCCCTGGGTCTTGATGGGGGAGACGAACTGGTAGTCGATGTCCCAGGGGAAGTAGATCCACTTGTCCTGCTTGAACTCCTTCACGAAGGTGTCGACCACCGGCCGGCCGAGCGGCTTCGCGTAGAGGCAGGCGAAGTGGGCCTTGGGCAACCGCTCCCGCACCGCCCGGGCCGTTCCCCCCGTGTCCACGAGGTCGTCGACGAGCAGCCAGCCCGCGCCGTCCCCCTCGACCCCCTTCAGCCACTGGAGCTTCCCCTGGGTCTTCGCCTCCGCGGACGGATCGGCCGCCCCGTAGCTGACGACGCAGACCGTGTCGATGAGCCGGATGTCGAGCTCCCGCGCGATGAGCGCTGCCGGGACGAGCCCGCCCCGCGTGATGGCGATGATGCCCTTCCACTCGCCCATCTCGTGGAGCACCTTCGAGAGGTAGCGGGCGTCCCGGTGCAGTTCGACCCAGGAGATGATGATCTCGTCCTTGTACGGATTGGCGTCGGCCATTTCTTCTTCTAGATCGGAGGGCTGACGCCCGAACTTCAGCGCTCGACGCCCGACAGGACCACCGCCACCCCGCCCGCGGGGGGCGCGGCCAGGGCGCCGGCGAACCCGGAGGTCCCGGTGGCCGACGCCCGGACGCCCGCGTGGGCCTGCACGAGCGCCTGGGCGCGCAGGAGCGTCTCCTCGCCCACGACGACCGGCCGGCCGACGCTGGCGCGCATCCCCTCCACGATGGCCCACCAGTCGTAGGTCTCGTCGTCGAGGATGCCGTCGGCGACGCTCGACGGAGCGGTCTCCCAGGGCCACATGAATCGGGAGCGGTGGCGCGCGGCGTCGGCGAGGGGGACGTCCGCCGAGAGGCGAAAGGCCCGCTCGAGCGGCGCGCAGGCCTGCGTCTGGACGGCGACGAGCGTCGGGAGGCGCGGCATCACCCCCTTCGCGACGGCGATCCCGAACCCCTGCGCGAGCGCGCTCGCGAGCGCGCCGCCGCCCACCTGGACGAAGAGCGACCCGGGGGCGACCTGCTCGTCGCGCATCCACCCGGCCATCTCGAAGGCGATGGTCCGCGCACCCTCCACGGCGAGTCCGTTCGCGCTCCCCTGCACGCCGAATGGGATGGCGCCGACAGCGACCGCCTCGGCGAATCGCAGGTAGCAGGGGTCTCCGACCTCCCCCGGCCGCCGCTCGCACACCGTGATGGCTGCTCCGAGATCGCCGAGTCGCCGGACCACGGCCGGGCTGGCCGCCGGAGGGATGAAGACGTCGAGGGGCCAGTCGGCGGCGCGGGCGATCACCGCCGCCGCCAGCGCCGCGTTGCCGCAGGACGCGATGGCGAGGCGCCGCCTGCGCACGCTCTCCCCCGCGGGCAGTCCGGCCCGCTCGAGCACTTGCAGGTAGAGCATCACGCCCATGAGGTGGCGCGCCTTGTGCGATCCGGAGACGTTGCCCGTCTCGTCCTTCGCGTGGAGCGCCCCCTCGAGCCCGGCGGCTCGGGCGAGCGCGGACTGCTCCCGCATCGGCGTCACCCGGAATCCGCGCCCGTCGAGCGAGACGAGCGCGCGGTCGAGCCCGCCGACGATCTCCGCCCAGTCGCCGTCGGACAGGCCCGCCTCCCGCGCGAGCCGGTACGGGGAGAGCAACGACCGGTAGCGGAGGAACGGGTCCTCCTCGCCGCCGGCCGGGAACTCCCCGGGGGGCGCGTCGGGCACGAGCACGTGGTCCACGTCGTCGCCTGGCCGGCCGGCACCCGGACAGCGGAACGGCAGGGCCCGCGCGGGATCGACGACGGCGCCGCACCCGTGGCAGGTGAAGCGGACGGGCGGCCCGTCCATGCCGGCTACGCCGCCCCCGCGCCGCTCTTCGCGTTGAAGTCGGCGATCATCCGGTCCCAGGCCGGGACCAGGTCGAGGAGCCCGTCCCAGAAGGACTGCGAGAGGCGCGCGTTGAACTCCTCCACGGAGACCCCCTGCTGCTCCACCCAGGTGAAGTAGCCCAGGTTGAAGATCCGCTTCCGATCGACGTGGGTGAGCTCGAGCAGGTCGTCGGTGGTGGCGGCGGCGAGCGACTGGCCGAAGGTCTCGCCGGCGGAGACGGTGTCGAAGCGCCCCTGGAAGTGGTGACGCAGCGCCTTCTCCGCCTCGCTGCCGTAGAGCGCGGCGCCGTCGGTGGCCACCGTGAGGATCACGTCGTCGGGCCCGAGCTCGAGGTACTTCGCCGTCTTGATGGCGGCCAGCATGTTGCAGATCCCGGAGAGCCCCAGGTGGGAGAGGTTCGCGACCAGCGCCGGATCGAGGCCGTGCCGCTCCACGAGGTAACGGCGCCCCACCTCGGTGTTGAAGAGCACGAAGAGCGTGTCGGTGGCCCGGTCGCTCACCGCCGTCACCACGTCGGTGTTCATGACGTTGTGGATGTAGGGCACGTGCTTGTCGCCGATGCCCTGGATGTTGTGCTCGCCGAAGCCGTTGTAGAGGAGCGTGGGGCATTCGGCGGCCTCGACGGCGACGATCTTCGCGCCGAGCGCCTTCTTGAGGTGGTCGCCTGCGGCCAGCGTCCCCCCGGAACCCGACGCCGAGACGTAGGCGGCGAGCCTCGAGCCCGGCCGACCCTCGGCGAGCTTGCGGTAGATGCGCTCGAGCGCGGCGCCGGTGACGGTGCGGTGGACGACGTAGTTCCCGAACTCGCAGAACTGGTTGAAGATGATGTTGGCCGGGTCGCGGTCCATGGCCGCGCAGGTGTCGTAGATCTCCTTCACGTTGCTCTCGGACCCCGGGGTCCGGACGATGTCGGAGGGATCTCCCACCCAGCGGTCGAGCCAGTCGAAGCGCTCCTGGCTCATGTTCTCCGGGAGCACGGCGACGCCGCGGCAGCCCAGGATCCGGGAGATGGCCACGCCGCCGCGGCAATAGTTTCCGGTCGAGGGCCAGACGGCGCGGTGGCGGGTGGGGTCGAACTGGCCCGTGACCACCCGGGGCACGAGGCACCCGTACGCCGCCAGGACTTTGTGGGCGTTGATCATCGGGAAGCGGTCGCCGAGCGCGAGCACGACCCGCGCCTTCACGCCGGTGAGCGCCGTGGGCAGCTCGAGGAATCCGGGGACGTCGGCCACGGCGCGGCGGGACGCGTCGTTGAACCAGTGCACCCGGAAGAGGTTCAGCGGGTGGGCGGTGTCGGGATCGACCGAGGGGAGCCTCGACCGGATGGCGGCGGGGATGGTCCCGGGGTCCTTCAGCTGGCCGAGGGTGGGGAGCACGACCCCCGCCTCGCGGAAGCGCTTCACCGTGCGCTCGTAGGTGTCCTTGTCCACGACCGCCTGCTCCAGTCCCAGCCGCGCCATGTGAACGCCCCTTCCCGATGTCCCTACCGGATCGATTCCATTCGCTGCCAGAGCCGGACGGCCTCCCGCTGCGCCGTCCGTGTGATCTCGTCCGGATCGCCCGTGACGAGCCGCCCGTCCTCTACCACGACGCGCCCGTCCACGACGACGTGGCGAACGCCCCTTCCATCCCGTACCACGACGTCGGCGAGGGCCCCCTCCGCGAGAGGCGCCGGAGCCGCGCCGAAGGCCCCGGCGACGAGCGCATGCCCTGCCGCCAGCCGGCCCGCCGCCCTTTCATCCCCGGCGTCGCCGGCGAGCCGCAGGAGCGCCGCCTCCTCCACCGCCATGTCGGCGACCCAGCCGTCGGTGCCGAGCGCCACGCGCTCCCCGAAGCGGAGCGCCCGGGGGTAGCCGACCCGGTTCCCCTCGTTCGAGCGGGGGTTCTGGACGAGCCAGAGCCCCGCGCGGTTCACGAGCTCGACCTCCTCCGGCGAGAGGTGGACGCCGTGCGCCAGGATCGAGCCGGGCGGGAGGGCGTCCTGCGCCAGCATCCGCTCGAGCGGCCCCGGCGCGCCGCGCCCCCGCGCGTCCAGTACGTCGGCCATGTCCTCGGCCACGTGGACGTGGACAACGGTGCCGAGTTCCCGGGCGAGCCGGCCGGCCTCGCGAAGCGTCCCGTCCGAGACGGTGAAGCTCGCGTGCAGGCCGACGAGGGGACGGCGGGTGGGCGAGGGGGCGATGCGGCGGCACTCCTCGAGACCGCGCCGGGCCTCGGCGGGGCCGCCATTCCGCTCGGTGGCGCCGTAGCAGAGGAGGGATCGGATGCCGAGCTCCTCGCAGGCCCGCGCCAGCACCTCGAGCGACCCCTCGATGAACTCCGGCGACTCATGGTGATCGACGACGGTGGTGGTGCCGGCGAGGAGAGCCCGGGCCACCGCGTCCCGGGCCGCGGCGCGCAGGCTCTCCGCGTCGAGGGCCCGGTCGAGGCGCCACCAGACCCGCTCGAGGATCTGGAGGAAGCTCCCCGGCGGGGGGGCGGGCGGAGGCATCCCGAAAGGGACGAGCCCGCTGTAGAGGTGCGTGTGGGCGCAGACCGCGCCCGGAACGACGTCGGCGCCGGTGCAGTCCAGGCGGCGCGCGCCGGGCTCCCCGGTCGTCACCACCCGCCCGCCAGCGACGGCCACCGTCGTGCCCGAACGGTCGGGGCCGATGAGGAGGGGCTCGCTCAGGCCGGGTCCCTCGGGAAGATGGATTGGACCCGGCGCACGGTCCCGCAGTATCAGGGGAAGGGCAGGCTCGTTCAAGGGAGACCGGGCTCGTCGATCGGGGAGGATCGGGATGGCGGCGACCTGGATAGCCGGGGGCACGGTGGTGACCGAGGAGGGGCGGCGGCGCGCCGACCTGCTCGTCCGGGACGGCGTCGTCGCAGCGGTCGGGCTGTCGCTCGACGTGCCCGCCGGGGCCGCGCGGATCGACGCGGGCGGCTGCCTCGTCATGCCGGGCGGCATCGACCCGCACACCCACATGCAGCTCCCCACCATGGGCACGGTGGTCGCGGACGATTTCGCGAGCGGCACCGCCGCGGCCGCCGCCGGCGGCACCACCACCATCCTCGACTTCGTCGGGCCGGAACGGGGCCAGTCCCCCGTGGAGGCGCTCGACACCTGGCGGGGCTGGGCCTCCCGCTCCACCATCGACTACGGCTTCCACATGACGGTGTCCTGGTGGGGGCCCGGCTTCTCCGCCGAGATGGCGCGCCTCGTCCAGGCCCACGGCGTCACGAGCTTCAAGTTCTTCCTGGCCTACAAGGGCGGCCTCATGCTCTCCGACGAGGAGATCGTGAAGGGATTCCTGCGCTGCCGGGAGCTCGGCGCGCTCCCGCAGGTCCACGCCGAGAACGGCGAGCTCATCGCCCACCTGCAGGCGAAGCTGCTCGCCGAGGGCAGGACCGGCCCCGTGGCGCACGCGCTCTCGCGCCCCCCCGAGCTCGAGGGGGAGGCCACCCTGCGGGCCGTCACCATGGCCGAGACGGTGGGCGTGCCCCTCTACGTGGTCCACGTGTCGGCGGCCCAGGCGGCCCGGGCCATCGGCGAGGCTCGTTCACGCGGAGTGAAAATCGTCGGCGAGACCCTGCCCGGCTTCCTGGCCATCGACGATTCGGTCTACGCGTCCCCCGACTTCGACCAGGCGGCCGGCCACGTCATGAGCCCCCCCTACCGACCGAAGGGGCACCTGGAGGCGCTCTGGCGGGCGCTCGAGAGCGGGGCGCTCAGCACCACCGGCACCGACCACTGCTGCTTCACCCGCGAGCAGAAGCGGGCCGGGCTGGAGCGCTTCACGCTCATCCCCAACGGCTGCGGCGGGGTCGAGGACCGGCTTCACGTCCTCTGGCAACTGGGCGTGAACGGCGGGCGGATCACGCCCGAGAAGTTCGTGTCGCTCACCTCCGGCAACGCGGCCCGCGCCTTCCACCTCTGGCCCAGGAAGGGGTCGCTGGCCGTCGGCTCCGACGCCGACGTGCTGGTGCTAGACCCCACGCGGGAGAAGACCCTCTCCGCGCGGACCCAGCATCAGCGGACCGACTTCTCGGTCTGGGAGGGGCGCACCGTGAAGGGGGTGGTCGTCCACACCCTCTCCCGGGGACGGCACATCTGGGCCGACGGCGACCTGCGCGCCGAGCCCGGCTGGGGACGCTTCCTGCCGCGGCGCCCCTTCGGACCGGTGTACGAGCGGCTGGTCTGATCGATCAGGCGCTGGGCGGGCTCGTGAGGGTCCGGCCCGGGAATCGGCGGGGGACGACGAGCCGTCCGTGGTCGAGCACCAGCTCGCCGTGGACCCAGACCATGTCGATCCCCTCGGGCGGCACGAGCGGCGACTCGTAGTCGTTCCGCTCCCGGACCCTCTCGGCGTCCAGGAGCACGAGCGAGGCATCGGCCCCGGGGCGGAGCGTCGGATCGGGCAGCCGGAGGAAGCGCATCGGGAGGGTGGCCATCCGGAAGACCATCTGCTCGACGGGGATGCCCATCTCCCGCGCCATGCGCAGCGCCTTCGGGAAGGCGCCCACGGCCCGGGGGTGCGGCTTCTGCCCCGGGCCGGGCATGAGGCCGTCGGTGCAGATGGCCATGGTCGGGCGCCGGAAGAACCGCTCCACCGTGGCCTCGTTCCCGTAGTGGGTGATGATGGCCACCTCGCCCCGGTTCGCGAGGAAGAAGTCGAACACCGCCTCGTACGCAGCCACCGATTCGACGTCGGCGACCCCGGCTGCCCGCGCCACGTCGGCGAGCCGCTTGCCGAGCCAGGCGTCCCCGACCCCGGCCCTCACGCCCGCGATCTGGATGCCGCCGAGCCCGCCGCAGAAGTGGACGAAGTTGTCCCAGGTGGTGGTGTCGTGGCGCATCCGCTCGGCGATGCGGGCCCGGGCCAGCGGGTCGGCGAGCCGGGCCAGGAACTCGGCGCGGGAACCCGCCCGGACGTCGGGCGGGAAGATGGCGTCCCCGGTCGTCGAGCCGGCCGTGTACGGGTACATGTTCTCCATCGTGGGGATGGAGGCGGCCGCGTCGGCGAGCATCGACTCGAGCTCCCCGACCTTGCCGTAGTTCGAGACCCCCGCGATCTTCGAGTGCTCGTTGCAGTACGCGCCCCCGCCGTCGATGGCCGCCTCGACCACCTCCCGGAGGCTCCCCACGATGGCGTCGCTCTCGGAGCGCAGGTGCGGGAAGAGGGCGCCCGGCTTCACGTCGTTGAAGGCGCGGACGAGCGCCGTGATCTCGCGCTGGTCCGAGTAGACCGCGGGGTTGTAGACGAGCCCCGTGGAGAGACCCAGCGTGAGGGGGGCCTCGCGCCGGACCACCTCCGCCATGGCCGCCACCTCGGCGTCGGTGGCGACCCGGGCCAGGTTCTCCATCACCACCCGGCGAACGGCGGAGTGGCCGAGGTAGAGCCCCATGTCGGTCACCGAGCGACCCCGGTGCCAGTCGAGGAAGCCGGCCACCGACGACCAGGTCCACTCTCCGTCGATGGCACCGTCGAGCGGGCGCAGCTGGGCCGCGTACTGGGATCGCTGGGCCTCCGCCACCGGCGCGGGTGACAGGCCGTCCACGCCGCAGATCCGGCGCGTCACACCGCCGAGCACGGCGAGCTCGCAGGCGCGCGGCAGGCCGCTCTCGCCGGGGGCCGTTCCGCCGAGCGCCCCGTGGTTGTGGGTGTCCACGAAGCCGGGGGCGAGAACCCTCCCCCGCGCCTCCACGACACGATCGGCCGAGGCGGCGTCGGACGGGGGGACCGAGCCCATGTGGACGATGACGTCGCCGTCCACGAGGACGTCGCCCGCCTGGGGCGGCGTGACGCCGTCGCCCGTGACGATGCGGGCATCCCGGATGAGGAGGCGGCTCACCCGGCCAGCTCTCGCACCAGCCGGAGGAGGACGTCGCCGCCGGCCTGGATGTCGGAGGGCGAGGTGTACTCCTCGACGTTGTGGCTCACCCCCTTCGCGCTGGGGACGAAGACCATGCAGGCGGGGCAGACCGACGCGAGGATCTGCGCGTCGTGGCCGGCGCCGGAGGGCAGCCGGCGGACCTCGTGCCCGAGCTCCCGGGCGATGGCCTCGACCCGGCCGACCAGCGCGGCGTCGAACGCGACCGGCTCGAAGCGGGCCAGCGTGCGCCGGGAGAGGCCGACCCCCTCCTCCTTCGCCGCCCCCTCCGCGAAGGCGAAGACGCGACGCTCCGCCTCCTTCAGGAGGGTCTCGTCGGTGTTCCGGAGGTCCACCGTCATGACCACCCGGTTCGCCACCACGTTGACGAGGTTCGGGAACTGGGTGAGCAGCCCCACCGTCGCGACTTGATGGCCGCCCATCTCCGTCGCCACCTGCCTCGCGAAGGTGGTGATCCGGGCCGCCACGAGCCCGGCGTCGTGGCGCAGGCGCATGGGGGTGGTCCCGGCGTGGTTCGACTGCCCGGTGAGGGTGAACTCGGACCAGGAGATGCCCTGCACGCCCTCGACGGCCCCGATGGTGAAGCCCTCGGCTTCGAGCACCGGTCCCTGCTCGACGTGGAGCTCCACGTAGGCGTGGACCTTCCCCTTCTTCCCTCCCACGGGCGCCGGGCCGGCGTAGCCGATCCGGGCCAGCTCGGCGCCGACCGTCGCGCCGTCGATCCCGGCCGTGGCGAGCGCCTTCTCGAGCGGCAGCTCGCCGACGAAGGCCAGGCTCCCCATCATGTCGGGCTGGAAGCGGCTCCCCTCCTCGTTCGTGAAGAAGGCCACCGCCAGCGGGCGCCGGGTGACGATCCCCGCGTCGTCCAGGGTGGCGAGAACCTCCAGGCCGCCCAGCACCCCCAGGTTGCCGTCGTAGCGCCCGCCGGTCCGGACGGTGTCGATGTGGCTGCCCATCATGACCGGCGCCAGATCCTCCCGGCCCCGCCGGACGCCGACCACGTTCCCGAGTGCGTCCACGGTGACCGCGAGCCCCATCTCCCGCATCCAGCCCACCACGAGGTCGCGCCCGGCCCGGTCCTCGTCGGTGAGCGCGAGGCGCGCCACGCCGCCGCCGGCGATCGCCCCCACCTGCCCGAGTTCGGCGATCCGGCGGCAGAGCCGCTCTCCGTCGATTCGAAGTCCGTCCTGCATCCGGCGCTCCTCTCGCTCCGTCAGTGCCAGCTCGACCGGTCTGCGTCGGGGATGCGCCCCACGTTGATGGCCCGCGCCGCGGGCGAGTCCTTCATGGGCAGCCGCATGCGCCGGACGCCGTCGAAGGCCGCCAGCGCGCCCGCCACCGCGCCGGCGGTGGGCACGAGGCCGATCTCCCCGACCCCCTTCGCCCCGAAGGGACCCTCGGGCTCCGGGTCCTCGACCAGGATCACCTCGACCTCGGGCATGTGCTGGGCGCGCAGGACGCCGATGTCGCGGAGACGGAAGGTCACCGGCATGCCGTCCTTGCAGGGGAGCTCCTCGGTGAGCGCGTAGCCGAGCCCCATGTGCACCGAGCCCTGCACCTGGGCCTCGCACTGCTGGGGGTTGATGGCTCGCCCCACGTCGTGGGCCGCGATGACCCTTTCGAGCACCCCCTTCTCGTCGAGGACCACCACCTGGGTGGCCCAGCCGAAGGCGGTGTGGGTCTTCACCTTGCCGTTCTTCGTCTGGCCCGGCGCGGTGGTGTCGTCGATGACGATCTCGCCCGCGTACTCGCGCCCCGCGAGCTCGTCGAGGGAGTGGCCCCGGTCGAGGTCGGCGCGGAGCTTCCGCGCGGCCTCCACGGCTCCCCGCCCGGCGAGCAGCGTGGCGCGCGAGCCGGTGGTCTGCCCGGCGCCCAGCTCGAAGCGGCTGTCGATGCGCGGGAGGAAGGTCCGGGCCGGAAGCCCCGTCACCTCCACGGCGCACTGGACGAGGATGGTGAGGAGTCCCTGCCCCATCTCGGTGAACCCGGCGTACAGCCCCACCGTGCCGTCGCGCTCCACCACGAGGCGGCACTTGCCGGACTCGATGGCGCCGTTCCCGATGCCGGAGTTCTTGACGCCGCAGGCGATCCCCACGGCGCGACCCCGGCCCCGGGCCTCGTAGTAGGCATCTTTCACTGCGAGTAACGTCTTCTCCAGGCCGACCGACTTCTCGAGGACCTGCCCGGTCGTGAAGGTGTCCCCCACGCGCAGCCCGTTCCGGAAGCGCATCTCCCAGCCGTCGAGACCCACCTTGGCCGCCAGGAGGTCGATGCAGCCCTCCATCGCGAAGGCGGTCTGGTTCACGCCGAAGCCGCGCATGGCGCCGCAGGGCGGGTTGTTCGTGTAGGCGGCGACGGCGTCCACCCGCACCGCCGGCACGCGGTAGGGGCCGCAGGCGTGTCCGGCGGCCCGCTCGATCACCTTTCCGCCGACCGACGCGTAGGCGCCCGAGTCGCCGAGGAGGTCCACCTTCGCGCCGGTGAGGCGCCCCTCGGCGTCGCATCCGACCGTGTAGTTCATGGTGATGGGGTGGCGCTTCGGGTGCATCCGGATCGACTGCTCCCGGTCGAGGACCAGGCGAACCGGGCGCCCGGTCTTCCGCGCCAGGAGCGCGGCCTGGGCCTGGACGCTCATGTCCTCCTTGCCGCCGAAGGCGCCGCCGTTCGGGACGAGCTCGACGAACACCCGGTCCTCGGGCTCGCCGAGCACCGCCGCCACCTGGCGCCGGTCGTCGAAGATCCCCTGCCCCTGCGTGTAGAGGTGGAGCCGCCCGTCGGGGAGCGGCACCGCGATGGCGGCCTCCGGCTCGAGGAAGAGGTGCTCGATCCGCTGGGTGGCCCAGGTGCCGCTGACCACGTGGGCCGAGGCCTGGAGCGCCGCCTCCACGTCGCCGCGCTCGATCCGGGTGACGGAGAGCACGTTCGCATGCTTCGGATTCACCTGCGGCGCTCCCGGACGGATGGAGTCGGCCGGGTCGAGCACCGGCGGCAAGGGCTCGTACTCCACCTCCACGAGCGCGGCCGCCTGCCGCGCGACGTGCGCGCTCTCGGCAGCCACCGCGGCGACCACGTCGCCCACCGCGCGGACCTCCTCCCCCTCGGCCACGAGCACGGGCCAGTCCCTGTAGACGAGCCCCACCCAGCGGTCGCCCGGGACGTCACGGGCGGTGACGACCGCCACCACGCCGGGCAGGGCCCGCGCCCGCGCCGTGTCGATGCGCACCACCCGCGCGCGCGCGTGCGCGGAGAGCGTCACCGCCCCGTGCAGCATGCCGGCGAAGGAGAGGTCGGCGACGAACGGGCGATCCCCGAGCGCGAGCTCCCCGCCCTGGTAGCGCACGAGCCGCGATCCCACGCCCCCGTCGGTCACGAGCGGCGGCATCGCGCCGCCGCGCTTCACCGACTGGATGAGCTCCACCGCGTCCACGATCTTCACGTAGCCGGTGCAGCGGCACAGGTGGCCGTCGAGCCCCTTCGCGATCTCGTCGCGCGTGAGCACGCGGTCCTGGTCGGTGAGCCACTTGATCCGCAGCGTCAGGCCCGGCGTGCAGAAGCCGCACTGGACCCCGGCCGCCACCTGGAAGGCCTCCGCGTAGAGCTTTCGCTCCGCGGCCGGGACCCCCTCCAGCGTCAGGACGGCCTTGCCGTCCACCTTGGCGGCCGGGACCGAGCAGGAGGTCTTGGGATTCCCGTCGACGAGCACGAGGCAGCAGCCGCACTGCCCCTGGGGCGAGCAGGCGTCCTTCGGGGAGGTGATCCGGAAGGTCTCGCGCAAGAGCTCGAGGAGGGACTCGCCCGGCCGTGGCTCGGCCTGCCTGGGTGCGCCGTTCAGGTGGAAGGTGATCATCGCTGGCCCTCCATTCTATGCGAGCGTCGCCCTCGACGCCTGCGCCGAAATCGGGGAGAAGGAGGGCAATGGAACTCGTCCCGGTCCCGTTCGGCGTCCTCGTGAACCGACTGTTCACGGAGATCACCCGGAAGAAGGCCGCCTTCGACCTGCCGGCCCGCCACTTCTCCCTCGGGGACCCGGCGCGGGACCTGTCGGTCTCGATCCACGGCCACCGGGCGTCCAGCCCGCTCGGCCCCGCCGCCGGGCCGCACACCCAGCTCGCCCAGAACATCGTCCTCTCCTGGCTCGCCGGCTGCCGGGTCATGGAGCTGAAGACCGTCCAGGTGAAGGACGATCTCGTCATCCCCCGCCCCTGCATCGACATGCAGACGGTGGGCTTCAACGTCGAGTGGTCGCAGGAGCTCACGCTCGAGCGGTCGCTGGAGGAGTACGTCAAGGCGTCGATGCTCATCGAGATGCTGAAGGGCTCGGGAGTCCTCCCGGGGCTCTCGCCGGGCTTCGGGGACACCGTCTTCGACATGAGCGTGGGTTACGACCTGGCCGGCATCCGATCGCCTCGCGTCCAGGCCTTCGTGGACGGACTCCTCGACGCCGGGAGGGTGATCGAGCGGCTCCGCGACCAGGTTCCCGCCGGGTGGCGCCACCTGCGCGACCTGCCCTTCCCGACCCGGATCTCCGACACCCTCACCCTCTCCACGTTCCACGGATGCCCCCCGGAGGAGATCGAGGGGATCGGCGAACATCTGCTGCGCGACCTGGGGCTGCACCTCGTGGTGAAGCTCAACCCCACGCTGCTCGGGCCGGACGAGCTCCGCGCCATCCTGCGCGACCGGCTGGGCTTCGCCGAACTCGCCGTCCCCGACTCCGCCTTCGAGAAGGACGCGCGGTGGAGCCAGGTGGTCGGATTCGTCGAGCGGCTGGGCGCGCTGGCCGAGGCGAGGGGGCGCGGCTTCGGAGTGAAGTTCACGAACACGCTGCTCGTCCGGAACCACAAGTCCTTCTTCCCGGCGACGGAGAAGGAGATGTACCTCTCGGGCGCCCCCCTCCACGTGCTCGCGATGGCGCTCGTGCAGCGCTTCCGCCGCCGGTTCGGGGATCGGTACCCGATCTCCTTCTCGGCGGGGATCGACGCGGCCAACTTCCCCGACGCGGTGGCGCTCGGGCTCAAGCCGGTGAGCGTCTGCACCGACCTCCTCCGGGCCGGCGGATACGGGCGCACCCGGAACTACCACGCCGAGCTCTTCCGTCGCATGGACGCGGCCGGGGCGACCGACCTCGACACCTTCGCCATCCGGGGTCTCGGCCAGGGCGAGGCCGCGCTCGCCTCGCTCGGCCTGCCGGAGGCTGCTGCCGCCGCGTGCCGCGCGGCGCTCCAGGGCAAGGGCGACCTGCGCGATGCCGCTGGACCGGCATTCGACGCCTGGGTCTCCGCCGCCCGGCTCCGGAACACCGACGTCCACCTCGAGCGGGCCCTCGAGGACCCGCGCTACGCGGCCGCGAAGAACTCCACGCCGCCGAAGAAGGTCGGTTCGTCGCTCACGCTCTTCGACTGCCTCACCTGCGACAAGTGCATCCCGGTCTGCCCGAACGACGCCAACTTCGCGCTCCCCATGCCGAAGGGGGCGGTGCGGCTCGAGCGGCTCGTCCCCGGCGCGGCGGGGTTCACGCTCGAGCTCGTGGGGGAGACGCCCGTCGAGGAGGCCCACCAGATCGCCAACTTCGCCGACGCCTGCAACGAGTGCGGCCACTGCGACGTGATGTGCCCGGAGGACGGCGGCCCCTACGTGGTGAAGCCCCGCTTCTTCGGCAGCGTGGAGGCCTGGACGCTGGCCCCCGCCCGCGACGGGTTCGCCCTCGAGCGAAGCGGGGACGCCATCCGCATGCACGGCCGGTTCGGGACCCGCACCTTCGTCGTGGAGAGCGGCGCGGGCCCCGTGCGCTACCAGGGTGAGGGCTTCGACCTTCGGCTCGACCCGTCCGATCCGGCCCGGACCGCTCGAGGTGTGGCGAGCGGTCCCGTCGACCTCGGTTACCTCCGCATCATGGAGCGACTCCGCGAAGCGGTGACCGCTCCGGACGCGGTGAACTTCGTGAGCGCAGCACTCTCCGTCGTCGCGCCGGCGGCGCGGCAGGGTTAAGGTTGGGCGCATGCCCGCAGGCATCCGCTTCCTCCTCGACGGCAAGGTCCGGGAACTCGACGGGATCGACCCGACGTGGACGGTCCTCGACTGGCTGCGGGGGGAGGAGCGCCGCTGCGGCTCGAAGGAGGGCTGTCGGGAGGGGGACTGCGGCGCCTGCACCGTCGTGCTCGCGGAGCTCCACCGGGGAGAGCTGCGCTACCGGGCGGTGAACGCCTGCATCCTCTTCGTGCCCGCCCTCGACGGGAAGGCGCTCCTCACCGTGGAGAGCCTCTCCTCGCCGGGAGAGGCGCTCCATCCGGTGCAGGCGGCCATGGTGGAGTGCCACGCCTCCCAGTGCGGGTTCTGCACGCCCGGATTCGTGATGTCGCTCCTCGCCCTCTACGAGAGCGAGCCCGCACCGTCCCGGGAGCGGGTGAACGAGGTGCTGGCGGGGAACCTGTGCCGCTGCACCGGCTACCGGCCCATCGTGGAGGCCGCCGGGCGCGCCTTCGAGCGGGGCGGCGGACCGCGCCTCGCCGCGCACCAGGCGGCGCTCGCGGCCCAGCTGTTCGCCATCGCCCGCACCGGTACCCTCGTGGTGGAGGGCGCCGGACGGCGCCTCTTCGCGCCCCGGACGGCCGACGCCCTCGCCGACCTCCTGCTCGAGCACCCCGAGGCGCACATCCTCGCCGGCGGAACCGACGTCGGCCTCCAGGTCACGAAGCAGCACCGGGAGCTCCACACCCTCGTCTCCCTGGGCGCCGTCGAGGAGCTCTCGGAGGCCGTCCGGACGCGGACCCACGTGGAGATCGGCGCGGCCGCCACCTACACCGACGCCCTCGCCGTCCTCTCCGGTCCCTTCCCGTCTCTCGCCGCGCTCGTGCGCCGCATCGGCTCCCAGCAGATCCGGAACACCGGGACCCTCGTCGGCAACGTGGCCAACGCCTCCCCCATCGGCGACACGATGCCCGCGCTCCTCGCCCTCGGCGCCTCCGCCGTGCTCCGGCGGGGAGCGGACCGCCGGGAGATCCCCCTCGACGACTTCTTCCTCGCCTACCGCAGCACGGCCCTGCAGCGCAGCGAGTTCATCGAGCGGATCCGCCTGCCGCTGCCCCGGCCCGGGCTTCGCTTCGCCACCTACAAGGTCTCGAAGCGGCGGGACCAGGACATCTCCGCGGTCTGCGGCGCCTTCGCGGTGACCCTCGAGCGCGGGCGCGTGCGCGAGGCGCGGCTCGCCTTCGGCGGGATGGCCGCGACGCCCAGGCGGGCGGTCGCCTGCGAGGCCGCGCTCCTGGGGAAGCCCTGGACGGAGGAGACCGTGGCGTCCGTGCTCCCGGTGCTCGACGGCGAGTTCCAGCCCCTCTCCGACATGCGGGCGAGCGCCGCCTACCGGACGCTCGTGGCCCGCAACCTGCTGCGGCGATTCCAGGCGGAGGCGACGTGAGCGCTCCCCGGAAGACCCGCCCGGCTGTCCACGCCCCTCTCCCCCACGACAGCTCCGAGCGGCACGTGCGCGGCGACGCCCTCTACGTGGACGACCTCCCGGAGCCCAGGGATCTCCTGCACGCCTTCGTCCGCCTGAGCGAGAGGGCGCACGCGCGCATCCTGCGTCTCGACGTGGGGCCGGTGCCCGGCTCGCCCGGCGTCGCGGCGGTGATGACCGCCTCCGACCTCCGGCACGGGAATGCGATCGGCCCGGCCTTCCCCTGGGACCCCGTCTTCGCCGACGGGACGGTCGAGTACTTCGGCCAGTCGCTCTTCGCCGTCGCCGCCGACACGGTGGAGAACGCCCGGCGGGCCGCCCAGCGGGCGGTGGTGGAGTACGAGGATCTCCCCGCCATCCTCACCATCGAGGAGGCGCTCGCCCAGGGCTCGTTCGTCCTGCCCACCGAGGTGATGCGGCGCGGCGATCCACCGGCCGCGCTCGCCCGCTCCCCCCGCCGCCTCTCCGGGCGCCTCCACATGGGCGGCCAGGACCACTTCTACCTCGAGGGGCAGGTCGCCATGGCCATCCCCCGCGAGGGCGGCGCGCTGCACGTCTTCAGCTCCACGCAGGCCCCCACCGAGGTCCAGCACCTCGTGGCCCGGACGCTCGGGAAGGCCTACGGCGAGGTGACCGTCGAGGTCCGGCGCCTCGGCGGCGGCTTCGGCGGAAAGGAGACGCAGGCCGCCCTCATCGCCGTGATCGCCGCGCAGCTCGCCGACCGCACCGGCCGCCCGGTCAAGCTGCGGCTCGACCGGGACGACGACATGCTGCTCACCGGGAAGCGGCACGACTTCCTCGTCGACTACGACGTGGGGTTCGACGGCGCCGGGCGCATCCTCGGCCTCGACCTCGTGCTCGCCTCCCGCTGCGGGATCTCCGCCGACCTCTCCGGCGCGGTGAACGACCGGGCCATGCTCTCCGCCGACAACTGCTACTGGCTCCCCCACCTCTCGGTCACGTCGCACCGCTGCCGGACGAACACGGTCTCCAACACCGCATTCCGGGGATTCGGCGGGCCGCAGGGGGTGATGGCCATCGAGTGGGTGGTGGACGAGGTGGCCCGGGCGCTCGGCAAGGACCCCCTCCAGATCCGGCGGCGGAACCTCTACGGGACCCGGACCCGCAACACCACGCCCTACGGGATGAGGCTCGACGAGAACCCCATGCCGGCCATCCTCTCCGAGCTGGAGCGGAGCGCCTCCTACGCGGCGAGGCGGAAGCAGATCGCGGCCTTCAACGCGGCGAGCCGCTTCTCCCGGCGGGGGCTCGCGCTCACGCCCGTCAAGTTCGGGATCTCCTTCACGGCCACCCACATGAACCAGGCCGGCGCGCTCGTCCACGTCTTCACCGACGGAAGCGTCCAGCTCTCCCACGGCGGGATCGAGATGGGGCAGGGACTGCACGTGAAGGTCGCGCAGGTGGTGGCCGACGAGCTCGGCGTCGGGATCGACCGGGTCCGGGTCATGGCCACCAGCACCGAGAAGGTGCCGAACACCTCGCCGACGGCCGCCTCCACCGGGAGCGATCTGAACGGCAAGGCGGCCGAGGCCGCGGCCCGGAACATCCGCCGGCGCATGGCCCGCCTGGCGGCCGGGCACCTGGGCGGCCGCCCCTCGGCCGCGGTCTTCGAGGGCGGGAGCGTGCGCATCGGGAGACGCGCCATGCCCTTCGCCGCGGTCGCGAAGCTCGCTCACGTCGAGCGGGTCTCCCTCTCGTCCACCGGCTTCTACCGCACACCGCTCGTCCACTGGGACCGCGGGACGTTCCGGGGGCGCCCCTTCTACTACTTCGCCTGGGGCGCCGCGGTCTCCGAGGTGGAGATCGATCTCCTCACCGGGGAGTACCGGGTCGTGCGGGTGGACATCCTCCACGACTGTGGCGGCTCCCTCAACCCGGCCATCGACCGCGGACAGGTGGAGGGCGGCTTCGTCCAGGGCATGGGCTGGCTCACCACCGAGGAACTCTGGTGGGATCCGAAGGGGCGGCTCGCCACCCACGCACCTTCCACCTACAAGATCCCGGCCTGCAGCGACGTGCCCGAGGACTTCCGCGTGACGCTCCGGCTCGACGAGGGGAACCGGTTGCCGACCGTGCGCCGGTCGAAGGCGGTGGGCGAGCCTCCGGTCATGCTGGCCATCTCCGTGTTCCACGCGCTGAAGGACGCGGTGGCCGCCTCCGCCGACCACCGGGCCAGCCCCCGGCTCGACGCGCCGGCCACGCCGGAGCGCGTCCTCCTCGCCGTCGAGGAGCTTCGCCAGCGCCTCGCCGCGCCCCCTCCGGAGACCTCCCGGTGACGACCTGGATCGAGGCGCTCGCGGGCCTGTCGGCTCGCGGCGAGCCGGCCGTCCTCGTCACCGTCCTGCGCGCCGACGGGTCCACGCCCCGGGGGGCGGGCACGAAGATGGTGATCTCCGCCGCGGGGGCCCAGGGGACCATCGGCGGAGGGCACCTGGAGCTCGAGGCCACCCGCGCGGCCCGGGAGATGCTTGCCGCCTCGGCGGTCGGCGAGCCCCCGCCTCCGTTCTCGCGCGACTTCGGCCTCGGGCCCAGCCTGGGCCAGTGCTGCGGGGGCGCCGTCACCCTGCTCTTCGAGGCGATCCTCCCGCCCCGCTGGAACGTCGCGCTCTTCGGGGCCGGCCACGTCGGGCGGGCGCTCACGAGGCTGCTCGGCGACCTGCCCTGCCGGGTGGACTGGTTCGATTCCCGTCCGGGCGAGTTCCCCGGCGACCTGCCCGCGAACGTGCGCGCCGTGGTCACCGACGATCCCGAGGGGGAGGTCCGCGACCTGCCGCCCGGGTGCGACCTCGTCATATTCACTCACAGTCACGATCTCGACCAGGCCATCGTCGCCGCGGCGCTCCGGCGCCGGGATCTCGGCTACCTCGGGCTCATCGGATCGCGCACCAAGCGGGCCCGCTTCGAGGCCCGGCTCCGCGAGCGGGGGTTCTCCGACGCGGACCTCTCCCGGCTCGTCTGCCCCATCGGGCTGCCGGGGGTCGGAGGCAAGGAGCCGGCCGAGATCGCCATCTCGGTCGCGGCCCAGCTCCTGCAGCTGCGCCCGGGCTAGTAACGGACCCGGTCGGCCTTCCGCTCCCAGTCCTCGAAGGGGGTGCGCGCCTCGCCCGGCAGGAGCTGGACCATCGGGATGCTCCGCTCGGCGATGCCCTTCGCCACCTGCTCGTAGATGCTGGCGTCGTCGAAGCCGATGCGGGCCGCGTCGGCACGCCCGTTCCCGTAGCAGATGCGCCCGATGCGCGCCCAGTAGATGGCGGAGAGGCACATGGGGCAGGGCTCGCAGCTCGCGTAGATCTCGCAGCCCGAGAGGTCGAAGCGCCCGAGCGCCGCGCAGGCGGCGCGGATGGCCACCACCTCGGCGTGGGCGGTGGGATCGTTCGTCGAGGTGACCTGGTTGAACCCCTCGCCGACGATGCGTCCACCCTGGACCACCACCGCGCCGAAGGGGCCGCCTCGCCCCTCCTCGAGCCCCTGCCGGGAGAGCGCGATGGCCCGCCGCATGAAATCCTTCTCGTCCATCCCGGTCCCCTTCCCCGCTCCGATCCGCGCGAGGCGCCACGCCGTCACCGCGTGGAGGGATGGTAGTACGGAAGGCGCCCCTTTTCTCGGTCCTCCTCCGGTGGCGAAATGCGAACGGGGGCCGCGAGGCCCCCGTCCAGGACTGCGGTTGCCGTGGAGGTTACTTCCCCGACGGAACCTTGCCCTCGACGCCCTTCACGTAGAAGTTCACCGCGCCGTTCCACTTGTCGTCACCGACCACGCCCTTCGCGAGGACCTCCTTGCCGGTGTTGTCCAGGAGCGGACCCTGGAATGCCGCCACCGTGCCGGCCTTCATGCCCGCCTTGGCGTCCTCGACCTTCTTCTTCGTCGAATCCGGGATGAAGGTGGCGAGGGCCACGAACTCGGGCAGCCCTTCCTTCACGCCCCACTTCGTCGCCTCGGTCTTCCAGGTCTTGTTGAGGACGTCGCCGATGGCCTTGTCGTAGTAGAGGCCCCAGTTCAGCCGTGCCGAGCCCAGGTGGGCCTTGGGGGCGAACGCGCTCATGTCGCTGTCCCAGCCGAACGCGTACTTGCCGTTCTTCTCGGCCGTCTGCAGCACCGCCGTGGAGTCGGTGTTCTGGAGCAGCACGTCGGCCTTCTGGTTGATGAGCGACTGGGCCGCCTCGGCCTCCTTCGGGGGATCGAACCAGCTGCCCACCCAGACGACCTTGGTCTTCACCTTCGGGTTGACGCTCAGCGCACCCAGCGTGAAGGCGTTGATGTTGCGGAGCACCTCGGGGATGGGGAACGAGCCCACGAAGCCGATGACGTTGGTCTTGGTCATCTCGCCGGCCACGATGCCCGCGAGGTAGGCGTCCTCGTAGAAGCGCCCCTCGTACACCCGGAGGTTCGGGGCCATCTTGTAGCCCGTGGCGTGCTCGAAGTAGACGTCCGGGAAGTCCTTGGCGACCTTCTCCATCGAGTCGCCGAAGCCGAACGAGGTGGCGAAGATGACCTTGTTGCCCTGGGCGACCAGGTCGCGGATGACGCGCTCGGCGTCCGGACCCTCGGGCACCTTCTCGACGAAGGTGGTCTTGATGCGGTCTCCGTACTTCGACTCCGCGTACTTGCGCCCCAGGTCATGGGCGAAGGTCCATCCGGCGTCTCCCACGGGACCGACGTAGACGAATGCGACCTTGAGCGGCTCGGGCTTCGCCGGAGCGGCGACGGGCGCCTCGGGCTTCTTCGGCTCCTCCTTGGCGCAGGCGAGCAGGGTGCCTGCGCCCAGCACCGCGATGAGGGCCAGGTTCTTCAACGACGAGCGACGGTTCATGGATTCGTTTCTCCTCTTCCGGGTACGGGTATCTACGGCGTGGGGTGCTGCTGCTTCAGGAGCCAGGGTAGAAGGGCTTTCCCAGGGATGCGGGCATGTTGAGGCGGATCCAGGCCGGATTCCGCGAGATGAGCACGAGGACCACTATTGTAGCGAGGTAGGGCAGCATGCTCATGAATTGCAGCGGGACTTGCACCCCCCGTGCCTGGAGGTGGAGCTGGAGCATCGTGACTCCGCCGAAGAGGTAGGCGCCGAGGAGCAACCGGACCGGGCGCCAGGTGGCGAAGACCGTGAGGGCGAGCGCGATCCACCCTCGCCCCGCCACCATCCCCTCCACCCACAGCGGGGCATACACGACCGAGAGGTACGCGCCGGCGATCCCGCAGAGGGCTCCTCCCACGACGACGGCCAGGAGCCGGATCCGCCGCACCGGATAGCCGAGCGCGTGGGCCGACTCGGGATTCTCCCCGACGGCGCGCAGGACGAGCCCGGCGCGCGTCCGCTGGAGCATCCAGGCCAGCGCCACCGTCCCGAGGATGGTGAGGTAGGCGAGCAGGTGCTGGTCGAACGCCGCGGGGCCGAGGAAGGGCACGTCGCGAAGCCCCGGGATGGAGAGGTCGGGGTGCTCCCCGAGCTTCTGCCCCACGTAGCCCGCCCCCAGGTACGCGGAGAGGCCGCCCCCGAAGAGGCTGACGGCGAGCCCGGTCGCGTACTGGTTCGTGTGGAGCCAGATGACGAGCCATCCGAAGAAGGCCGCCAGGATGGCGCCCGCCCCCGCCCCGGCGGCGAACCCGATCCACTCGTTCCCGGTGTGGAACGTGACCGCGTAGCCGGCGAGCGCGCCGACGAGCATCATCCCCTCGGCCCCCAGGTTGAGGACGCCCGCCCGCTCGTTCACGAGGAGCCCCAGACCGGCGATGGCGAGCGGGGTCCCCGAGCTCAAGGTGGCCGCGACGAGGAGCGCGATCTCGTTCATGCGGACCTCCTCCAGCGCACCCGGGACAGGATGAGCGTGTCACAGGCCAGCAGGGAGAAGAGCAGCACGCCCTGGAATACGCCGGACAGCGCCGAGGGCAGCCCGATGCGGGACTGGGCGAGCTCCCCCCCGATGAGGAACGAGGAGAGGACGAAGCTCCCGAGCACGCAGCCGATGGGGTGCAGCCGTCCGACGAAGGCCACGATGATGGCCGTGAACCCGTACCCGGACGCCACGTGCGGGGTGAGCTGCCCCATGGGGCCGGTCACCTCCAGGGCACCCGCGACGCCTGCGAGCGCGCCGGAGATGAGCAGCGTGGACCAGAGCGCGGAGCGCGCCGAGAAGCCGGCGTATCGCGACGCGGCGGGAGCCGGACCTCCGACCTGGAGCTTGTACCCCCCGAGCGTCCGGAACATGAAGAACCAGGCCACCACCGCGGTGACGAGCGAGAGGACGAATCCGGCGTTGAGCCGCATCCCCCGCAGCAGCCTCGGCACGTCGGTGTTCGCCGCGAAGTTCACCGTCTGGGGGAAGTTGAAGCCCTCCGGGTTCTTCCAGGGTCCGAAGACCAGGTAGCTGAGGAGCAGGTTCGCCACGTACACGAGCATGAGGCTCACGAGGATCTCGTTCGCGTGGAACCGGTCGCGCAGGAACGCGACGATGGACGCCCAGATCGCCCCGCCGATGGCGCCGGCCACGACGGCGAGGAAGAAGAAGGCCCACTGCGGGATGGCGATCTGCCCCTCCGTCACGGTGAGCGCGAGCCAGCCCGCAGCGATGCCGCCGACCAGGTACTGCCCCTCGGCGCCGATGTTCCAGACGTTGGAGCGGAAGCAGAGGGAGAGCCCGAGCGAGATGAGGATGAGCGGCGTGGCCTTGAGGCCGAGCTCCGTCAGCCCGCGCAGCCCGTGGAACGGCTCCACGAGGAAGATCCGGAGCCCCTCGACGGGGCTCTTCCCGAGGAAGGCGAAGAGGAGCGCCGCGACGGCGATGGTGATGGCGAGCGCGATGACGGGTGACAGGACGCTCATCCATCGCGAGGGGGCCGCCCGGGCCTCGAGCACGATCACGGCGCGCCTCCGCCGGACACCGCTGCCTGGGTCGGCCAGAGGCCGCTCATCCACTCGCCGATCAGCTCCCGGGTGGCCTCGTAGGTCGTGAGGGACGGCGAGAGGCGCCCCTTCGCGATGACGTGGAGACGGTCGGCGATCTCGAAGAGCTCCTCGAGCTCCTCGGAGACCACCAGGACGGCGCAGCCGGCGTCGCGCAGCGCGAGCAGCTCGCCCCGGATCTGCGCGCTCGCCCCCACGTCCACGCCCCAGGTGGGCTGGGCGACGACGAGCACCCGGGGGACGGCGTCGATCTCCCGCCCCACGATGTACTTCTGGAGGTTGCCCCCCGACAGGCTCCGCGCCACGGCGGCCGGACCGGAGGCCTTCACGCCGAACCGGCCGAGGATGCCCTCCGTCTGCCTGCCCAGCGCCCTCCGGTCGATCCAGCCCAGTCGGTGCACCGACTCGCGGCGCGTGAGCAGCAGGTTGGAGGCGAGCGAGTGGGCGGGTACGGCCCCGCGGCCGAGCCGCTCCTCGGGGATGAAGTGGAGCCCCTTCCGCCGGCGCTCCCCGGCCCCCAGCCTCCCGATCTCCTCGCCGAGGAGCCGGATCGCGGCGCGGGGGGCGCGGGGGTCCTCGCCCGAGATGGCCGCCAGGAGCTCCTGCTGCCCGTTGCCGGAGACACCGGCGATCCCCACGATCTCCCCGGCACGGAGCTCGAGCGACACCCCCTCCAGCGTGACGCCGAAGCGGTCGATCCGCGGGAGGTCGAGGTCGCGGACCTCGAGCGCGACCGGACCGAGCCGGGGCTCGCGGTGGATGAGCCTCGGGGGATCCGACCCGATCATGAGCCGGGACAGGCTGGCGGTGGTCTCCACCGTGGGGTCGCAGGTGCCGGTGACCTTGCCGGCCCGCAGCGCCGTGCAGCGGTGGCAGAGGGAGCGGATCTCGTCGAGCTTGTGGCTGATGTAGAGGATCGAGCAGCCCGTGGACGCGAGCTTCCGGAGCGTCACGAAGAGCCGCTCCACCGCCTGGGGCGTGAGCACCGACGTGGGCTCGTCGAGGATGAGGAGCTTGGGTTCCGCGAGGAGCGCGCGGACGATCTCGACGCGCTGCCGCTCCCCGACCGAGAGCGTGTGCACGGGGCGCCGGGGATCGAGCTCCAGGCCGTACTCCTCGGCCTTCCGCTGCATCCCCGCCGTCACCTCCTGGAGGCTCAGGTCCGGGGAGAGGCCGAGCCAGACGTTCTCGGCCACCGTCAGCGTGTCGAAGAGCGAGAAGTGCTGGAACACCATGGCGATGCCGAGCGCCCGCGCCTCGTGCGGGGACCGGACGTGGACCTCCTCGCCGTTCCAGCGGATGACCCCGGCGTCCGGGCGCACCGCGCCGTAGACGACCTTCATCAGGGTGGACTTGCCCGCCCCGTTCTCCCCCAGCACCGAGTGGATCTCGCCCGGCTCCACCGAGAGCGAGACGCCGTCGTTCGCCACGAGGGTCCCGTAGCGCTTCGTGATGTTTTCCAGCTGGAGCCTGGGTGGGATCACGCTCGGGATGCCCTCGCCGCCGCCATCGAAGGGCGGCATACTACGATCCAGGAGGCGCGGATGGGGTCCCCGATCGACGAAATGATGCTGCGAAGGTGCATGGACGTCGCGCGTCGAGCCATGGGGCACGGGAACCACCCGTTCGGCGCCATCCTCGTCGATGCGCGGGGAAATGTCCTCATGGAAGCGGAGAACGGCTACCTGCCCTCGCGGGACATGACGGCCCACGCCGAGCGGCTGCTCGCCACGCGGGCCTCGGCGGCGTACCGCCCTGAATTCCTTGCCTCTTGCACCCTTTACGCCTCCGCCGAGCCTTGCGCGATGTGTGCCGGGGCCGCCTACTGGGCCGGCTTCGGGCGGGTGGTCTACGCCCTGGGGGAGAAGCGGCTCAAGGAGATCACAGGAAACCACCCCGAGAACCCGACGCTCGACGTGCCCTGCCGGGTCGTGCTGGGGGGTGGCCAGCGCCGGGTGGAGGTCGTGGGACCGCTCCTCGAGGAGGAGGCCGCCGAGCTCCACCTGATGGCATGGCGAAGCAGCGGGTAACCCGGCCGCCCGATCTTCGCGCATCTGCCTGCTCCCTCCGCAGGCATCGGACGTTGCGTGAAGGTCGACGAAGGAAGGGCCGGACGAGCTGTGGTCCGCCCGACGGAATTCCGCTAGATTCTCCCGCCCCGACGAGGAGGAGCATCATGCGCAAGCTGCTGTTCGCCGTCCCCGCCCTTTTCCTGGCCTTCCACGCCGGTGCCGCGGCGCCGAAGTCGAAGGTGCGCATCGCGCTCATCGTCGAATCCACCGTCGACGACAAGGGCTGGTGCCAGGCGATGCACGACGCCATCACGTCGGTGCAGAAGAAGTACGGCCCGGCCCTCGTCGAGTACGGGTACAGCGAGAAGATGAAGCCGGTGGACGCCGGCTCGGCCGCCCGCCAGTACGCCTCCAGGGGCTTCGACGTCATCATCGCCCACGGCGCCCAGTACAAGAACCTGATCCTGGAGATGGCCGAGGAGTTCCCGAAGACCACCTTCGTCTTCGGGACCAGCGCCGAGGTCGGCCCGAAGAACGTCTTCACCTACATGCCGCAGAGCGAGGAGACCGGGTACCTGAACGGCCTCATCGCCGGCGCGCTCACGCGGTCGGGCGTGGTCGGGCTCGTGGGGCCGGTGGACGGCGGCGACGCGGCCCGCTACGACCGCGGATTCGTACTCGGAGTGAAGTCGGCGAACCCCAAGGCCGACGTGAAGGTGGCCCACACCGGGAGCTTCGGCGACTTCGTGAAGGCCGGCGAGCTGGCGCAGACCCAGATCAAGGCCGGCGCGGACGTTCTCACCGGATCGTCCCAGCAGGCCCTCGGGGCGCTCCGGGCGGTGGCCGCCTTCAAGGAGAAGAAGATCTGGTGGGTCGGCCAGGACGTGGCCCAGCTCAAGATGCCCGAGGCGGCCTGGGTCGTTGCCGCCGCGAGCTACAACTACGCCCCGGTCATCGAGACCATCATCGACAAGCGGTCGGCCGGCGTCCTCGGCGGCGAGAACATCCCGCTCCACTTCGCGAACGGGGGCTTCGTCTTCGAGTTCAACGGGGCGGTGGGTCCGGTCCTGACGAAGGAGCTCCGCGCCCGGGTGGACGCGGCCAAGGCCGGCCTCGTCTCCGGCAAGCTCCCGCTCGACTGGAAGAGCGTCAAGTTCTGACGGGTCGCCCCTGGGCCCCGCATGAACGAGCCGATCCGCGAGCTGGCGCTCGAGGGGATCACCAAGCGCTTCCCGGGGATCCTGGCCTGCAACCGGGTCTCCCTCGAGGTGCGCCGCGGGGAGGCGCTCGCGCTCGTGGGCGAGAACGGCGCCGGCAAGTCGACGCTCATGAACATCCTGGCCGGGCTCTACCAGCCCGACGAGGGCTCCATCCGGGTGAACGGCGAGGTGGTCCGCTTCGCCTCCCCCGCCGACGCCTTCGACCGCGGGATCGGCATGGTCCACCAGAACTTCATGCTGGTCCCCAGCATGACGGTCACCGAGAACGTGGCCCTGGGGATGAAGGCCCTCCACCGGCGCATCCGGCTCGACCTGAAGGAGGCGCGGCGGCGCGTCCTCGAGGTCTCGGCCCACCACGAGCTCCCGGTGAACCCGGACGCCCCGGTGTGGCAGCTCTCGGTGGGAGAGCAGCAGCGGGTCGAGCTCGTGAAGACCCTCTGCCTGGGCGCACGCCTGCTCATCCTGGACGAGCCCACCTCCGCCCTCACCCCGCAGGAGACCGACGACCTGCTCGACCGTCTCCGGCGGATGATGGCGGAGCTCTCCATCATCTTCATCAGCCACAAGCTGAACGAGGTGAAGGCCCTCTCCGACCGGGTCACGATCCTCCGGCACGGCGAGGTGGTCTTCCACGGGAGCACGGCCGACCACTCCACCGCCGAGCTGGCGGCCCTGATGACGGGACGCGACGTGGTCCAGCCCCGCAACGAGCAGTCCGGCGCGCCGGGCCGGGAGGTCCTCACGGTTCGCGCGCTCCGGGTCCGCGGCGATCGCGGGAACCTGGCGCTCGACGGCCTCGACCTCGACGTGCGGGCCGGCGAGATCCTCGGCCTGGCCGGGGTCTCCGGCAACGGGCAGCGGGAGCTCGCCGACGCGCTCGCCGGGCTGCGACCCGTCGAGTCCGGCTCGATCCGGCTCGACGGCGCGGAGATCGCCCACGCCTCCCCGCGGCGGATCATCGACGGCGGCATGGGCTACGTCCCCGAGGACCGGCACCACGAGGGGATCGTCGGTCCGTTCTCGGTGGAGGAGAACCTGGTGCTGAAGGACGTCGGCAAGGCGGGGTTCAGCCGGCACGGCTTTCTCCGGCCCGGGGAGATCCACCGGAACGCGGAGGAGCTCCGGGAGCGCTTCGACATCCGCTGCTCGTCCACGGCGGCGGCGGCCGGGACCCTTTCCGGAGGCAACATCCAGAAGGTCATCCTGGCGCGGGAGCTGGCCCGGGGGCCGAAGGCGCTCGTGGCGGTCTACCCGACGCGCGGCGTGGACATGGGAGCGGCGGAGTTCATCCACGGGCAGCTCCTCGCCCTGCGCCGGAGCTCGGCCGGCATCCTCCTCGTCTCGGAGGAGCTCGAGGAGGTCATGGCCCTGTCCGACCGGATCGCCGTCATCTACAAGGGGCGCATCCTCGAGGTGCTCGCCTCCCGGGACGCCACCCGGAGGACGCTCGGGCTCCTCATGGCGGGGGTGCCCCTTGGGTAGACGCTTCCGCGCGTTCTACGCCGCCGCGGTGATCGCGGTGGCCGCGCTGGCGGCCGCCACGGTGGTCGCGCTCGTGCTCGAGGCCATCGGCGCGAGCCCCTGGGCCACCTTCCGCGTCATCCTCACCGGCCCGCTCCAGGACCGCTTCGGGATCACCGAGATCCTGGTCCGGTCGGTGCCGCTCATCCTCGTGGCCCTCGGGGTCGCCATCTCGTTCCGGAGCGGCATCCTCAACATCGGCGCCGAGGGGCAGATCCTGATCGGGATCCTGTGCGCGACCGGTGTGGCGCTCGCGGTCCCGGAATGGCCGCGCCCGGTGCTCCTCCCGCTGTGCCTCGTCGCCGGCGCGCTGGGAGGGGCCCTGTGGGGTGGGATCGCCGGCGTCCTGCGGGCGAAGCTCGACGTGAACGAGATCCTGAGCACGGTGATGCTCAACTACATCGCCGCGCAGCTCTACACCTTCATGCTCCGGGGACCGCTCATCGACCCGGCCGAGCTCATGACCGGATCGGGAACGCCGCAGTCGATGCGCCTCCCCCGCTCGGCCTGGCTCGAGCGGCTCGTCCCGGGAACGCGGCTCCACTCGGGCCTGCTCCTCGCGCTCGTCCTGGCGGGGCTCGTCTGGGTGCTCCTCTGGCGGACCACGCTGGGATTCCGCATGCGTGCCTCGGGGGCCGGGAGCAAGGCCGCCCGCTACGCCGGCATCCGCGTGGAGCGTTCGCTCGTCGTGGCCATGCTCCTCGCCGGCGGCTTCGCGGGGCTGGCGGGGGCGGTCGAGGTCCTGGGCGTGCACCACCGGGCCATCGAGAACATCTCGTCGGGGTATGGCTTCGCGGCCATCGTGGTGGCGCTCTTCGGCGGCCTCCATCCGGCGGGCATCGTTCCCGCGGCCATCTTCTTCGGGCTCCTCCTCGTGGGCGCCGACATGACGCAGCGCTCGGCCGGCATCCCCGCCAACATGGTGCTCGTCCTCCAGGGCGCGATCATCCTCGCCATCGTGTCGGCCCGGATGTACGTGGACGACCCGTACGCGCGGCAGCGGGCCGCCCGTCTTCTCGGACGTTTCCTGCCGGGCGGAAAGGCGGGCGCATGACGCTCGGTCAGATGGCCTACGACATCCTGTCGCTGGGCGTCCCCTTCTCGGTCGCCCTCCTCCTCGCGGCGCTCGGGGAGATGTTCAACCAGCGGGCCGGGGTCTTCAACCTCGGCTGCGAGGGCATCATGAGCCTGGGGGCCTTCGTGGGCTTCCTCCCGGCCTACCTGGCCCGCTCCGGTTCGCTCGGCCCCTGGGCGGACCTCCTGGGCTTCGCGCTCGCGGCGGTCGTGGGCATGCTCCTCGGGCTCCTCTTCGGCCTCGTGACGGTCACCTTCCGCGCCCCGCAGGGCATCGCCGGGATCGGCCTCGCCATGCTCGGAACCGGGGTGGCCGGCACCCTCTTCCGGCACGAGATCGGCGGGGTCACGGGGGTGGAGGGGGTCGCGAACCTTCCCATCCCGGGCCTCTCCCGCATCCCGTTCCTGGGCGGCGTGCTCTTCAACCACAACCCGGTGGTCTACGTCGCCTTCCTGCTCGTCCCGGCGAGCGGGTACTTGCTCCACCGGACGTCGTGGGGCCTCCGCGTCCGGGCCGTGGGCACCCACCCGCGCGCCGCGGACACCCTGGGGATCGACGTGAACCGCGTGCGCTACCAGGCGCTCATGCTGGGCGGCGCACTGGGGGGCATGGGCGGCGCCTACCTGTCGCTCTGCCAGGCCAAGATGTTCGCCGACGACCTGGTGGCGGGGCGCGGCTTCATCGCCGTGGCCCTCGTCTACTTCGGGCGCTGGAGTCCCTGGGGCGTCGCCGCCGGCGCGCTGCTCTTCAGCCTCGCCCAGTCCCTGCAGCTCTCGCTTCAGGTCTGGGGCATCCGGTTCCCGTACGAGTTCGCAGTCATGCTTCCCTACGTGCTCGTCATCGTGGTGCTGGCGCTCTCCCGTTCGCGGACGATCGGCCCGACGGCCCTCGGAAGGGCCTTCAACCGGGAGATGCGCGTGTAGCGACTGCCCGGGCCGGCTACGCCAGGATGGCCTTCAGGTACTCGGCGGTGCGGCTCCGCCGCTCCCGCTCGACCGCCTTCGGATCGACGGCGACGAACTTCTCGTCGGGCGTCACCTTGAAGAGCGGCTGTCCCTTCTGGACGATGGTGCCGTCGGGGCCGGTCTGGATGATCTTGTCGACCGTGCCCGAGAACGCCGCACGGACGGTGTTGAACATCTTCATCACCTCGATGATGTAGAGCGGCTGCCCCTTCTCGAAGTGCATGCCCTCGTGGACGAAGGCCGGCTTGCCGGGGGCCTCCTGGGCGTAGAACATGCCGCCGCACATCGACACGATCTCGTCGGCCTTGGTGGACGGCGGAGGCACCAGCACCTTCTTCATGCGGGCCTGCAGGTCGGGGTCGGAGAGATAGGCCGGGATGGTGACGTCCAGGTCCTCCTCCACCCGGAAGTCGAAGAACTTCACCTGCTCGGCGAGCATGAAGAGGAGCCCGAGGAGCTCGTTACCCGCCTCGTAGCCCTCGTGCGCCGCGCGGATCCGGCCCCAGGCCTCGGCGTCGTAGCCGCCCTGCGGAGCCTCGTTCCCCAGGATCTCGTTCAGCTTCCAGAACTCCTGCTTGTCGAGCGCGAAGGTCTTCCGGAGCTCCTGGTAGAAGCGGATCGACTTCTGCAGCAGCTCATGGTCGTGCAGCCAGATCACCTCGGCCGCCGGCGCCTTCGGGTCGAAGCCCATGTTCAGGTAGTCGTAGGTGTCGTGGAGGACGCCGAGCGGGTTGCGGATCCAGACCATCTTGCCGTTCCGGATCTCGTAGTTCTGCCGGTTGAGGGAGAGCCACCCGGAGAAGAGGTGCGGGTCCTCGAGGAGCCGCTCCATGGGGCGGGTGAGCAGCGTGCCCTTGCGGTCGAGCACCTCGTTCACGGCCTTGATCGCGGAAGGGTCGTCGGGGAAGTCGGCGGCCGCCTTCTTCGCGTAGTGCTTCTTCATCTCCCCGAAGGCGAAGACGAGGTCGAGCTTGTTCGCCTCGTCCTTCAGCTGCCCGACGAGCGTCAGGTAGGGCACCACGAAGCGCGTGGTGGGCTTGGCCATCACGTTGTGACCGATGAACCAGTTCACGAGTCCGTAGTGGAACTCGAGGTTCGTGGCGAGCTGCACGCCGCGCAGGCTGGTGCGGGAGATCACCTCGGAGAGCCGCTGGTAGCTCTCCAGCCGGTCGGTGCCCCGGGTGAGGAGCAGCGCGATGTTGGAGTCGTAGGCGCCCGCCACCCGGTAGCGCATGAACATCCCGGTGTCGGGGTTCACCAGGCTGATGCCCTGGTCGTCCCGGATCTCCCCGTCGATGGGCTTCGACCAGAAGCGGATCACGCCGCCGGCGTGGGGCGACAGCGAGGCGTCGGTGGCGTTGAGCCGGGCCTCGGCCGAGGCGCCGAAGCGGGGCACCCGGGTGGGCTTGGGCAGCCGCTTCTTGTGGTGGGCGAGCAGCGCCATGGCCTCCACGAGCGACTCGACGACGAAGGAATCCTTCGGGTCTTCGGGGTTGGTGAACTTCATGCTGTAGCAGAGCTCGGTGACCCGGTGCTCCACCTGGATGCGGGTGTTCACCTCCATGAAGTAGTAGCGATCCCGATCGACGATGCACTCGAAGGTGGACGCCGAGTCGAGCCCCACCGCCGCGCCGAAGCGGGCCGCGTCGTCCTCCATGCGCCGGAGGATCTCGAGGTCGGTGACGAGCGACTTCGCCTCCGCCGTCCGGCCGGCCGCCTTGGCGGCGGCGATGGCGGCCGCCAGCCCCTCCTGGGTCACCGAGATCTCGAGCAGCTTCTGCTCGTGCATCTGCAGCGAGCAGTCGCGGCCGCCCAGGGAGATGCACCAGGACCCGTTGCCGAGCAGCTGGATCTCGTTGTGGCGGGTCTGCTCGATGTTGAGCTCGACGAGGACGTTCTTGTTGTCGCCGACGCCGTTCGCCTTCACCTCGTTCAGGACCTCGCGAACGAGCGTCGGGGCCTCGGCGGCCGCCTCGGCGATGGCCCGCGCGTCGGGGTCCTTCATGGTGAGCAGCATCCCGCCCAGGATGCGCTGCCCCTTCCCGCCGCCACCGCCGATGGCCTTGATGCGCACGCGGCTGGCCGGGTACTTCGTGAACATGTCCTCCACCTCGCGCCGGACCTGCTCGCCCAGCTCGTCGATGGTGTAGAGGTCGATGCCCTTGGCGTAGGAGGCCATGAGCACCACGTCGGCCACCTCCACGAGTGGCCGCTTCTCGTCGGAGAGCACCTTCGGGTCCACGGCCAGCTGCTTCGACTCGGCCAGGGCGCGGAGCTGCTTCAGCGTGGGGTAGCGGGAGAGCAGCGTGCGCGCGGTGACGTCGTTGATGCCGGGGGTGACCGAGACTTTCACCTCGAGTGCAGTGCGCTTCGCCTCGTCCTTCTTGCCGGCGCGGGCCTGGGTCCTCGAGTTGGGGCCGATGAACTTGAGGCCGGCCTTCTCGATGGTGGCCACGAACTCCTCGTCCTCGGCCATGAACCCGTACCCGGCGAAGACCGAGTCGTAGCCGTTGTCGTGCGCGATCTGGACGATCTGCTGCATGCGCTCGACGCGCTCCTCCTTGCTGGCGCCCGAGTAGTCGGGAACCCGGTGGACCCGCCGGTTGTCGGCGAGCTGGCGCAGCTCGGGGGCGAGGGCGTTGGGATAGACGATGGAGTCCTTCTCGGAGAGGAGGATCCCGAAGTGGGTGATCCCCATCTCCTCGAACACGTCCATGGCCTCCTTGCGGATGGGGCCTCGACAGACGATGAGGGGCTTCAGGTCCTGGCAGGCGAAGCTGCGGACCCAGGGGGAGGGGGACTTGCCCAGCCGCCGGTCGCGGTGGATGAGCGGGTTGTTCCGGTAGAGGTCTTGGGTGGCGGCCATCGTGGAATCTCCGGTGTCGGGCGGTCGGTGGGTGGCTGCCTAGTGGAACTCGCGCTGCGGGCCGGTCATCGGCGACGGCTTGTAGTGCCGGAGCATGAAGTGGAGGTTCTTGCCCAGCACCTCGCGCAGGTCCGTCGGCATGACGAGCGAGGAGATGGAGCCGAGCGCCAGGCCCTCCTTCGGGTTCATGAGCTCCTTCTCGTAGCGCTTGTTGAGCGCGGCCTCCTGCTGCTTCAGCCAGTCCACGGCCTCCTTCTCCGCATCCTTCTTGGCCTGCGGGCCCTCCATGCCGGCGGCGGTTCGGGCGGCCACGCCCTTCTTCACCAGGTCGGCTGCGCCGGCGCGGATCTTGCGGAGCTCGTCCTTGTAGACGAACTCCTTGCCGGCCGGCCCCATCACGGCGAGGCGCGTGGTGGGGAGCGCGAGCACGAGGTCCGCGCCGGTGGGGTAGTTGTTGTAGGAGGCGTAGGCGCCGCCGAAGGCGTTGCGCAGGATGAGGAGGATGCGGGGCGTGCGCACGTCCACGATGGAGTCGAGCATGGAGCGGCCGGCCTGCACGATGCCGCGGGCCTCCTGCTCGCGACCGGGCAGGAAGCCGGTGGTGTCCTCCATGAAGATGATGGGGATGTTGTAGATGTTGCAGAAGCGCACGAACCTGGCGATCTTCACGGCCGAGTCGCAGTCGATCTGGCCCGAGCCCACGGCGCTGTTGTTGGCCACGAAGCCCACCACGTGCCCGCCCAGCCGGCCGAAGGCGGTGACCGCCTCCTTGGCGCGCTCGGGCTGCAGCTCGAAGTAGTCCCCGTAGTCGCAGATCTGCTGGATGATGATCGACACGTCGAACGGGGTGTTGAACCCGGTCGAGGAGTTGAAGGCCTTCTTGAGCAGCGTGTTGATCTCCCAGGTCTTCCGGTCGAGCGGGTCGGTCGTCTCCTGGTAGGGGGCCATCACCGAGTTGTTGTCGGGGATGTAGGCGAGCAGACGGACCGCCTGGCGCAGCGCCGCCAGCTCGTCACCCACGGTGAGGTCGGCCACGCCCGAGTTGCCGTGGACCTTGGGACCGCCCAGCTCCTCGGGGGTGATGTCCTCGCCCAGCACCGACTTCACCACGCCCGGCCCGGTGAGGCCGAAGAAGGTGTCGGCCGGCTGGATGACGAAGCTGCCCTGGCGCGGCAGGTAGGAGCCCCCGCCGGCGTTGAAGCCGAACATGCACATGATGGAGGGGACCACGCCGCTGATCTTGCGCAGCGCCGTGAAGGCCTCGGCGTACCCGTCCAGACCGCCCACGCCGGCGGGCACGAAGGCGCCGGCCGAGTCGTTCATGCCGAGGAGGGGAATGCCCCGCTCCCCGGCGAGCCGGAAGAGCTTGGCGAGCTTGGTGCCGTTGGTGGCGTCCATGGACCCGGCACGCACCGTGAAATCGTGGCCGTAGACCGCCACGTCGCGCCCGCCGATGTTCATCACCACGGTCACGAGCGAGGCGCCGTCGAGGTTCTTGCCCCAGTTCTGGAAGAGGACGATGGGGTCCTTGTCGGAGAGCACCCGGAGCCGTTCCCAGACCGTCATGCGCTTCTTGAAGTGCTGCTTCTCGATCTGGTCGATGGCGACCGAGCGGATGGGGCGCTGGATCAGGTCCCATCCCTCCTTCATCGCCTCCTCGTAGGCGCCCGTGGCACGTACGATCTCGCCGGGGATGTTGAACTCCACCTTCTCGACGGGATCGAGCGGGTTGACGAGCGTCGGCTTCACGGGGCGCTTGGACATGGGGCTCGGGACCTCCGGAACGCGGGGGGATCTCGGGGAACGGAAAAAGGGATGCGGATTGTGACTTGCCGCGCGAATGGCGGCAAGGACTTCGCGCCGGATTTTACAGGCTCGCATGACGCGTCGCGCCGTGATCGGCGCGAGATCCATCACTAGGATTCCCCCGCCGCACCGATTCCAGGGAAGGAGCGCATGGCGGAGATACCGGTCGCGACGACCGAGGACCGGGACATCCTGTGCGTCGAGGGGCTCTCGCTCTCCTTCGGAGGCCTGGCCGCGCTCACGGCGGTCGATCTCTCGGTGCGGGCGGGCTCCATCACCGGGATCATCGGCCCGAACGGCGCGGGGAAGACGAGCCTCTTGAACTGCATCTCCGGCTTCTACAAGCCGCAGAGCGGGCGGGTCTCCTTCGACGGGAGGGACGTGAGCCGCGTGGCGCCCGACCGGCGCGCCGCCCTGGGCATCGGCCGGACCTTCCAGAACGTGGCCCTCTTCGAGGGCATGAGCGTGCTCGACAACGTGAAGCTGGGCGCCCACGCGCGGCTGCGCTCCGGGATCCTCGCCACGATGGCGATGACGCCGGGGGCACGCCGCGAGGAGATGCGGCTGCGCGAGGAGGTCGAGAACGAGGTGCTCGACTTCCTGGAGATGGAGCACCTGCGCCACCGCACCGTGGGCAGCCTCGCCTACGGCCTCCAGAAGCGGGTCGACCTGGCCCGCGCGCTCGCCATGCGTCCGCGCGTGCTGCTCCTCGACGAGCCGGTGGCGGGCATGAACGAGGAGGAGACCGAGGACATGGCCCGATTCATCCTGGACGTGCAGGAGGAGCGGGGCGTCACGGTGGTCCTCATCGAGCACGACATGGGGGTGGTCATGGACCTCTGCGACCGCATCGCCGTGCTCTCCTTCGGGGAGCGCATCGCGCTGGGCACGCCCGCCGAGATCGCCTGCCACCCCGAGGTGATCCGGGCCTACCTCGGCGAGGAGGCGGCGTGAGCGAGGGGCTCGTCCACCTCCTGCAGCTGCTCGTCTCCGGTGTGGTCACCGGTGGCATCTACGCGCTCGTCGCCATGGGATTCGTGGTGGTCTACAAGGCCACCCACGTCATCAACTTCGCCACCGGCGAGTTCATGATGCTCGGGGCCTTCTTCGCCTGGACCGCCATGAGCGCGCTGTCGGCCCCCTTCGCGGTGGCGCTCGTGGCGGCGCTGCTCGCCTCCGCCCTGCTCGGCATGGCCACCGAGCGGCTCGTGCTCCGACCGCTCCTCGGGCAGCGCACCATCTCGGTGATCATGGTCACCATCGGGCTGGCCGCCATCTTCAAGGGCCTGGCCCAGATCGTCTGGTCGGGGGACTACCGCTCCTATCCCGCCATCTTCCCGCGGGCGCCGATCGCGCTCGGTCCGCTGCTCCTCCCCTCCCGGCAGTTCTATCCGTTCCTCATCGCGCTGGCCGCCATCGCGCTGGTGGGGCTCGGCTTCCGCTTCACCCGCACCGGCACCGCCATGCGGGCCACCGCCGACGACCAGATGGCGGCCTTCGGGATGGGCATCGACATCCGGCGCGTCTTCTCCCTCTCCTGGAGCCTGGCGGCGATGACCGCCGCCGTGGCCGGCGTGGTGGTGGGGATCATCGGCGGCATCAGCCCGCAGCTCGGCGCCATCGGGCTGCGCACCTTCCCGGTGGTGATCCTGGGCGGGCTCGACAGCATCGGGGGCGCGCTCCTCGGGGGGGTGGTCATCGGCGTCCTCGAGAACCTGGCCGGCGGCTACGTCGACCCGCTGCTCGACGGCGCCTCGCTGAAGGAGGTCGTCCCCTTCGTGGTGCTGGTGCTCACCCTCATGGTCCGCCCCTACGGCCTCTTCGGCACGCGGGAGGTGGAGCGGCTCTGACCGCCCCGGAACCACGTGCTCATCGGGAACTACAAGGAGACCTACGCCGCGGACGAGGCCATCCTCCGCACGCCCGCCACCCGGGTCTGGACGGTGGTGGCGCTGGGGGCGGCGCTCGCCTTCCCGTTCCTGGCCGGCGACTACCTGCTCTACCTCGTCAACCTCATGGGCGTCCTCGCCATCGGCGCGCTGGGCCTGAACATCCTCATCGGGTTCACCGGGCAGATCTCGCTGGGGCACGCCGCCTTCATGGGCATCGGCGCCTACGGCACCGCCATCCTGGCCTCCCGCTTCGGCCTGCCCTTCTGGATCACCATCCCGGCCGGGGGCGCGCTGGCCTGCGCGGGCGGGATGGTCGTGGGCGTTCCTTCACTGAGAGTGAAAGGCCTCTACCTGGCCATCGCCACGCTGGCGGCCCAGGTCATCCTGGAATGGGTCTTCACGAACTGGACGTCGGTGACCGGCGGCATCCGGGGCATCAACGTGGCGCCCGCCTCGATCCTGGGCTTCCCGCTCGACACCGACACCCGCATCTACTTCCTCATCCTGGGGGTGGCGGTCCTCCACTTCGTGCTCGCCACCAACCTGCGCCGCTCCCGATGGGGGCGGGCCTTCGTGGCCGTGCGCGACCGGGACGTGGCCGCCGAGATCGTGGGCGTGAACCTCTTCCGGACCAAGATCCTCTCCTTCATGGTCTCGTCCTACTACGCGGGGATCGCCGGCGGCCTGTGGGTCTACTTCACCAAGGTGCTCACCCCGGAGAACTTCCCGCTCTCCCTCTCCATCCAGTTCCTGGCCATCGTCATCGTGGGCGGCCTGGGCTCCATCCCGGGAACGGTCTACGGCACGGTCTTCATGACGCTGGTGCCGGAGATGCTCAAGGCGGGGACGGGGCTGGTGCGCGGCGTCTGGCCGGACGCCCAGTCCTACCTGTTCCCGCTCCGGGACGTGGTCTTCGGCCTGCTCATCGTCGTCTTCCTGATCTTCGAGCCCCACGGGCTCGCCGAGGTGTGGAACCGCGTGAAGCGGTTCTTCTCGCTGTGGCCGTTCGCGAAGTGACACGAAGGAGGAACCCCGCATGAAGCACACGATCCGATTCTCCGTTCTGCTCCTCGCCGCCCTGGTCGGCCTCGCACCGGCCGCCCGGGCCGCCGACGACGTGGTCACCGTCGGCGCCTGCCAGCCCATCACCGGCCGGTTCGCCTTCGCCGGGGTGGCCATCAACGCCGGGCTCCAGGACTACCTGAACCTGGCCAACGACAAGAAGCTCGTCCCGGGCAAGCGCTTCAACTACGTGTACGAGGACTCCGGGTACGACACCGACCGCGCCGTGGCCTGCTTCAAGAAGATGATGGCCCAGCACAGCCCGGTCATCATGTACGGCGAGTCCACCGGGCTCGGGAAGGCCATCGCCCCCGAGCTGAACGCCCGCTACAAGGTCCTCTACGCCTCGGCCTCCTTCTCCAGCGAGCTCGCCGATCCGAAGACCCATCCCTACTCGTTCATCTCCGGGCCGACCTACTCGGACATGTTCGGGATCCTCCTCGAGTACATCGCCCGCAACAAGGGCGCGGCGCGCCCCAAGGTCACCTTCTTCTACAGCGACACCGAGTTCGGAAAGGACCCCATCGCCTCGGCGAAGAAGCGGGCCGCCGACCTGGGCATCGACGTGGTGGGCGAGATCGTCACCAAGGCCGGCGCGGTGGACGTGACGAGCGAGGTGCTCCAGCTCAAGAAGACCAACCCCGACTACGTCATCTTCCAGGGCTTCGTGCTGGCCCCCATCCCCGAGGTGATCCGCGCCACCAAGGACTTCGGCCTGAAGACCAAGTTCATGGGCACCTTCTGGTCGATGGACAAGACCATCATCGACAAGCTCGGCCAGGACGCCGAGGGCTACATGGGCGTGAATCCCTTCGCCTACTACTACGAGGACACGGCCCCGGGCATCGCGGCGATGCGGGCCTGGAACCAGAAGGCCCACCCGGACGTGAAGTACCAGCCCAACTCCTACATCCAGGGCTGGTTCACCGGGATGGTCTACGTGGAGGCGGTCCGCCGCGTGGTGGCCTCGGGCAAGCCGGTCACGGGCGAGAACCTGGCCAAGGTCCTCGACACCATCAAGGACTGGGACACCGGCGGGGTCACCGGGAAGGTGACCTTCACCGAGCACAAGGCCGGCGTGGGGCGCGTCTACCGGGCCAACGCGCAGAAGGGCATCTTCGAACCCGCCTCCGACTGGATCTACGTGAAGTGAGCCCGCCTCTCCTCCGCGTGAACAACCTGGAGGTGGTCTACCACCACACCGTCCAGGTGCTGAAGGGACTCTCCCTCTCCGTGCCCGAGGGCGCCATCGTGGCGCTCCTCGGGTCCAACGGGGCCGGGAAGACCACCACCCTGAAGGCCATCTCCGGTCTCCTGCCGCTCGAGGACGGGGAGATCGTCGACGGGGACGTCGAGTTCCGCGGAGCCTCCATCGCCGGGAAGCTGCCCCACCGCATCGCCCGGGACGGGCTCTTCCAGGTGATGGAGGGGCGGCGCATCTTCGAGCACCTCACCGTCGAGGAGAACCTGGAGGTCGCCTCCTACGCGCGCACCGACGGGTCCGACCTCGGCGATTCGCTGCGCAAGGTGTTCCACTACTTCCCGCGCCTGCGGGAGCGGCGCCGGCAGCTCGGCGGCTACCTCTCCGGCGGCGAGCAGCAGATGCTCGCCATCGGCCGCGCGCTGGTGGCCGGGCCGTCGCTCCTGCTCCTCGACGAGCCCTCCCTCGGGCTCTCCCCTCTCCTCTGCCAGGAGATCTTCCGCATCATCGAGGCCATCAACAAGGACGAGAAGGTCTCCATCCTGCTCGTGGAGCAGAACGCCCGCATGGCGCTCGCCATCTCCCGGCACGCCTACATCCTGGAGAACGGCAAGGTGGTCCTGGACGGCCCCTCGGAGCGGCTGCGCGAGGACCGGGACGTGCAGGAGTTCTACCTGGGCAGCCGGGCCGGGGGCCGGGGCAGCTACCGGGACGTGAAGCACTACAAGCGGAGGAAGCGTTGGCTCAGCTGACCGCCGACACGCTGCCGAAGCTCCTCGCCGAGCGCGCCGCCCTCCACCCGGACGCGGTGGCGCTGCGCGAGAAGGAGTACGGCATCTGGCAGCGCGTCACCTGGCGCGACTACCTGGCCCACGTGCGCCGGGCCTGCATGGGCCTCACCGCGCTCGGGCTGCGGGCCGGCGACAAGGTGGCCATCCTCTCGGAGAACCGGCGGGAGTGGCTCTACGCGGAGCTGGCTTCCATGGCGGCCGGCGGGGTGGGCGTGGGGGTCTACCCCACCAGCCCCTCGAACGAGGTGCAGTACGTGCTCGCCCACTCCGGCGCCACCATCGTGGTGGCCGAGGACCAGGAGCAGGTGGACAAGATCCTGGAGGTGGGCGACCGGCTCCCGGACGTCCGCCACGTGGTGGTCCCGGAGACGAAGGGGCTGCGCCGGTACCGCGACCCGCGGCTCCTCTCCTGGGAGGAGCTGGAGTCTCGGGGGGCGAAGCTCGACGCCGAGCACCCGGGGCGCTTCGAGGAGATGGTGGCCGCCACGCGCCCCGACGACGTGGCCTTCTTCATCTACACCTCGGGTACCACCGGCTTCCCCAAGGGAGCCATGATCTCCCACCGCAACGTGCTCGGGCAGGCCCGCGCGGCCGCCGAGGCCACCGGGATCACCGGCGCCGACTCGGTGGTCTCCTACCTGCCGCTCTGCCACGTGGCCGAGCAGATCTTCTCGGTGCACCTGCCGCTCCACCTGGGGATGACGGTGAACTTCGCCGAGGGCATCCGCACCATCCAGGAGGACCTGCGGGAGATCGCGCCCACGGTCTTCCTGGGGGTGCCGCGCATCTGGGAGAAGATGCAGGCCGGGATCCAGGTGAAGATCCAGGAGACCGGCCCGCTGCGCCGGCGCATCTTCACCTCGGCGCTGGCGCGGGGACGGCGCCTCACCGCGACCCGCCTCTCGGGGAAGCGCCCCGGGCTCCTCGACCGGGCGCTCTCCGGCCTCGATCACCTGCTCGTCCGGCGCGCGCTGCAGAACTTCGTGGGGCTCCGCCGGACCCGGGCCACCTTCTCGGCGGCCGCCGCCATCTCCCCGGAGGTGCTGCTCTTCTTCCACGCGCTCGGCATCCCGGTCCGGGAGGGCTACGGCATGACCGAGTGCACCGGCTTCTCCTTCGTCCAGCGGGACGGCGACGTCCGGCTGGGCACGGTGGGGCGCCCCATCCCGGGGCTCGAGTTCCGGCTGGCCGAGGACGGCGAGCTGCTGAAGCGAGGCGAGACCGTCTTCCTCGGCTACTACCGGGACGAGAAGGCCACCGCCGAGGTGCTGGAGGGCGGCTGGCTCCACACCGGCGACGTGGCCGAGCTCGACCCCGACGGCCACCTGCGCATCGTGGACCGCAAGAAGGCGATCTTCGTCACCTCGGGCGGCAAGAACGTCTCGCCGTCGCTGGTGGAGAACGCCCTCAAGGTCTCGCCCTACGTCAAGGAGGCGGTGGTCCTCGGCGAGGGGGAGAAGTTCGTGGCGGCGCTCCTGCAGATCGACTTCGAGAACGTGGGGCAGTGGGCCACGGAGCGGAAGCTCGCCTACACGAACTTCCGGAGCCTGACCGCGCTGCCGGAGGTGATCGAGCTCGTCACCGCCGAGGTGGACCGTGCCAACCAGGGGCTCGCCCCGGTGGAGCAGGTCCGCAAGTTCCGGCTGCTGGAGAAGGAGCTGGACCACGACGACAACGAGGTCACCGCCACCATGAAGGTCCGGCGCAAGACCATCTACGAGAAGTTCGCACCGCTCATCCGGGAGATCTATCAGTGACTCACAGTGAAGCACCCGCGGCCATCCACGCCGCCATCATCGGCTGGGGGAAGTGCCTCCCGCCCGCCGTGATCACGAACGGCGACCTGGCCACCTTCCTCGAGACCGACGACGCCTGGATCGTCTCGCGCACCGGGATGCAGGAGCGGCGCATCTCCCACGTCCCGCTCGGCGACCTGATCCACGTGGCCGCGGCCCGGGCGCTGGCCTGCGCGGGCGTCGAGGCCGCCGCGCTCGACCTCATCGTGGTGGGAAGCACGCTGGGGGACGAGATCTGCCCCAACGTCTCCTCCGGCACCCAGAAGCGTCTCGGGGCCACGAAGGCGGCGGTGATGGACGTGAACACCGCCTGCACGAGCTTCCTCTACGGCCTCTCCACGGCCACCGCGCTCATCCGCACCGGCGTGGTGCGCACCGCGCTGGTGGTGGGGGCCGAGGCCCCCTCCCCCTACATGGACTGGGACAACCGCAACGTGGCGGTGCTCTTCGGCGACGGGTGCGGCGCGGTGGTGCTGCAGGCCAGCCCGCGCGAGGAGGGACTGCTCGCCGAGCGGCTCGGCTGCTACGGCGACGCCCGCTCCATCCTGGACATCCGCGGGGTGGGCGCCCGCTACGCGAACCAGGGCATCCCCGGGGGTTACACCTCCTGGAACTTCGACGGACAGGAGATCTTCCGGAAGGCCGTCGTCGGGATGGCCCAGGCCAGCCAGGAGGCGCTCGCGAAGCGGGGGCTCACCATCGGCGACGTGGACCTCGTGGTCCCCCACCAGGCGAACCGGCGGATCATCGACGCGGTGGGCAAGCGCGTGGGCGTGGACCCGTCCCGGGTCTTCGTGAACGTGCACCGCTACGGCAACATGTCGGCGGCCACCGTCCCGGTGGCGCTCGTGGAGGCGCTCGAGGAGGGGCGCGTGAAGCCCGGGGCCACGCTGCTGTTGCCGGCGTTCGGGGGCGGCCTCACCTGGTGCGCCCACGTGGTGCGCTGGGGGCGGCGGGTCACCCCGCTCGGGACGAGCGACGTGGAGCTCGCCCCTTGCGACCGAACCGGCCTCGAGATCGTGAACGATCTCCGGGCTCGCCGCTCCATCTACCACCGGGCGGCGGCCCCCTTCATCGAGGCGGCCCACCAGCTTCTCGGCGAGCCGGCGTCGTAGGGCCAGACCCCACCGGGCTCCTCGCATCCCGCCTCCGGGAACGCTATCATCCCGGGCCATGTCCATCCCCGCCCCCGTCGTCGGTGAACTCGTCCCCTCGGTCCGCCTGCTGCTCGGCCCCGGCCCGAGCCCCGTCCACCCGCGCGTCTACCGCGCGCTCGGCACGCCGCAGCTCGGCCACCTCGATCCCCAGTTCCTCGTGATCATGAACGAGGTCCAGGCCCAGCTCCGCTACGTCTTCCAGACCCAGAACCCCTTCACCATCGCCGTCTCCGGCACCGGCTCGGCCGGCATGGAGGCGGCGCTCGTCAACGTGATCGAGCCCGGCGACACGGTGATCGTCTGCGCCGGCGGCGTGTTCGGGAACCGCATGGCCGACATCGTCGGCCGCTGCGGCGGCAAGCTGGTGAAGCTCGAGGTTCCCTGGGGCCAGGTCTTCTCGCCGTCCACGATCGAGGAGGCCCTGAAGAAGCACGCCCCCGTGAAGGCGGTGGCCATCGTCCACGCCGAGACCTCCACCGGCGCGCAGCAGCCCATGGACGGGCTCGGCAAGCTCTGCCACGCCCACGGCGCGCTGCTCGTGGTCGATACCGTGACCTCGCTGGGCGGCATCCCGGTGACGGTGGACGACTGGGAGGCCGACGCGGTCTACTCCGGCACCCAGAAGTGCCTCTCCTGCCCGCCTGGGCTCGCACCCTTCACGCTCTCCCCCCGCGCGCTGGACGTCGTGCGCGCCCGGAAGACCAAGGTGCAGTCCTGGTACCTCGACGCCGGGATGGTGGCCGACTACTGGGCGGAGGGGAAGCGGGTCTACCACCACACCGCCCCCATCAGCATGGTCTACGCGCTGCGCGAGGCGCTGCGGCTCGTCACCGAGGAAGGGCTCGAGCCCCGCTTCGCCCGCCACCGCAGGAACAGCGCGGCGCTGGTGGCCGGCTTCGCCGCCCTGGGTGCGAAGCCGCTCTCGAAGGACGGCGAGCGGCTGCCCTCGCTCAACGCCTTCACCCCGCCGGAGGGGGTGGACGAGGCGGCGGTGCGCAAGTACCTGCTCGCCGAGCACGACATCGAGGTGGGCGGCGGCCTCGGACCGCTGGCCGGAAAGCTCTGGCGCATCGGCCTCATGGGCTACGGCTCCTCCCCCTCCAACGTGGTGGCCGTCCTCTCGGCCGTCGAGCAGGGGATGCGGAAGCAGGGGCGGCCCGTCGCACCGGGCACCGCCGCCGCGGCCGCACTGCGCGTGTACGACACCTGAGGCGAGGACATGAGCGGGCGAGCCTCCGTCACGGAGCTGGCAGGCCGCCTCTCGGCGGTGGTCGGGGCTCGCAACTGCTACACCTCCGCCTCCGAGCTCCTCACCTACGAGTGCGACGGGCTCACCCACGGTCGCACCCGCCCCGACGTGGTGGTCCTGCCCGGCTCCACCGAGGAGGTGGCCGAGGTGGTCCGCCTCGCCCGCGCGGCGGGGCGCCCCATCGTCCCCCGCGGCTCGGGGACCGGCCTCTCCGGTGGAGCCCGTCCGGTGCCCGGCTCGGTGGTGGTCGCGCTCTCCCGCATGCGCCGCATCCTCGAGGTGAACCTGGAGGACGGCTGGATCCGGGTGGAGCCGGGGGTCATCAACCTCGACGTCACTCGCCACGTCTCCGCCGCCGGCTACTACTACGCCCCCGACCCCTCCTCGCAGAGCATCTGCTCCATCGGCGGGAACGTGGCCTTCAACTCGGGCGGGGCCCACTGCCTGAAGTACGGCTTCACCGTGAACCACGTGCTCGGCGCCCGGGTGGTCCTGCACGACGGGCGGGTGGTGGACATCGGGGGGCCGGCCCTCGACACCCCCGGCCACGACCTGCTCGCGGCGCTCGTCGGCAGCGAGGGGATGGTCGGCATCGTCACCGAGGTGACGCTGCGGCTGCTCCGCAAGCCCGAGGCCACCCGCACCTTCTTCGCCACCTTCCCGTCCACCGACGAGGGGGGCGAGGCGGTGTCGCGCATCATCGCCGCCGGGATCCTCCCCGCCGCCATCGAGATGATGGACCGGCTCGCCATCGTGGCCGCCAAGGCCGCCACCGGCCTCGACTGGCCGGACGTGGGCGCGGCGCTCCTCATGGACGCCGACGGCCCCACCGCCGAGGTGGAGGACCTCTCCGCCCGGGCGGTCCAGATCGCCCGGGACGCCGGCGCCCTCGAGCTGCGCCTCCCGCGCAACGAGGCCGAGCGGCAGCTCATGTGGAAGGGGCGCAAGAGCGCCTTCGCCGCGGTGGGGCGCATCTCCCCCAACTACATGGTGGAGGACGGGGTCATCCCGCGCTCCGAGATCGCGCCGGTGCTGCGCGAGATCGAGTCGATGGCGAAGGAGCAAGGGCTGCGGGTGGCCAACGTCTTCCACGCCGGCGACGGCAACCTCCACCCGCTCGTGCTCTACGATGCCCGGGAGCAGGGTCAGGAGGAGCGGGCCGAGCAGCTGGGCGGCGACATCCTCCGGATGTGCGTGCGGCGCGGCGGCTCCATCACCGGCGAGCACGGCGTGGGGTCCGAGAAGGCCGCCTACATGGCCGACATGTTCGGCCCGGACGACCTCGAGACCATGAAGTGGGTGCGGGCCGCCTTCGATCCCGACGGCTGCTTCAACCCCGGCAAGGTCTTCCCCTCCTCGCGCCTCTGCGGCGAGAAGCCCGGCCCGGGCGGGGTCGAGCACCCGGCCGTCCGTTCGGGCGAGGTGCAGCGATGGTGATCCGCGATCGCACCGCCACCGCCGACGACGGGATCCAGGGCGCCGTCCCCCGGCTGGTCCTCGAGCCCGGCACCGTCGAGGAGGCGGTGGGCGCGATGGCCCGCTGCGCCGCCGACCGGCTCGCCGTCGCCTTCGTGGGGGGGGGCACGATGCTCGGGCTGGGGGCCCGGCCGGCCCGGCTCGACGCGGTGATCCGCACCGGGGCCCTCTCCCGGCTCGTCGACCACGCCCCCGCCGACCAGGTGGTGACCGCCGAGGCCGGCATGACCCTCGCGGCGCTGAACGAGGCGCTCGCCCTCCACCGGCAGCGGCTCCCCCTCGACGTCCCCTTCTCCTCCCGCGCCACCGTGGGCGGGGTGGTGGCCGCCAACACCTTCGGGCCCCGACGCACCCGCTTCGGCGGCGCGCGCGACCTCGTGCTCGGCGTCTCGCTCGTCCGTGCCGACGGCACGCCCGCGCGGGGCGGCGGCAAGGTGGTGAAGAACGTCGCCGGCTTCGACCTCCCCCGCCTCCTGGTGGGCTCGCTCGGCACGCTCGCGCTCCTCACCACGGTCACCTTCCGCGTCCACCCGCTCCCGGAGACCGAGGTCACCCTCCTCTTCCCCGGACTGACCCCGGAGCAGGTCCGCGCGCTCGCCTCGGCCTGGCGCGCGGCGCAGCTCGAGCCCAGCTCCGCGGTGGCGGTGTTCGCCTCCGACCGGCTCGACCTGGGCGTCCGATTCGAGGGGTTCGCAACCGGCGTGGCCGACCAGTCGGCGCGCCTGCTCGAGCTGGCCCGGAAGTCGGGGCGCGCCGGCGAGCAGCTCGACGCCGATGGTGCGGCCGCCTTCTGGCGGAGGCACGACGCGGTCCGGGAGCGTGGTTCACTGCGCGTGAAGATCGCCTCCACCCCCTCCCACCTCGGCGACCTGGCCCGCTCCTGGCTCCCGTCGCTGCTCGGCGAGCTCTCCCCCTCCGGCGCGGTGATCTACCCCACCCTGGGGATCGCCTTCGCCTCGGGGGAGCCGGCCTCGCCGGCCGGGCTCGCCGCCGGGCTCCGGGACGCGCGGCAGGCCGTCGGCGCCGCGGGCGGATCCCTCGTCCTGGAGGGGGCCCCCGCCGTCATCCGGCCGGTCCTCGACCCCTGGGGCCCGCCGCCCCCGTCCATCGACCTGATGCGCGCGCTGAAGCAGCGCTTCGATCCCGACCGGCGGCTCGCCCCCGGCCGCTTCGTGGGGGGCATCTGATGTCCGGCTCCGGTCGCCACCCCGCGCTCGACTGCGTCCACTGCGGCTTCTGCCTGCCGGTCTGCCCCACCTGGTTGTCCTGGGGGCGCGAGCCCGACTCGCCGCGCGGACGGATCGAGATCGCGCGCGCCATGCTGGACGGCGCCGCCCCCTCGCCGGAGATGGTGGGCCACCTCGACTCCTGCCTGGGCTGCATGGCCTGCATCGCCGCCTGCCCGTCGGGCGTGCGCTACGACGTGGTCATCGAGGAGGCCCGCGCCCGGGTCGAGGCCTCCGGCACCCGCACCCCCGCCGACGCCGGGCGCCGCTCGGCCATCTTCTCCCTCTTCCCCCACCCCGGCCGGTTGCGGGTGGCGGCCTTCTTCCTCTGGCTCTGGCGCGCCTCCGGGCTGCGCTGGCTGACCCGGGCGAGCGGCCTGGTTCGCCTCTTCCCCTTCCTGGGAAGGCTCGACGCGCTGGCGCCCGACCTGGGGCTCGCCGAGGTCACCGCGAGCCTGCCGGCCCACACGCCGGCCACCGGGGCGAGCCGCGGCCGCGTGGCCCTCGTGGGGGGCTGCGTGCAGCGGGTCTTCTTCCCCGGCGTGAACGCGGCCACCCTCCGCGTGCTCTCGGCCGAGGGGTACGAGGTGGTGGTGCCCGAGGGGCAGGGCTGCTGCGGCGCCCTCTCGGTCCACGCCGGACGCGACGAGGAGGCCCGGGGCATGACCCGGGCGCTCGTGGAACGGCTGGAGGCCTCGGGGGCCGACACCTTCCTCGTGAACGCCGCCGGCTGCGGCTCCCACCTGAAGGACCTGGGCCACCTCTTCGCGGCCGACCCGGCCTGGCACGACCGCGCCGTGGCATTTTCACGGAAAGTGAAAGACGTCACCGAGTTCCTGGCCGCGGTACCGGCCCGGGCGCCCCGCCACCCGCTCCCAGGCAAGCTGGCCTACCACTCCCCCTGCCACCTGGGGCACGCCCAGGGGGTCCAGGAGCCGCCCCGGGCGCTCCTGCGCGCCATCCCGGGCGTGGAGCTCGTCGAGGTCCCGGAGGGGGACCAGTGCTGCGGCAGCGCCGGCATCTACAACCTCGTGCAGGTGGAGGCCTCCGACGAGCTGGGGGCCCGAAAGGCCCGGAACGTCCTCGCCACCGGGGCGCCCTTCCTGGCCAGCGCCAACCCCGGATGCACGCTTCAAGTGTTGCGCGTGCTCCGGGAGCAGGGGGCGTCGGTCCAGGCCGCCCACCCCATCGAGATCCTCGACGCGTCGATCCAGGGACGCCCGTTCCCGGGCAGGCGCGGGTAGCGAATTCCGAATCCTTCGGCGGGGCCCTGGCTCTCATGGCCATGGCACTCCGGGACATGAAGACTCTCGTTCTCGCTTCGCTGATCTTCCTCGCCGCCCCCGGCCTGGCGCTGGGCGCTCCTTCCGTCGATGCGGCGACCGCAGGGGTGAGTCCCGGCAGGATCGACGGCGCCACCGCCCAGGCGCTCGTCGCCTCGGGCGTGCGGGTCGTGGACGTCCGGACCGCAGCCGAGTTCAGCTCGGGCCACGTCCCGGGCGCCATCAACATCCCGTTCGACGAGCTGCCCCGGCGGGCCGGGGAGATCGGGCCACCCACGACTCCGATGGTGCTCTACTGCCGCTCGGGCAATCGCAGCGGCCAGGCCGTCGACGCCCTCCGGAGGGCCGGCTACACGAAGCTGTACGACATGCAGCGGGTCACCGCCTGGCCAGGGGCTCTAGCGAGGTGATGGCCGCAGCACCTTCCAGACCTCGAACCAGGACACGCTGAGGAGGCCGGCGGCGGCGGAGACCGCCAGGTCGTGCGCGCCGGGATTCGCGAATCGGAAGAGGTCCCGGAGGAGCGGGATCTGGAGCACCGCCGCCAGCATGGCGACGGCCCCCGCCACGAGAACCCAGGCGGTCCGGTTCCGGGTGGCGAAGGTCGCGAACGCACTGCGCTCCCAGGAGCGGTTGACCAGGATGAGCGCCACGTTTCCGCCGATGAGCGTGGTGAAGGCCATCGCCCGGGCCGTGGCGGCGACCCCGGTGTGGAGCATCCCGAGCCGGAAGCAGAGCAGGCTCGCGGCCAGGACGCTCGCGCCCTGGAGGATCGAGACGACGAGCAGCCTCCGATCGAAGAGGCGCGTGCCCGGGGACCGGGGCGGGCGGCGCATGAGATCGTGGGCCTCGGGCTCGGCCTCGAAGGCGGTCGACGAGGCGGGGTCGATGATGAGCTGCAGGAACGCGATGTGGACCGGGAAGAGCACCATCGGCCACCCCAGGAAGAGCGGGAGCAGCGAGAGCCCGGCGATGGGGACGTGGACCGCGAGCACGTATCCCATCGCGCGGCGCAGGTTGTCGTAGATCCGGCGCCCCATCCGCACCGCATCGACGATCGAGGAGAAGTCGTCGTCGGTCACCACCAGCGCCGCCGCCTCCCGGGCCACATCGGTGCCCCGACCCCCCATGGCGATCCCGATGTGGGCGGCCTTGAGCGCCGGTGCGTCGTTCACCCCGTCGCCGGTCATCGCCACCACGTCCCCGTTGGCGCGGAAGGCCTGGACCAGCTTCAGCTTCTGCTCCGGGAGCACGCGGGCGAATACGTCGACGTCCCGGATCCTGCGGGCCAGCGTCGCGGGATCGGCGTCCTCGAGCTCCGCGCCGGTGACGACGTCCCCCGCCTTCAGCCCCACCTGAGCGGCGATCGCGCGCGCGGTACCGGGCGAGTCGCCGGTCATCATGACGACGCGGACCCCGGCCGTGGCACACTCTGCCACCGCCGCGGGAACGCCCGGGCGAACCGGGTCCGCGAGCCCCACCAGCCCCACCAGGCGGAACTCGAAGGCGTGCCGGTTCGTCGGAAGGTCGGCTCCGTCGAAGTCGGCGCGGGCGACGGCGAGGACGCGCAGTCCGTCCGATCCCATCTCGGCAGCGGAATCCCGGACCGCGAGGGCCGCGGCCTCGTCGAGGTGGCACAGGTCGGCGATGGCCTCCACGGCCCCCTTCGCCGCCACCACGCGTCCCTCTCCCTCGGAGGCCTGCCAGACGTGGGCCACTGCGAGGAGCGCCGGGGAGAGCGGGTACTCGCGCAGCATCCTCCAGCGCTCGTGCACGTGGCTGGTGCCCGCGAGCGCCTGCCGACCCAGGTGGTGGAAGGCCTTCTCCATCGGGTCGAACGGGTCGCGCTGGCTCGCCAGGATGCCGAACTCGACGACCTCGTGGACCTCCTCCGGAAGCGGGTCGGGCCCCAGGACGTGGGATCCCGCCAGCGTCCAGAGGCGAGCCACGCTCATCCGGTTCTCGGTGAGGGTTCCGGTCTTGTCGGTGCAGAGGACCGTGGCGGCCCCGAGCGCCTCCAGGGCCGGCAGGCGGCGGGTGAGGACCCGGCCGCGCGAGAGGCGCCACGCCCCCATGGCCATGAAGATGGTGAGGACGATCGGGAACTCCTCGGGGAGCACGGCCATCGCGAGCGCGATTCCGGCGAGGAGACCTTCGAGCCACTGCCCGCGCAGCAGCCCGTACGCCGTGACCAGGGCTCCGCAGAGGGCGAGCCCGAGGATGGCCAGGATCCGGACCAGGCGGGACACCTCCACCTGGAGCTGGGTTCGCCCCGAGTCGAGCCGGGCCAGCGCGGTACCGATCCGCCCCATCTCGGTCCGGCTCCCGGTGGCGCGCACCTCGGCGAGCCCGTGCCCGCGCACCACCAGCGACCCGGCGAACACGAACGGCAGATCGTCTCCCCCGGGGCGCAATTCCGTCTGCGGTGCGTCGGCCACCCGCTTCCGTACCGGAGCCGATTCGCCCGTGAGCAACGACTCGTCCACCTCCAGATGGGTGGCGTCGGTCAGGATCGCATCGGCGGCGACGCGGTCCCCCTCGGCGAGGACGAGGAGGTCGCCGCGCACCACCTCCCGGCCGGGGATCCGGCGACGCTCGCCGTCGCGAACCACCAGCGCCCGCGGGCTCGAGAGGTCCCGCAGCGCCGCCAGGGCCCGTTCGGTCCTCCGCTGCTGCACCAGCGTGATGGCGATGACCACGCCGACGAAGAGGAGGAGCGTGACCGCCTCCGCCCTGTCCCCCAGCGCCAGGTAGACGCTGCCTGCGGCCAGCAGGAGCAGCAGCATCGGCTCGCGCAGCACCTCCGCGACGGTCCGGAGGAACCCGCGCGGCGCATCCTGCGTGAGGACGTTCGGGCCTTCGGCCGCCAGGCGTGCTGCGGCCTCGACTGCGGTGAGACCTGCTGGCTGCGCGGGCCCGGGCATGGCCCGAGCGTACCGCGGTCTACTCCTTCGAGTCCTTGATCTGCTCGGCCAGGTAGTTCTGGATCCCGACCTGCTCGACCAGGTGGAGCTGCGCCTCCAGCCAGTCGGCGTGCTCCTCCTCGTCCACCAGGATCTCCTCGAGCAGCTCGGCCGTCCCGGCGTCCCCCTTCTCGCGGCACAGGGGGATGCCGGCGTTGAGCGTGGGGATGGCGCGCTTCTCCACCGCCAGGTCGCTCTTCAGCTGCTCCAGCACCGTCTCGCCGATCTCCAGCTTCCCGAGCTTCTGGAGGTTGGGCAGCCCGTCGAGGTACAGGATGCGCTCGATCACCTGGTCGGCGTGCTGCATCTCGTCGATCGACTCGGCGCGCACCTTCTTCCAGAGCCGCTCGTAGCCCCAGTTCTGGCACATGCGGGCGTGGAGGAAGTACTGGTTGATGGCGGTGAGCTCGTTGCAGAGCACGTCGTTCAGGAGCGCGATGATCTTCGGGTCACCCTTCATGGGGTCTCTCCTCGGCCGCCAGGCGGCGGTCCGCCACGATACGCTCCACCGACGCGCGGCAGCAACCGCAGTCGGTCCCCGCCCCGGTCACGCGCAGCACCTCGGCGAGCGGCCGCCCGGCCTCGGCGGCCCTGCGGAGCTCCCGGTCGGATACGGCGCGGCAGGAACAGACGATCATGGGGATGTTGAGAATCATTATCAGGATGGGGGGCGCCGGTCAACCCCATCGTAGAATCACCCCATGGCCGACGCCCCCCGCGACTTCTTCACCGAGCCCGACTTCGACCCCGACACGCTGCGGAACCTGGGCCCCCTCTCCGGGATGGCCGGTACCTGGGAGGGTCGGCACGGCTCCGACGATCACCCGGTGGCGGGGGGCACCGAGAACGACGCCTACGTCGAGCGGTACGATCTGCAGCCCATCGACCCGCAGACGAACGGGCCGCAGCTCCTCTACGGGCTGCGCTACCACGTCCACATCGTGAAGCCCGGGGAGGTGCAGACCTTCCACGACCAGGTGGGCTACTGGCTCTGGGAGCCGGCCACCGGGACCGTGTTCCACACGCTCGCCATCCCGCGCGCACAGGTGGCGCTGGCGTCCGGGCGGGCCCGGCCCGACGCCCGGCGCTTCACCGTCCGGGCCGTGCGGGGGAGCACCGGCGACGGCATCTGCTCCAACCCGTTCCTGGAGGAGGCCTTCCGGACGCTGGAGTTCTCCATCACCGTCTCGGTGAACGGCGACGGCACCTTCTCCTACGAGCAGGAGACGCTGCTCGAGATGCCCGGGCGCCCGGCGCCCTTCCGCCACATCGACCGGAACACGCTCCACCGGGTGGCGCCGCCGGTCGCGAACCCTACCGCGAGCCCACCCTCCCCGCCCCGCGCCTGAGCCAGCCCGGCACGCGCGCGGCGAGGAGCAGCGCGAAGGCCGCCGCGAAGAGGAGCGGGCGGCGCAGGTCGGCCTTCACCCGCCAGGCGAAGTGGACCACCGCGAGCGCCGCGGCGAGGTAGGCGAGCCGGTGGAGCCGCTTCCAGCGCGGGTACCCGAGCCGACGCACCCAGCCGTCGGTGGATGTGACGGCAAGTGAAGTGAGGCAGAGGAGCGCCGCGAAGCCCACCATGAGGAACGGTCGCTTCGTGAGATCCTGCGAGATGGTGGGCCAGTCGAAGAACTTGTCCACCCCGACGTAGAAGCCGAAGTGCAATAGCGCGTAGGCGAAGGCGGTCACGCCGAGCACGCGGCGGAGCCGCTGCGGCCAGCGGACCCGGAGCAGCTCGGCGGCCGGCGTGGGCACGAGCGAGAGCGCGAGCAGGGTGATGGCCCAGAACCCGAGCCGGTTCTGCACCGCCTCGATGGGGTTCGCGCCCAGGCCGTCCCGGGCGCCGTCCCAGGCGATCTTGGCGAGCGGGACGAGCAGCACCGCCACCGCCGCCGGGACGAGCCAGCGCTTCCCGCCGTCCTTCAATAGAGCTTCCTCGGGTCGAGGCCGGCGTAGAGCCCCGCCACCTGTGCGGCGTAGCCGTTGAAGGGGAGCGTGTCGCGGCGGAGGAACTCGCCGATGCGCCGCTCCTTGGCCTGGCTCCAGCGCGGGTGGTCCAGGGAGGGGTTCACGTTGCCGTAGAAGCCGTACTCGGTGGGTGCGAGCAAGGCCCAGCTCGTGCGCGGCTGCTCCTCGACGAAGCGGATGCGGACGATCGACTTGGGCCCCTTGAAGCCGTACTTCCAGGGGATGACCACCCGGATCGGTGCGCCGTTCTGGCCCGGCAGGACCCGGCCGTAGAGCCCCACCACGAGCATCGTGAGGGGGTTCATGGCCTCGTCCATCCGGAGCCCCTCGGTGTAGGGCCACTCGATCACGCGATTCTTCTGCCCGGGCATCTGCGCCGGGTCGAGGAGCGTCTGGAAGACCAGGAATCGGGCGCGCGAGGTGGGCTCGACCCGCTTCACCAGCTCGGCGAGCGGGAACCCCAGCCAGGGCACCACCATCGACCAGGCCTCGACGCAGCGGTGGCGGTAGATCCGCTCCTCGAGCGGCGCGAGCTTGATCAGGTCCTCCAGCGCGAGGAGCTGCGGCCGCTTCACCTCCCCCTCGATGGCGAGCGACCAGGGACGGGAACGGAACGTGCCGACGCGCTGGGCCGGGTCGGCCTTGTCGGTGCCGAACTCGTAGAAGTTGTTGTAGGTGGTGACCGACTTCCAGGGGGTGGGCTTCTCGCCGCCCGCCATCTCCACCCGGCGCGAAACCGGCAGCGCCTCTCCGGACGGGTCGTCGCCACCGGCGAGCGCCGCGTCGGGCAGGCCGGCCAGGGCCGCCCCCAGGGCGCCCGCGGCGCCGAGCCGCAGGAACTCCCTGCGACGGAGATGGATCGACTCGGGGGTGACCGCACCCTCCTTCAGGTCAGGCTTCCATCGCGCCATCCAGGGACCCCTCCTCCGGGGCCGATCCCATAACCGGGCGGACGGCTCCCGCCATTCCCCTCCCCTTGCCGGGAAGGCGGGGCGGGGACATGATCGCGGAGGGGGAGGATCTCATGAAGACCTGGAACGGAATCCGCATCGCCGTGGCTGCCGCCGTACTCTTCGCCGCCGGGATCGCGTCGGCCCAGAACATCACCGGGCAGGTGGTGGGGCGCGTCCTCGATGCCGAGACCGGCAAGCCCATCGCCGGGGCCCAGGTCACCGCAGCCATCCCGAGCTGGGTGGCCCAGGTGGTCACTACCGATTCTCGCGGGCAGTACGTGATCCCGCTGCTCCCGCCCAACCGGTACGACATCTCGGTGACGGCTCCGGGCTACCTGGAGGCCCTGCCCCGCGAGGTGTGGGTCGCGATCGACTGGCGGATCCGGAACGACGTGCGGCTGCTCTCGGCCAAGGGCAGCGGCCGGGTACCGGCCGGCAGCGTCGCTCAGAACCGGTAGGCGAGCGCGTAGAGCAGCGTGATGCTCAGGATGGAGAGGCGCGTCCCGCCCTCGGCGGCCACGCTTTGCCCGATGTCGAAGTTCTGCGAGCTGCCCCAGGAGAAGCCCAGGCCGAGCGATCCGGAGAGGTGCTCCCCCTTCAGCTTGGCCCCGGCGGTGAGCCCGAAGAGGTTCACGCTGCGGAAGACGTTGGTGATGGACGGATCGGTGGGCGCGAGGTCGGTGTAGAACCCTCCGTGAAGGCTCCAGGCCTCGCTGAGCTGGTAGCGACCGCCGATGGCGATGTTCCACACCTGGGCCGCGCCGTAGGTGAGCCCCGGGAAGGGCTCGGAGGTGGTCGTCTGGTTCCCGGCCGCGTCGGTGACCGTCTTGTGCACCTGCTCGCTCGAGGCGAGGAGCACGTACTGGGGGATGGCGGAGTGGAACCGCATGTCGACCTCGACGTCGAAGGTCGGCTCGCGCCAGGCCAGGCCGAAGTTCAGGTTGAACGGGAGCTTGTAGGTGAAGGTGGCGTTGGGATCGTTGAAGTAGCGCTCGTCGGAGGTCCTGCCGACGTGGTCGGTGTAGACGCTCTGGTAGGTGAGCGCGCCGGTCTGGATGATGGTGAAGGTGGGGGTTCGCAGGCTGATGCCGCCCACCAACCGATCCGTGATGTCCCACTGCACGCCGAAGGAGCCCTGGCCGCCCCAGGTCGTGCCCGTGCCGACCGCGGTGCGGAGGAGGGAATTATCCCCCCCGTCCGAGGCCAATCCCTCCGAGAGGATCTGGCTCTGGGAGATGCTCGTGATGGCCACGCCGAAACCGGCGCCGACCCGCAGCGTGGGGAGGAGGGCCCAGGCCGCCGAGATGGTGGGGACGAGGGTGGAGATGCTCACGCTGGACGAGTAGTTGATATCGACCCCCGCCAGCGTGGCGCCGTTGATGGTGGCCGTCCAGGAGGTGGGCTTGGTGGCGGAGAATCCGATGCGCCACTTGTCGGAGGCGATGACGTCCCCTCCCAGCACCGCGCCGAAGTAGCTGGGGAGCTGGTTCAGCGAGACGCCGCCGGACGAGGTCTGGACCTTTCCGAGGTCGGTGATGTTGAGCTCGTAGCCGGTGGCGCTCGCACCGATGACGCTGCGGCGCACCAGCGCCAGCCCGGCGGGGTTGTACCAGCCGGCCGTGGAGTCGGCGACGCGGGCGACGAAGGCGCCCGACTCGAGCGCCTCCTCCTGGCCGATGAGGACCCGGTCGTAGTTGGTGAGGACGGCGCCGGCCGGGAGCACCGCCGTGGAGGACTGCGCCCGCGCCGAGGACGCGGCGACGAGGAGGGCGAGTGCGAGCAGTCGGGTCGCGCGAAACATACCCCAGGGAAGGTAGCACGCCTACGGCGGCGGCTGCGGATCGTCCTTCCGGAAGGCCGTCCCGGTGAAGAGGGCGACCAGCGTTCCCGACCCGTCCGTGACCCGGACCGTGCAGGTGGAGAGGCGGCGCGAGCCCCCCTCCTCCCGGGCCTCGGCGGTGAGAACCCCCTCGCGGACGGCGCGCAGGAAGGTGACGTGGGCCTCGATGGCGAGCGCCACGTTCCCCCGCGAGTTGGAGGCCGCCGCGAAGGCGAAGTCGGCCAGCGTGAAGACCGCCCCACCCTGCACCACCCCGGCGGCGTTCAGGTGCTCAGGACCCAGCGCCATCCTCGCCACGGCCCGCCCGACCTCCACCGAGAGGAGCTCGATCCCGTTGCGGGCTGCGAAGCGGTCCCCCGCGAAGACCCTGGCCAGTTCGGACATCGGTCCATCGTATCCCGTCCCGTGCGATGATTCCCGCCGCGTGAACGGAACCGACAGGGAAGCGCTGGCGCGCGCGAGGGAGGTCCTGGAGAGCCCCGGCCTCGCCATCCGGCTGACCGACCTCCTGGGGCGCCCGGTGGAGATGGCGGTCGCCGCCCTCCCCGCTGCGGCCTCCCGGCAGATCCACCGGGCCACGGGCGCCGCGCTCGACCGCGCGCTGTCGGTGGCGCTCCGCACCATGGACGCCGACCCCGACCCCCCCTCCGACTGGCTCCACAGGCTCGCGGCGGGGGCGGCCGGCGCGGGGGGCGGGGCCTTCGGGATCGCGGGGCTGGCGGTGGAGCTGCCGATCTCCACCACCCTCATGCTCCGGGCCATCGCCGACCACGCGCGGGCGCAGGGGGAGGACCTCCGGCTGCCGGCCCCCCGCCTGGAGTGCCTGGCGGTCTTCGCCTACGGCTCGCCCCGCGCCTCCGACGACGCCGCCGAGGCCGGCTACTTCGCGGTCCGGGCGGCGCTCGCCCGCTCGGTCGCCGAGGCCACCGAGTTCCTCGCCGCGAAGGGGGCCTCGCGCGTCGCGGCCGACCGGAGCGTGCCGGCGCTGGCCCGGCTCATCGCGGCGGTGGGGCAGCGCTTCGGCGTGGCCGTCTCGGAGAAGGCCGCGGCCCAGCTCGTTCCGCTCCTGGGGGCGGCCGGGGGAGCGGCCGTGAACCTGGCCTTCATGCACCACTACCAGCGGACCGCCTGGGGGCACTTCACCGTGCGCCGGCTGGAGCGGCGGCACGGGCCGGACGCGATCCGGGCCTCCTGGGAGCGGCTCGCCTCCCCCCGGCCTCCCCGCACCCTTCCGCGGCCTTGACCCACGCGGCCGCGCGGTCGAGGATCGGGGCATGAAGAAGGCCAGGAAGGACAGGCGGGAGCTCGCCCGTTTCATCGAGCCGTACCGGATCACCAAGGGTGGGAAGTTCCGCCTGAAGGACCACGACCCGGCCGACACCGGCGGACTGGGCTCGGCGGACAAGCCCGAGGCGAAGCGGCTGCTCGCGAACGGCGTCGAGCGGCTGGCCGAGCTCCAGGACCGGCTCTACGCCTCCAACGAGTGGGGCATGCTGGTCGTCTTCCAGGCCATGGACGCGGCGGGCAAGGACGGCACCATCAAGCACGTGATGTCGGGCGTGAACCCGCAGGGTTGCCAGGTCCACTCCTTCAAGCAGCCCTCGGCCGAGGACCTGGACCACGACTTCCTCTGGCGGTCGCAGCGGGTCGCGCCGGAGCGCGGGAGCATCAGCATCTTCAACCGCTCCTACTACGAGGAGGTCCTGGTGGTCCGGGTCCACTCGCAGATCCTGGCGCGCCAGAGGATCCCGCCCTCCCTGGTCGGCAAGCAGGTGTGGGACGAGCGGCTCGAGGACATCGCCGCCTACGAGCGCTACCTGGCGCGCAACGGGTTCGCCATCCTCAAGTTCTTCCTGAACGTGTCGCGCAAGGAGCAGAAGCGCCGGTTCCTGGAGCGGCTCGACATCCCGGAGAAGCACTGGAAGTTCTCCTCCGCCGACGTGCGCGAGCGGAACCACTGGAAGAGCTACATGGAGGCCTACGAGGAGGCGATCCGGGCCACCGCCTCGGAGCACGCCCCCTGGTTCGTGGTTCCCGCGGACAACAAGTGGTTCACGCGCCTCGTGGTGGCGGCCGCGATCGTGGAGACGCTCGAGCGGCTCGACATCGCCTTCCCCCGCCTCACCGACGCCCAGCGGGAGGAGCTGTCGATGGCCCGCGCGCAGCTCTCCAAGGAGTAGACATGCCGCTCCACCTCGCAGACGTCGCCCGGGGAGTCCGGGAGACCCAGTACGCGGTGCGCGGCCCCATCGTGGCCCGCGCCGCCGAGCTGGAACGGCAGGGGCGGCGCATCATCTACTGCAACATCGGCAACCCCCAGTCGCTGGGGCAGCGGCCGCTCACCTTCCTGCGCCAGGTGCTGGCGCTCGCGGAGTGGCCCGCGCTGCTCGACGGCCCCGCGGCCTCGGCCTTCCCCGAGGACGCCCGGGCGGCGGCGCGCAGGGCGCTCACGGAGAGTCCGTACGGCCTCGGGGCCTACACCGAGAGCAAGGGCTTCCGCTTCGTGCGGGACGCGGTGGTGGAGTTCATCCGGCGGCGCGACGGGATCCCCGCCGACGCCGAGCACGTCTTCCTCACCGACGGCGCCAGCAAGGGGGTGCAGTCGGTGCTGCGGCTCCTCGTGGACGGACCCGCCGACGGCGTGATGATCCCCATTCCGCAGTACCCCCTCTACTCCGCCTCCATCACGCTCCTCGGCGGCACGCAGGTCCCCTACTACCTGGACGAGGCGCGGGAGTGGAGCCTCTCCCGCGAGGCGCTCGAGACCGCCCACGCGCAGGCCGTGGCGAAGGGGATCCGGGTGCGCGCCATCGCGGTGATCAACCCGGGCAACCCCACCGGTGCGGTGCTCGACGCCGCCAACGTGGAGATGCTGCTCGATTTCGCGCGGAAGCACTCCCTCGCGGTGCTGGCCGACGAGGTCTACCAGGAGAACGTCTACCGGCCCCAGGACCGCTTCGTCTCCTTCGCGTCGGTGCTGGTGCGGCGCGGCATCGACGACGTTCCGCTCTTCAGCTTCCACTCGGTGTCGAAGGGGCTCTTCGGCGAGTGCGGGCACCGCGGCGGTTATCTGGAATCCCGAAACGTCCACCCCGAGGTGATGGCCGAGGTGGAGAAGCTCCAGTCGGTGGCCCTCTGTGCCAACTCGGCGGGGCAACTCGTCACCTGGGTCATGGTGAATCCGCCCCGTCCCGGCGACCCCTCCTTCCCGCTCTACGACCGGGAGTGCAAGGAGATCTTCGAGTCGCTGCGGCGCCGCGCCGCGCGGCTCCAGCAGGGGCTCTCCGCCATCCCCGGGATCCAGTGCAACGGGCTCACCGGCGCGATGTACGCCTTCCCGCGCATCCAGCTTCCGCCCGGCAGGACCGACGCGCAGTACTGCCTGGCCCTGCTCGAGGAGACCGGGATCTGCGTCGTGCCGGGGTCGGGCTTCGGGCAGCTCCCCGGCACGTTCCACTTCCGGACCACCATCCTCCCGCCCGACGACGAGATCGAGCTGGTCATCGAGAAGCTCTCCGCCTTCCACGCCTCCTTCACCCGGGCGTGATCGCCCTCTACCTCTCCGGCCACGGTTTCGGCCACATGACCCGCGCCTGCGAGGTGCTGGCCGAGGTGCGCCGCCTCGATCCGTCGGTTCCGCTCGCGGTGGTGGGCACCGTCCCGGAGCCGCTGGTGCGCCGGGCCATCCCCGGCGAGCTCCTCTTCCGGCGCGCCACCTGCGACGTGGGGCTCGTGCAGAGGGACGCACTCCGCGTGGACGAGGAGCGGACCGCCGAGGCCTGCGCGGCCTTCGACGCCGGCTGGGAGGTGCGGGCCCGCGAGGAGGAGGCCTGGCTCCGGACGGTGGGCGCGCGCCTCGTCCTGGCCGACATCCCGGCCATGCCCTTCGACGCCGCCCGCCGGGCCGGCCTTCCGGCCGTCGGGCTCGGAAACTTCTCCTGGGACTGGATCTACCGCCACCTCTCCCGCCGGATCCCCTCGCTCGCCGCCTCCGCCGACCGGGCCGCCCGGGCCTACGCCGGGGCGACCCTGCTCCTCGAGCTTCCCTTCGCGGGCGACCTCTCCGCCTTCCCGCACCGGGAGCGGATCGGGTTCGTCGTCCGCCGGCCCCGGCTGCCCCGGGGCGAGGCCCGGCGCCGTCTCGGGCTGGACGAGCGCCCCGCGGTTCTCCTCTCCTTCGGCGGGGTGGGGATGGAGGGGCTCGCGCCGCCTCACGCGCCGGAGTTCCGCTGGCTCACCCCCTCCGACGTGGACGGACGGATCGAGGCGCTCGGCCTCACCTACCCGGACGTGGTCCACGCGGTGGACGTGGTGGTCACCAAACCGGGCTACGGGATCGTCACCGACGCCATCGCCGCCGGCACCCGGCTCGTCTACACCGAGCGGGGCGACTTCCCGGAGTACCCGGTGATGGTGCGGGAGATGGAGCCGCTCCTCGCCTGCGAGCACGTCGGGAACGAGGAGCTGCTGGCGGGGCGGATCGTGGAGCCGGTGCGCAGGGTGCTCCTCCGGCCGGTCCCGCCGGTCCCCGACCTGGGAGGGGCGGAGCGGGCGGCGAAGCGGCTGCTCGCGCTGCTGGGGGGCGGGGCGTCATACTCCGTCATGCCCGTCATCCTGGCCGTCCGCGACCTCGTCTTCCGTTCCAAGATCCTCGCCGCCGCGGAGCGGCTCGGCGCCGACGTCCGCATCGCGCCCCGCGGAACTCCGCTCGATCAGGCGGCACGCGAGCTCGGGCCGGGGACGCTGATCGTAGACCTCGGCGAAGCAGGCGTTCTGGAGCAGGTCGCCGCCGCCAAGGGAGCCGGCGCCACGCGCGTGGTGGGCTTCCTGGGACATCTCCAGACCGACCTCATGGAACGGTCGCGGCTCGCCGGGGTGGACGAGGTGCTCACCCGCGGCCAGTTCGTCCAGCGGCTGGACGACATCCTCCGCGGTGGCTGATTCTCAACCCAGGGTCAGCCGCATGCAGGACGCGGTGGCCGGGCACGAACCCTGGAACTGTGTACCGGCCCGGATGCTCTCGGGGACGTCCTCCCGCGATACCTCCTCGAACCCGTCCCGGAGCGCCCGCTCCCGGACCGTGGTCGTGAGGATACCCCACGCCGTTGAGGCGCCCGACCCCGGAACGGGTTAGCCTGCGTCCCCGTGCGCCTCGACACCTACGGCTGGCTCGTCCTCACAGAGATCGCCCTCGCCGTCCCCACCCTCCTCTCCCTTTTCTTCGTCGTGGCCCCGTACGGGCGCCACGCGCGGCAGGGCTGGGGGCCGACCATCCCGGCCCGGCTCGGCTGGATCGTCATGGAGTCGCCGTCGGTCTGGTTCTTCGCCTGGGTCTACTTCCTCGGACCGAACGCGATGCAGCCGGTGCCGCTCTGCCTCTTCGCGATGTGGCAGCTCCATTACCTCTACCGCTCCTTCCTCTTCCCCTTCCTCATCCGGGCCGAGGGCAAGCGCATGCCGCTCACCATCCCGGCCATGGCCATCGCCTTCAACCTCTTGAACGACTGGGTGAACGCGCGCTGGCTCTCGTCGGTGGGCAGCTATCCGGCCGACTGGCTCTCCTCCTGGCAGTTCCTCCTCGGCTCGGCGCTCTTCCTGGGCGGCTTCGGCCTCAACGTCACCTCCGACCGGATGCTCCGGAACCTGCGGGCGCCCGGGGAGACCGGTTACAAGATCCCGCGCGGCGGCCCCTTCGAGTGGGTCACCTCCCCCAACTACCTGGGCGAGATCGTCGAGTGGACCGGCTGGGCCATCGCCTCCTGGTCGCCGGCCGGCCTCGCCTTCGCCCTCTACACCTTCGCCAACCTGGCCCCCCGGGCCCTCTCCCACCACCGCTGGTACCGGGATCGCTTCCCCGAGTACCCGCCGGACCGCAAGGCGATC
>CAIOAK010000205.1 GCA_903855945.1 uncultured Anaeromyxobacter sp.
CTCCACGGCGGCGCCAGGCAGCGAGAACACCCGATTCGCGGCACCGTCATCCGCGAACGCGAAATCCCCCAGAAAAGTGTCAAGCACTCCGAGTGGAAACGACCCAAATGGCCGAAGGCCGTTTCACGGACCGTCCGCGCCGCGGACCGTCCCGCGTCACCGCCGCGGCCTCCACCCGAACCGCGCCAGCGACACACACCCGCGCTCGTCCACCTCCACCCCCTCGTCCTCGAGCAGCGCCCGCTGCACCGCCGACCCCATCGGGTCGAGGATCGAGATGGCTGCCGAGGCGCGGTTGCGGCTGCCGAGCACCCGCTGCCACGGGATCCGGTGGCTGGTCCCCCGAAGCGCCGACAGGGCGTACCCGACCTGCCGCGCCGCGCGCGGCTTGCCCGCGACGAGCGCCACCTGGCCATAGGTCGCGACGCGGCCGCGGGGGATGCGCCGGACGACCCGGTAGTAGGCCTCCCACCCCAAAGGGTGCCGTTTCGGTGACGTCCCGCCCGGGGCGGTCCGGTTTCCCTTGCCAACCACCCCCCCGACATTACGCTGGCCACATGACCCGTGCACGACTCCCGCTCGCAGTCCTCGCCGCCGCCGCGCTCGCCGGCTGTGGCATCCAGTCCATCCCCCAGGCCAACAACGCCGTCGCCGGCGCCTGGGCCGAGGTGGAGAACCAGTACCAGCGCCGCGCCGACCTGGTCCCCAACCTGGTCGCGACCGTGAAGGGCTACGCGACCCACGAGCAGGAGACCCTCGAGGGGGTGATGGCGGCGCGGGCGCAGGCCACCCAGGTGAAGCTCACCGTGGACCAGCTCACCCCGGAGAACATGAAGAAGTTCGAGGCCGCCCAGAGCGGCCTCACCCAGGCGCTCGGCAAGCTCATGGCGGTCTCCGAGGCCTACCCGAACCTGAAGGCCAACGAGAACTTCCGCGACCTCCAGGTGCAGCTCGAGGGGACGGAGAACCGCATCTCGATCGCGCGGCGCCGCTACATCCAGTCGGTGCAGGACTTCAACAACCTGGTCACCGTCCCGCCCACCAGCTTCACCAACAGCCTCTTCTACCACCACGCCGCGAAGCCCCAGTTCACCGCCACGACGCCCGGCGCAGCCGAGGCGCCCAAGGTGAAGTTCTAGGGAGGCGGACGTGACCCGCGGCCGCGCGGCCGCCCTGGCCCTGCTGTTCGCCGTGGCGCCCCTGCGCGCCGCGCCGGCGGTAGCCGTCCCTCGCCTCACCGGCCCGGTCGTCGACGTCGCCGGGAGCATCGACGACCGCTGGGAGCGGCGCCTCTCCGACCTGTCGCGCAAGGCGCGTGCGCAGAAGGGCGGCGCCGGGCCGCAGCTCCAGTACCTGATCATCCCCACGCTCGACGGCGAGCCCATCGAGGACTACGCGATGCGGGTCGCGGAGGCCTGGAAGCTCGGCACGAAGGGCAAGGACGACGGGGTCCTGGTGGTCGTCGCCCTGAAGGACCGGAAGGTCCGGATCGAGGTGGGAGGCGGCCTCGAGGGCGGGCTCACGGACGCCCAGTCGGGCCGGATCATCCGCGGCGTCATCGCCCCGGCCTTCCGGGAGAACCGGTACGGCGAGGGGCTCTACGCAGCCGGGCAGCAGATCCTGGCGGCCCTGGGAGCGCTCCCGGAGGGGATGTCGCAGCCACAGCGCCGAAAGGCGGAGCCGAGACAGGTGGACATCCCGATCATCGGAGGGCTCCTCGGGTTCCTCTTCGGGATGGGAGCCCCGATCCTTGTGCTCCTCATCGTGGTCTTCTTGATCCTGCGGCTCCTCTTCGGTTCCCACCGGGGGCCGCGCGGCCCGTGGGGTGGCGGCGGCTTCGGCGGCGGTCTCGGAGGCGGTGGAGGCTTCAGCGGGGGTGGCGGCGGTTGGAGCGGCGGTGGTGGAGGCTTCAGCGGAGGCGGCGCCTCCGGGAGCTGGTAGGAGCGAGACATGCCCCTCGAACGCACATTTCCGCCGCAGGCCCAGGAGCGGATCGCCGCAGCGGTCCGCCGCGCCGAGTCGAGGAGCACCGGCCAGGTGGTGCCGGTGGTGGTGGAGCGCTCCCAGCCCTACGAGGAGGTACGCTGGATCGCGGCCGTGGTCGCGGCCGCCGTCGCAACCGCCCTCGTCGAGCTCGCCTTCCCGGAACCGTCCGTGGCGGAGGTGGTGGTTTTCCAGGTCCTGGGTGGCCTCGTGGGCTGGTTCGTCGGCCGCCTCGCCCCGGTGGAGCGGCTCCTGGCCGGACGCCGCCACCAGGCGGAGGCGGTCCACGCCAGGGCCGAGCAGGCCTTCCTGGAGCACGGGCTGCACCAGACCCGCGAGGGGAACGGGGTGCTCGTCTTCGCCTCGCTGCGGGAGCGGCGCGCCGAGATCCTGGGCGACCGGGCCATCCACGAACGGATGGGGGACGCCGGCTGGCAGGAGGCGGTGGACGCGCTGGTGGCCAGCATGGCGCGCGGCGCGCCCGGCGAGGGCTTCGAGGCGGCCATCGATCTCGTGGGCTCGCGGCTCGCGGCGCACTTTCCCCGTGCCGAGGGAGAGGTCGTACCGAACGAGCTCCCGGACGGCCTGAACCGGGATCGCTGAGCCGACGAAAGGGTCAGGCGCCGCCGGGGCTCCGGAAGGAGCAGTCGGCGCAGGGGGTGAGGTCGGGCCATCCGTCGGCCAGGCGACGCCACGCATCGCCACGCCAGGCCTCCCCGAGCGGGACCGTCGAGAGCGATCCGAGCCACGGGAGGAGGCCGTCGCGTGCCGCGGGCGCGGGGCAGGGCAGGTAGCGCCCGTCCACCTCCACCCAGGCCTCCCTGCCCGCGAATGGGCACGTCCCCCTCGGCGGCGGCGAACCGTCCTCCGGCAAGTCCACGAGCCCCGTGAGCTCGACCTGGCCTCCGCCCCGGCGCGCCGTGGTTGCCGCCGTATCGACGCAGGCGACCGCCGCCCGGTTCCACCGGCGCGCTGCCTCCGCGGAACGCCGGAGCGAGGCGCCGCGCTGGGAGGGAAAGTGGACCTGGAGGTGGTTCACCTTGACCCGGTCGATCCCCTCCGCGGCGGCCATCCGGACGATGTCGGTGAGATCGGTCAGGTTCTCCTCCCGTGCGGCCACCTGGAGGCTGACGGCGCAGCGATTCCCTCCCGCCGAGGCCACCTCCTCCCGGACCCGGAGGAGGGTGCGCAGGTCGGCGAGCGCACGATCCGGGTCGCGCCCCCCGAGGAGCTGGCGATCGAGCGTCTGGTCGGAAGCCCCCCAGGAGACCTTCACGTCCGAGGTCATCGGGCAGAGGAGCCAGGCCCAGCTCTCGGCGCCCCGGAGCGGGAAGGAGCCGTTCGTGGTGACGTTCAGGAGGATGCGACGTTCGCCGCAGGCGTGGACGAGCCCGGGAAGACCCTCCCACAGGAGCGGCTCGCCCCGGGTGGAGGGCACCACCTCCCGGGGGAGGGCCGGGAGCGAATCGAGGGCCCGGAGGACGTCGGGGAGGGCGAGCCGGCGCGGGGCTCCGGGCGGTCGCACGGCGCGCGCCTCATCGGCATGCGTGGCGCACATCGGGCAGCGGAGATTGCACTCGTCCGGGTTGGTGACGAAGGTGACCCGCCAGGGAGCTGGAAGCACCCCGTCATCGTAACCGCGGGGCGGTTGACAAGGCCATCCGCTCGAACGGATAAATCGGTCATGCCACCTCGCAGCCCTCCTGGCGCAAGACGACCTCGCGCGCGCGCCCGAGGCGCGCGTGTCCCCGGCCACGAGCGGGCCCATCCCGCCGCCGGCAACGATCTCACGCCGGTCCTGGGCGCCAACCTGCGGCGCCTGCGCAGCCGGCGCGGCCTCTCCCTGGAGAAGCTCGCGCGCATCTCCGGCGTCTCGCGGGCCATGCTCGGCCAGATCGAGCTGGGGCAGAGTGCACCTACAGTGAACGTCCTGTGGAAGATCGGGACCGCGCTGGAGGTGCCCTTCAGCGCCCTCATCACCAACCGCCCCGCCGCGTCCCTGCAGGTGATGCGGGCCGACCAGGCCAAGCGGCTCGCCTCCTCCGACGGCAGCTTCGTCTCCCGGGCGCTCTTCCCGTTCGACGAGCCTCGCCGCGTCGAGTTCTACGAGCTGCGGCTGGCCCCCGGCGGGGTGGAGCGGGCCGACGCCCACCCGCCCGGGACCGTCGAGAACCTGGTGGTGAGCCGCGGAAGCGTGGAGATCGAGGCGGGCGGCGCCATCCACGCGCTCGGCCCCGGCGACGCGGTGGTGTTCGAGGCCGACGCGCCCCACGCCTACCGGAACGCGGGCGACGTCGAGGCGCTCCTGTACCTCGTGATGACCTACGCCGATACCGTGGGGTAGGGATGGGCGGACCCACCCGCGAGTTGCTCGTCGAGCGGCGCGTCGCCTCGCCGGAGGCGGTGAGCCGCGCGGAGGCGGCGGCCGAGCGCAACGGAACGCGGGTCTGCAGCGAGCTGCTCGCGGCCGGGGAGGCCAGCGAGGGAGCGCTCGTGGCGGTCCTGTCCGAGCGCCACGGCTGGCCGGGTGTGGACCTCTCCCGTTCCGAGATCCCGGCCGCGGCGCTGGGGCTCGTCCCGCACCGCGTGGCGCTCACCGACACCATCCTTCCCCTCTCCACGGAGGGCGGGCGGCTCCACCTGGCCGTCGCCGATCCCGACGCCTCCGCCCAGGTCCTCGACGAGGTCCGCTTCGTCACCGGCATGGAGATCTCCCCGTACCTCGCCGTGGCCGGCTCGCTCCGCAAGGCCATCCTGGAGGCCTACGGGGGCGCCCATCCCGGCTCGACGACGTGGCGCGGCGCCCGGGCCTCCCCCGGCTGCGCCTTCGCCGTGACGCCCCCCGGGGAGGTGACGCTGCCCGACGGGGAGGAGGACGTGGCGTCGTTCGAGGAGCCGCTTCCCGAGGCTTCCGACCGGGCGGAGGACGAGCGCCACATCCTGGTGGTCGATGACGAGCCCGAGATCCGGGTCCTCGTCGAGCGGGCCCTCTCGGCTCGGGGCTGGTCGGTCGAGACCGCGCCCGACGGCGAGGAGGCGCTCGCGCGCATCGCGGCCCGGCCACCGGCCATCGTGCTCCTCGACGCCATGCTCCCCCGCATCCACGGCTTCGAGGTGGCCCGCCGGCTGCGCGCGGACCCGCGCACGCGGGAGATCCCGGTGGTCATGATGACCGCCGTGTACCGTGGCTGGCGCTTCGCCCAGGACGCCCGGGAGGCCTACGGGGCAGAGGACTACGTGGAGAAGCCCTTCCACCTCGACGACCTTCATCGCCGCCTGGAGGCGGTGCTCGAGTCCACCGCGGCCCGTGAGCCCCCCGTTCCCTCGGGAGCCGAGGTGATGCTGCGGCGTGGGCGCGAGCTCCTGCTCGCCGGCCGGATCGACGCGGCGGTGACGGCATTCGAGGAGGCCATCGCGGCCGACCCCTTCTCGGCCGAGGCCCACCACCTGCTGGCCAAGGCGCAGAAGGCCCAGGGGGAGCACTTCCGGGCCATGACCTCCTTCGAGCACGCCGTCGAGCTGCGCGCCGACTACTTCCCGGCGCTGCGAAGCCTCGCGGCGCTCTACGCGGAGAAGGGTTTCCGGCGCAAGGCCGTGGAGACCCTCGAGCGGGCGCTCACGACGGCGCCCGACGTCGTGGCCCGCGATGCGGTCCGGGCGGACCTGCTCGACCTGCTCGACGGCTGAGCAGCGGACTGCCTCGCCGCGCCGCAGCCGGCGCCACCCACGAACCCCGATCCTGCCTCCGATCCGTTCAAGCGGGCGGCGATCGCTGCTCGCCCTTCGGGCAGATCGCCCCCCGGCGGCCTCCCGCTCCCGGGGGGACCCTGCTCCGGCGCCCCATGCGGCTCCCGGCACGCCGGGTGCAAAGCACGGCATCTGTCGGGCGGTCGGGCGCGTGCTCGGTGCGCAGGCGATGCGGTCAACTCCAACCCCAGGGAGAACAAGATGGCAGTCGAACCCACGATCAGTGAGCTCGCGAAGAACCTCGCCGACACGCAGACCGCCCTCAACATCGTCTGGACGATGGTTGCGGGCTTCCTCGTCATGTTCATGCAGGCCGGCTTCGCGCTGGTGGAGACGGGCCTGACCCGCGCCAAGAACGCCGCCCACACGATGGGGATGAACTTCCTCGTCTACGCCATCGGCATCATCGGCTTCTACTTCGTCGGATTCGGCCTGCAGATGGGCGGCGTCGGCTCCGCCTTCGGCGAGACCACGCTGACGAAGGAGTTCGCCGTCAACCTGTTCGGCAAGGACTTCGGCCTCTTCGGGATGAGCGGGTTCGGACTCCCGCTCTCGATGTTCACCCCGGCCGTCGCGGCGACCTTCCTCTTCCAGATGGTCTTCATGGACACCACCTGCACGATCCCCACCGGTGCCGCCGCCGAGCGCTGGAAGATCTCGAGCTTCGTGCTCTTCAGCTTCGTCATCTCCACGATCATCTACCCCATCTACGCCAACTGGGTCTGGGGCGGCGGCTGGCTGTCCGCGCTCGGCACCAACTTCGGCCTGGGCCACGGCCACGTGGACTTCGCGGGCAGCTCGGTGGTGCACATGACGGGCGGCGTGATGGCGCTCGTCCTCGCCAAGATGATCGGCCCCCGGATCGGCAAGTACGGTACGGACGGCCGCATCAACCCCATCGCTCCGCAGAGCATCCCGCAGGTCATGATCGGCACCTTCATCCTGGCCTTCGGCTGGTTCGGCTTCAACGCCGGCTCCACCCTGTCCGGCATGGACACCCGCCTCGCCGTGGTGGCCACGAACACGATGCTGGCCAGCGCCACGGGAGCCTTCGCCGCCTACCTCTACGTGAAGATCAAGTACGGCAAGGCCGACCCGTCGTGGCTCGCCAACGGCATGCTGGCCGGACTGGTCGCCATCACGGCCCCCTGCGCCTTCGTCTCCTCCTGGGCCGCCATGCTCATCGGCGCCATCGCCGGCGTCCTCGTCATCCTCGCGGCCACGTTCATCGACGCCAAGCTCAAGATCGACGACCCGGTCGGCGCCATCGCCGTCCACGGCGTGAACGGTGCCTTCGGCATCCTCGCCACGGGCATCTTCGCGAACGGCGTCTACGGCCAGGGGCTGAACGGCGTGGCCTACGGCGTGACCGGCCTGCTCTACGGGGACAAGGGGCAGTTCGTGGCCGAGCTCATCGGCATCGCTGCCAACATCGCCTGGGTGGTCCCGGTGACGGCACTGGCCTTCTTCCTCATCGGCAAGGTCGTCGGGAATCGAGTCGAGGCGGAGGACGAGGTCAACGGGCTCGACATCTCGGAGATGGGCGTCCACGGCTACTCCGCCGACCCCGGTCCCGGAACGGGCATCACGCCGCACGCCTACGGTGCGGCGGCATCTTCTGCAGCGGTGGCGACCGTAGTGGGGCGGTAGCCTCGGCGCGGAGCGAGGGGCGCCGGCGGAATCGAGCCCGCCGGCGCCCTTCGGCTATCTGGAACTGGAGACGGATTCATGGTCGAGCATCTGCTCATCGCCCTCGTCGTGCTGCTCGTCGCCGCCAAGCTGGGCGGCGCGCTGGCCGAGAGGTTCGGGCAACCGGCGGTGCTCGGTGAGCTGCTGGCCGGAGTCGCGGTGGGCGCGCTCCCGCTCCTCGGTATGGGGCAGCTCGTCTTCCTCGGAACCGATCCGGTGGTGGACGCGCTCGCCGACCTGGGCGTGATCCTGCTGCTCTTCGAGGTGGGGCTCTCCACGCGCCTCGCCGATCTCATGAAGGTGGGCTGGTCGGCGTTCCTGGTCGCGACCGTGGGGGTCATCGTCCCCATGATCCTGGGCGCGCTGGTGGGCGCCTGGCTCCTCCCGACGGCACCCGGTTACGTCCACGTGTTCCTGGGAGCGACCCTCTCCGCCACGAGCGTCGGCATCACGGCGCGGGTCCTCCAGGACATGGGCAAGGTGCGGACGCCGGAGGGGCAGATCGTCCTCGGCGCCGCGGTCATCGACGACGTCATGGGGCTGCTCGTCCTCGCGGTGATGGTCGGTCTGGCGGGGGGAAGCGGCACCTCCACGGGGCTCACCGCGGTCATCGTCACCGTCAAGGCGTTGGTCTTCATCGGCGGCTCCCTCGTCCTGGGCCGCCTGCTGGCTCCGCGCCTCTTCGCGCTGACCGCCCGTCTTCGCGGGCGAGGCGTGGTCTTCACCGCCGCGCTCGTCACCGCCTTCGTCCTGGCGCTGGCGGCGCACCTGGCCGGCCTCGCCCCCATCGTCGGGGCGTTCGCGGCGGGGCTGGTGCTGGAAGGGGTGCCCTTCGGGGAACTCCTGCCGGAGGGGGAGAGCCTGGAGAAGCTGCTCATCCCCCTCTCGAGCCTGCTCGTCCCGATCTTCTTCGTCCGGATGGGGCTGCGGGTGGACCTCCCGGGGCTGGCCGGCGGATCCCTGCTCCTCGCCGCAGGGCTGACGGTCGCGGCGATCGTGGGCAAGCAGGCCTGCGGGCTCGGGGTCGTGAACCGGGGCGTGGACCGGATCGCCGTCGGTCTCGGCATGATCCCGCGCGGGGAGGTCGGGCTCATCTTCGCGGGCATGGGGCTCGACATGAAGTTCGGGGGGAAGCCGGTCCTGGGACCCGGCGAGTTCGCCGCCGTCGTCGCCATGGTGATGGTCACGACCCTCGTCACGCCGCCGCTCCTGCGCTGGCGCATGACCCGCGGGGATCCGATATCGGCCGACGGTCATCCGCGAGGCGCTCCGACGACATCGGTGTAGGATCCGGGCCGGAGAGCCCGTGGATCCCTACGAACCCTTCCTCTCGATCGGACTCGCACTCGTCGCCGGCCTCCTCATCGGCCTGGAGCGGGAACAGTCCGCCCCCACCGACAAGGCGCCCGAGTCGTTCCTGGGAGGCGCCCGGACCTATCCGCTCGTGGCCCTCGCCGGGGCGCTCTCCACGCTGCTCGGTCGCCACTTCGGGGTCTGGATCGTGGTGGCGGCCTTCGCGGCGGTGGTCCTGTTCCTCCTCACCGCCTACGTGGATGTGGTGAAACGCGGTTCGGACCGGGGGCTCACGTCCGAGGCGGCCTTCCTCATCACCTTCCTGCTCGGCGCGCTCGCGGTGTCGAGCGACATCATCCCGCAGGGCGGCCGGCGGATCTTCACGGTCCTCGGCACGGCCGTGGGCGTGACGGCACTCCTCTCCTCCAAGCCCTTCGTCCAGCCCATCCTCCGCCGCGTCAGCCGCGAGGACGTGGTGAGCCTCCTCAAGTTCCTCATCGTGGCGCTGGCGCTGGTCCCGTGGCTGCCGGACCGGGATTTCGGCCCCCAGCATGCCCTCAACCTCCGGACCATCGGCTGGATGATGGCGCTCGTGACCGGGATGAGCTTCGTGGGCTACGTCGCGACCCGGCTGCTCGGACCCGAGCGGGGGCTCACCATCACCGGATTCGTGGGCGGCCTCGTCTCCTCCACCGCGGTCACGCTGGCGATGTCGTCCCGGTCGAAGGAGAACGCCGCGCTGGAGCGCCCGGCGGCGCTCGCCGTGGTGCTGGCCTCGTCGATCGTCTGGGTCCGGGTCCTCGCGGTGGTGGCCGTCGTCGACATGCCTCTCGCCGGCGTGCTGGCCATCCCCATGCTCGTGATGGCGCTCGTGGGGTTCATCGCGAGCGCCGTCGTCTACCGCGGCTCGGCGCAGCGGGGCAAGGGCGAGGCGATGCAGTTCCGCAACCCGGTGAACCTCGGCTCCGCCTTCGAGTTCGCCCTCATCTTCGCGGCCGTCATGGCCGGGTCGAAGCTCGCGAGCCACTACCTCGGGTCGGCGGGCGTCTACGCGGCGGCGCTCGTGGCCGGGTCGGCCGACATGGACGCCATCGCCCTCTCCATGGCCGAGCTGGCCGGCGGGCAGGTGAGCCTCGCCGTGGGCGCAACGGCGGTGGTACTGGCCGGGTTCACGAACACCGTGGTGAAGGGCGGGATGGCGGTCGCGCTCGGGAGCTGGGGATATGCGCGCATCGTGCTGACCTCGTTCGCCGCGATCCTGGTCTCGGGAGGCCTCTCCCTGCTCGCGGTGTGGCGGTAGGCGAGGCCGGGCAGCAATGACCGGAAGACCCGGTTAGGAGGTGGGGATGCTCAAGCTCTACTACGTGCCGAAGACCAGGGCCACGCGCCCGCGCTGGGTTCTCGAGGAGCTCGGTGTCCCCTACGACCTCGTCCGACTGGAGCCAGGTCCCGCCGGAACCCGCGGGGAGGATCACCTGACCCGCCACCCGCTCGGACACGTCCCGGTGCTGGAGGACCGGGGCCAGTTCATCTTCGAGTCGGGGGCCATCTGCATGCACCTCGCCGACCTCTTCCCCGACAAGCGGCTCCTGCCGCCGCCCGGATCGGTCGACCGTGCGCTCGCCTACCAGTGGGTGCTCTTCGCCATGTCGGAGATGGAGCCGCCGCTCGTGGCGGGCTACGAGCAGAGCAAGAAGCCGGAGGCGGAGCGGAGCACGGCTGCCGTCGCGGCGGCCAAGGAGGCCTTCGGCCAGACGGTGGCGACGCTGGAGAAGGCGCTGGCCGGGCGGAAGTACCTGCTCGGGGATTCCTTCTCGGTGGCCGACGTCATGGTGGGAGCGACGCTCGCCTGGGGACGGGCCATGAAGCTCATGCCGGGAGCTCCGGCCGTCGATGCCTATCTGGCCCGGCTCCGGGAGCGTCCGGCCTGGCAGCGGGCGCTCGCCGACTAGCCTGCGCCCTTCCGGGCGGCCGCCCAGGCCGAGAGCACCTGCCTCTCCCGCTCGCGCGAGATGCCGGCGCGCAGCTTGGCGCGCCGCTCCGCCGGGAGCCGGTTCCACCAGGCCAGCGTGTCCCGCGCCGTCTCGTCGAGGGGGCGGAAGCGGAGGCCGGCCGCGCGCGCGCGCGCGATCGAGACCTGCGACATCCCGCTCTCCGGACCGCCGGCCGGGATCCAGACCGGCATGTCGCCCCACGGCTCGACCTGTTCCTTCTCGAGGAAGGGAGCCGGGACCCAGGTGAGCGCGCCCTTCGGGCCGGAGGCGGGCTGGCAGGCCGCGAGCATCTCCCGCATCGTGGTCCGCGCCGCCGGACCCACCGCGTTGAAGATCCCGGTGGCGCGCCGCCCGGCCATCTCCACCATCCAGCCGCCCAGATCGCGGACGTCGATCAACTGGATCGGGTCGTCCCCCGTGCCCGGCGCGAGCACCTCACCTCCCTCGGCGAGCCGGACCGGCCAGTAGGTGAAGCGGTCGGTCGGGTCGTCCGGTCCCACGATGAGGCCGGGGCGGACGACCAGCACCCGCCCGGGCATGGCGCCCTCGGCAGCCCTCTCGCAGGCGGCCTTGAGGGCGCCGTAATTCGCCCGGATGTCCTCGGTTGCGGGGTCGGTGAGCTTCGCGATCTGGGCCCCCTCGTCCGAGCCCGGCGGGATCGACTCGTCGTAGACCGAGATGGTGGAGACGAAGACGTACCGTTCCACCGACGGTGCGAGCAGTTCCGCCGACATGCGCACGATCCGCGGAACGTAACCGGAGGTGTCGATCACCACGTCCCAGCTCCGGCCGCGGAGCGCTTCCAGCTTCCCGTCCCGGTCCCCGTGGAGTTGCTCCACGTCGGTGAAGCGGCCCGGGTTGGTCTTGCCCCGGTTGAAGAGCGTGACCACGTCGCCCCGCGCGCCCGCCGCCTCGACGAGCGCCGGGCCGAGGAAGCTCGTGCCTCCGAGGATGAGGATCCGGGACGGCTTCGCCGGCGAGGCGTACGCCCCCGGCCCTTCCGCGCGCGGGGCAGCGCAGGCGGCCAGCGTCGCCAGGGAGGCCTGCAGGAAGTCGCGACGGGTGACGGCCATGGTGTCCTCTCAGGCGCGGAAGTCGGTGGCCATGCGGCGGCGCATCCGCTCGTCGGGCAGCGGACCTGCGCCCGCCGCCAGGTTGTCGGACATGTGATCGGGGCGTCGCGTGGCCGGGATGGCGCTCGTCACGGCCGGGTGGGAGATCACGAACTTGAGGAACACCTGCGCCCAGGAGGCGGCGCCGATCTCCCCCGCCCAGGAGGGGAGCGGCTCCCCCTTCACCGTCGTGAAGAGCGCGCCCTCCTCGAACGGGCGCATCACCAGCACGGCGACGCCGGCGTCGGCGGCCGCCGGCAGGAGCCGCCGCTCGGCCTCGCGGGAGGCGATCGAGTAGGGGAGCTGGACGAAGTCCACCCCTCCGCCGGCGACGAGCTTCTCGAGCAAGGGGAAGGAGGACGTCGCGTGGTGGGTGATCCCCACGTACCGGATCCGCCCCTTCTCCTTCCACTCCCGGAGCACCGGGAGGTGGGTCTCCCAGTCGAGGAGGTTGTGCACCTGCATGAGATCCATGCGGTCGGCGCGGAGGCGCCGGAACGACTCCCGCATCTGCGCCTCGCCCGCCGCCTTGCCGGTGGTCCAGACCTTGGTGGCGAGGAAGGGGCGTGGTCCGCCGGCCGCGGCGAGCAGGTCTCCCGCCACCGACTCGGCCCGGCCGTACATCGGCGAGGAATCGATCACCCGGCCGCCCCCCGCGAGGAAGAGCCGGATCACCTCGGCGAGCGGCGCCCGCTCCTCCGGAGAGCCCCCCACGTCGAAGGTCTGCCAGGTCCCGAGCCCCACCACCGGCAGGGTCTCACGAGTTCGCGGGATGGGGCGCTCCACCATGGCGACGGCACCTCCGGCGCCCCGAGCGCGGGACGCCACGGACAGCATGCCCCCGGCCGAGGCGAGGAGGAAGTGGCGACGGGAGAGCCGCCTCTTCACGGGACCCCCTCGGGCGCCGCGCGCCGCTCCCGGCTCCGCTCCTCCCGCGCCAGCCACAACGCCAACCCCACGCCGAGGATGCCCACCGGCACCGCGGCGATCAGGCTTCCGGCCACGCCAGCCCCCATCGCGGCGAGCCCCCGGGCCAGCCAGGCCGATCCGGCGTCGCCGGCCCGGTAGACCACCGTGTCGACGAAGGCCTTCGACTTGTAGCGCTCCTCGCGGGTCACCACCGTGTACAGCACCTCCCGGGCCGGGCGCTCGACGGCGTAGCTGGCCGCGCGGCGCAGCGCCTGGAAGGACGCCAGCACCCAGAAGGTGGGCCACCCGGCCGCCAGCGCGAATCCGGCGGCGGTGAGGGCGGGAACGAGCGCGAGCGCCGCGCCGAGCCCCAGGCTGGTGACGATTCGCCCGGTGGCGAGCGAACCGGTGAGGAGGGCGGCCACGTTCACGGCCAGATCGACCCGGGCGAAGAGGCGGGTGCGGGAGACCGAGTCGAGCCCGGAGCCGGCCACGAGGTGGGCCACCTGGAAGTAGAGGAGCGTCGAACCCAGCGTGAAGAGGAGCGTCTGCGCGGCGATGGCGAGCAGGTAGCGATCGCGGAAGACGAGCGCCACGCCGCTCCAGGCGCCTCCCCCGAGCGCCGCACCGGCCTCCTCCGGGCTCCGCCCCTCCGCCCCCCGGGCCTCGGCCGCCCCGGTCCGGTGCGACCATCCGATGATCCGCAGCATGGATCGGGTGGAGAGCTCGAGCAGGACGGCCGACACGAGCACCAGGTTCGCCACGCCGATCCGCCCCACCAGCAGCTCCACGCAGAGCGGCCCGGCGATGGCCCCGGCGCTCCCGCCGGCGGCCACGAATCCGAAGAGCCGCTTGCCCTGACCGGAGGTGAAGAGATCGACGAGGAGCGACCAGAAGACCGAGACCACGAAGAGGCCGTAGACGCTCACCCAGACGAAGAAGGCCCGGGCGAGCGGGGCAGGGGAGACGCCGGCGCGGAGGAGCACCCAGAATCCGAGCAGCGTCGCGAGGAAGAACCGGTAGACGATCGGCACGGCCCGCGCACGCGGGACCCGGGCCACGAGGCGCGAGTAGATCGGGACGGCGACCAGCATGAGCCCGAAGGTGGCGGTGAAGTTCCAGGGCAGGTTGTCCACGCCGCCGCGGATCCCCATCTCCTCGCGAAGGGAGCGGAGCACGTAGTAGCCGGCGAGCAGCAGGAAGAAGGAGGTGAAGGCCCAGGCGGCGGCGGCGCCCTCACCCGGTCGGACGTCCACGGGGCGCGCCATCATGACCCTACAGCTGGATGACCTTGGCCTGCTGGGCGCGGGAGCGGAAGATCTCCTGCCAGCCGGCCCCGGAGAGGCGGGTCGCCGCCTCGACCGCCAGGTGGCGCGTCACCGTTCCCAGGCGATCGTTTCGCCCCAGCCCCTGCACGCAGGAGGGGCAGTTCGTGAGCATCAGGGTGCCCGGCGGGCGCCCCTCCGTGGCCTCCCGCACCGCCGCCGCCTTGCGATGGAGCATGGAGTCGGTGATGTCCGGCCGGGAGAGCGCGAGCGTGCCCGCCTCCGAGCAGCAGTGGGGGCTCTCGGTGGCGGGGAAGCCGGCCCGCTTCAGGGTGGCGATGCCCGTGCCCCGCAGCGAGTCGTGGCAGGGCGTGTGGTAGAGCGCCGACGGCGCGCCGCCCGGCAGCACGAGCCCGACGTCGAGCGCGAAGCCGACCGCATCCCGAACCGGGGCCCCGAAGATCTTCTCGATCTCCATGCCCTCCAGGCCGTCCATGCAGGTCCCGCAGCTCACCACCACGGCGTCGAAGTCCAGGTGGGAGAACATGTCCCGGACCTGGCTGAAGAGGATGGTGTCGCGCAGCACGGTTCGGCCGTGCTGATCGGTGAGGGCGTTGGCGTGGGCCGGGAAGCCGCAGCAGAGGAAGGGGGGCGGGAGGACGACCCGCAGCCCGGTCTCGAGGAGCAGGTGGATGGCGGCCTGGGAGATGCGGGAGAAGAGCCGCTCCGACCCGCACCCGGGGAAGTAGAAGACCGTTCCGCGTGCCTCCCCGTCCGGCTCGAAGAGGAGTGCCTGGTCGGGGCCGCACTCGGGCACGACGTCGCGAAGGGTTCCCTCGTCGGCCGGGGTCACGGGCGAGCGCAGGGTCGCGAGCAGGCGGGAGCGCGAGTCGAGCTTCTGCAGCGGCGCCGTGATCTCGTACCCGGCCCTCTGCAGCGCCCCGCCGATGCGAACGAGGCCGGTCCGCAGGAGCTTGTTCCCGAGCCGCGACCGGGTGTCGAGGTAGCGCAGCGTGAGCTTCGTGGTGACCGGCATGCGCTTGAAGCCCCAGGCGGCCAGGATCTCCCGCTCGATGACCGTGACCTCTCCCGTGTCGATGTCCACCGGGCAGGGCTTCAGGCACTTGTGACAGATGGTGCAGTGGTCGGCCACCTCCTCGAGGTGGCGGAGCATCTCGAAGGAGTCGGAGCGCTGCCGCTGGGCGTCGTAGAGCAGCGCCTCGACGAGCGCGCCGATGGCCAGGTTCTTGTTGCGCGGGTGGAAGAACATCCCGCGGGCCGGGTAGAAGACGCAGCAGTCCGGCTTGCACTTGCCGCAGCGGACGCAGGTGGCGATGCGCCGGGCCAGCTCCTCCAGCTGCCCGTGCTGGAGGATGCGGGCCTCCAGCTTCAGCAGGTTGAACGAGGGCGTGTAGACGTGGTCGAGCACGGACAGGTCGGAGAGCTTGCCCGGGTTCATGAGCCCGCCCGGATCGACCTGCTTGCGGTAGGCCTCCAGCTCCTTGCGACGCTCCGGGTCCCAGTAGCGGAGCTTCGTGACGCCGATCCCGTGCTCGCCCGAGACCACGCCGCCGAGCTCTTGGACCCGATCGAAGACCTTCTCGACCACCGCGTCGGCCCGCCGTAGCATCTGCCGGTCGTTGGAGAGCACCGGGATGTTCACGTGCACGTTGCCGTCGCCGGCGTGCATGTGGGTGGCGAGCACGATGAGGCGCGCCCGGACCTCCTCCCAGATCGAACCCAGTGTGGCCGCCACCTTCGGGTAGCTGCCGAGCAGCGCCGCCAGGTCCGTTCGGAGCCGGTCGGTCACCGCCAGCGAGCGGACCTCGGTCTCCGTGGCCGCCCCGAGCGACTCGCGGGAGCGCGTGCAGGCCCCGAGCGCCGCCGCGAGCTTGGCCGACCAGAGCGCGTCCCCCGGCGTGGGTGCGGCGCGCAGGAAGGTCTCGGCCCGCCGGGCGAAGTTCTCCTGGCAGTGGCGCTCCTCGTGGACGTTCATCGCGTCGATGAAGAGCGAGAACTCGCGCAGGGCCGCGAGCGGGAGGACCACGTCCTCGTTGATCTTGAAGGCGTTGGTGCGCCGGGCGATGGCCCCGAGCTTCTTTCGGTCGGCCCAGAAGCGCTTGCCCTCCGCCGCGTCGAGCGCCTCGGCCAGGAAGGTGTTGGGGTGCGGCGCCAGGATGGCGCGGATGCTCGCCACCCCGCGGGCGACCTCCTCCGTGGAGTGGCCCACCACGTCCACGATGATGACCGCCTTGGGGATCTCCGCCCGGGGCGCCTTCACCTGGTAGCCGATGGCCTTCACGTACTGGTCGTCGAAGTGCTCGAGCGCCGAGAGCGCCTCCTGGCCCCGGTTCGGCATCTGGCTGGCGATCTCCAGGATCACCTCGCTCGCCTCCTCGAAGTCGGGGCCGAAGAACTCCAGGCAGAGCGTTCGGGTGTGCGGGTAGGCCGGGTAGAGGATGAACTCGGCGGAGGTGATGACGCCGTCGGTGCCCTCCTTCTGCACGCCCGGGAGGCCGCCCAGCGCCTTGTTCGTGATGTCCTTCCAGAGGCCGCGCTTGCGGATCTCGCTGCCGAGCAGCTCGATGGAGCGCACGAGCGCTCCGGCGGCGTCGCGCACCTCGAAGCGGACCCGGTCGTCGAAGAGGATCTTGCGGAGCTGGTGGTTCACCCGGGACACGGTCCAGTCGTGGCCGCCGGGCATGGCGATGCGGAACGACACCAGGTTGTCGATGCAGGTGCCCCAGAGCACGCAGTCCTTGCCGCCGGCGTTCTCCGCGATGTTGCCGCCGATGGTGCAGGCCCAGGCGCTCGTGGGGTCGGTGGCGAAGACCAGGTTGCGGTGGGTGGCGTGCTCCATGGCCGCCTCGGTGATGACCCCAGCCTCGAGCGCGATCACCTGCCCCTCGACCGTCCGCCCGTCGTCGAGCAGGAACGGGCGGGCGGAGACGCCCCGGATGCGGTTCAGCTTCTCCGTGTTCACCATCACGCAGTCGGGCGTGAGCGGGATGGCGCCGCCGGTGAGCCCCGTCCCCGCGCCGCGCGGGATGGCGTGGAGGCCGAGGTCGCGGATGGCGGAGAGCAGGGGCGCGACCTGGGACTCCTCCGTGGGGGTCACCACCGCGAGCGGGAGGTGGAGCCGCCAGTCGGTGGCGTCGGTGGCGTGGGAGACGAGCGTGAACGGATCGAGCAGGACGTTCTCCCGCCCCACCACCGCGCCCAGCGCCCGGCGGACCCGGGCCTGCAGGTCGGGCATGAGCCGGACCTCGTCGCGGACCGCGTCGAGCATGCGGCTGGCCTCGGCGAGCACGTCGAGCACCGCCGCGTCGTTGCCGGCCCCGTCCCGGATGAGCCGGAGGCTCGCCGCTGCGTCGCCGAAGAAGCGCTTGCGCCTCCGGGACGAATGGACGAGCTCCTGGCGCAGGTACGGGTTCCGCCGGTGGATGAGCACCTCGCCGAAGACCCGCATGAGGAGGCGGGCGGAGCGGCCGGTGACGCGACGTTCCCGCAGCTCCTCCAGCTTCTTCCAGGCCGCCTTGCCGAGCAGGGACGAGACCGCCTGCCGGTCGTCGGCGGAGGTGTAGTTGTAGGGGATCTCGCGGTGGCTGGGGCTGGTCATGGTCGTCGCCGGCGTGGCGGGACCCGATCCTTAGCAGGTTCCATGCCCCGTGCGTCCACCGAAAATAATAGTAAAAACAGATATTTACAAAAACAGCGCTAGCCCTTCTTCATCGTCTCGTTGAACGAGGCGACGGCGGCCCGCTCCGCGTCGCGGACGGCCTGCGGGATGCGCCCCATCTTCTCGCGGGCGTCCTCCCCCATGTCGAGGAACTTCTCGCGGGTCTTGTGGCCCGCCTGGGGGGCGTAGAGCAGTGCCACCACTCCGCCCACCGCTGCGCCTGCGAGGAACGCGAAGAGAACCGTTCCCGCTCCAACTCCGTTGTTCTGGCTCATGTGGTCGCCTCCTTGTCGTGCTTCTCGTGGTGATGGGAAGTCGTGTGCTCGTGCGCCGCCTCGTGCGGCGCCGCGGGAGGGTCCCCCTGCATGCCCCCCCTCCAGGCCTTCACCGCAGCCGCCACCGCCGGGACGACGGCCGCGACCACCGGCCCCGCCACCTGCATCGTGCTGCGCATCTGGTTCATGACCTGCGCGGCGGCTTGCGCTCCGTCGATGATCTCCGAAAGCTTGCCGTCCTGCTCCAGCGAGGCGCCCAGCCGATCGACCCGATCGGCGGTCCGGTGGATCGAGACCACGGCCGCCTCGATGTCCTTGGCGCTCTTCTCGACCACCACTCGCAGCGTGTGCAGGGTCCCGTAGAGCTGGACGACGAGCGGGAGCAGCGCTCCCACGAACACCGCCACGAGAACCACCAGCGCGATCTGCCAACCTTGCATGCGGCCTCCGTCCGGTCCCGGGACCGGAGCTTCCACCCCCGATTCTGCTCCCGTCCGGCCCGCGACGCGAACTCCCGGAAAGGGTGTGCCCGTCAGGGCGATATCCCTGGAATCACTGGATATCGTTGACACCGTGACCCGCCCGGGGCAAGACAGCCGCCGGAGGACTCCCCCATGAAGGCGATCCGCATCCACCAGACCGGCGGTCCCGAGGTGCTCCGTCTCGAGGAGCTGCCCGTGGCTGCGCCGGGGCCGGGCCAGGCCCGCGTCCGGCACACCGCCATCGGCGTCAACTTCATCGACACCTACCACCGCACCGGGCTCTACAAGCTCCCGCTCCCCGCCGGACTGGGCGTCGAGGCGGCCGGCGTCGTGGAGGCGGTGGGCGACGGCGTCTCGCACGTGAGGGCGGGGGATCGCGTGGCCTACGTGTCCCGGCCGCCCGGCGCCTACGCCGAGGCCGCCGTCGTCCCGGCCGACCGGCTCGTGCACATCCCGCCGGGCATCTCCGACGAGGTCGCCGCCGCGGTGATGCTGAAGGGGATGACGGTCTGGATGCTGGTGCGGCGGATCCACGTCGTGAAGCCGGGTGAGACGGTGCTCTTCCACGCCGCCGCCGGCGGGGTGGGGCTCCTCGCCATGCAGTGGCTCCGCGCGCTCGGGGCCCGGACCATCGCCACGGTGGGCAGCGACGAGAAGGGGAAGCTGGCCGCCGCCGCGGGCGCCACCGACGTCATCGTCTACACCCGCGAGGACTTCGTACCGCGCGTGAAAGAGCTCACCCAGGGGAAGGGCGTCCCGGTGGTCTACGACTCGGTGGGGCGGAGCACCTGGGAGGGCTCGCTCGACTGCCTCTCCCCGCTCGGACTGATGGTGAGCTACGGCAACTCCTCCGGCCCGGTGCCGCCGGTGGACATCTCGGTGCTGGCCGGGAAGGGCTCCCTCTTCCTCACCCGCCCGACCCTCTTCAGCTACACCGCCCGGCGGGAGGACCTGGAGGAGGGTGCCCGGGAGCTCTTCGGGCTCATCGCCGCCCGGGAGATCCTCGTCGAGGTGAAGCACCGCTGGCCGCTCGCCGACGCCGCCGCCGCCCACCGGGCGCTCGAGGGTCGGCAGACCACCGGATCCATCGTCCTCGTCCCGTAGATGGCCGCCCCGAGCCCGGTGGCGCTCCGCAGCCGCGCCACCGGGGCGCTCGCGGCCGGCACGGTGGCCGCCTACGCGGCGATGTACGTCACGCAGCCGCTCCTGCCGCTCCTCTCCGCCGAGTTCGGCCTCCCGCCGGCCACCGCCGGCCTCTCGGTGTCGGCGGTGGTGCTCGCCATCGCCGCGGGCTCCTTCCTCGCCGGCCCGCTCTCCGACGCGCTTGGGCGCAAGACGGTCATGGTGGGCTCGCTCGCGCTCCTCGTGCTCCCCACGCTCGGATGCGCGGTCGCTCGGACCTTTCCGCAGCTCGTGGCGTGGCGGGCCGCGCAGGGGCTCCTCATCCCCGGGGTCACCGCGGTCGTGGTGGCCTGGGCCGGGGACCACTACGCGCCGGGGAAGATCCGAACCGCCGTGGGCGCGGTCATCGCAGCGAGCGTCGCCGGCGGCCTGCTCGGCCGGGTCGCGAGCGGGATGGTGGCCGAGCACTCCGGCTGGCGCGCCGCCTTCGTCCTCTCCGCGGCGGTGACCGGGGCGGGTGCCCTGGGGATGGCGCTCGAGCTTCCGGGCGGCGGGGGCACCGGCACCCCCTGGCGCGGGGCGATGGGCGGGATGTTCCGCCACCTGCGCAACCGGAGGCTGCTGGGCGGGTTCGCGCTCGGCTTCTGCCTCTTCTTCGCCTTCATCGCCATCTTCACCTACCTGCCTTACCGGCTCGCGGCTCCGCCGTTCCGGCTCCCCACCGACGCCATCGCCTCCGCCTACCTCGTGTACGTCGCGGGTATCGTGGTCTCGCCGGTGGCCGGGCGAATGGCCGGGCGGGTGGCGCCGGAGCGGATCATGCTCGCCGGGCTCGCCGTGTCGGCGCTGGGCGTCCTGGTGACCCTCTCCGGTTCGCTCCCGGCCCTCGTCCTGGGGCTCCTCGTCCTCGTGGTGGGGATGTTCACCGCGCAGGCCATCGGGCCGTCCTACGTGAACGAGAACGCGCGGGAGGCGAAGGGGGGAGCGAACGCCCTGTACCTCGCCTTCTACTACCTGGGCGGGACGCTCGGTTCCTGGATTCCCGGGCTCGCCTGGCAGCGCTTCGGCTGGGGCGGGGTGGCCGCGGTGAGCCTCCTCGCACTCGGAGTCGCAGCGCTCGCCGTCTCCCTGCTCTGCCGTCCCGCCGGCACACCGGCGGCCGTCTAGTCTCGCGGCCCCCGCCGCTCCCACCAGATGTCCGGGTCGCGCGGCGTCGCCAGGCGGCGCGCCCCGATCCCGAGCCTGCGCAGATCGGCGAGCACACCCTCCACGAGGGCGGGTACGGCGCCCCGCAGCGTTCCGCTGAGGCCGGTGCCCAGGTCGATGCTCTCCGGGATGGCGCCCAGGAGGACCACGTCGGTCGGGCCGCCGCCGCGGAAGTCCAGGGTGAGGAGCGCCTCGCGGATGCCCGGCTCGTGCGGGCTCATGGCGGTCTTCGGGCCCACCGCGAGGATCTCCTGCCGGTCGTATCGATTCACGTCGCCGGGGGCGCCCCGGTCCCGGACCGCGTCCACGAGGATGGCCGCCTCCGTGCCGTGGAGCATCGAGACGAGATCCATCCCCGGTGTTCCCGCGTCCAGGACCTCGGCGTCCCCGTCGAGGTCCCACCCGGCCTGCAGGGTGCGCGCGACGTAGGGGCCGAGACCGTCGTCGCCGTTCAGCACGTTTCCGATGCCCAGCACGACCACACGCGCCATGGCCCAATCCTACAGCACCTTCACGCTCGCGATCTCGTCCCCGGTCGCATCGTGGGTGTGAATGGCGCGAGGGGCCTCGACAGGGGCGCCAACCCATGCGAACTACGCCGTCCATGCGACGGGTCATCGTGAAGATCGACGAGGCGCGCTGCGACGGGTGCGGCGAGTGCGTGCCCTCCTGCGCAGAGGGAGCGATACAGGTGGTGAACGGCAAGGCCCGCCTGCTCGCCGACGAGCTGTGCGACGGCCTCGGCGCGTGCCTCGGCGAGTGCCCCCAGGGCGCCATCCAGGTCCTGGAGCGTGATGCCGCTGCCTTCGACGAGGCGGCGGTGGCTCGCCACCTCGCAGGGGCGTCCCGGCAGGGTCCCGCCCACCCCCCGGCTCGCCGTCCGCTCTCCATCGTCCAGCCGTCCCCGACCTCGGAAGGCGGAGGCTGTCCCGGGTCGCGAAGCGTCGATCGGGTGCCGGCACCGGTATCCGCGGCTCCGTCCGGTGCCGTGCAGAGCCAGCTCTCCCACTGGCCGGTTCAGCTCGGGCTCGTCTCCCCTCGCGCGCCGTGGCTCGCCGGCGCCGACCTGCTCCTCGCCGCCGACTGCGTCCCGTTCGCCTACGCCGACTTCCACCGCGACCTGCTCGCCGGAAGGAGGGTGCTCGTCGGCTGCCCGAAGCTCGACGACGTGCAGGGCTACGTCGCCAAGCTGACCGAGCTCTTCCGGGAGGCCCGGCCGCGCAGCCTGACCGTGGCCCGCATGGAGGTGCCCTGCTGCGGCGGCATCACCTGGGCGGCCCGGGAGGCGGCGCGACTCTCCGGGATCCCGCTGGACGTCGCCGAGGTGAACGTGAGCGTGGGCGGCGAGCGTCTCCCCTGAGGGCGCGGTAGAATCCTCCCGTACGCGCCGAGACCAGGGCGCAGGGGGGACCCCATGAGATGGCAAGGCATCGCCGCGGTCGCAATCCTCGCCGCGGCTCCGCCGCTCGGCGCGAAGGGCGCCGACGACCCGGGCGTCAGCCGTCTGGAGATCCTCGTGGGGCAGGAGGCCACGGTGAGCGGAGGTCCGATCCGCGAGCTCATCTGCGACGACGGCGCCCTCGTGAGCCCCTCGTTCACGCCGGATGGCGTGGCGCTGAAGGGGCTCCGCGCCGGCACGACCCTCTGCTCCTTCCGCGACGCGGCCTCGGTTCGAAAGGTCCTCCGGGTGGTGGTGCGCGAGTCGCCCCCGCAGGGGGGAAGCGGCGCCTCCTCCACGGGCGGGAGCTAGCGCGTGGCCGCCTGGAAGCGGATCGGCTGCGCCATCGACTTCTCCGCGGGTTCCCGGATCGCCATGAAGGAGGCCATCGACCTCGCGCGCCGGTCCGGGGCGGAGCTCGATCTCCTCCACGCCGAGGAGCCGCCGGGCATGACCGACCTTCCGCCGCCGGAGGCCGTGGTCGAGGCGGCGCATCGCGACGAATCGGCCCACCTCGACGGATGGCGGGCGGAGGCCTCGGCGGAGCTGGGCAGGCCCGTGGGCGGAGTCGTCTTCCACGGCCCGGCGGCGCCGGCCATCGCCCGGGTCGCGGCGGAGCGCGGGATCGATCTCCTCGTCACCGGCACCCACGGGCGGCGCGGGCTGCGCCACCTCGTGCTCGGGTCGGTCGCCGAGCGTCTCGCGCACCTCGCCCCTTGCTCGGTCCTGGTCGTCCGGACGTGATCGGCGCGCTCCTCCTGGCGAGCCTGGTGGCGACGGAGCCGCCGGCCCGCACCGCGAGCACCGGAACGGAAGCGGAGGCCATCGTCGGGGAGGCACTGCGTGGCGGAGCCTTCGGCGTCGTCGCGGAGCTCACCGATGGTGTGGGAGCGCGGCCAGCCGGCTCGCCCGGCGCGGCCGCGGCCGTGCGCTGGGCCGAGGGATGGCTCCGCCTCCACGGGATCGCGGTCCGCCTCCAGCCGTTGGAGGTGGCGTCCTGGGTGCGCGGGGAGGAGCGGGCCGAGGTGGTGGCCGACGCCGGCCGACGGCCCCAGCCGCTCGCCATCACCGCGCTGGGTGGGAGCTCCCCCACGCGCCGGGGCGGAGTCATGGCCGAGGTGCTGGAGGTCTCGAGCCTGGAGGAGCTCCGGGCCCTGGGACCGAAGGCCAAGGGGAAGATCGTCCTCCTCCAGCACGACATGAAGGTCGCCTCCGATTACGGCCGCTTCTCGCCCTTGCGGATGAACGGCCCGGCGGAGGCCTCGCGTCTGGGCGCCGCGGCGGCGCTCGTCCGATCGCTCTCCACGGCCACCTTCCGGCTGCCGCACACCGGCGCCACCTTCTTCCCTCCGGGCGTCGATCCCATCCCCGCCGGAGCGCTCGCCGTGGAGGATGCCGAGCTCCTCCACCGGCTGCTCGCGCGCGGGCCCGTGCGCGTGCGGCTCGCCCTGGGAGGGCGGATGGCCTACCCGCCGGTCGCGCGGTCGGCCAACGTCGTCGCCGAGATCCGCGGCGCCACCGCACCCGAGGAGGTCGTGCTCATCGGCGCCCACCTCGACTCCTGGGATCTCGGAACCGGCGCCGTGGACGACGCCGCCGGGGTGGCCATGGTCCTCGAGACGATGCGGATCCTCTCCGCCATGCCCCACCCGCCGCGCCGGACCGTGCGGGGCGTGCTCTTCATGAACGAGGAGAACGGGCTCGAGGGAGGGGTGGCCTACCACGAGGCTTCGCTCGCCGACGGAACGCGCCACGTCGTGGCGCTCGAGGCCGACGCCGGCGCCGGGCGCCCCGTGGGGCTGAGCGCGACCGTGGGCCCCGGTGGACTCGACCTCGTCCGGAGGCTCGCCGCTCCGCTCGCCCGGGTCGGGGCCGAGAAGGTGAGCGAGGGCGGAGGAGGGGCGGACATCTCGCCGCTCGCCTGGGCGGGCGTCCCGTTCGTGGAGGTGGAGCAGGACACCTCCCGCTACTTCGACTGGCACCACAGCGCCGCCGACACCCTCGACAAGGTGGATCCGCAGGAGCTCGCCCGGGCCACGGCGGCCTTCGCCTGGATCACCTGGGCGCTCGCGGAGGCCCCGGATACCTTGCCGCGCACCGTTCCGCCCCGGCGCGAGCCCTGGTGGAAGCGACCCTCGCCGTGATTAGGATCACGGGACGATGAGAGGTCCAGGCCCCAACGACCCCTGCTGGTGCGGCAGCGGGAAGAAGTACAAGAAGTGCCACCGCGACCGGGACGCCGAGGCGCCTCCGACCGACAGGAAGGTGCGCGCCGGCACGGTCACGCCGATGCGCGCGGTGGCGCCGTCCATCCCGCGCCCCAGCTACGCCCGGACGGGCCGTCCGCGCCCCGCGCCGCGGATCGCCGACCCCGCCGACCGGATCGCCCGGATGCGCCGGGCCGGCCGCGCCGCCGCCGAGGTCCTCGCGGAGGTCTCCCGCGCCGCCCGCGTCGGGGTCACCACCGACGAGCTCGACGTGATCGCCCACGAGGCCTGCATCGCCCGCGGCGCCTATCCGAGCCCGCTCAACTACCACGGCTTCCCCAAGGCCATCTGCACGTCGGTGAACGAGGTGATCCTCCACGGCATCCCGGACAGCCGGCCGCTCCAGGAGGGGGACATCGTCGGCCTCGACGTCACGCTCTACCTCGACGGGGTGCACGGCGACTGCTGCGCCACGGTTCCCGTGGGGAGGGTGGACGACGAGTCGGAGCGCCTCCTGCGGGTCGCCGAGGAGTGCATGATGAAGGGGGTCGGCGCGGTGCGGCCGGGGCGCCCGGTGTCCGACATCGGGAGGGCGGTGGAGGCCCACGCGTCCGCCCACGGCTACGGGGTGGTGCGCTCCTTCTGCGGCCACGGCATCGGAGAGGACTTCCACGCCGAGCCCCAGGTGCTCCACTACTTCGAGCCGGGCGCCCGGGAACTCATGCAGGCCGGCATGACCTTCACGGTCGAGCCGATGATCACCGTGGGGGACGAGCGGCACGTCGTCTGGCCCGACGGGTGGACCGCGGTCACCGCCGACGGCAAGCGGGCGGCCCAGTTCGAGCACACGGTGCTCGTCACCGACACCGGCGTCGAGATCCTCACCGCCCTGCCGCGGTGACCCGCCGCAGCCACATCTCCACCTGGGCCACCGCGAAGGGGACCGCCACGTCCACGCGCAGCGGACGAGGACCGAGCGTGAAGGGGGCGAATCCGCGCTCCGCGAGCGTGCGGGCCTCGTACTCCGTGAGCCCGCCCTCCGGCCCGATGGCGATCACGGCGCGCGCGGCCGCCGCGCCGACCGACTCGACCGGCCCCGGAGCGCCCGGGTGGGCGAGGAGGCGAGCCTCCCGGCCGGGCGGGAAGAGCCCGTCGAGGTGATCCTCCACGAAGGGCTTGAAATGGCGGTGGAGCGACACCTCGGGGGGAACGGTGTCCCGCCCCTGCTCCAGCCCGAGCCGGACCTCCGCCTCCATCGCCGCGGGGTCGAGGAGAGGGGAGGCGAAGAAGGACTTCTCCACCCGGTAGGTGCCGACGAGCGCGAGCCGCTTCACCCCCATGGACGCCACCGCCTGCAGCACCTTCCGAAGGATCTTGGGGCGCGGGAGCGCGAGGACGAGGGAGACCGGGGAGGGCGCAGGGGGCGGGTCGCCCAGGCGGACGGCGAGCTGCACGAGCTCGGGGGTGGCCGCGAGGATCCGGGCCTCGCCCACCGTCCCGCGCCAGAGCCCGGCCACCAGGCGGTCGCCGGGTGCGGCGCGCAGGACCTCGACCACGTGGCGGGCCCGGCGCCCCCGCACGTGGGCCACGCCGTCGCCGTCCACCTCTTCTTCGTCGAGGAGCAGGAGGTTCAATGGGGTACCATGCCGCGATGGCCGAGAAGCCCCCCTACTGGTACCTCATCTCCGTGCTCGCGAGCACCCTCCCGCTCGAGCCGGAGCTGGCCATGAGCCTGTACGAGGTCGCCTCCTCCCTCCACCGGAGCGGCGAGGGGCACGGCGAGGTCCAGCAGGACCGGATCGAGGGGAGGGTGACGAACCTCCACCGCTCCTATGCGGTCGGGTCCATCTCCGGACCGGGCTTCGAGGCGGATGTGGAGATGCCGGCGGGGAAGGGGAAGGTGCGCTTCCTGCTCACCCGGGAGGGGCTCGACCTGGGGAAGCGGCGCGCGCGGCTCGACGCGGCGCTGCGCAACTGAGCCCCAGCCTGGCGATCGGGCGCGCTCCGGGTTATCCACGGAGGATGAACCTCCGAGCCGCCGCCGCCCTCCTCGCCCTCGCCCTCGCGGGATGCGCCACCTATCCCACCGTTCCCTTCGAGGGCGCGAGCTACCAGACCGGCAACGACTTCTCCGCCTACCGCACCTTCGAGTTCGTCCCGCTCCCGGCGGGATCGGCGCGCCTGGTCGCCTCCCTCGACTACTTCGACGTCGAGGGGGTGCTGGCGCGGGACCTCTCCACCGCCGGCAACCTGGCCCGTTCGATCAGCGGGTCGCCCGACCTCTACGTGGCCTACTACCAGGGCGGGCGCCAGGTGGACGTGCAGGCCTGGGGCTACACGACGGCCGGGAATCCGGTGGTGGACGTGGTGGACGTGCCCTCCTCCTGCCTCGTGGTGGACCTGATCGATGCGCGCCGGATGGTGCTCGTCTGGCGCGGCATCGCCACCGACGCGCTCACCGGGCAGCAGTCCCTCGACCCGGCCATCCGCCAGATGCTGCGCGGCTGGCCCCCGCGGGGATAGCTCCGGGGTCGCGGCGGCTAGAACGCGCCCGCGAAGTGCTCGTCGGCGATCTGCCGGGCGAGCTCGAGCGAGCTCGTGAAGGCGGGCGAGATGGGGTTGAGCACGTGCAGGGTGTCCCCCGCCCGCTCCACGATGAAGTCCATGAGCAGCGTCTTCGTCCGCCAGTCCACGAGCTGGGGGCGGATCCCCACCTTGTCGGCCCGCTCCACCTCGGCGGGGTCGAAGCCGTGGACGAGACGCGCCGCGTCCCGGTGCAGGAAGGCGGGCAGGTACTTCCGGGGCTCGGAGAGGGCCACCGAGCGGAACCCGGCGTTCCGGAAGAAGAGGATGGCGTCCTCGGCGAGGATGCGGGGGGCGTCGCCGTCCACCCCCGCCAGGATCCCGTAGTTCTCGCGCCCGAAGGCCGGGATGGCGGTGGGGCCGAGGTAGACGTCGCCCTTTACACTACGAGTGAAGTGCACCCCCAGGAAGGGGTTGCGGGGGTCGGGAACCGGGTAGATGTTGCCGTTCACGGCGAGCCGCGCCCCCGGCCGGAGCTTCCGGTAGATGCCCTTGAAGGGGATGAGCCGGTAGTGCTCCCCCACGCCGAAGAAGCGGGCCACCCGGTCGCAGTGGGCGCCGGCCGCGTTCACGAGCCGCCCGTAGGACACCGGCCCCGCGCTCGTGCGGATCGCGCCCGGTCCCGCCGCGCCCAGCACCTCCACGCCGGTCCGGATGCGCACCCGGCCGCTCCCGGTGAGGTCGGCCTGCATCGAGGCGAGCACCGCCTTCGGATCGACCACCGCCGTCATCCGGGACCAGAGCGCCCGTCCCACGGTCCGGGCCGAGGGCTCCACCTCGGCGAGCCCCTTCTCGTCCAGCATCTCGACTCGAGCCCCGTTGGCGGCGGCCCGGCGGGCCAGCTCGTCGAGGATGGGGAGCTCCGCCTCCTCCCGGGCGACGATCACCTTGCCGGATTCCAGGAGCGGGAGCCCCTTCTCCAGGCAGTAGCCCCGCATGGCCATGTTCCCGGCCAGGCAGGTCCTCGCCTTGCGGCTGTCGGGCGCGTAGTAGATGCCGGCGTGGAGCACGCCCGAGTTTCGCCCCGAGGCGTGGCGCCCCAGCCCCTCCTCCTTCTCCAGCAGGAGGACGTCCCGGGCGCCGCGGGCGGCGAACTCCCGCGCCAGGCCCAGGCCGATGATCCCGGCCCCCACGATGACGATGTCGGCGCGCTCTGCGGTCACGGGCGGATGCTAGCCGAGCGGCGCGCGAACCGTTAGAACCATTCTCCCACCCGGTCCGGAGGTCATTCCCGTGTTTCGAGCCATCCTCGTCGAGAAGAGCGAGTCCGGGCAGTCCGTGCGCGTGGCCGAGGTCGACGAGGCATCGCTCCCCGTCGGCGACGTCCTCGTCCGGGTCGAGCGCTCCACCGTCAACTACAAGGACGCGCTGGCCATCACCGGGAAGGGGCCGGTCATCCGGAAGTTCCCCATGATCCCCGGAATCGACGGCGCCGGCGTGGTGGCCGAGTCCGCGCACGCCTCATTCCGCCCTGGCGACCGGGTGCTCGTGAACGGCTACGGCGTGGGCGAGGGGCACTGGGGGTGCCTGGCTGGAGCCGCGCGGCTCGACGGCAACTGGCTCGTACCCGTCCCCTCCAACTTCACCACGACCCAGGCCATGGCCATCGGCACGGCGGGCTACACCGCCATGCTCTGCGTGATGGCGCTGCAGCGTCACGGCGTCGCGCCTGGAAAGGGAGACGTTCTCGTCACCGGAGCGGCCGGCGGCGTGGGGAGCGTGGCCATCGCGCTGCTCGCCGGGCTGGGCTACCGGGTGGTGGCCTCCACCGGTCGCGCCTCGGAGGCGCCCTACCTCACCGCGCTCGGCGCCGCCGAGGTGCTCGATCGTGCCACCCTCGCCGCGCCCGGGAAGCCGATGCAGAAGGAGCGCTGGGCCGGCGTCGTCGACTCGGTCGGGAGCCAGACCCTCGCGAACGCCTGCGCCTCCACCCGCTACGGCGGGACGGTCGCCGCCTGCGGACTCGCCGGCGGCATGGATTTCCCCGCCACGGTGGCCCCGTTCATCCTCCGGGGCGTGACGCTCGCCGGCGTGGACAGCGTGATGGCGCCGATGGCGCTCCGCCGGGAGGCCTGGCAGCGGCTCTCCCGGGAGCTCGACACCGGCAAGCTCGCGGCGATGACCCGGGAAATCCCGCTCGCCGAGGCCATCCCGCTCGCGGGAGAGCTGCTCGCCGGGCGGGTGCGCGGGCGGGTCGTCGTGGACGTGACCCGGTAGTTTTTGACGCGATGTGCCAGGAAAATCCTGGGGTTGCCATAAAATAGTGTTGACAGGTCTATGTTGGTTCGGCAAGCAAGTGCGGTTGCCATGGCACCGCACCGACGACCTGCAATCCTGCTCGGATTCCTGGCCCTTCTGGGGGCCTCGCCCGCCGTTGCACAGACCACCGATCTGCTGAAGCGGGAGGTGGCGGCGATCGGCGTCGTCGAGAAGCTCGGGGCCACGGTTCCGCGCGGCGCCACCTTCACCGATTCAGGAGGGAACCCGGTCCGGTTCTCCGACCTCTCCGGGAAGCCGCTCCTCCTCTCCTTCAACTACACGAGCTGTCCGCGCCTCTGCGGCCTCCAGCTCCACGGCATGGCCCGCGCGCTCCGGGACGCGGGCTGGGACGGCGCCGCCTTCGGCGTCGTCTCGGTCAGCATCGATCCGGAGGAGACGCAGGAGCAGCTCGCCCGGACCCGGCAGCAGCTCACCCACGAGGCGGGCGGGAGCCCGGGGGTCGAGGCGGGCTGGCGATTCCTCCGCGGCGACAAGGCCGACGTGGACGCCCTCGCCGACGCGGTGGGCTTCAAGTACCGGTTCGATCCGGCCACGGGCGAGTTCGCGCACCAGGCGACGCTCGTCGTCCTCACGGCCGACGGCCGTGTGAGCGGTTACCTCCACGGCATCACCTACCCGGCGACCGCGCTGCGGACCGCGCTCGACCGCGCCGGGTCGGGCGCCGTGGCCACCGCCGAGCAGCAGCGGAGCATCGGCGGCTTCCTCCTCACCTGCATGGGCTTCGACCCGGCCGACCCGGCCCCGCTGGCCCTGAAGGTCATGCGCACCGGAGGCGTCCTCGCGATGGCCTTCCTGCTCGTCTTCCTCGGAACCCTGGCGTACCGCGACGTGAAGCGGCGCAGAACGGAGAACCTCACCACATGATCCGACTCCCCGACCTCCTGGCCGGAAGCCTGATCGCGGCCGGCCCCGGGTACATGCCCGAACGGGCCTCCAGCGTCGCCGAGGGCGTGGACCAGGTCTTCGCGCTCCTCTTCTGGATGAGCGCCTTCTTCCTCGTGGTCATCATCGGGCTCACGGTGCTCTTCGTGATCCGCTACCGGGCCCGGGCCTCGCGCCCCGGCCCGGAGGCCTCGCCGGACCACTCCACGAAGCTCGAGATCTTCTGGACCGCCATCCCGCTCCTGCTCGTCTTCGTGATCTTCGCGGCCTCCACCAAGGTCTACCTGGCCATGACCGAGCTCGAGCCGGGCGCCAACCCGCAGCGGGTCCAGGTGACCGCGCGCAAGTGGTCCTGGTGGTTCGACCACGCCGGCGGCAAGGGCTCGAAGGAGCTCCACGTGCTCGTCGGGCGGCCGGTGGAGCTCGTCCTCGCCTCCACGGACGTCGTCCACTCGCTCTACGTGCCCCAGTTCCGGCTGAAGCAGGACGCCGTCCCCGGGCGCTTCACGCGGATGGTCTTCACCCCCACGGTGCCCGGGACCTATCCGATCCTCTGCACCGAGTACTGCGGGACGAACCACTCCACGATGTCGGCCGTGGCGGTGGTCCACCCCGACCAGGCCTCCTTCGACGCCTGGGCCGCCGAGGGCAAGGGCGGCGAGGAGTCGCTCCTCCAGGTCGGCGTCCGGGTCTTCGAGGAAAAGGGCTGCTCGGCCTGCCACAGCGTGGACGGCTCGCCGGGCGTGGGCCCGTCCATCAAGGGCATCTGGGGCAAGGACGAGAAGCTCACCGACGGGAAGATCGCCAAGGTGGACGAGAACTACATCCGCGAGTCGATCGTGACGCCCGGCGCCAAGATCGTGGCCGGCTTCGACGACATGATGCCCCCCGTGCCCCTCGACGACCGGGAGATCCAGGGGATCGTGGCCTACATCCAGAGTCTGAAGGAGGGACCATGACCACGGCCCCGGCCGCCGCGGCGGAGCACGCCGCCGGCGACAGCTACCTCACGCACGGGAAGGGGATCGCCTCCTGGCTCTTCTCCCTCGACCACAAGCGCATCGGCATCATGTACCTGGCGCTGATCGTCTTCTCCCTCTTCCTGGGCGGCGTGTTCGCCATGGTGGTCCGCTTCCACCTGTGGGACCCGTCCGGCGGGCTCGTCTCCAACGACGCCTACAACAAGATGTTCACGCTGCACGGCGCGGTGATGATCTTCCTGTTCGTCATCCCCGGCATCCCGTCGGCGCTGGGGAACTTCGTCGTCCCGCTCATGGTGGGGGCGAAGGACGTCGCCTTCCCCCGGGTGAACCTCCTCTCCTTCTGGCTCTTCGTGGCCGGGGCGGTGCTGTTCATCGCCACGCTGGTGGTGGGCGGCCTCGACACCGGCTGGACCCTCTACCCGCCCTACAGCCTGGAGTCGTCCCGGGGGCTCGGCATCCTGCTCGCGCTCACCGGCGTCTTCCTGGCCGGGTTCAGCTCCATCCTCACCGGCGTGAACTTCATCGCCACCATCCACAAGATGCGCGCCCCCGGCCAGGGCTGGTTCGACCTGCCGCTCTTCCTCTGGGCCCTCTACGCCACCGGCATCATCCAGATCTTCGCCACGCCGGTGCTCGGCATCACGGTCGCGCTCGGCTTCCTGGAGCGGGTCTTCCACCTCGGGATCTTCATGCCGGAGTACGGCGGCGACCCGGTGCTCTTCCAGCACTTCTTCTGGTTCTACTCCCACCCCGCCGTCTACATCATGATCCTGCCGGCCATGGGGATCGTGAGCGAGGTGGTGGCGGTCTTCAGCCGCAAGCCCATCTTCGGCTACAAGTTCATCGCCATGAGCTCGATCGCCATCGCGCTCATCGGCTTCTTCGTCTGGGGCCACCACATGTTCGTGTCCGGCCAGTCGAAGTGGGCCAACATCATCTTCAGCTTCCTGACCCTGCTCGTGGCCATCCCCTCGGCCATCAAGACGTTCAACTGGCTGGCCACCCTGTACAAGGGTCACATCATCCTCAAGACCCCGATGCTCTTCGTGCTCTCCTTCTTCGCCATCTTCGGCGTGGGAGGGCTCACCGGACTCTTCCTGGGAACGCTCGCCACCGACATCCCGCTGCACGACACCTACTTCGTGGTGGCCCACTTCCACTTCGTGATGGTCGGGGCGGTGATGATCGCCTTCCTGGCGGGGCTCTTCTACTGGTGGCCCAAGATGACCGGACGGATGTACGACGAGCGGCTGGGCACGGCCTCGGCGATCCTCATCTTCCTCGGGTTCAACGTCACCTTCATCCCCCAGTTCCTGGCCGGCACGATGGGGATGCCGCGCCGCTACGCCACCTACGCCGAGCAGTTCGTGGGGCTGAACCGCGTCTCCACCGTCGGTGCGGTGCTGCTCGCCGCCGGCCTCGGGGTCGCGCTCTGGGCCTTCGTGGCCTCGCTCCGCCACGGGGCGCGCGCGCCCGCCAACCCCTGGGGCGCCGCCACGCTGGAGTGGGCCACCAGCTCCCCTCCGCCCCACGACAACTTCGCGGTCGCCCCGCGCGGTGTCCCCCCGTACGACTACACCGGCCTCACCCACGCCTCCGACGAGGCGGGGTGGATCCCGGTCCGTCCGGAGGGTGCCCGATGAGCCACCTGGCCCAGACCGGCACCGCCGGGGCGCCCGAGGACCGGTTCCTGGCGCACCACTTCCCGGACATGACCGCCCAGTCCCAGACGAGCAAGCTGGGGATCTGGCTCTTCCTGGGCAGCGAGGTCCTCTTCTTCAGCGGGCTCTTCGTGGCCTACGGAGTCTACCGGGCCAACCACTACGCCCTCTTCCACTACGCCCACCACTTCCTCGACTGGCGCATGGGGGCGCTCAACACCGTGGTCCTGGTGGGGAGCAGCCTCTCCGCCGCATGGTCGGTGCGCTGCGCCCAGCTCGGCGACCGGCGCGGCCTGCGGATCACGCTGCTGCTCACGCTGCTCCTGGCCGGGATGTTCCTCGTGGTGAAGTACTTCGAGTACAGCCACAAGCTGCACAACGGGATCGCCTGGGGCGCGGCCTGCCACCCCTCCGAGGAGATCCTCTCCACGCTGCCCGCGTCGGTCCGGGCCCTGCCGGTCCCGAAGGACCTCGGCACCTTCTTCAGCATCTACTACCTCATGACCGGACTGCACGGGATCCACGTGCTCGTGGGCATGGGGCTCTACGTCTGGCTCATCCGGCGTGCCACGCGGGGCGACTTCGGCCCCGGATACTTCGTCCCGGTCGATTCCGTGGCCCTCTACTGGCACCTCGTGGACATGATCTGGATCTTCCTCTTCCCGCTCCTCTACCTCATCTGATCGGGTGCCTCCGTGACCGAACACGCCTCCGCCCGCCCCGCCCACGAGCCCGGCACCCACGTGATGAGCCCGGGGATCCTCGTCGCCACCGCGGCCTCTCTCATGGTGCTGACCGCCATCACGGTCACCAGTTCCCGGATCGACCTGGGGCCGTGGAACGTGGTGGTGGCGCTCGCCATCGCCTGCACGAAGGCGACCATCGTGGCCCTCTTCTTCATGCACCTGAAGTACGAGAACCGGTTCCTGATGGTGATCCTGATCGCGGCCGCGCTGTTCGCTGCGCTCTTCGTATCCTTCGTGGTATTCGACACGGTGCAGTACCAGCCCGAGATCCGGGCGGCCGACCAGGCGGTGCGAAAGGGATCCTGAACGAGCGATGACCTCTCCCCGGGTACTCCGAACCGTTCGCAGCCTGGCCGCGATCCTCGCCCTCTCGGGGTTCGGGGTGGGGTTGCCCTCGGGTGCCCTGGCCTACGAGGAGCGGGTCCACCAGCTCATCGGGGAGCGCGCGTTCCCCGTCCCCGGCCCCGCGCCGTCCGCCGCGGGGCAGGCCGACCTCGACGAGCTGCGCGTCGCCACCTGGCGAGCCGGCGCCGCCCATCCCGACCCGGGCGTCCGTGCACGCTTCCTGGCTCGCTTTCCCTCCGAGCCCTCCTTCGACCCCTGGGCCTGGAAGCAGTTCCTCGGGCTCACGGCGGAGGCGCGCGTCGTCGGGCTCGATGTGCCCCCCGCCCCGGCGCCGGACGGTCGGACCCTGCTCGCCCTCTCCTCGCGACTCCCCGACGAGGATCGCCGGAACGTGGAGCGGTTCGCACACGCCCCCGACCGGCACGTCCTGCGCGACGACAAGGGGCTGCCCCTCCCGCTCGATCCCGCACAGCTCGACATGGGGGCGCTGACGGGGCTCTCCAGCCAGGCCTGGGCCCATTACGGCCTGCCCCGGCTCGCCTTCTCCGACTCCCCCGACGTGCTGAAGACCGAGCCCCGCCGCTGGGCCTGGCCTCCCACTGCGAAGGCCTTCGCCCCCGAGATGGCTCAGGTCCACACCGACGTGGCGCTCGCGGCGGCCACCTCCGGCACGCCGGGTGGGCGCGCGCTCGGACTCGTCTGGCTCGGGGCGGCACACCACTACATGGAGGACGTGTCGAACCAGATCCACACGCTCCAGGCGGTCTACCCGTTCTTCCGCGACGCGAAGATCGAGAGCTGGAAGGAGAACCTCTTCTCGCTGTGGGGGCTCCTGCGGCCGCGCCCGGGGTTCGAGGAGATCGGGCTCGGCATCATCAAGAACCACCACCTCTTCCTCGAGGACCTCTGGGGTGCCCGCACCGCCGACGCGGTCGCCGGGCTGCCGGGGGGAGCGGGGGCGCAGGCGGGGCTCGCGGCGCTCGCCCGCGGGGATGCGGAGGAGGAGAGGGCGCTCGACGCGCTCCGGCTCGACCCGGCCGGCCCCTTCGCCCGCGCCATCGCCGAGCAGGTGATCGACGCGTCCAGCCTGGAGGGGGCGGAGGTCTACCTGACCGCGCGCGAGCTCGCCCGCCCACGCCTCTCCCGGGCTCGCTACGTCTACCAGGCGGCCACCGCCGACGCCGAGCTCCGCCCGTCCCCCGACCCGGCGCAGCTGGCCCGCTTCTACGAGCTGGAGGCCAAGGGCTTCGGCCGCGCGGCGAGCGCCATCCGGCGCCACGTGCTCCTCTACGACCAGGAGACGGCGCGGGCGGCCCGGTCGGAGGCCGATCGGGTCGCGGTGCGGGACGCGGTCCTCCGCCGTCTCGTGGCGGACCGGATGGACGCCCGCGATGCCGAGGACTCCCGCCTCGCGTCCTGGCTGGCCGCGAAGGGGATCACCCCTCGCTGAACGCGACCCGGAGGCGCGCCGCGACCTCCTCCGGCCAGACCATGCAGTACCGCTCCCCGAGCAGCATGTTGAGGTAGTTCGCGTCCGGGACGTGGAGCACCGGGTCGATGTAGAGGCGAGGGAGCAGACGGGCCGACAGGGAGTGTCGGCCGGAGCGCTCCCCCGATCGGTCCGACACGAAGGTCATGTTGAAGCTCCAGAGACCCGCTCCCGCGAATCCCCGGAGCGCCCGGTGCGCCCCGACGGCGAAGTCGGCGATGTCCTCGTCGGTGAGCTCGAGGACCGTGGACTTTCCGGGCAGCACCGCCCTGCAGTCGCCGAGCAGCCCGATCGGTGAGAACGGGACGAACCAGGTCCAGCCCCCGGTCCGCCCCACCACTCGTCCGGCCTCCTCCTCCGCGGCCAGGAGGTCGGGCGCGAAGGGGCGGCCGGTGGAGGCGAGCCAGGATTCCTCCGCCGCCAGCTCGCGCCGGGTGGCGCTCCCCGGCTCGGACGTGCCGAGGACCTGGAGGTGGGGGTGGAGCTGCGTTCCCCCTGCCGGCGGCATGAAGTTCCAGGTGACCATGCCGTACAGGTCACCGCCCATGCGGGGGAGGGTGGCGGAGAGGAAGTCGCGCGCCGTGGCGATTCCGTTCACGACGAGCGATTCCGGCACGTCGGCCATCGAGACGTCGTGCCGGGCGACCGGGACGACCACCGCCGAGAGCTCGTCGTAGGGGAACAGGTTCGGGAAGACCACGGCCTCCCCGCGACGGAATCGCCCGCCCGGTACCAGGTCTTCCGGGAAGCGCGGAGTGACGACGTCGATCCTTCCCGGGCAGAACGGGCATCCCGGCCGGCGCGCCTCCGCGAGGTCGGCGAGGTCGGAGGGGGCCGCCGCCGGCAGCGAGAAGTGGCAGATCCGGGAGGATTCGCCGGTGAGGGGGTCGTACCGGATCTCGCTCTCGACGTCGGTGAGCGCGAAGGAGTTCCGGGGGTCGTGGATGCGGGCGACCCTCCGTTCCTTCCGAAAAATCAGCCCATCAGACCGAATCCGAGCCATCCTACCCCCCAGCACCCAACAGGGTGCCTCCATACCGTTAGCCAACCGTGCTCGTTCAGCATTAGCTGAGACTCCACCACCTTCACAACTTTGCCGGGGAGAGAACGATGGCCCAGACGATCGACTTCGCCAAGCTGACCCTCAAGGACGCGCTCGACCTCGCCGTCCTGATCGAGGAGGAGGCTCGGGGCCGCTACGACGAGTTCGCGAAGCTCGTGGGCGGCCGCTACCCGGGCGACGCGGACGAGGTGTTCCGGAACATGGCGGTGTACGAGGGGAAGCACCGGGACGAGCTGAAGGCGCGCCGCCAGCAGCTCTTCGGCTCCGCGCCGGTCACGGTGACTCTCGCCCTCCTCGACGACGTCGAGGCGCCCGACCGGGGCCAGCCGCGCGTCTTCATGTCGCCCCGCCAGGCCATGGAGGTGGCGCTCCTCTCCGAGGAGAAGGCCTGGACCTTCTTCGACGACGCGCTGAAGCACGTGAAGGACGCCGAAGTGCGCAAGCTCTTCGAGGAGCTGCGCGGCGAGGAGAAGCAGTACCAAGAGTACATCCGCAAGGCCATGGTCACCCTCCCGTCCGGACCGGACGTCGAGGAGGACGAGGCCGACGCGCCAGGGTCCGACGCGGGGTAGCCTTGGTCCGCTTCGTGCTCGTCCGGCCGCGGGTCCCCGAGAACGTGGGGGCGGCCGCCCGGGTCCTGCGCAACTTCGGGCACGCCGACTGGGTCCTCGTCGATCCGGAGCGGCTCGATCTGTCGGCGGCGCGTCGCATGGCGGTGGGAGCGGAGGATCTCCTCGACGGAGTCCCGGTCGTGCCGCGGCTCGACGACGCGGTCCAGGACTGCGCCTGGGTGGTGGGCACCGACTCCCGCCGCGTGCGAGGCCGGCCGCCGCTCGATCCCGAGGAGCTGGCCGGCGCCCTGGGGGAGCAGCCGCCCCGGGGGAGGACCGCGCTCGTCTTCGGCGGCGAGCGGGACGGACTGCGGGCCGGGGAGCTGGCGCGCTGCGACGCCCTCTCCCGCATCCCCGCCTCCTCGCCACAGCCCTCCCTCAACCTCGCCCAGGCCGTGGCGGTCTACGCCTTCACGCTCCGTCCACGGGCTCGCCCGGCGCGCAGCGCCCCCGCCGCCCCGCCCGCCGTCGCCGACGACGGGGAACTCCTCCGGGTGGAGGGCTCGCTGCGGGAGGCGCTCTCCGCGGGCGGGTTCCTGCGGGGTCCCGAGCGTCACGCGGTGCGGGACCTCTTTCACACGCTGCGCCGGTCCCGCCTCACCCGGCGCGAGGCGCGCCTCTGGATCGCCGCCCTGCTCCGGGTGGCTCGAAGGGAGAACGCGTGACCGACGCACGCCCCCGCCGCAGCGCCCTCTACGTCCCGGCCGCGAACGCCCGGGCCCTGGAGAAGATCCCGGGGATCGACGCGGACGTGGTCCTGGTGGACCTGGAGGACGCCGTCGCGCCGGCCGCCAAGGAGGGGGCGCGCAGCACCGCGCTCGCGGCCATCCGGCGGGGCCTCGGCCGGGCCGAGGTCGTACTCAGGGTGAATGGTGCCGGGACCCCCTGGGGTGCCGCGGACCTGGCCGCCGCGGCCACCTCGGGCGCCGATGCGGTCCTCCTGCCGAAGGTGGAGGGTGCCGAGTCGGTCCGGGAGGCCGAGCGGATGCTCGTGGCCGCCGGCGCGCCCGCCTCGCTCGCGCTCTGGGCCATGATCGAGACGCCGGCCGGTGTGCTCCGCGCGGCCGAGGTGGCCGCCGCCACCCCGCGCCTCGCCTGCCTCGTGGCCGGCACCTCCGACCTCGTGAAGGACCTGCGGGCACGCCACACGCCGGGGCGCATGGAGGTGCTCGTCTCCCTCTCCCTCGTGGTCCTGGCCGCGCGGGCGAGCGGCCTGGCGGCGCTCGACGGCGTGCACCTCGACCTCTCCGACGACGCCGGCTTCGAGGCCGCCTGTCGCCAGGGGCGCGATCTGGGGTTCGACGGGAAGACGCTCATCCACCCCCGGACCGTGGACGCCGCCAACGCGGCATTCACTCCGAGTGAAGAAGAGATGGAGCGGGCCCGGCGGATCATCGAGGCCCACGCCGTTGCCGAGGCCGAGGGGAAGGGGGTCGTCGTGGTGGACGGGCGGCTCGTCGAGTCGCTTCACGTCGCCGAGGCCCGGCGGGTGGTGGCGCTGTCCGCGGCCATCGCGGCCCGCCGCGGATAGGATCTCCCGGTGGCCGCGCCCAGCCTCGACGACGTCCGCCTGGCCCTGGCCCGCCGCCCGGCGCTGCACCTGCCGGAGCCGCAGCCTCGCCGTGCCGCAGTGTCGGTCGTGCTGCGCGATCGGCCGCGCGGGCCGGAGATCCTCTTCATCCGGCGCGCCGAGCGGGCCGGCGACCTCTGGTCTGGCCACGTGGCCTTCCCCGGCGGGCGGGTCGAGCCGGGGGAGGGGCTCGAGGAGGCGGCTGTCCGGGAGACCCGGGAAGAGGTGGGGCTCGATCTGCGCGCCGCCGCCGCACGCCTGGGCGCCCTCGACGAGATCCAGGCCATCGGAAGGGGCAGGGCGGTGGGGCTCTCCATCCAGCCCTGGGTGTGGGCGCTGCACACCGATCCCGGACCGTTCCAGCTCTCGGAGGAGGTGGCGGAGGTGCGTTGGGTCGGGCTGGGTGATCTCCTCGACCCGGCGCGACGGGCGCCGTTCCCGTACGTCCACGAGGGGCGGGAACTCGTCCTCCCCAGCCTGGACGTGGACGGGCTCGTGATCTGGGGGCTCACCTACCGGATGCTGGAGATCTTCGCGGCGGTGCTGGGCGAGGAGCTCCCCGGGCACCCGAGTCGGGGCCTCTAGCCGCCGAGGATCTCGAGCACCCAGGTCTTCATGACCGGCCGGTCCTCGATGGCGGTGGTGGTCGGGACGAGGTAGGCGCCCCGGTCCACGGCCCCCTCCCGGGCCGAGTAGAGCCGTCCAGGGTCGCCCGCCAGGACCCTGACCCCGCGGGCGGCGAGCCCCCGGCCCCAGGCCTGGAATCGCGCCGAGAGCTCCTTCTCGTAGAAGACGTCCCCGGCGAGCACCACGTCCACGTCGGGGAGGTCCGCATCGAGCGGCGAGCGCGCCTGGAAATCCAGCACGACCCCGTTGTGGAGCGCGTTCAGCCGGACCGCCCCCTCGCAGAAGGGGTCGACGTCGAAGGCCACCACCCGGGAGGCCCCGGCGAGCACCGCTGCGATGGCCACGAGGCCGCTGCCGGTGCCGACGTCGGCCACCCGGAGCCCCGCCACGAGCTCCGGATGGTCGAGGACGTGCCGGGCCAGAGCCTGCCCGCCAGCCCACGGGAACGCCCAGAACGGCGAATCGTCCCAGCCGGCCAGGTCGGCGGCGGTGGCGCGCCAGAGCTCCGTCATCTCGGTGGCCTGGTAGATCTCGATCTCCGGCACGAGCGGCACGGGCGCGAGCGCCGTCCGGTCCCGGATGAAGTCCATCCAGCCGTCGAGACTTCGGCTCGGGGCGGGAACAACTCCGGTCGGGGGTACGGCGCCATCGGGTGTCGGCACAGGTGCACCTTCGGCTGAATGGCCGGGAATCACAACCCGGCGGCCGGGCGATGCGGAAACTCAAGCAGGCGTGAGTTCGTCCGGTCGCTCAGGGAGACGGTCGCCCGGGCTCCCCGCCGGCCGTCAGCGGGCTGGCCAGCCAGACGCGGAGCAGGGTCCAGGTGAGGCCGAGCAGCGTGGGACCGACGAAGACGCCGATGAAGCCCCAGGCCACGAGGCCACCGATGGCGCCCAGGAAGATGACCGACATCGGGAGCCCCGTGCCCCGGCTGATCACGTAGGGGCGCGCCACCGAGTCGATGACGTTGTTGGCGATGAAGCCCCAGACGAGCGTGAAGATCGCCGCTCCGGGGCGGCCGGCGTAGAAGAGCCAGCCCGCGGCTCCCAGGTAGACGAGGTGGATGCCGAGCTGCATGACGTCCATCACGAAGGAGACCACCATCAGCATGGCCACCGCCGGGACGCCGACCACCCACAGGCCGATCCCCTCGAGCAACGCGAGCCCCGCGGCGGTTCCGATGATCCCCACCGAGACGTAGCGGATGGTGGTGCCGCCCAGCTCGACGAGATGCACCGCGTGGCTGCCCCCCACCCGTTCGGCGATCCGGATCGCCATCGCCGCGCCCCGCTGCCCGCCCGCCAGCATGGGCCAGGCGAGGACCACGGCGAGAAGCACCTGGACGATGGTCCAGGTGCTCGCGAGCACGCGCATCAAGCCCCACTCGGCCATGCGCGCAGATTCGGCCCGGCTGCCGGCGAACTGCGCGATGAGCCCCTCGACCGCTTCCCGCCATCCTCCGGAGAAAAGGCGCCCGATCACCGGCAGCTCGCGGATCCACTGCGGGGGGTCGGGGAGGGTCCAGGTCTCGGGGTGGGAGGCCAGCGCGACGATGCTGCGGAGGCTGGGGACGATCGCCATGGCGGTGAGCGCGATGGGCGCGACGACGAGCACGAGGAGGACCAGCACGGAGAGCGAGGCCGCCACGCCCGCATGCCCCCCCGTCCGGTGAAGGAACCAGCGGTGGAGCGGCCACACCGTGACCGACATGAAGAGCGACCAGAGGAGGATGGTGCCGAACGGTGCCAGGATGGCGAAGGCGGTCGCCAGCAGGGCGCCGACCAGCGCCAGCGCGATCCCACGCTCGAAGAGTCCACGCCCTCCCTGGGGGGCCGAGGTGCCGTCCACCGATACCCCATACCCTCCCGCGCCCCGCCGGAGCAACAGCGGGCTGGTATGGTCTCCTCATGTCCACTCCGCGATCGAAGACCGCCTACGTCGTCCGCCCGCCGACGGCCGTCCTGACCCGGGGCTTCGACCCGCGCCTGTCGGTGGGGTCGGCCCGCCCGGCCGTCTTCCGCTCGTCCACCTACGTCTTCTCGAGCCCCGAGGCCGCCGAGCGCGCCTTCGCCATCGCGCTCGGGAAGGCGCGCCCCGCAGACGGGGAGAGCGTGGACCTCATCTACTCCCGCCTCTCCCACCCGAACGCCGAGATCGCCGAGGACCACCTGGTCCCGCTCGAGAAGGGGGCCGAGTCGGCGGCGGTCTTCAACTCCGGCATGGCGGCCATCTCCACGATCTTCCTCACGCTGTGCCCGCCCGGGTCGAGCTTCGTCTACACGGTTCCGCTCTACGGCGGCACCCAGCACCTCATCCACCAGCTGCTCGAGCCGATGGGGGTGAAGGGCATCCCGGTGATGGCCGGCGACGCGGGTGCGATGGCCCTGGCCGTGGCGGGCGCGCGCAACCTCCGGCTCGTGCTGGTCGAGTCGCCGGCGAACCCCACGCTGGTGATGACGGACATCGCGGCCGCCGCGGCCGCCGCCGGGGAGCACCCGGACCGGCCCGTGGTGGCGGTGGACAACACCTTCATGGGCCCAACCTTCCAGCACCCGCTCGTGCTCGGCGCCGACCTGTCGGTCTACTCGGCGACCAAGTACCTGGGGGGATTCAGCGACATGCTGGGCGGCGCGGTCCTGGGCCGGGATCCCGAGCTGCTGGTGCGGCTCCGGGGCACCCGGGCCATCCTGGGGAACATCCTCCAGCCCGACGAGGCCTGGATGCTCGACGGGCGCCTCCCCACCGTCGGGCTGCGCATGAACCGTCAGTCGAAGAACGCCCAGCGCATCGCCGAGGCGCTGCAGGGCCATCCGCGGCTGCGCCGGATCATCTATCCGTCGCTCTTCACCGACCCCGAGCAGGTTCGCATCCGCGACGCCCAGTGCAGCTACCCCGGGGGCATCCTCTCCCTGGTCCTCGAGGGAGGGAAGCGGGCCGCCTTCGACTTCCTGCGGCGGCTGCGCATCGCCAAGAACGCCGTCAGCCTGGGGGGCGTCGAGACGCTGGCCTGCCACCCGGCCACCACCACACACTCCGAGATGTCGGACGAGGAGCTGGTCCGCTACGGCGTGGGGCAGGACCTCGTGCGCATCTCCGTGGGGATCGAGCACTGGCGCGACCTGCTCGCCGAGATCCGCGGCGCGCTCGACGAGAGCTGAGCGCGCGCTACGGCCGCGCGATCTCCCGGGCCAGCTCGACGATCGAGAGGGGAGACGACCCCTCCGCCTTGTTGTTCACGATGACGAGCCCCTGCTTGCCGCGCTCCGCCGCGCGCCGGACGAGGGCGGCCACCGAGGTCCGGCTCTCCGGATCGGGGTCGGCCAGGCGGTCGAACGGGGCGTAGAGATCGCGAGCCTCCTCGTACCCGCGCCCGTGCCCGAGCATCCATCGCACCACGAGCAAGGGCTGCGCCTCCACCGGCGCCACCGCGGACTGGGCCTCCAGGGAGGGCATGGAGGGGTGCACCGTGAACCCGTGCGACGCGCCCGCCGCCGCCAGCGCCGCGGCGTAGGCGGCGCCGAGGAGCTCGACGTTCCGGATCTCCACCGCGTACGGGACGCCCGGAGGGAGGGCCGACAGGAAGGTGCCCAGCCGCTCGGTGAACCGCCCCGGGTCGCGGGAATGGGCGCGGGGGAGGGGCGGGAACTGGAAGAGGAGCACGCCCAGCCGGTCGCCCAGCCCCTCGACGGCCGGGGCCACCACGGCGTCGCGCGCGAAGGACGGGTCGAGCCAGCGCGGGTTCTCCGCGCCAGCGCCGCGCCCGTCCCGCAGCCACGGGAAGGTGCAGCGCTGCGAGGCCTTCACCAGGAAGCGGAAGCCGTCCGGCACCTGCGCGGCGTGGTGCGCGAAGGCCGGGGCGGACAGCGGCGAATAGAAGGTCCGGTCGATCCCCGCGGCGCGGAGCAGGGGGTGACGTGCGTAGGCGACGAGCCCCCCGGCGGAGAGCGCCTCCGCGGAATGCCGCCCCGCCCAGACGAGGCCGTCCCATCCCGGGAAGGACCACGACGAGGTCCCCATCCGGATCTCCGGCGGCAGCTGGGTCGCCAGGTCATTCACTTTAAGTGAAATAGGAGCGGCATTTACCCCGCGTGACGAGAGGGAGCCGAAGAGGCCCAGTTGCTCGGGGGACGAGGACCCCCGCGCTCCACGTTGCGCCGACATGTAGGGAATCTAGTCACTTCGGGTCATGCGCGCCCCCCGGATGGGTAATAAAGAGCTGCGCACGTCCCGTGAATGATGGTCAGGGTGGACTGTTCACGGTACTTCCGCTGCCGATCACTCCGGGTTACAGATCCATCCGCAGGGAGGAAACGTGGGCCACGGGATGGTGCGACGGAGCGTGCAGGCGTCGGTGGCGGCCCTCGGGGCGGTCATCCTGCTCCTGCCGTGCACCGCCGGCCTGCATCCGTCCCCCCTCGCGCAGTCGGCCGCCGAGCCGCGCCCGCTCGACCCGCTGGCCGCGCACGTCCTCGTCCGGAGTCCGTCACTGCCCGTGAATGACGCCACGGAGCTCGCCACGGTGGTCCGCGAGGAGTCCAGCGCGGCCGGCCTCGACCCGATCCTCGTCCTCGCCGTCATCGGCGTGGAATCGGGGTGGGAGACGCACGCGGTCTCGGAGCGGGGAGCCCGCGGCCTGATGCAGCTCCGGCGTGCGGCGCTGGAGAGCGAGGAGCGGCAGGCGGGCGTCGCCCCCGGGGATGCCCACGACCCGGTCCACAACGTCCGCATGGGGATCCGCTACCTGGGCCGGATGGTGGCCTCCTTCGGCGATCTCGACCTGGCGCTCACGGCCTACAACTCGGGCCCCACCCGGACGCTCTCGGCGCTCCTCGCGGTCGAGGACATGCCCGACGGGATGCTCGCCTACGCGCGCAAGGTTCGGCGCGAGGAGCGGCGCATCCGGCGCGAGATGCCGCACGCCCTCCTCACCGTGGCCCAGGCGTCGGGGTAGACTCCCGGTCCATGCCCCGAAGGACCCTTCTCCGCCCCGCGCCGGCGGCCTGGACGCGCTCCGAGCTCGCCGCCCTGCGCCGCCTGCGAACCCCGGCCCGCATCCAGGACTTCCTGGATGCGCTCTCCTACCGCGCCGAGGACGCTCCGGCCTGCCCGCGCCGCGTGCTCGCCGAGCGGACGGCCCACTGCTACGACGGGGCGCTCTTCGCCGCGGCGGCCCTGCGGCTGGCCGGCCACCCGCCGCTCCTCGTCGACCTGCAGGCGGTGCGGGACGACGACCACGTGCTGGCGGTCTTCCGGGAGGGCGGGTGCTGGGGAGCCATCGCCAAGTCGAACTTCGCCGGCCTGCGCTTCCGCGAGCCCATCTTCCGCAGCGTGCGGGAGCTCGCCACGAGCTACTTCGAGAGCTACTTCAACCTGGAGGGGGAGAAGACGCTGCGCCGCTACTCGCGCCCCTTCGACCTCTCGAGGTTCGACCGGCTCGGCTGGACCTTCGACGAGACCTGGCTGCCCGACATCGCGGGGCGGCTCGACGCCTCCCGGCACCACCCGGTCCTCCCGCCGGCGCGGGAGCGCCGTCTTCGCCCGGTGGACGACCGGTCGATGCGCTCCGGGATGGTGGGCACCGACCTGGCCGGCGTCCACCGGAACGGCTGAGGCGGCGAGCGCCATCTGGGGAACACCTGGATCGCCATCACCTCCTGCTCCTGGGATGGTGCCGGATCCGCGGGATCTCGCTGCGGCGGCCTGCTCGGGGTGGCGGGGATCGCGCTCGTCTTCTGGCCGGAGTTCCGGCACCTGCAGGCGGGGGACGGTGCGTTCCTGGGTTCCGCCCGGGCCGGCCACATCGCCGTGGTGATCGCCGGGAACCCGGTGGTGCTGCGCCTCCGCTAACCGAGGGCGGCTTCCCGCAGGGCGCCGTCCTGGGCGTCGAGGGCCACGTCCATGTCGTCCACGATGGCCTGCACGGAGCGGAGCTCCCCCACCTTCGTCTCGGGCAGCCGCACCAGGCTCTGGCCCGTGTAGTAGAGCCCCTGCACCTCGTCCCCCTGGGCCACCGCCCGCAGCAGCGCGTCGGTGATGCAGAAGCTCTCCTGGAAGTTGCTCGCCCGGCACTTGCAGAGCCCCTCGGCCAGGCACTCGATGCAGGCCTTCTTTCGCCCCATGTAGCCGGAGGGGCCGAAGTACCAGGCCTTCGAACGGGGAGGGTAGCTCTTGCCGGCGGCCAGCCCGTCGGTGAACGGGCTGCGCACGGCGCGGGCCTTCATGCCCTTCACACAGCTCGTGATGATGGCGACGTCCTCCGCCTTCTTGCCGAGGTGGACCTGCTTGAAGGTGGGGTGGGCGTCGCCGTCGCTGGAGGCGATGAAGCGGGTGGCGAGTTGCACGCCCGCCGCGCCCTGGGCGAAGTAGCGTCCCAGGTCGGAGGCGTGGACGCCGCCGGCCGCAACCACCGGCAGCGACGTGGCGGCGCAGACCTCCTCCACCAGCGTGGGCAGCGGATGGCCGATATCGCCGATGTGCCCGCCCGCCTCGGCTCCCTCGGCCACCACCCACTCGGCGCCCCACTTCTCGTACATGGCCGCGAGCCGTCCCGAGGAGACGATGCCCGCGAAGGGGGTGCCGGCGTCGCGGCACCAGCGGATGATGTCCCGGGAGATGCCCGCCCCCTGGACGAGGAAGGAGACGCCCTCGTCGAGAGCGGTGCGGGCGGAAAGCTCGAAGTCGGCCTTGTTGATGGCGGCCATCAGGTTCACGCCCACGAAGCCGCCCGGCGCGGTGGCCTTGGCGCGCTGGATCTCGGCGCGCAGGTGCTCGGGCGTCTTGATCACGGCGGAGATGGTGCCCACCCCGACGAAGCGGCGGGATCGGGCGGCGGCGACCTTTCCGGCCAGGCCGTCGGAGGCGTGGATGCCCATGCCGCCCTGCACGAGCAGCCGCTTTCCGGAGGCGACGATGGCCGCGATGGCGGCGCGATCGAGCTTGGGAGCCGGCGCGGGGGCGGTGGACGGAGCGGACGACGTGAGGTTCTCTGCGGCCATCGACATGTTCGCTCCGGGTGATGCAGTCGGGAGGGGAGGACGCACCCTACCCGGGGCGTGTCATGCCCATGTCACGGCGAGCGAAACGTCGGAGCGCCCGGATGGCGCAGCGCGGCGTAAACAATGCTTTCCGGGGTCGCCCGGACGGGGGAAGAGGCACGACGGCGGCGCGTCGACAGGCGGGCCGGGACATGATTACCTCCGGCGCCATGCGCACCTACGCCCTCCTCCTCGCCATGGCTGGGTCCCTCATCCCCGGGTCCGCGTCGCCGGTCCCCGCGGAGGGCTCACACCCGTTCTCGGCGCAGGACCTCGTGACCCTTCGGCGACTTTCCGATCCGCGCCCGTCGCCGGACGGCCGGTGGGTCGTGTACGTCCTGCGGACCACGGACCTCGAGGCGAACCGGGGGCGCACCGACCTCTGGATCACCGGGATCGACGGGAAGGGCGCCCGGCAGCTCACCACCAGCCCCGAGAACGAGTCGAGCCCCCGGTGGGCGCCGGACGGCAAGGCCGTCTACTTCCTGTCGGCCCGCGGCGGACCGCAGCAGATCTGGCGGCTGCGCCTCGACGGCGGGGAGTCGGAGAAGGTCACCGCGCTGCCGCTCGACGTGAAGAGCTTCCGGCTCTCCCCCGACGGGCGGCTGGCGGTGGTCGGCGTGAGCGTCTTCCCCGAATGCGCGGGCGCGGCCGAGGGCGCCATGGCCTGCACGAGGAAGAAGCTCGAGGAGCGAGCCCGCTCGCGGGCCACCGGGCGGGTCTACACCCGGCTCCCGGTGCGCCACTGGGACGAGTGGCTCGACGGGACGCGCAACCACCTCTTCGTCGTCCCGCTCGAGGGCGGGACCCCGGTGGACCTCATGAAGGGGATGGACGCCGACTCCCCCTCGCGTCCGTTCGGCGGCGACGGCGACTTCACCTTCACGCCCGACGGCAAGGGGGTCGTCTTCGCGGCCAAGGACGCCGGACGCTCGGAGGCCTGGTCCACGAACGCCGACCTGTGGCTGGTGCCCGCCGACGGCTCGGCGCCTCCGCGAAATCTCACGCCCGACAATCCGGCCTGGGACGGGCAGCCGGTCTTCTCGCCCGATGGGCGGAGGCTCGCCTGGCTCGCCATGGAGGTCCCCGGCTACGAGGCCGACCGGCACCGCATCCTGGTGCTCGACTGGCCGGACGGGAAGGCGCGGGAGGTGGCCCCGGGCTGGGACCGCTCCCCCGGCGGAGTCGCCTGGTCCCCCGACGGACGCACGCTGCTCGTCACCGCCGACCACCTGGGCACCCACTCCCTCTTTGCCATCGACGTGGCCACCGGCAAGGAACGGCTCGTCGTCGCGGGCGGCTCCATCCACTCCCCGTCCTACGCTTCGGGTCGCGTCGTCTACGCGCGCGACGACCTGGGCGGCCCCGCCGACCTCTGGACCTCGCTGCCGGACGGCAAGGGCCCGACCCGGATCACCCAGGTGAACGGGAGCGTGCTCCCGGCGATGGCCTTCGGCGATCGCGAACCCTTCACCTTCACCGGCTGGAACGGCGAGACGGTCCACGGCTGGGTGGTGAAGCCGGTGGGCATGGTGGCCGGACGGCGCTACCCGGTGGCCTTCCTCATCCACGGCGGTCCCCAGGGCTCCTTCGGCGACCAGTTTCACTATCGGTGGAATCCGCAGATCTACGCGGGGGCCGGGTACGGCGTGGTCATGGTGGACTTCCACGGCTCGACCGGCTACGGCCGGAAGTTCACCGACTCCATCCAGGGCGACTGGGGCGGCAAGCCCCTCGAGGACCTCCAGAAGGGGCTCGCCGCGGCGCTGGAGCGAAACCCGTGGATGGACGGTGCCCGGGTGGCGGCGCTGGGCGCCTCGTACGGCGGCTACATGGTCAACTGGATCGCCGGGGCGTGGCCCGATCGCTTCCGCTGCCTGGTGGACCACGACGGAAACCTGGACGAGCTCCACGCCTACTTCGACACCGAGGAACTCTGGTTCCCGGAGCGGGAGCACGGGGGCACGCCCTGGCAGGTTCCGGAGAGCTACCGGAAGCACAACCCGATCCACCTGGTCGGGAAGTGGAAGACCCCCATCCTCGTCATCCACGGCGGACGGGACTACCGGGTGGTCGACACCCAGGGTCTCTCCTCCTTCACGGCGGCCCAGCGCCAGGGGATCGAGAGCGAGCTCCTCCACTTCCCGGACGAGAACCACTGGGTCCAGAAGCCGGCCAACAGCCTCCAGTGGCACGACAAGGTGCTCTCCTGGATCGGACGCTGGACCGGCCCGTGAGGCGCATCTGCGTCCTCGCCCAGAAGGGCGGCGTGGGGAAGACCACCGTCAGCCTGAACCTGGCGGTGGCCTTCGCCCGGCTGGGTCGGCGCACGCTCCTCGTGGACCTCGACCCGCAGGGGGGCGTCGGCCACTCGCTCGGTCGGGACGACACGGCGCTGCACGGCCTCGCCGATGTGCTCATGGGGCGGGTCGCCCCGGACAAGGGGCCCATCCGCACACGCCTTCCCGCCTTCTCGGTCCTGGCGCGCGGGCGGCTCGATCCGATCGACGCGGTGGAGTACGAGGAGGCGCTGCGGGGCGGGGCGCTCGCCCGGGCGCTCGACCCCGTGGAGCCGGGCTACGACCTCGTCCTGTACGACACACCCGCCGGGCTCGGTGCGATCACCCGCGCCGCGCTGGCCCGCGCCCACTTCGCGCTCGTGCCCTTCCAGGCCGAGGCGCTCTCGGCACGCTCGGTGTCCCATGCGGTGCGGGTGGTGGACCACGTCCGGGAGAACGAGAATCCGGCGCTGCGGCTCCTGGGCATCCTTCCCACCATGGTCGATCGGGCGAGCGCCGACGCGGTGGCCGCACTGGGGCAGGTCTGGGAGAGCCAGCCTCGGGTGCTCGAGACCGTCATCCCCCGGGCGACCATCTTCGTCGAGGCCAGCCGGAAGGGTGTCCCGATCTCCTTCGTGCACGGTCCGGCGGCTCCGGAGGCGCGGCGATTCGGGATGCTCGCGGACGAGCTGGAGCAGGCGATGGAGCGGATTTCCCGAGAGGAGGGCGCGGCCGATGAACCCACCGGGCAGCAAGAGCACTGACGGAGGATTCCTCCCCTTTCGCGCAGCCCAGGCGCTCGGCGGCTCGACGCGGGACACCGCGCCCGTGCAGGCCGAGCCCGAGGCCGGCGCGACACGGGCCGAGGCCTGGGACTCCCTGCTCGGATGGTGCGACCGGGCGGGCATGGCGGACGGAGGGCTGCTGACCGATCGGGAGGGAAACGTTCTCGAGATCCGCGGCGCGCCACCGCCCTGCGACCCCGCAGCGGCGGCGAGGAGCATGGTCGATGCCCTGGCCGGGGCTCCGGCAGCCGGACCCGAGGGGGTTGCGGCTGCGCTCGACCTCGGTGCCACATGGATCACCGGATTCGGCGTGACCACCCCGGCCGGCACGACATACACGGCAGTCTTCTGGGGGCGGGCGCCGCTGCGCGCAACCATCCGCGCTCCACTCGCGCGCTGGATCGGAGAGGTGCTCGGTTAAGTCTTCACCCGCCGTGCGATCTCCCCGAGCAGTTCCTCGGTGTCGGGCCACTCGCCGGTCGCGAGCTTCGAGTGGATCACTTGGCCGCCGAGGGTGACCTCGAGGGCCCCCCGCCTCCCGGGCTTGAACTCGACGTCCACCTTTCCGGCAAACCGCCTGGTGATGGCCTGCCCGAGACCTCGGGCACGGGGGAGGTAGTTTCAAACCAGGCAGTATTCGATGGTGACCATTCTTCCCCCATGACGCCGAGGGCCCCGGCTCGCAACCACCTCGCCCGCCGCATCCCGGGATCGGGAGCGACGGGGAGGGGCAGGCGAGGCGCGGGGCCCGGCTGCCGGGATACCGGCGACGAACTAGACCTTGACGATGCAGTCGGTCGGGCAGACGGCGATGCAGGCCATCTCACCGCCCTGGGCAGCGCACTCGTCGCACTTCTCGGCGTCGATCACGTAGGCGTCGTCGCCCGAGGCGATGGCGGTGTTGGGGCACTCCGGCTCGCAGGCGCCGCAGCTGGTGCAGTCATCGACGACGATCTTGTTGGCCATCTTGGTTCTCCAGTTCTTCGGTTCTTGGAAGGGATTGGAAATGCTCGGTCGCCGTCCCTTGCACGGCGCGCGCCACCATGGTCGGAAAGTCGAATCCCCCTGTTCCCGGCAATTTATCGATTCAAGGTCCGGAGGAACTTGCGGCGAAGGGGGGTGTGACCGCAAAAAGTGCGGGGAATACAGGAGAATTCCGGTCCTGTTTGGAAACGCTACGGAGCCTGCCCCTTGCGAGCCTTCACCGAGTACGGGTTGGCGTCGAGCGCGCTCGACACGTCCCGGATGGCCCGCTGGGCGCGGACGCTGTTTCCGGTCGCGTCGAGGGGAGGGGAGAACACGGCGATCCCGAAGCGCCCGGGAGCGACGGCGAGGATCCCGCCACCGACCCCGCTCTTGCCCGGGAGCCCGACCTGGTAGAGCCAGATGCCCGAGTCGTCGTACAGGCCGGCCGTGGCCATGATCGCCAGGATCCGGGGAACGTTGGCAGACGAGACGACCTGCTTCCCCGTCACCGGGTTCCGTCCGCCGTTGGCCAGCGTGGCCGCCATCACGGCGAGGTCGTGGACGTTCACGGAGATGGCGCACTGGCGGGTGTAGATGTCGGTGCTCTCGCCCGGGTCGAAGTAGAGCCGGCCGTAGGCCTGCATCAGCTTGGCGATGGCCTGGTTCCGGCCGTTGGTCGCGGCCTCCGAGCGGTAGACCGTCTCGTCCACCGTGAGCTTCCTCCCGGCGGCCTCCTCGTGGATGGCGAGGATGCGGGCCCACTTCTCCTCGCCGGTCGCGCCCTCGACGAGGCTCGTCGTGGCGATGGCCCCGGGATTCACGAAGGGGTTCATCTCGGCCCCCTTGTGCTGCTCGATGGCCACGATGGAGTTGAAGACCTGCCCGGTGGCGTCGACGCCGATCTTGTCCAGGACCGCCTTCGCCCCCGAGTGCTCGATCACGCTCGCCAGCGTGAACACCTTGGAGATCGACTGGATGGAGAAGCGCGCCGCCACGTCCCCCTTCTCGAACACCTTGCCGTCCACGGTGACCACCGAGATCCCGTAGAGCTTCGGGTCCACCCTGGCGAGCGCGGGGATGTAGTCGGCGTTCTTCCCCTCCTGGAGCGTCCGGTATTTCTCCCAGGCGGCGTCGACCGCGACCTCGATCGGATCGGGAGGAGCCGCGCGGGCGGCCAGGGAGAGGGAGAGCGCGAGGAGAACGGCGAGCGAGCGTGCGAGATTCACGGAGTCCACCTCGGGGTCACCACGTGTGCGCGTAGTCGACGCGGAACGAGAACTGGAGGCGATAGTCGGTGCCCACCGCGCCCCCCTTGTCGCGCCGCTCGCCGTAGAGGAACTCGGCCCCCGCCATCACCGCGGGGATGGGGCGGAAGAGCAGGTTGGCGGAGGCGTACTGGCCGAGCTCGAAGGCGGCCGGGGTCTGCTGGTCGGTCGTGAACATGCGGGTCATCGACCACCCGACCGAGCTCGAGAACTGATCGCTCCAGGCGTGGTCGTAGTAGGCCACGAGACCGAGGAGCGGCAAGGCCTTGGCCGCGTCGTTCTCCGGCGCGAGGTCGAAGGTGGCGTCGTTCATGTAGGCGGCGATGCCGGCGCCGTACACGGCCTGAAGTCGAAGGTGGTCCCGCTTCCAGAGGTTCACCACCGAGGAGAGGCTGGCGCCCCAGCCCGTGGTGTACCCCCACTGGGAGTCCGTGGTCGCGGTCTGGAGCACCTGGTACCCGAGCCAGCGGAGGATCCCCGACGCCTGCACGTGCCCGAAGCCCCCCGAGAAGCGGTAGCGCGCGGTCACGTCCGGGTAGCGGGTGTAGCTGGTCGCTCCGACCAGGGGATCCACGCTGCCCCCGCTGCCGCTGTCGATGGCCAGCCCGGGCGCCTCGATGGCGACGGCGAGGGAGTGCTCGCCGGAGAGCGGTGTCCAGCGGAGCTGCGGATTGCGCAGGAAGACCATGCCGCCCGGCCCCCAGTAGTCGATGACGTCGGGGAAGACGTCCACGTCCATGAAGAGGCTCTGGGTCTGCCCGGCCAGGAACTGCCAGAACTCGGCGTAGGCGAGCCGAAGCCGGATGGTGGTCTGGCCGACGTGGACGCCCACGCCGAAGAGGTCGAACTCGAACTGGGCCCGGGCCGGCGCGAAGCCGGTCGGGACCTCGCCCCAGACGCCGAAGCGGGTCTGCTTCACGCTGAAGCTGGTCTCGCCGTCGGGCCCGAACTGCCCGGGCAGGACGGGGATGGTGGTGAAGCGCAGGGTGTCCTTCCAGTCCGGGGCCACCCGCTTGAAGTCGCCGATCACGTCCAGCTGGGCGAAGCCGTAGATCTTGAAGATGGGCTTCGAGACCTCGGCTGGCGGCTCGCCGGCGGGCACCTGCACCTCCGCCGACGGCGCGGCCGGCAGGGCGGCGAGGAGGAGCCCCGCCACGAGGGCGAGGGGACGGAAGGTGGAGGGATGTGCCCGGCTCTGCATGCGGAACTCCGTTCGATCACTTCCGGTAGGTCCAGCCGATGGTGAGCGTGGTGATGAAGTCGTTGTTCGGGGAGGTCGGGTTTGGCGGGCGCGTGTCGAAGGTGTCGGTGAAGGTGATGCCCACGTTGAAGTCCCGGAAGACCTCGTACTTCACCTTGGCGGTGAAGGTGCCGCGGAGGCGACCGAAGTCGGAGAGGCCCGGGAGGAGAACCAGGGTCACCTCCGAGGCAAGCTTGGGGTGGTCGTACTGGAACGCGGTCCAGGTCGCGGCCACCAGGGCGTCGAGCTCGTAGTTCGGGTCGGCGTTCGAGTAGACCTCCCGGGAGCCGGCCAGCCCGCCCGTGATCCAGAGCTCGGTCCAGCCGTTGCGGACGACGGAGTGGGCCACGCCTGGAGAGATGGAGAGCCGGATGACGAGATCGAGCTCCTGGTTGTGCTCGGCGAGGAAGCCCAGCACGGTCCGCCAGGAGTTCTCGAAGTACCACTCGCCCAGGAGGCCGATGGTGCCGCGGCTCACCGCGGTGCCGCTCCTCAGGTTATTCGTGTCGTCGACCTGGAAGTAGCCGTCGAAGGTGAGCTTCGCGCCGAGGGCCTGGTCGCGGTAGGAGAACTCCCCCGCCGTGGAGACGGTGGTGGCCCAGTGTGCCTTGGCGAGGGTGAACCCCAGGTCGAAGGAGGCGCGGACCCGACCGAGGAAGGCGTCCTCCATGGGAATGATCTCCACCACCTCCGACATGGCCATCACGTCCGTGGTGGGGAGCGCTCCCACCGCCAGCTGGAAGTCGATGGGGGAGGAGAGCGCTCCGAACGACCGCTCTCCGGTCCGCAACTCCACCTCGAAGGGATGGGGCGAGGTCACCCGGGCCACCTTCGCCCACTCGACCGAGATCCGGCCGACGTCGTCGGTGGAGAGGTCGAGCTTGCCCCGGGACATGCCCTTGATCTCGCCCGTGAAGTGGTCTCCGTTCCGCATGATCAAGGTGTCGACCTTCTCCCGGGCCGCGGCCGGCAGCGCGGGGAGGAGCAACAGGGCGACGAGCAGGATGCGCGCGATCAGGGGAAATGGACCTTCCGGGAGGCGGTCGAGAGGCCGGCCGAGGCAGAATAGCTCATCTCCCCGGCACACCCGGCGGTCGGATAGTATTCCGGCATGGACCTCCTCGACTCGAAGCGGCTCTTCCCCTGGGCGGCCGCCGGCTGTCTCCTCGCCATGACCGCGGGCTGCGCCTCGCTCCGGGCCGGCGACGAGCGCGTCGCCTACTACACGAAGGAGGCGGGCTCCTTCACCTACGCGAAGCGGTGCCTCGACGCGTGGCCCTCGGTCCTGAAGGTCCTCGGCGCTCATGGGTATCCGCTCCAGGGGCGCGATCGGCAGTACGCCGGCGAGGGCAAGCAGAGTGGATTCCAGTCCTTCGTCGATCAAGGGGACGAGACCCAGGCCGTCGAGGGGGGCGGGCTCACGGTGCTGACCGGCTGGCTGGCGGCCGCCGAGGGCAGGAGCCGCTACCAGGTCACCGGCAATCCCGGAACCCCGACGGGCTGCACCGTCACCTTCATCCGGATCTTCACCGGAACCATCGACCCGGCGAACGATCGGCGCGAGACCGACTGGAAGATCCAGATGGAGCTGATGCGGCAGATCCAGCCCGACGCGGCGGTGCGCATCGACGCGGGAGCGCCGAAGGGCGGCTGACCCTCCGGCGCACCCTCGGGCGCAGGTCCGCTACTTGCCGGCCAGGGACTTCACGAGCCCTTCGGCCTTGACCTTCACCTTCATGCCCTCGGTGATGGCCGTGGCGTAGTCGCCGGACTTCGCCAGCTCGGCGGCGGACTCCCAGTCCCTGGCGAGGCGGTCGATCCCCTGCCTGGCGGCGTCGACGGCGTCCTTGCCGACCCCGCGCGGGAGCTTCTTCGAGGCGGAGAGCTGGGCCACGCGATCCTTCAGGGCGGCGACCGCCTGATCGTAGTTCGACACCAGGACCTTGTAAGCCGCCATGAGCTGCTCCTTGCGGGCGGCGGCGGTGGCGAAGGCCTCCTTCACCTTGGCCGGAACCTCGCCCGCTGCGGCAAGCGCTCCCTTGAAGTCCTGCTTCGCGGCGAGTTCCTTCGCCTTGGCGAGGCTCGCCTGGGCCGCCTGGACGACGTCGGGCGCGTACCTCGCCGCGTCCCCCTTCACCGACTCCAGGGCCGCGGTGGCAGCTGCCATGGCGGCCTCGGCGGGAGCCTTGGCGGCGTCGGCGCAGGCGAGGACGAGGGAGAGGGGGATGACGGCCAGGGCGATGCGGAGATTTCTCGACATTCGTTCTGCTCCTCGGCGGGGGCGACGCACGAAGGCGGCGCCAGGGTTTCGGGAGCGAATACCCGCTCCCGGGCCCGGACGCCAGCCTTCGTTCACCCCGCCAGGGGCCTGGAGGCAGATGGCGCCTACTGCTTCGACACCTCGCCCCACACCACGTCCCGCAAGGCCGCCTCGATCTCGTCCGGCGCGCACTTGATGTTCATGAAGCTGTTCGCGCCCATCATCTTCAGGTCGGTGACGTCACGGCCTCTTCCTAGAACTTGTAGGCGATGCCGGCGTCGAGGCCGACCTGGGTCATGGTCGTCGTGTAGGAGGCGATGCCCTGGCCGTAGGGACCCGGGTAGTCCGGGGTTCCGTACGGAGGATTGGCGTTGGAGCCGGTGATGCTCGACGAGGGAGCGTACATGCCTCCCACGTTGATGACGACGTGCTTGCCGAGGTTGAAGCCGGCACCGAGGGTGATGTGGTTCTCGGTCACGGCGGGGAAGGCGACGTTCTCGAAGGCCCGGGAGGCGTCGAGGGGGTTCTTGCCGTAGTTGTAGCCGGCGCGGATGGCGAGCCACTCGAGGGGCGTGACCTGCACGCCGATCTTGAAGACGAACTGGCTCGACCAGTTCATGTTCCAGGGCATGGCGCCGCTCGAGTTCTGGGAGAAGGCGGGCTTGTCGGCGCCGTTGGTCGCGGACCAGTTGATCCACTCCACGTCGGCGGCGATGAGGAGCATGTCGATGGGGCGGACCGAGGCTCCGACGGTGAGGACGCAGGGCTGGTTGAAGGTGAGCTTGTCGATGCCGCCGGGCAGCGGCGGGTAGGAGGCGCCGGCCGGGTTGGGGCGGACGCCGGTGTTGTATGCGAAGTCCTGGAAGAAGGAGGTGGTCTCGAAGGCGACGCCGATGGTGAGCATCTCGATGGGGGTGATCTTGACGCCGACGGTGCCGCCGATGCCGAAGGCCCCCGCCGTGTCGTGCGTGGCCTGGCCGAAGGCGCTGGCCACGTTCCACTCGGTGGTGGCCCACATCGCGTTCACGGTGACGCCGAAGGAGAACATCTTGTTGAGCTTGTAGGCGATGCCGGGCGTGAAGCGCATCTGGGAGTAGCTCGTGAAGGTGGTGCTGGAGTAGAGGTTCTGGCCGTAGTCGACCCCCATGCCGGCGACGCCGTAGGCGCCGATGCCGAAGGTCCACTGGTCGTCGATGGGGATGAGGATGCCGAAGGCCGGGATGGGGGAGCCGCCGCGGCTGCTCTCCAGGGTCACCCCGGGCTGGTTGACGAGCATGTTGCCGTGGCCGGCGTCGATGCCGGAGGCGCTGTACTTCACGGTGGGCAGGAAGAAGGTGGCGCCGAAGTCGACCCGGCCTCCCAGCTCGGTGATGCCGGCGGGGTTGGACAGGATGCTCGCAGCGTCCAGCGTGGCTCCCACGCCCACGCCGCCCATCGAGTTCTGCACCGGCCCGAAGCCGATCATCCGCATTCCGTTGGTTGCATACGCAGGCGTTGCGGCGGTGACGAGCAGGGCAGCGCCAAGATAAGTCAGTTTGTGAAGTTTCACCGGGTACCTCCCGCTGGGGTTTCCAGGTGACAGTGCGCGTGCCATGCCGGAAACCGGGACCCTGCAAATCCACGAGGTTCCCCGCGACCGTGCCGGTGCAGCGACGAAACGTCTCGCCACGGCGAGACGTCCTGTGTCGGTGCCGCGACGGAATCGGTCAGGCCAGGCTGGCCGCCCGCATCCGGCGCCAGAGGGTGCTCCGGCTCACCCCCAGGGAGCGAGCCGTGGCAAGTCGATTCCACCGGTTCTGCTCCAGCGCCGCGCGAAGCTCGGCGTCGTCCACCGGCCCCAGTCCGAAACCCTTCCCCGTATCGGTCGGAAGGACGGGAAGATCTCCCGCCAGCATCGTCGGGGGGATGATCTCCGGAGGGAGGTCCTCCGGTTGCAGGGTCTGCCCCTGGCAGACCGTGGCCGCGAACTCGAGCGCATTCTCCAGCTCGCGGACGTTTCCTGGCCACTCGTGGGACATGAGCACGCGGATGGTCTCCGGGGACAGGCGCAGCGCGCGCCCGGTCCGCGTTCCCACGCGTGACAGGAGCAGGCGCGCCATCGGCTCGATGTCCTCGCGGCGACTGCGCAGCGGGGGAAGCTCGATCGGGAATACCCGGAGGCGGTAGTAGAGGTCCTCCCGGAAGCGGCCATCGGCCACGAGCCGTCGCAGGTTGCGGTTGGTGGCCGCGATGATCCGCGAGTTCGTGCGACGGGTCTGGCTGTCCCCGACCCGCTCGTAGGTGTGCTCCTGGAGCACGCGGAGCAGCTTCACCTGGAGGTGGAGGGGGACGTCGCCCACCTCGTCGAGGAAGAGGGTGCCGTCCTCGGAAGCCTCGAACCGGCCCGCGCGGTCCCGGACGGCGCCGGTGAATGCACCTCGGACGTGACCGAAGAGCTCGCTCTCGAGCAACTCGCCCGGCAGGGCAGCTGCGTTCACCGCGATGAACGGCCCCGACTTGCGAGGGGAGTGGGAGTGGATGATCCGTGCCACGACCTCCTTGCCCGTCCCGCTCTCGCCGGTCACGAGCACGGTTGACTCGCTGTGCTGGAGGACGTCGATCATCCGGAACACGCGCGCCATCGCCGGGGAGCGGGCGATGAGCCCGAATCCAGCGATGGGGCCGCTCGCCTCCACCGTGGACTCGTCGGCGGGGCGGAGGACGACGAGGAAGGCGGCGGCCGGGTCGCACACGCCGAACTTGTCGTGGAGCAGGGGAGCCGCGGAGACCGACATGAGGCGGGCCGGTCCCGAGGGGACGTTCAGCACCGCGCGCCATCCCTCCCGCTTCTCCCCGGCGAGGAGCGCCTGGCGTAGCGGCCCGTCCGGGCCGAAGAGCTCGGAGCCGAGGAGCGACTCGATGGGCATCCCCTGGGCGCGGGAGGCCGTCTCGAGCCCCAGGAGGGAGCCGAGAAGTTCCGACGCATAGCGGATCCGGAAGTCCGCATCGAGCGCCATGCAGACCCGGCCGAGCGAGCCGAAGGCGGTGTTCACCGCCGCGAAGGCCCGTTCCTGGTCGCTCATGCCGGCGGCGCACGAGGCGGTCTCTTCTTCAGGCGAGCGCGACGTCATGTGTCACCCCGGGATGAAACGGAATGTATCGAAGCATTGAGACATTCGGTGTCAGATGTTGCAATGTGCTTATCATAACTACCTGATTTTACTGATGTCACCGGCAGGCACGCCCCGCGCAGTTGTGCTCTTGCGAGCATCGCGCCGTTCCACCACTTCGCCGCGGGTTCCCCAGTGACCAAAAGGCATCTCCTCCTCGGAATGGTGTTCCTCTCAGCGGTCGTGGCCGTGGTCCTCGCGGCCATCGTGCTGCAGCGCCCGGCGCCGCCATCCCCGGCAGCCCCCGCCTTCACGCGGCGGCCGCGCCCCCACTTCGATCACGCGCCCGTGACCCCGGCGAAGTTCGACAGTCCCCAGGCGGTGACCCGCTCCTGCCTCGGCTGCCACCCCGACGCGGCACACGTGATGAAGAGTTCCCACTGGCTCTGGCTCGGTGAGGAGGTCGCGATCCCGGGTCACGACGGGAAGACCCGCATCGGCAAGAGGAACCTCCTCAACAACTTCTGCATCGCGAACCGGGGAAACGAGAAGTCCTGCACGAAGTGCCACGCCGGCTACGGCTGGGCCGACGACACGTTCGACTTCAAGAACGCCGAGAACGTGGACTGCCTGGTCTGCCACGAGCGGAGCGGGAACTACGTGAAGGGGACGTACGGGATCCCGACCAAGGAGAGCGACCTCGTCGCCGCGGCCAGGTCGGTCGGGACGCCCCAGCGGGAGAACTGCCTCGGCTGCCACGCCTACGGAGGCGGAGGGCAGGGGGTGAAGCACGGAGACATCGACTCGTCCCTCGCCCACCCGTTCGAGGAGGAGGACGTGCACATCGGGCGTCACGGCTTCCTCTGCGTGGACTGCCACCGGGCGCCCGATCACCAGATCCAGGGGAGGGCGTTCTCGGTCAGCGTGGAGGATTCGCACGGCCTGGCCTGCACCGACTGCCACGCGGGGCACCGGCACGGCGACGAGCGCATCGACACGCACGTGAAGTCGGTCGCCTGCCAGACCTGCCACATCCCGGAGTTCGCAGGGAAGCTGCCCACCAAGGCCTGGTGGGACTGGAGCCAGGCCGGCGATGCGTCCCGGAAGGAGGACCCGCACGGCTACCTCAAGATCAAGGGCGAGTTCACCTACGCGCAGGGAGCCGCGCCCGAGTACCGCTGGTTCAACGGGACCGTGGGACGCTACCTGCTCGGGGACAAGATCGACCCGACGAAGGTCACACAGCTCAATCCGCTGCTCGGCGGGATCGAAGATCCCAGGTCGAAGATCTGGCCCTTCAAGATCCACCGGGGCAAGCAGCCGTACGACGCCGGTTTCAACTACCTCTTCCCGCCTGTCACCGGTGGTCCGGGCGGCTACTGGACCACCTTCGACTGGGACAGCGCATTCCGGCTCGGCTCCAAGGCCTCCAACATCCCCTACAGCGGCAAGTACGGTTTCGCGCCCACCGAGATGTACTGGCCGCTCTCCCACATGGTGTCCACGAAGGAGAAGGCGCTGGCCTGCACGGACTGCCATGGCGACCGCTCCCGGATGGACTGGCAGGCGCTGGGCTATGCCGGCGACCCCATCAAGACCGGAGGCCGCCGATGATCCGCGCCCTTGCAGCTGCCATCCTCGTCGCCGCCGGGCCTGCGATGGCCCAGCAGCCGGTGAACCCGATCCACCCGCTCTTCGCGCCCCTGGACGCAGCGGGCCGGAAGGTCCGCTCCGCCGCGGAGATGAGCGCCGAGAAGACCTGCGGCGCCTGCCACGACGCGCTCTACATCGGCGCCCATACGGACCACAAGGCGCCCCGCTCCGCGGCCACCTGCGTGCAGTGCCACGTGGGCGGCGGTCGCCTCGAGATCCTGCCCGAGCGGCTGGACGCCGAGGGAAAGCTCCGCAGGGAGTCGATCCGCATCGGGACGCCTCGCGCCGCGAACTGCGCCGTCTGCCACGGGATCGTCTCGGACGGGGCGGCTCCGCTGGCGGTTCCGGCCGCGCTCGAGGCAGCTCCGGCGGCCGGGCGCACCTGGTCGCTCACCCTCGGAGAGGGCGCCATCGTGGCCCCGCAGCGGATGAACGAGTCGTTCCTGGACCTGGAGGGGAAGGACGCCCTCGTGGGTCCATGGGACGTGCATGCCGCGAAGCTGGTGGACTGCGTCGCCTGCCACTACGCGGCCAACAGCCCGGCGCGAACCGACGGGAAGCAGGGCTCGCTGCGCTACCTCACTGCGGACCCGCGGCGGCAGACCCAGGCCGAGTTCCTGGTCCGCCCCGACCACCGGCTCGCCGAGCAGGACTGCCGCGCCTGTCACGATCCCATGAAGGCACACGCCTTCCTTCCGTACCGGGAGCGGCACATGGAGGTGCTCTCCTGCACCGCCTGCCATGCGGCCGGTTCGGTGGGGCCTGCGGCCGAGATGGTGGACGCCTCGGTGGTCACCGCGCGGGGCGGGCCGGCGATCCACTTCCGGAACGTCGTGCGGGGGGCGGACGACACGATGAACACGGCCACCATCCGGCGACTCCGTCCGCTCCTCCTCGAGCGCGTCGAGGCGGACGGTGTGCGACGCGTGGCCCCGGTGAACCTGCTCAGCCGTTACCGCTGGATCTCCAGCGCCGACGGCGCGGACGTGCCGTTCGAGACGGTGACGCGCGCCTGGCGCGTCGGCGACGGCTACGCACCGGAGGTCATCGCCGCCTTCGACGCCGACCGGAACGGCCAGCTCGACCCTGCCGAGCTCCGGCTCGACACGCCGGCGAGGACCGAGCTCATCGCCGCCCGGCTCCGGGCGCTTGGCGTGGACGGGCCAGCGGTTGTGGGAACGCTCGAGGCCCACCCCATCGCGCACGGGATCTCCACCCGGGACCGGGCCCTGCGCGACTGCGCGGCGTGCCACTCCGAGGATTCCCGCCTCTCCGACGAGTACGTCGTCGCCTCCTTCCTCCCCGGCGGTTCGCCTCCGCGCCCCCCGGAGGGATCGCGCGTTGCGCTCGCCGGCCTCATCGCTCCGTCGCAGGCGGGCGGGGTTGTCCTGAAGCGAGATCGCGAAGGCGCGCCCGGGGCCCTCTTCGTCCTGGGGCACTCCCGTCAGGCCTGGACGAACCGGGTAGGATTCCTCGTCTTCCTCGCGGTGCTCCTCGGCGCGATCGTCCACGGCGGCCTGCGCATCGCCTTCCGGAAGCGGCGGGCGCACGCCGACACGCACGAGGGGGCGCGGGAATACGTTTTCGGTCGCTACGAGCGGCTCTGGCACTGGACGATGGCGGCGAGCGGCATCCTGCTCATCGTCACCGGCCTCCAGATCCACGGCACCGGCACCTGGAGCCTGATGAGCCTCTCCACGGCGGTGGCCGTGCACAACGCCTTCGCCGTCGTGCTGATCCTGAACGGCTTCCTGGCGCTCTTCTACCACCTGACCACGGCCGCCATCCGGAACTTCCTGCCGCACCCCCAGGGCTTCCTGAAGGGTGTCTTCGAGCACATGACCTACCAGGCCCGGGGGATCTTCTACGGGGAGTCTCACCCGAGGAACGAGGCCGGACAGAAGCTCAATCCGATGCAGCAGGTCACCTACCTGGCGCTCCTCAACGTGCTCTTCCCGCTCCAGATCGTCACCGGGACGATCATCTGGCTGGTGGGGCGCCATCCGTCCGTGGCGGCCGCCGTGAACGGCCTGAGCTGGGTGGCGCCGGTGCACAACCTCGGCGCGTGGCTCTTCCTCACCTTCTTCGTCCTGCACGTCTACCTGGTCTCGACGGGGCGCACCCCCACCGACCATCTCAAGTCCATGATCACCGGCTACCAGCACGTCGACGGCGATGTCGCGACGCCGGAAGGAGCTGAGCGATGAGCGCCAGTCGTGAGCCCCGTCCCTACGTCAACCCGTTCGTCGCCGGCACGCTGCTCGGCGTGGTGCTCTTTCTGAGCATCTTCATCACCGGAGGTGGACTGGGCGCCTCGGCGGGGATGAGCCGTGTCCAGACCGGATTCCTCGATCTCCTGGCCCCGGCCCACGTGGACCGGGTGGCCTACTTCGCCGAGATGGCCGGCGGGTCGAGGAACCCCTGGCTCCACTACTCCATCTACATGCTCGTCGGCACCGTCCTCGGTGGCTTCGTGTCAGGCCTCTGGAACCGGCGCGTGAAGCTGGAGACGCGCAAGGGGCCGCGCATCTCGGTGCACGCACGCTGGGGGCTGGCGCTGCTCGGTGGCCTCATCATGGGCTACGGCGCGCGCATGGCCCGCGGCTGCACATCGGGGCAGGCGCTCTCCGGGGGCGCGGTGCTCTCGGTGGGCAGCTGGGCCTTCGCGATGGCGATCTTCGCGAGCGCCTACGCGGTGGCCTGGTTCTTCCGCCGGCTCTGGACCTGAAACCGGGAGGCAATCCACATGGCACCCTTCGACCTCACATCCCTCGGTTTCATCCCCTACGCGCTGGTGTTCGGCGCCATCGGCTTCGGCTTCGGCGCCGCGCTCGAGATGGGCGGCTTCGGCGACACGCGCAAGCTGGCCGGGCAGTTCTACTTCCAGGACATGACCGTCCTGAAGGTCATGTTCACCGGGATCATCGTCGCGGCGGTGCTCGTGGCGCTGGCCACCTCCTACGGCCTCCTCGACATGAACCGCGTCTTCGTGAACCCCACCTACCTCTGGCCGGGGATCGTGGGCGGTCTCATCATGGGCGTCGGTTTCGTCATCGGCGGCTTCTGCCCGGGGACTTCGCTGGTGGCCGCCTCCACGCTCAAGGTGGACGGGATGTTCTTCCTGCTCGGCGCGCTCGGGGGCGTCTGGCTCTTCGGCGAGACCGTGTCGAGCTTCCAGGGCTTCTGGCTCTCCTCGTACATGGGACGCTTCACGCTCCCCGAGTGGCTCGGCCTGCCGGTCGGCGTCACGGTGCTGCTCGTGGTGCTGATGGCCCTCCTCCTCTTCTGGGCCGGCGACCTCGCGCAGCAGGTCTTCGGCCAGAAGAGGCCCTGGGCCGAGGTCCGGCGCGTCCCGGGCCCCCGCAGCCTCGCCTTCGCGGGCACGCTGGTGGCGGCGAGCATGGTCCTCGTGGTCCACGGCCAGCCCGACCCGGAGTCCAAGTTCGCGAGGATGGGGCCCGAGCTCCGGAGGTCGGTGGAGGAACGGGCGATCTTCGTCGATCCCGCCGAGGTGGTGGCGCTGCGCAAGGACATCGGGGTCCAGGTCGCGATCCTCGACCTGCGGGACGAGCGGGACTTCAACCTCTTCCACGTCGGCGGCTCGCGACGCGCCAGCCTCTCCGACCTGGAGTCCCCGGAGCGGTTGAAGCTACTCGTGGATCAGCCGCCGACCACGGTCACCTTCGTGGTGGGCAGCGGCGAGGCCGGCGCGCTGACCGCATGGAGGCGACTCACCGCGCTGGGCGTGCCCAACCTCTACGTCGTCGAGGGGGGCATCAATCGCTGGCTGGAACGATACCCGGTCGACGCCTGCGTCGCGGAGCGGGTGGGGAGGGCCGACGCGAAGGACGTTCCGGCCTGGCGATTCCTCTACGCCACCGGGAGCAGCCAGCCGGCGGCCTGGCCGGAGCTGGAGGCCTCCCGTTCGTTCCGCTCGCCCTGTGGCGAGGTCGCGTCCGCGGAGCACGGGGGCGGCGTCCACGCCCGTTCCTGGCCGGCCGCGACCTACACGAAGCGGGTGAAGCTGAAGAGCAAGGCTGCGGTGAAGGGCGGGTGCGGCTAGGAAGTGCGGAGGTGGGAGGTGGCCACGATCCATCCCACCAGGAGACCGAGCCCGGTCAGGAGAGCCACCGACCACCCGGCCAGCCGCCGCTGGTAGGCCGGCAGCTCCACGTCCAGGCTCGGAATCGACCGGAAGGGCATGAGCACACCCACGCCCGCACCCGTCAGGCTCCCTCCGAGGAGCGCCGCGTAGAGCGGATAGCCGATCCAGTGGTACTCCCCCTGCAGCAGGCAGAACGGGCAGTGATGGGTGGGAAGCTCGTAGACGTACGGCGAGAGCCAGGACACCACCGCTGCGAGACCGACCGGCAGTGACAGGGCCGAGAGCGCACCCAGCAGCCAGCCGCCCCTCCCCGAGATCCGAAAGACCATTCCGGCCCCGATGGCGCCCAGGAGCAGCGCCACGAAGACTCCTCCCGCGAGGGACGGAGGCAGTCCAGCGAGATCGGAACCGAAGCCGCGTCCCCCGGAGCCGAACAGGCTTCCGCAGCAGGAGGTGATCACCTCGGGCTTGAGGTCGAGAAAGTAGGCTGCGCGGAGCGCCGTCTCGGCGAGAAGGACCGGAGTCAGGGCGAGCAGGAACCGATACTTGAATCGCACCAGCGGGTAGTCGTATCCGAGCGAGTCGGCCCGGTTCACGATGAGCCAGATGGCGGCGAGCGCGAAGCCCCCGATCTGCAGCAGGAGGGTGGGGTAGCCGTAACGGCTCGCGTGAAGGGAGCCGGCCGCGCACATCGCCCCGGTGAAGAGCGGCGCCAGCGAGTCGGCCGTGAAGACGAACAGGAAGAGCGAGGCGAGCCCGAAGACGAGCACGTAGCCGAGCAGCGTCGAGATGAGATGCGTCCGACGCTCGAGCGCGAGCTGGAGCTCGCTTCCGCTCGAGAGGTCCCAGGACTGGACGATCCGGGCGCCCCAGAAGGCCGAGTAGACGAGCAGCGCGCCGACGAGAAGCGCAGAGCCGACGAGGGCGAGTACCGACGGGTGGAGGATCACGGTTCCTCGCCGACGATCCGCCCGTCCCTCATGGTCACGACCCGATCGACGACCGTCGAGTCATGGACGATGGGGTCGTGGCTCGCGATGACCACCGTGCGCCCCTCGTCCCGGAGCGCAGCGACGAGATCCATGAATCCGGCGGAGAGCTTGGAGTCGAGATGGGCGGTGGGCTCGTCGGCGACGATGACCTGGGGATCGTTCACGAGAGCCCGTGCGATGGCGACCCGCTGCGCCTCCCCGCCGGAGAGCCAGTCGGCTCGTGCCCGACTCCTGCTCCCCACGCCGAAGCGGTCGAGCAGGCCCTGCGCGCGGATCACCAGCGCCTTCCGGCTGCCCCCCAGCGGATAGGCGGGCAACATCACGTTCTCGAGGGCCGTCAGCCCCCGGACGAGGTGGAACTGCTGGAACACGAACCCGAAGGTGCGGCGCCGGACCTCGGCGAGGAAGTGCTCGGGAAGGCTCGTCACCTCCCGATCGCCGACGTGGATCCGGCCGGAGGTCGGGCGGGCCATGCAGCCGACCAGCGCGAGCAGGCTCGTCTTGCCGGAGCCGCTCGGGCCGCGAAGGACGGTGACCTTGGCGCCCTCGATGTGCAGGCTGACGCCGTCGACGGCGACGAGTTCGTCGGGGCGCCCCTGGTGGAACACGCGGCGAACGTCCTGGAGCCGGATCACGAGCGCATCACCGCGTCCGGGTCGGTGGTCGCCGCGCGCCAGGCGGGGACGACGGTGGCCACCGTGTACGGGACGACCGTGAGGAGGAACAGGGTCGATACGAGGAACGGATTCAGCGTGGGCGTGAGGCGGAAGGAGGGGTAGAGGGTGGACCAGCCCTTCAGCACCGGTGTCAGGAGGGGGGCGGACGTGACGAAGACGTGGACGTAGGCGAGCAGCAGTCCCACGAGGAAGGCGGACAGGGAGATCACCGCACCCTCCCAGGCCTTCACCGCCAGCACCTCGGACGTATCCCAGCCGATGGCCTTCAGGATGCCGATCTCCCGCCGCTCGTCGGCCGAGAGGCCGGATGCCTTGTCCCATGCGACGATGCCGAAGGAGAGGAGCGCAGCCGCGAGCACCAGGACGACGAGGCCGCTTCGCCAGTCGAGGATGGCCTCGTAGGTCCGGGCGATCTCCGCGCGGGTGATGGGGCGGGAGTCGGGCATCTGCCCGCGGATCTTGGCCGCCACCATCGGCACCTCCTTCTCGTTCGGCACCGTGAGCGCGATGTCCGTGTAGAGATCCGGAGGGACGCCGAAGAGCCGACGGAAGTCCGGTTCCGACAGCAGCACGAGGTCGGTGGACACCAGTTCCGACGGGGAGGGGACGGTTTCCCGCACCTTCAGGATGACGACGCTTCCGTCGGATGCGAGCACCGGGAACGGCTCCCCCGGAGCAGCGAGCCTCGTCCGGGCGACTCCCTCCCCGATCACCACCTCGCCCGCCTTGCCCCAGAACTTCTCCGGTACGAGAAAGGTGAGGTTCGCCTTCGCCGATGCGTCGTAGTAGTAGCCCCACAGGCGACCCCGGGCTTCCTGCACGCCGCGGATGCGGGAGAGGCGCTCGACGCGGTCCGCGGGGATGAGATCGTGGCGTCCAGCCACCATGCGCTGGACCACGACATCGGGAGCGCCCTCCAGGATGCGCATCGCCTCGCCACGGAGCGCCTGCGTGTACATCAGCACCGAGGCGAGCCCGAAGACGACCATCGCGTAGAGAGCCGTGAGCGCCAGGTTCTTCCCCTTGCGCCGCCCGAGGGACGAGAGGGTGAAGTCGAGCAGGTAACGCTGCCGTTCCAGCCAGGTGGGGATGTGGAGGCGCTTCACGGTGGCGGAGGGGCAATGAGGGTGCCCGAGGGGAAATGCTCGAGCGACGTGGGGTGGTCCTGGAAGGGCGCGAAGCGGTCCGCCTGGGAAGGATGGCGGGCGTATCGAGCGTCCGTGGCCAGGGAAAGGTCCGTCAGGCCGAGCCTTCGAGCCATGGAGGCCATGCCCCGGACCTCCTCGTTCCGCTCCCTTCCCCGGTGGAGGGAGTGCAGGCGAGCCACCTCGAGGAGCGCGAGCGCCCCGGCAACGAAGAGGAGGAAACGGTCCGATTTTCGCATCGTGCTATTCGAGCCCTTCCAGCACGGTACGATTCACGTCCCCGAACCGCAGGATCTTCTTCCCGTGATGGTCCCGGAGGAACTCCTCGGCCTCGGTCTTCTTGCCGAAGGGGACCAGCTCCTTGCCCATCGGACCGAAGACGTCGCTGCCAGCGACGAAGAAGGCCTCCTTCGCGTCCACGCGCGTCACGCCGTAGTAGTCGGTCACCGTCACGGCGCGAACGTCGGTTGCCTTGCGCCCGGGCACGAAACGACCTGGATCTGCCAGGAACTTGAAGAGGTCCTTTGCGCCGTCGAACCACGCCAGGCCTCCGTCCTGGAACGCCACTGTCGCCGTCCAGTCGGGGTACTTCGATACGAACATGCCGCAGACCGGGCACTTGTCCTTCGGTGAAGGGCGCTTGCCCGGCTCCTGGGCGACGGCGACCGCGCCGAGCAGGAGCAGGGCGACACCCGCCCCGGCGACTCGCGAGAGGTTCACGGCGGGGTCCGGAGCGGCTAGTTGGACTTCTGCGCGGCCTTGGCCTTCATCATCTTCCGCTTCTCGCGGATGGCCTTGTTGTCCTTGTACAGGTCCTCGTAGGCGGCCTTGATCGCATCCTCGAAGCCCACGACCGTCCCGCCGTTCTCCTTCACGAACGCCTCGGCGGCGCCCTTGTCGGCGAAGGCCCACTTCGCCCGCGAGGTCATCACCCCGGACTTCGTGCCGCCCAGCACCCAGACCGCGGTCTCCGCGTTCACGAGCTTCCTGGACGGCATGTCGGCGACCCAGATCGCAACGGGCGCCTTGTCGATGGCCACCGCGAGATCGACCGCCACGCAGTGGAGGCTGCAGAGGCCGACCGACTTCCCGTCGTCGTAGTCGATGACCATCCGGGAGACCGCGAACTTCTCCCGGTCCATGCCGCAGTGCGGGCACGACGGCATGGCCTTCGTGTCATCGGCGGGTTGAGCGAAGGCCGCGCCGGCGGAGAAGGCAAGAACTGCTGCGAGAAGGAGACGGGTCACGACAACCTCCGAGCGAAAGGGGACGGACGAACGATGGACAAAGGTTACGCCCGTGGCAAAACGCCATCTGCGGCACGATGCCGCACGACCCAAGGTGGACGCCTGGGCGCGGCCGGGCGGCGTCAATCCCACCGCCAGACGATGTTCGCGGTTGCGGACGGACCCGAGTAGGGCCCGTCCGGCGTGTCCGTTCGCCGCCAGGTGGCTCCGAGGTCCACGGAGAAGCCCGCCCCGAGCCCCTGCTCGAACCCCACACCGACGCCGAGGGTCGTGGCCGGCGCGAGGTACGGGGAAAACGTCGTCACGGTGGCTGCGGCTGCGCCCGGTAGCGAGGCGGGGAGGATCTCCTGGTAGAACGTCTGGTCTCCCCGCTCTCCGAACGCTGCCACCGAGAACCACGTCGAACGTGCCGCGCGAAACTCCACCTCGAAGAACAGGCGGTCGAGGTTCGTCCCGTAGACCGGATCGGCCGCGGTCCGGATCGTGTGGCCGTAGCCGAGCCGCGTCGTGATCCAGTCCGCGGGGCGATGACGAAGCGTGGCGCGACCCGTGATCGTCGCACCGCTGCGCGCCGGATCGGCGTACCAGCCGAAGCCACCCGACGTGCCGAGGACGAGCGCCAGGGGGCCGATGAGGTCCAGCAGCAGGCTCGCGGAAACCCCGGCGGACGTGCGATCCAGTTCCGGAAGGGAGGGGAACCTGGCTCCGTCGAGGACGGCGCCGACGTAGAGGAATGCGGAGTCGGAGAGGTCGATGGCCGCGCCGCCCGACGCCGAGACCGAGGCGACCGTGGAACCCGCTGCGTCGCTCCCCGGAGCGATGAGGAGGTTCGTGTCGTAACCGCCACCGGCGGCGACGGACCCCTCGAATCGGAGTCCGTCACCGTCGGTCGCGAGAAGTGCCAGGGCGAGGCAGAGGGCCGTCATTCCGACACCGGGAAGCCGGACTACTTGCCGCCGCGGTATGCGCTGCCCGAGCCGCTGCCGGTGCCGCCGCCGGCCCCGCTGCCCTTGCTCGCGCCGCTGCCGCTCATCGAGCGGCTCCGCTCGCGCGACGCGTCCTGCGAGGCCTGGTGGGTGGTGTCGCGGGTCCGGGTGCGGTCCTGCGTGGGGGTCGCCCCGTCCACGTGCGAGGCGGGATCGCGCGTCTGCTGCCGGATCTGGTCGGCTGCGAACGTCGGGGCGGCGACGAGGAGTGCAACTGCGGCGAGGGCGGTCTTCAGGATCATGGTCGGTCTCCGTGTGGGGGGAAGGTTCGTTCCTTCCGTACTCCGGAGACAAAGCAACTGTGGGGCCAACCTTCGATCTCCCGAAGTCCGGGTGCTTGGGGGGAGAGGAGGGACCGGAGGCGTACCGTCCGGTACGGACGTACGTACCGGACGGTTCACATTAAGTGTAGCCCGGTGAAGGGGTGCCGCCGATGGGTGCGGCGGCGTGTCGCAGCGCCGTCACCGTGTGGTGATCGAGCGCGCGATCCTTCACGACGAGCGTGGTGACCGGCGCATCGCACTCCTCCTGCAGGACGAGGTCGTGACCGACGCAGAGGCCCACCTGGGCCACGAGGTCCACCTTGCGCTCGTTCAGCAGGCGGGCCTGCGCGACCGGGTTGCAGATGGCCGCGAAACGGTCGGGATGGGCCTTCGGAAGCCCGATCTCGTCGTAGTCCACCGCGCCGACCCGGCAACAGACGAGCTCGGTCTCGAGCCCCTCGCCGTGGAGCAGGTGCGCGAGCTTCTGCGACTCCTGGAGGAGGCTGACGCAGAAGGCGACCCCGATTCGCTTCATCCCGCGGCCGTGTGCGTAGTGCGCGAGTTCCTCCACGCGGTTCCGGAGCGTGCCGTCCGGCTTGAACGGGGTGGCGTCGGCTGATTTCATCAGCGCCTGGCGCTCGTCGCCGAGGTAGCCGGACGGGTCCGCTGCCACCTCGGAGTGCGTGCGCGTGGGGCACGTGCGAGGCATCTTCGAGACGTCGCCCTTGAAGCTCCCGGCCGTGGTGCAGTGGAGGCAGCCGTAGGGTGCCGGGGCGGCGGAGGCGGAGTGCGAAGTGGTCATGTACCGGTTCGAGCCCGATGGACGATGCAGGGTTCTCGATACCGGGAACCTTTCGGGAATCCGCAGGCTCCCATACAAGATGGCGACCCGAACCCAAGGAATCCCCATGTCCAGCACCGCACGCCGTTCCGACGCCGAGCGAATCGACGCCTTCCTGGCCTCCAGTTCCTTCGCCGTCGTCGGCGCGAGCACCGATCGCTCCAAGTACGGAAACAAGGTCCTGCGCTGCTACCAGCAGAATGGCCGGAAGGTGTTCCCGGTCAATCCGAAGGCTCCGGAAGTGGAGGGGCTACGGGCCTATCCGACGCTCGCGGCCCTGCCGGAGCCGGTGGCGGCCATCTCCGTCATCACGCCACCGGCTGCCACCGAACAGGTGGTGCGCGAGGCCCACGCCGCCGGCGTGAAGCACGTCTGGATGCAGCCGGGAGCCGAGAGCGACGAGGCGATCCGGACTGCCGAGGCCCTGGGCATGAACGTCATCGCCGACGGGCCGTGCCTGCTCGTGGTGATGGGCTACCGGGAGCAGGACTGAGCCCTGGCTACTTCCCGCCGGCGCGGGGGCCCTGGCCCTGGCCCTGGCCACGCCATGCCGGAACGCCCCTCGGGTCGCGGAGCACGAGAGTGGATCCGCCCTTGCTGATCGTCTCGGCGATGAGGACCGGCTTGTCGTTGAAGGTGGTCCTGGAGCCCTTCACCGTCACCTCGTCGCCCGTCGCGATCTTCAGCGTCTGACCGTCTACCCAGGAGGCAGGACCGAGGTGAACGGGGATCTGGCCGTCGGAGGTATTCAGGATCAGGTGGACGCCCGCGTGCCCGTTGCCCCGGGCGACGCGATTCTCCGCGACCACCGAACCCGACACGGTGACGACCGTCGCCGGGTCGTACATGCGAGCGGCGCCCATGCCCCGTCCGCCCGGAGGGCCACCGGCCGGCGGACCTCCCTGCGCCTGGGAGAGTGCGAGGGCGGGAACGGTGAGCAGCAGTGCGAGCAGGGCGGTCTTGAACGTCATTCGTCGTCTCCGTGGCAGGGGAAAGGGTTGCAGTGGAAGAACCCGCGGACGACGACTTCGTTGCGATAATCGTCCTCCATGGCAAAGCCCGCCCTCCTGCTCCTCGCCGCCCTGTGCCTGATGCCGAGCGTCCCCGCCCTCGGCTGGAGTGCACTCCCACCCTGGGGCGCGCTCCTGGCGGGTGTCGCATGGACGCTCCTCATCGGGAATCCCTGGGTAACCCGCACCCGGAAGCTGACGCCCACCTTCCTCGCGGCCTCCGTGGTCGGACTCGGAGCGGCGATGGACCTCCGGACGGTTGCCATCGTGGGGCTCCAGGGCTTCGGATACACGCTCGTCGGGATCGCCGGGACGCTGGCAGCGGGGGCCGTGCTCGTCCGCTGGCTGGCGGTCCGGCAAGCCACAGGGGTCCTCGTCGCAGTCGGGACGGCCATCTGCGGCGGAAGCGCGATCGCGGCGGCCGCGCCGGCCATCGGAGCCGACGACGACGAGACCAGCGCTGCGCTGGGCATCGTATTCCTGCTCAATGCGACGGCCCTGCTCCTCTTCCCGCCGATCGGCCACCGCCTGGGACTGTCGCAGCACGCCTTCGGTCTCTGGGCGGCGCTCGCCATCCACGACACGTCGAGCGTGGTGGGCGCGGCTGCCTCCTACGGTACGGAGGCGCTCACCATCGCCACCACCACCAAGCTCGCCCGGGCCCTCTGGATCGTGCCGCTGACCCTGGCCCTCGGCGCCTGGACGGTCCGGCGGAAGGATGCTCCGCGCGGCCCGGTTCGCGCGAAGCGCCCCTGGTTCATCCTCGGATTCCTCGCGACCGCGGCCGCGGTCAGCTTCCTGCCGGCGCTCCAGCCCGCCGGTCGTCTGGTCGCGGCGGCCGCCCAACGGATGCTCGTACTCACCCTGTTCCTTCTCGGGCTCGGGCTCTCCCGGGAGGCGATCGCCCGTGTCGGGGCGCGCCCCTTCGTCCTGGGGCTCCTGCTCTGGTTTCTCGCGGCGGGAGCGACGCTCGGCTCGATCCTCGTCGGATGGATCCGCTGAAGGGATCGGTCACATCCCCGCGAAGAGCATCCCCTGCGAGAGGATCACGCCACCGAAGGCGATGAGGAGGCTCCCCGACACCCAGCGCACCGCGACCGGGTGGGCGGAGACCATCCGGACCCGCTGCCGCAGCGCCTGAGAGCCGTAGCCGACCGCGAGCATCGGCACCGCGAAGCCCGCCGAGTACACTAGTAGTAAACCAACACCGGTGGCGAGGGACCCCTTCGAGGCCACCAGCGCGAGCACGGAGGAGAGCATCGGGCCGACGCAGGGGATCCAGACGAGCCCCAGCCCGAGTCCGAGGAGCAGCCCGGACCATCGCCCCCTGCCTCCCGCCTGGATGCGGTTCACCCAGGTGATCCGCTTGAAGGGATTCACGTCGACGAGCAGGAGGAGCCCGAAGGCGATCACCATCACGCCGACGACCTTCTCGAGCGCCGGGAGGACCGGGCCGATCACGCTCCCGAAGAGGCTCGTCACGACGCCCATGAGGACGAAGCTCGTGGCGATCCCGGCGACGATGAGCGCCGGTCGGGCGCGGTGATCCTCGGCGGTGCCGGTGAGGATGAGCGGCAGGACCGGTAGCACGCAGGGGCTCGCGACGCTCACGAGCCCAGCGCCGAAGGTGAGCGCGATGGAGGGGAGGCCGGCTTCCATGGGTCAGTTCGAGAAGAGCTGGCGAACCTGGGCGGCCGACTGGATCCCCGGCGTGGCGCGCCGGATCTCCTTGCCGGAGGCGTCGGTCACGAGGAGGGTCGGGAGCGCCCGGATCCCGTACTGCTGGAACTTCGCGATGTCGGCCGGGATGGTGGTCTGGTAGTAGACGACCTCGGCCTTGCCCTTCAGCTCGGGGGCCATCTCCTGGAGGATCCGATCCTGGATCTGGCAGGGCTGGCCGTTCGGATTCATGAAGAAGACGATCCGGGGGAGGGAGGGCGTCCCAGCCGACGCGAGCGCGACGGGGGCTGCGAGGGCGAGGAGGAGGAGCGGGAGGCGGAACGACCGGGTGGATGGCATGGCCGTGAGAGCCCCGTTCCCCGGGATCGGGTTCGCGAATTCGCGAACCCGCCCGGATCACGGGTCCCGCGGCGACGTCACCGGCTGCTTCGTGAGCCGCTTGTAGTAGAAGCCGGCCCCGTGCAGGGTCGCCACGGGGTTGTGACCGGTGACCCGATCCTTCGCGACCAGCGTCGTGGTCGGCGCGTCGGCGTGCTTCGTGAAGAGCATGTCGTGCCCCACGCAGAGCCCCATGATGACGTTCATGTCGGTGCCGACGCGGTTCAGGATCCGGGCCTGCGCGATCGGGTTGCAGAGCGGCTCGAAGGTGCCCGGCCGGACCTTGAATTCCTCGGCGATGCCCAGTTCCGCCTTGTCCACCGAGCCCACCTTGCAGCAGACCGAGACCGGCTCGAGCCCCTGGGCCTCCAGGATGGCGGCCAGGCGGGACGATTCCTCGAGCAGGCCGATGCAGGTGGCGATCCCCACGCGCTTCCAGCCCATGCGCTTCGCGAGTGCGACCGTGTCCTCGACCCGGGTCCACCGCGCGTGAACGAACCCGCCAGGCTGCTGCTCGTAGCAGAGCCCCTCCACCTCGGCGGCGACGCGGGCGAGCTTCCCGTCCGCCCCCGCTGGTCCGTACTCCGCGAGCGCATCGCCGGCGACGTCGCCGTGGTGCGAGGTGGGGCAGTTCCCCGGTCGGGGCGGGGCGGCGGCCGGATCGGCGCTCCAGCAGGCCGTGGCGCCCTTCTTCGCGAAGACGGCGCTGCACGCGGCACAGGCGGGGTCGGTCGAGGGGTCGGGGGTCATGAGGTCTCCTTCGTCAGGTGACCCGCGCGCACGTGCGGGCTGGACGGGTCGGCAGGATGCGGTCGTCGCAACTGCACCATCGGCTCCTCCGGAGCGCCGCCACCTTCCGCGTGCCCGCGATGGGCGTGCGGTCGGCCGCCGGCGGAGCAGCCAGGGATGCGAGCTGCCGCATCGGGACTCCAGGGTGGTAACTCGCCACGCTCGTGCATCTGAATCACGGAGCGGACCGGAACGCCAGCCGGGCCATCCCATGCCCGGATCCGGAGTTCCTCCAGGTGGCGGTGCGCCTTCGCTCCCATGCAGGCAACGATGACGTCCCTGGCCCCGGCCGCGGAGATGGCGGCGGCGACGGACCCTCCGCTCAGCGTGACGTTGCGCTGAAACTCGAAGTGGGTGCCGTCCTGGTAGATGAGCAGCCACTTCGCCTTGCCGAAGGTCCGGGCGAGAGGCGCGTCGAGGGACTTCCTGGAAACCATCATGGTCGTCTTGCGCATCGTCCCGGTGGGAGCCCGTGCGGGGTGTTCCGGTTCACGGAGTGCGACCCTGAGGAGGGGAGTGACGACGCGGCGCGTCATCCGGCTGGGGATTCCCGCTCGCCTTCGATCGCGAAATTCCTGAACCCTTCGGGGGAAGCGTGACTCCTACCCGGAGGAGAGTGACCCATGGCTCGAGTGGTCGTGCTCGGAGCAGGAATCGCCGGCCATACGGCCGCGATGGTGCTGCGGCGGAAGCTTCCACGCGACCACGAGGTGGTGGTCGTGTCGCCGAAGCCCACCTACAACTGGATCCCCTCCAACATCTGGGTGGGCGTCGGCCGGATGAAGGCGGAGGATGTCGTGTTCGAGCTCGCCCCCGTCTACCGGGATCTCGGCATCACCTTCCACCAGGCCAAGGCGACCGAGCTCTGGCCGGAGGGAGGGGCGCTCGAGGCGAAACCCCATGTGGTCGCGGAGTCCACCGGCGCGGACGCCGGCCCGACGCTGCGGATCCCGTTCGACTACCTCGTCAACGCTACCGGCCCCCGCCTCAACTTCGGCGCCACGCCAGGGCTCGGCCCCGAGGCGAACACGGTCTCGGTCTGCACGAACGACCACGCGACCCACGCGGCCGCGGCGCTCCAGGCGGCCATCGCCCGGATGCGCACGGGCGAGCGGCTGACGCTGGTGATCGGCGTCGGGCACGGGCTCTGCACCTGCGAGGGGGCAGCGTTCGAATACGTGTTCAACGTGGACTTCGCCCTGCGCGAGGCGGGCGTGCGCGAGAAGGCCCGCCTCGTCTTCCTCACCAACGAAGCCGAGCTCGGAGACTTCGGGGTCGGTGGGACGCACATGCTCCGCGGCGGCTACCGGGTCCACAGCAAGACCTTCGCCGAATCGCTCTACGCCGAGCGCGGGATCGAGTGGATCACCGGCGCCCACGTCCAGAAGGTGGAGCCGGGGGTGGTCCACTTCGAGACCCTCGACGGGGAAGACCACGTCCTGCCGTTCGACTTCGCCATGCTCCTCCCGCCCTTCGCCGGGCAGCCCATCAAGGCCCACGGACGCGACGGCACGGACATCACGGCCGACCTCTTCGCGCCGAGCGGGTTCATGAAGGTGGACGCCGACTACACGCCGAAGGCGTTCGAGGACTGGCGGGCGTCCGACTGGCCGAAGACCTACCAGACTCCCCGGTTCCCGCGGATCTTCGCGGTGGGCATCGCGTTCGCCCCGCCGCACCCCATCTCGAAACCGAGGAAGAGCAAGAAGGGGACCCCCATCACGCCGTCGCCCCCCCGCACCGGAATGCCCTCCGCGGTGATGGCGCACTCCGTGGCCGAGTCCCTCTACGGGATGATCGCCCTCGACCTCCCGGGCCCCACCCGCACCGCATCCCTGGCCGAGATCGGCGCATCCTGCGTGGCGTCGGCCGGCGCGAGCTGGCTCCGCGGGACCGCGGCCTCCATGACCATGTTCCCGGTGGTCCCGGACTACGAGAAGTACCCGGAATTCGGGCGCGATCTGCATTTCACTTTTGGTGAAATCGGATCCGCGGGTCACTGGATCAAGAAGATCCTGCACCACATGTTCCTCTGGAAGGCGAAGGGCCGCCCCGGCTGGTGGCTCATCCCGGAGTAGCCCGACCCATGTCCAAGCCCTACGACCGCGAGTACTACATCCCCACGCCGACCGCGACGACGCGGTTCTTCCGGACGTTCCTGCCCTGGCAGGTCATCCGATTCGCGTGGATCAATCTGAAGATGGTGCGGATGATCTCCATCGGCCACCACGGGCGCGCACCGCTCCGCCCCATCGTCTGGCCGGAGGAGGGGAAGGGCCGGAAGTAGCGCGCGGGCGCCCCGAAGGGAGGGGTTCCGCCCCCGTTGGGGGCGACACCCGAGAAGCGCGAACCCTTCGGCCCCGGATTTGCTCCAATGGAGCAGGAGGCATCACCCACATGACGAACGAAGGAACCGCTGACCGCGCCATCCGGATCATCCTCGGACTCGCCGTACTCTCCCTCGCCTTCATCGGGCCGAAGACCGCCTGGGGCTGGGTGGGCGTGGTGCCGCTGGCGACCGGGTTCGTGGGCTTCTGCCCGCTCTACAAGATCCTGGGCGTGAACACCTGCGGCGTCCCGGCGAAGAAGTAGGCCGGCGCCTCACCCGATCCCGTACCGCTTCAGCTTGTCGTAGAGCGTCCGGAGCCCGATCCCGAGGGCCTGGGCGGCCTTGCGACGGTTTCCCTGCGTCGCCGCGAGTGCGCGCACGATGGCGCCCTTCTCGAGGCTGTCGAGGGCGAGCGGCGGGGCGGAGGATGGCGCGGCCGCCGCGGGAAGCCCGAGGTCCCCGAGGACCGGCCCTTCGCAGAGGATCGCGGCCCGCTCGAGGGCGTTCCGGAGCTGGCGGACGTTGCCCGGCCAGGGGGCCGCCACCAGCGCCTCGCGCGCCGCGGGGGAGAGGGCGAGGGAGGGGCGCTTCAGGTCGCGGCAGACGTCGGCGAGGAGGACCTCGGCCAGCGGCAGGATGTCCTCCGGCCGCTCCCGCAGCGGCGGAAGGCGGACCGGGAAGGCTGCCAGCCGGTGGTAGAGGTCCTCGCGGAAGCTGCCGTCGCGGATCATCGCCTCGAGGTCGCAGTTGCTCGCCGCCACCCAGCGGACGTCGGCGGCGATGGTGCGGTGCCCCCCCACCCGTTCGAAGGTTCGCTCCTGCAGGACGCGCAAGAGCTTCGCCTGAAGGTCGATGCGGAGCTCGCCCACCTCGTCGAGGAAGAAGGTGCCCCCGGCGGCGTGCTCGATCCGCCCCCGTCGCTGGGCCGTGGCCCCGGAGAAGGCCCCCTTCTCGTGGCCGAAGAGCTCGCTCTCGATGAGCGTCTCCGGGATCGCCGCGCAGTTGAGCGCGACGAACGGGCCGCCGGCGCGCGGGCTCATCTGGTGGACCGCACGCGCCGCCACCTCCTTGCCGACGCCGCTCTCCCCGAGGAGCAGCACGGTGGCCTCGGTCCGGGCCACCTTGCCGAGCGCGTCCACCACCGGGGCCATGGACCGTGCACCCCAGGTGAGACGTGGCGCGTCGCCGGCCTGGCGGGTCACACCCTCGCGGAAGTCGAGCAGCGCGCGACGCTCCAGCGCGCGGGCGACCACCAGCCGGAGTTCCCGGGGGCTGCCGACGGGCTTCTGCAGGAAATCGCAGGCGCCGCCCTTCATGGCCTCGACCGCCGTCTCCACGGTTCCGTGGGCGGTGAGCAGGATCACCTGCGTTCCGGGATGCTCGGCCCGGACGTGCTGCAGGACGGCGAGGCCGTCTACGCCGGGCATCTTGAGGTCGGTGAGGACGAGGTCGAATCCGGCCATGGCGAGCCTGCGCAGGGCATCGGAACCGTCCACGGCCAGCGTGACGTCGTGCCCTTCGCTCGCCAGGGCCGCCTCCAGGAAGGAGCGGAGCCCCTCGTCGTCGTCCACCACCAGCAGGCGCGCCATGGTCCGAATCTACACTCAGCGCGTGGCCGGCGCCGAGGAGTCGTCGCGCGGGGCGCGTGCCGGCTTGCAGGCCACCGGCATGGAGGCGTCGGGCGTGAAGCAGGTGCCGGTCTCGGTGCGCTCCTTGTGCTGGAAGGTGCAGGCGGCGCCGGCCGACTTGCCCGAGCAGGCGGCGACGGCCTCGGGTGGAGGCGTCCGGGGACCGCCAGAGCGGGCGGGGCCGCTCGGGCCCTGTGCGCCGGTGCCGGAGTTCGACGTGGACTGCTGGGCGAAGGCGAAGGACGAGAGGGCGAGGACGACGAGCAGGGAACCGAGAATGGTCTTCATGTGAACCTCGTGAGGGTTGGACTTCCCGACCTGCTTCCCTTGCACGCCCCGTGCCGGATTCACGGAGGGTGACGCAGATCACGGCTCCGGGATCGCGACGCGGAACCGGGCGCCACCGCCCGGCGCTTCGTCCACGCCGAGCGTTCCACCGTGGAGCATCACGATCTGGCGTGCCACCGCGAGCCCGAGCCCCACCCCCCTCGCACGCGTGGTGACGAACGGTTCGAAGATCCGCTCCCGTTCCCCGACCGGTACGCCGGGGCCGTGGTCGCGCACGTCCACCACCAGCAACTCGCCGTCGCGCGCGATCCGGACCTCGACCGGCTGCCCGGGCGCCGCCTGCATCGCGTTGTCGACGAGGTTCACGACCACCTGCTGGAAGCGGAGCGGGTCGAGCGACCAGGCGGGCGGCGCGGCGGAGTCGTCCACCCGGACACGGTCCCCGCCGACCTGGACGGCCGCGGCGCGAACGAGTGATGCGGGGGTCGTCACCTCGCGCGACAGCGTCCCTCTCCGGGCCAGTTCGAGGAGGCTCGTGCTGAGCCGCTCCAGCCTCCAGGCGCCCTCCACGACCCGTTCGGCCTGTGCCTTCTCCTTCGGCTGCGCGTCGAGCGACTCGACGAGCAGCTGCGCGTGCCCCTTCAGTGCCGCGAGCGGGTTGCGGAGTTCGTGGGCCACGACCGCGGACATCGCGCCCAGGCTCGCGAGACGCTTCTCCTGCTCGAGCCGGCGGAGCGCCTCCTCGTTCTTGCGCAGGAGCCGGAGCGCCAGGGCGCCGAGCAGAAGCAGTCCCAGCGCGCCGAGGATCCCGGCCACGGCCGTGGCGTCGGCGGCCCGGTCTACCCGTGTGACGAGGGCCGGCTCGAACAGGACGACCAGCGAGATGGCGGGTGCGCGATCCCCGCCCGGGGAGGGGCGCTCGTCGTCGCCAGGCGGGCGGCGGTCATCGGAGGGAGGACCCCGGTCGTCGCGGGGAGGGCGCTGGTCGTCGCGCGGCGGTCGATTGGCCCTGTCCCGCTGCGGTCGGCCGCGGTTCTGCAGATTCTGGGATCGCGCCCACGCGCGGTGGCCGTCCGTCCGGAAGTCTCCCGGGCGGAGGTCGGCGACCGAGTCGAAACCGGGAGGAAGGTCGGAGGAGCGAGCCACCACCTCGCCGTCGGGGCGGACCGCCGCCGCGAAGAGGAGTCCGGCGCGAGACTCCCCCCGCACGACGTCGCGGAGTTCCTCGTCCGTCACAGGGGACGCTTGATCTCGGACCGAGCGGCTCACCCGCTCCACGAGAAGCGCAGCCTCACCCCGGAGGACCATCTCCGCCGAACGGTGGCTCTGCACCCATCCGAGCCACACCACGACGAGCATCACCGCTGCCCCGACAGCGGGAAGGGCGAGGACGAGCCAGTGTGCGCGAGAAGTCCGGGTCACGGCGGATGCCATTCTCCTTCGGAGTTGCGGTTGCACGAATCGTGCGCGGTGTCCGGCGAGGGAATCACGGGGGGCGCCGTGCGGATTCCGCACGATTCGTGCGAAACCCGCAGCGGTTCCTCGTGGAGTACCGGTGGGCCGTGCGGGTGGCGATGAGAACGAGCCTTGCAGGACGCGGGCGGGAATTCCACAGGAATTGGAGCGGTCACCTGACTCGAACGACTCACCCGCAGCGAAGGTCCGGGTTCCCCAGGGCCTCGCCGGATCGGTACCTCGTGAACCACGCGGTCGCTCCTGCCGATTCGGCAGCCCAGGTGCAGGTCTCGCAGTCGTCGGCGAATGTAGGTTTCCAGGAAACGCGCCAACTCGAGCGTGGAACACCCCTTGCAGAAGCTCCCTGTGAAATTCCAACGGCAACGGGGTGCAACCATGGCTCGGACGGATCACTCGAAGAAGTTGAACCGGTTCACGCGGCGCCTCCTGGCGATGGGCGCGGCGCTCCTCGTCATCGCCGGATGCGGGGGCGCGACCGGAAGTTCGGTGGCTGCGCCCGTCGCCTCCTTCCGTGCCAGTCCCACCTCCCCCGCGGCCGGCCAGGCTGTTCAGTTCACCGATGGTACGACCGGGGTCGTCAGCTCGTGGTCCTGGAACTTCGGGGACGGGACGACGAGCACCGCACAGCACCCGAGCCACACGTATGCCACGGCCGGCACGTACAGCGTGACCCTGGCGGCCACCGGTTCAGGGGGGAGCAGCACCGCCGCGGTGAGCCTCCTCGTGGCCGCCGCCCCCGGGCCCGGCGGCGGTGGCGGCCCGCCCGTGATGAAC
>CAIOAK010000206.1 GCA_903855945.1 uncultured Anaeromyxobacter sp.
AGTGCTCGGAGGCGGCGCCCGGAAGCTTCTGGCCGTCCTTCTCGATGGGGAAGATCTCCCAGTTGCTCTTGGAGAGGTAGTACCCGCCCTGCACTGCGCTGCCGCCGTTGATGGTCTTCATGGTCTGTTCTCCCTTTCTGACGAGGAGTATGCCCGCGGCGGCGACGCGGCGAAATTGGGAGATCTGCCCAGTTCGCGGAGAACGATTCCGGTGCGGCGGTAGGGAAAACACCCCAACCCGGATGGGGCGTGTCCGGCGGGCTCTCCTCGGGTGGACCCGGTGCTCAAGACGACACCCAGGTGAAGGTCGTGCGGGCTCACATCTGCCGCTTGCCGCCGCCACCCCCTCGTGTGACGCTCCGGCGTGCACCGCATGAACGATCCAGGGACCTCGAATCGCAGGGCCAGGCGCGGCGTCGGCGCAGGGCTCGCAGCAGCGGCACTCCTCGTGGCAGGGCTCGCCGGCGTGGCGCGTGGCGCTCCCGGGAGCGCGAAGAACGCTCCTCCCGCCATCGCCGAGTGGACCATCTTCGTCTACGGCCACGGCGACAACGACCTCTCTGCGCAGCTCATCGACGCGATCGAGGAGATGGGTCAGGCCGATCTCGGCACGAACGTGAACGTCCTCGTGGCCGCCGATTACTGCGCCGGGAACGTCTGCCGTGACGCCAGTACCCAGGTGCTCGACCCCGCCCGCGGAAAGCCCATCACCGCCGGGACCCAGTACCTGCGCATCCAGGGCGGCGGGAAGAAGCCGATCCTCGTGGCGGAGGCCCCGGAACAGAACTTCGACGAGCCGGAGGTGCTCCGGGCCTGGGTGGCGCGGACCTTCCGCGACTACCCGGCACGCCGTCACGCGGTCTTCATGAACGGCCACGGAGGATCGTGGGCGGGATTCGGCTGGGACCGTCAGGACGGGACGCTCGACGTCACCCGGGGGCTCGAGATCGAGGAGATGGCCCACGCGATCCGCTCGGGCATGCGGGATGCCGGGCTGCCGGAGGGCTCCAGGCTCGACCTCCTCGTCTTCGACGCCTGCCTCATGGCGGGGGCCGAGGTCCTCTGGCAGTTCCGCGACCTCGCCCGGGTCATCATCGCGGATGCCGAGGTGGACGCGAGCGAGCTCGGCCGCGCCGGGATCCTCACCCTCCTGTCGGCGAGCCCGGACGTCTCCACCTCCCACCACGCCGTGATGGACCTCCAGTCCTGGGAGGCCACCCACGTGGACACCGACCGGGCGAGCGAGCGACTCCTGCGCGCCCGGGGCGCCTTCGACATGGAGCGGTTCGCCCGCTTCGCCGGCGACATGAAGGCCCTCGCCGACCTCATGTTGCGCAGCCACACGCTGAGCTGGACCGAGGTCGCGCGAGCCCATGCGCTCACGTCCCCTCCGTACGGAGCGTGGACCCTCGAGTTCGCCTCCAACTTCCTCGACGCGGGGCAGTTCTTGGGGCTCCTCGCGACGATCCGCAGCGATCCGGAGGTCGCGGCCGCGGCCACCAAGGCGCAGCAATCGCTCCGGGACGCAACCATCCGGACCTCGCTCGGGACGCTGCGTGCGGCGGCCGGCCAGTCGGCGCTCCAGATCGCCGGCAACCGGGGGGAGTCGTGGGACCGGGCGATGCAGTCGCGCTACTCCCAGCTCTCCTGGGACCGGGAGGTGGGATGGGGGCGCGTCCTCTCCGCCCTCGACGCGGCGGGCGAGGACGACCCGCCCGCGTTCCAGGCCAAGGTCTCCTCCCCGAAGCCCGGCACCACGCGCATCGAGGTGACGCCGACCTCGGAAGGGGTCGTGGACGTGATCGCCTTCGTGGCCCGTCGCGACCCGGACGGGAATGCATACCGCCTGGGCGGCATCTGGAACGAGCAGATCGCTCCGGGAAAGACCACGAGCTACGCCTGGGACGGCAAGGTCCCGGTCCTCGTCGGCAAGGACGGCAAGGGAGTCCCCGTGAGCGCCGAGCCGCTCTTCCTCGTCCCGGGGCAATCCGCTCCGCTGCAGGGCCTGCCTGCGTACCTCAAGGACCGGAAGGGGAAGTACCTCACGAACGACGACGGGAAGCCCCAGGAGATCCGGGCGTTCTTCGATTCGTCCGGAAGCCTCCAGAGCATCCTGGTCTTCACCGACGAGCGCTCCGCCGCCTGGGACCCGGAGGCCTTCGCGGACGCCTGGTCGCTCGTCCCCGTCCTCCAGTCGGTGGATGGACGCGCGGTGAAACCGGGCAAGCCGGTCCCGCTCCCGGCCTCCTCCATGCCGCGGCTGCGGATGCAGCCGGTGACGGGCGACCTCGTCATCGAGGTGATCGTGCGCGACGTCTGGGGGCACGCCTCGGAGAAGACGTTCCCCGCTAGAATGTGAGCGCGCCCACCACGGCGGCGGCGAGGATCAGGAGCGCCGGGTTGATCTTCCACCTGAGCAGGATGAGGAACGTGGCGGCGGCGATGGACGCCGTCTCGAGGCCCACCACCGCTTCCCGGGCGAAGGAGAGGCATCCGGCCAGGAGCAGCCCGATGGAGACGGGCGCGAGCCCCAGCTGGATCGACTCGCGCCACGGCCACTTCCCGAGACGGATCCACAGCCGGCCCACGAGCAGCGCGAGGATCGAGGTGGGGCCGAAGAAGGCGACCACCACCACCAGCGCGCCGAGGAGCCCCGCCACCCATTCGCCGATGGCGACGATCATCATCATGTTCGGCCCGGGAGCCATCTGCCCGAGGCTGTACAGGTGGATGAGCTGCGGAAACGTGAGCCAGTGGTGCACGTCCACGGTGAGGATCTTCAGCTCCGGAAACGCCGCCATGCCCCCGCCAACCGTGAGCAGCGACAGGTAGGCGAACACCCGCACGAGCGCCGGGATCTGGCTCATGGCGCGCTCCCCGCGGGGCGCGGCCGGTACCAGAGGGTGGCGAGCACTCCGACGACGAGGAGCACGGTCAGCACCGAGAGGTGGAACCGGTTCACCCCGATGACGGCCACGGCGACGAAGACGACGTCGGCGACGTGCCCGAGGGACTTCCTGCCGAGTTGCAGCGCGGTGGCGAGGATCAGTCCCACCGCAGCGGCGGCCACGCCCTTCAGGGCGGCCGTCGCGAGGGGGTAGTCCCCGTGCTCGTGGAAGAGCATGCCCACGAGCAGCATGAGGATGCCGCCCGGCAGGCAGATCCCCACGAAGCCGGCGAGCGCTCCGCGCGTCCCCTTCAGCCGGTCGCCGACGAGGATGGCCATGTTCGTGGAATTCAGGCCGGGGAGCGACTGGCTGATGGACAGCAGCTCCACGAACGAGCGGTCGTCCAGCCAGCCGCGCTTCTCGACGAGGCCGCTGCGGAGGTAGGCGACGACACCCCCTCCGAAGCTGGTCGCCCCGATGAGCAGGAACTCGCGGAAGATCTGCAGGAGCGTGGCGGATGGGGCGGCGGGGGGATTCGTCATGGCGGGTCGCTGACCTCGGGGTTCCGGGCATTCTGGGCTCGGAGCGGCCTCGGTGCCAGGGTTCTTGCACGGTCATCGCGTCCTGAACTTCAGGACCCACTGCTGGCTGGCCCTGTTGGGGTCGCAGGTGTTCTGGACGAGCGCGTTGCCGTTCCCGGTCCCGCCGTTTCGCATGTCGAGGCACTTCCCGCTGCTCGCGCTCTGGAACATCGTGACGTTGCCGCTCATCCGGACGGGAAGCCACCGGTGGTTGTTGCCGCCACGGTCCGGCCAGGCGATCACGTCGGCGTTGTCCTGCCGCTCGTCGTTCTTCACGGCGAGGTAGCGCCACGCCTGGATGCCGACCCTGTCGTAGATGCGGAAGTAGCCCGTCCCGTCCGGCTCGAAGTACCAGATGCGGTTCGACGTGGAGCCTGCGTCCCAGTCCCAGAGGACCACGTAGGCGGCGTTGGCCCAGATGAGCCAGAGGTTCTGCGTGAGGGGGCGAGATGGGGCGTTCGAGGGGGAGATAGAAAAGCCACGTCCCGAGGAGAGGTCCGCGACCCCATTCGGCGTCGACCACGTCCGCACGGGGAGGACCGGATGGATCGTGGTGCCGCAGCCATCGAAGTCATTCCAGAAGGACAGTTGCACGGTTGTGAACCAATCCGGGTCACTGTACGTCGACGACACGTACCAGGAGTTCGCCAGATTGATGAATCCCCTTGAGTTGATTGGGTGGAGATTTAGGGAATACGTCGAGACGAACTCGGGCCCCGTCTTGAGACCTCTCAGTTCATTCGCGGCGGGAATCCTCCACTCGCCGCCGACCGAGCCATCGGTGAGCCCGCACTGACCATTGCCGAGAAGAGCGACTTTCTGGTCCGCGTCGCCCTTGGTGATCTTTCCCCAGCAGTTCGCGTTCTTCAGCCAGGCCAGCCCCGTTGTCATGTCCAGGATCGTCCCGTCGTTCAGGTCGCACCAACGGGCCGAACCCGGCATGAGCGTGCCCGGACAACCTGAAGCAGCGGCAGCCGTGCTCACACCGGCAGCCTGAGCCGATACGGGTGCGCCGACCGGCACCGTGGCCAGGCACTGTCCCACCGAGCCCTCCGCGCACGTCCTTCCGTCGATCCAGGTCGCCCAGGAGAGCGTGGCAAACGTGAGGTCTGCACCGGCCAGCGCCCCTCCCGTGAGGTCCGCCACCGAGAGGTCCGCGCCACGGAGCGTCGCCCCGGTCAGGTCGGCACCCACGAGCTTCACGCCCGTGAGGTTCGCCTGCGAGAGGTCCGCGCCACGGAGGTTCGCCTCACTCAGGTCCGTGTACGAGAGCACGTTCATCGTGAGAGCGACGTCGGAGAGGTCCGCGCCAGCCAGACTGCATGCCTCGCATCGCGTGCCGCTGAAGAAGTGGAGCGCCGCGATCTGGGGAGCAGCGGCCGCCGGGTCCTGCAGGACTGGGACCGAGTAGAAGTACACCGGTCGCCAGCCCTGCGTGGTGCTCGTCGTCGAGACGTAGCCCGAGTAGACGGATGCTGTGTAGACCCCCACCGGGAGCGTGACCGTGGTGTACGGGGATGCGGGCGTGAGCAGCACCTTCACGGTTCCACCCACGTCGGAGACCTCCACCCTTCCGATGGTCCCGGACATGTCGAGCGAGTCGAGCGAGTAGACGATGCTCTGCGCGACATCGACCGCGAACCGGAAGCTGTCCACTCCCAGTGGGCCGCTGTCGGGTTCCGTGGAAGTGGCGTCCTGGGGTTCCAGGTACAGGATCGCGGACTGGCCGGGCTGGACGACCAGCGACGGGTCCGAGATCAGATCGCTCTCGGTGATGACCTCGGGAGTCTGGCCGCCGGGGGTGCTGCCCGACTGGGCGCAGGCCCCGATGAGCAGGAGGCCCACTGCGGCGATGGCCATCGTCCCGTTCCTGGTATTCATGACGAGATCCTTCCGCCGCCCATCACGGATACGGCACTCCGCCCCACTCACCGACAGCATGGGGCTGGCGGATGGGGCGCGCCAGAGACCCAATTGAGTAGAGCAATCTGCATCTGTAGGTGTAAGCGGATTGACACGGTAAGCCTCACTTATCGTGCCACACGGCGAGTGGACCAGGAGCCGGCTCGTCATTTGGGGCGTAGCGCGGGCGAACGTTCGGTGACCATCCTGTTCACAGAAAGTATCTTCGTCACCGCGCTCGGGGGAACGCGGGGGCCGCTGCTCACGACAGGAGAGCCCAATGTTGAATCGCCCCGGAATCCTCGCAGCGCTCCTCGCCACCGGCCTGCTCGCAGCCTGCGGCAGCACCGCGGACACCGCGCCCGCTGGCCTCACCTACTCTTCCAACCCGGCGGTCTACACGAAGGGCGTCTCCATCACGCCCAACACGCCGACCAGCACGGGTGGTGCGATCTCGTCGTACGCTGTGTTGCCCACCCTCCCCGCGGGCCTGGCGCTGAACGCGACCACGGGGGTCATCTCCGGAACTCCGACCGCCCTGGCCGCGGTCGCCTCCTACGTCGTCACCGCCACCGGTTCCGGCGGAAGCACGACCGCGAGCCTGTCCATCACCGTGAAGGACTTTGCCCCGGCAGGGCTCACCTACTCTTCCAACCCGGCGGTCTACACGAAGGGCGTCGCCATCACGCCCAACACGCCGACCAGCACGGGCGGCGCCGTCGTCTCCTACCTGCTCTCCCCTTCCCTCCCGGCCGGCCTCGCCTTCGACGCCTCGACCGGCATCATCTCCGGCACTCCCACCGTCCTGGCCGCGACAGCCACCTACGTCGTCACCGCCACCAACTACGAGGGAAGCACGACCGCGAGCCTGTCCATCACCGTGAAGGACGCGGCTCCGGCGGGTCTCACCTACTCGAACGGCGCCGTGCTCTACACGAAGGGGATCGCCATCACGCCCAACACGCCCTCGAGCACGGGCGGCGCCGTGGCGTCCTACGCCGTGTCCCCCGCCCTCCCGGCGGGCCTCTCGCTCAACACCACCACGGGCGTCATCAGCGGCACGCCGACCGTATTGACCGGCACGGTCATCTACGCCGTCACCGCCACCAACTCCGGGGGAAGCGCGACCGCGAGTCTTTACATCACCGTGAAGGACGTGGCCCCGGCGGGCCTCACCTATTCCACCAACCCGGGCATCTACACGGTGGGGACGGCCATCACGCCCAACACGCCGACCAGCACCGGTGGAGCGATCACCTCCTACACCGTCTCGCCGACACTCCCAGCCGGCCTCGCGCTGAACGCGACGACGGGAGTCATCAGCGGCACGCCGACCACTGCGACGGCACGGACTCCGTACACCGTCTCCGGATGGAACGGCTCGGGCATCGCGACCGCCTCCGTGGTCATGGGCGTGCCGGGGTTCGTCGCCACGGGGAGCATGAGCGTACCGAGGAGCAACTTCACCGCGACGCTTCTCCCGAACGGCAAGGTGCTGGTCGTCGGTGGACGGAGCAATTTCGACCCGACCGCAAGCGCCGAACTCTTCGACCCCGCAACCGGTCTCTTCGCCCCGGTCGGGAGCATGACGGTTGAGCGCCGCAATCACACCGCCACGCTGCTCCCGAACGGGAAGGTGGTCGTGGTGGGTGGCCTCGACGCCGTCGGGAATACCCCCCGTGGCGTCGAACTCTTCGACCCGGCGTCCGGACAGTTCACTGCAGCGGGAAGCGTGAACTGCCCGCATGCCTATCACACCGCCACGCTGCTCCCGAACGGGAAGGTTCTCGTGGCGGGTGGCTTTGAGCAGTGCGACGGCGACGAGCGATTGAATGCCGAATTGTACGACCCAGGAACGGCAACCTCCACGAACACGGGTGGCATGGCCCGCAGACGCTTCGGGCATTCCGCCACGCTGCTCTCCGACGGCAAGGTGCTCGTGGCGGGGGGAGCACGGGGCGGGTCTTCCACTTACATCGCCAACGCCGAAATGTATGACCCTGCTACCGGCCTCTTCACCTACGCAGGAACGATCCCCCCCCCGCACGTGTTCATGTTTGCGCCGGCCGTCCTCCTGCCCGACGGAAGGGTGCTCATTGCGGGCGGGAGCGACTCGCCTTTCGACGGCGCTCCGAACGACTTGGCGGATCTGTACAGCCTTACCTGGGGATTTGCACCGACCGGGGAGATGCTCACCGCCCGCTACAGCTATGCGGCTGCGCTTCTGTCCGGAGGGAAGGTGCTGCTGGCAGGGGGGCAGGCACCGGATGGCCAGGTCACCGCGAGCGCCGAACTATTCGCCCCCGCCACGGGAACCTTCTCCGAGGCCGGGAACATGGTCTCGAAGCGGATGAACCACACGGCCACGCGGCTGGGTAGCGGTGCGGTGCTCCTCGTCGGCGGGACCTCCGACTCGGGCGACCGACCACAGTACGCGAGCGCGGAGCTCTACTTCGAGTGAGCATCGCTGGCCGGACGGCGCGCTCACCATCGTCACGTGGCGCTTCCGCTCGAGGACCTGGGCGAGGCGGTCAGGGTCGAGCGCTACCCGTCCCTGCACCCGTCCGGCGGCGCCGCCACACGAGGATGAATGCCAGCAGAGGCAGCACGGAACCCGCGGCACTCCCGGTGGACGAGCATCCGCCGCTCTTGGCCGGAGTCGGAGCCGGAGGCGACGAGACCGTGAGGGTCACCGCAGCGGTGTGCACGGGCGCACCGTCCGGTCCCGTTCCGGTCACCGTCACGGAGTAGCTCCCCGCCGTCGCGGTGGCCGACGTGGTCACGGTCAGGACCGCCGTGTCGCCCGCGGCCACGAACGTCTTGTCGAGGGTGGCCGTGATCCCGGCCCCGGAGGGCGAGATCGTCGCGGCGAGCGTCACGTTGCTCGCAGGCCCCACCTTCGTGGTCGCGATGACGCTCTGCGACGACCCGCCCTGGCCGAGCGACATGGTCACAGGGGTCGCCGAGATCGTGAAGTCGGCGGCCTGGACGCAGCCCGGGAAGGAGAAGCTCCGGATCTTGGTGCTCCAGTTGAAGTTGCCCGTCGTCCGCAGGTACTGGTTCGTGTAGTAGAAAGTGCACTCGTCCACCGGGTCCACGGTCATGGACGAGTAGTCTCCCCACCGCCACGCGTGCACCGACCCTTCCTGCACGCCCGAACCGTCCAGCATGCTCGTCTCCCCCTGAGGCATCGTCCCCACGGGGTCTGCCTGCAGTCGTCCCGACACGGCGATGCTGGGTGGGAGCGAGCTGCTTCCCAGGCTGTAGCCGACCGCCATGTTCCCGAACTTGTCCATGGCGATGCTTCCCATCCAGCGGTACTTGGCGTCCGGCGTCACGGTCCCCTGCTGGTAGACGGTGGGAGTACCCGAGGGATTCCGGATCTCGTACCAGCGCACGCCGGCGGCGCCGCTGGCCCCCACGGTGTGGTTGGCGACCAGCGACTCGTGGGTGTCGAAGTTCCGGTAGGCGAACCGGTCCATGGGGCGGCCGGCCAGCGCGTCGAGCGTCTGGGCGGTGTTGGGCTGGTCCACGCAGCTTCCGGCTGGATCGTCGCAGACCGCGGTGAAGGGCTGCACGGTCAGTTTCACCGGGTCTCCGACGAGCTGCAGGGTCCCGGTCCCGGTCCAGTTCACACGGAGCCGATACAGGTTGAGGGACGTCACGTCCTTGAGTCCATAGGCGAAGGCCGGAGAGCCCGACGGCGGAAGCGTCCGTCCATCGAGGGTCGCGGTGAGCAGGAGGTTCTCGTCCTTCGGCCGATCGAGGCACGCCGAGCGAACGGGGCGATTTCCGTTGATCATGGCGGTCCGGTCGAGCGCGCAGATTCGTGCCCCTTGAAACTTCCCCGTCGCCCCCGGGACGTCGTAGAGCGCGTAGGTGACGTAGTAGGCGTCGGTCCACAGCGCGACCTTGGGGTAATCGACGAAGAGGGTGTCGTACTTGAACGAATAGGCCCAGTACTCGCCCGTGGGGTTACCGGTCTTGGAAACCGCGACGCATTCGAAGAAGCCGTTCGCGATGGTGTTGCTCCAGGCGAACTGGGTGAGCACCCACCGGTCTACGAGGTGGTCGTAGACGATCGACGGGTCCCCGTTGTTGTTCGTCTTGCACAGGTCGATGCCGTTTGAATCGGGGAGGTCCTTGAAGAGGCTCTTGATGTCGAACGGCCCCGCCATCAGCGCCCCCGTCTCCTTGTTGAACACGGCGTAGGCCGCGTTCACCATCTGGACGTAGTGGTCCTTGCCCACCGCTCCCGTCGTGTCCGGCGGCATGACCCCGGGGACGAAGCTGGCGAGTCCGACGCCGATTCCGTCGAACGCCTTGCCGAAGGAGATCGGCGCCTGCGGCCCCGTGAATGCGCTCGTGGGACGTGCCACCTCGGCCTGGGCGGGAAGGCCCACGATCGGGGTCTGGCCGCGCTCCCTCATCGTCGGGGCGGTGGTTCCGGCCACGTCGCCCGGTCGCAGCATCGTCCGAGCGGGCACCGACACCGGACCATTCGCCACGACGACGAAGCTGGAATTCCCTCCATCCCCGGCGGATGCCGGGTGCTCCGCCGACGACGTGGCTCCGCAGCCCGCCGTCAAGAATGCGAGCGCACCCACTCCCAGGATGAGCTGCCGATTCCCGTTCGCCATCATGACCCCCTCGTGGTTCGGTGGATGCCGGACGGCACGGTAGGGTTCCCACCCGGTACCCGGCCAGCATCCATTCGGGGCTTACCCAAGACGGGCGTCCCCTCCCCCGATGGTGGCAAGTGGTCGCAGGACCCCTACTGGACGGTCGCCGTCACCCCGGTGATCGGCTGGAGGTAGGAGATGGTCCCGATGGCGTCCAGGGCCTTGCCGGTGATGGTCTTCCCGACGAGGGCCGGCACGCTCCGTCCGCCCGCCTTCACGGCCTCCACGACGTCCGCGTAGTTGTAGCGGGGGTTGTAGGCCCGGAGCATGGTCACGACCCCGGCCACGTGCGGCGAGGCCATGGAGGTCCCGTCGATGGTGTTGTAGCTCGTGTTGTTCAACGCGAGCGTCTGCACGCGGACCTTGCCGACGGCGATCCCCTTGGCGGTGGGGCCGTCGGCGGACGTGAGCTGGAATCCGATGGTGCAGGCCGGGCTCGAGATGCACCGTTTCACATCGAAGCTCGCGCTCCAGGAGTCCTCGAGGTTGGACTCGGGCCACTCCCAGTAGGTCCGCTCGATCAAGGGGGTTCTGCCATCGAACGGGTCACTTGCGGTCTCCCCCGCGGCGTAGGCGGCCCGGAAGAAGCCGGCGTACGGTACCTCTCCGGCGATGACGTACTTCAGCAACGCTGCGTCCGCCGGCCCGATCGGGAGCCCGCTCCACGCATGGTCGTCCGTTTTCTCGCGGTACGTGCCGGTCGGGAAGGTCGATGGGTCCGCCAGGATCTGGAGCGGCCCCTTGGCGGTTGTGGCGGTCGTGGAGCTCCAGCCCCCGGAGGTCGTCGTCGAGGTGGACCAGTCGGGCGTGAGCGGGTTCGGGATCGGGTAGTCAACGTCGGCATTCGTCCCTGGCCAGGTGCTCACGACGTTCGTGCCCGGAGCGCCGATCATGACCTTCGTGACGCCCCAGTTGGAGAAGCCAGCGAGGGCGTACTTCTGGTCGAGGGCGGCCACGCAGACGAGGTTCGGCTGTGTGAAGTTGCATGGATAGGCGTTCGTGCCCGCGGCGTCGTTGTTCTTCCGGTCGTTTCCCGCGCAGACCACGATGACGACGTCGGCATCCCGGGCCCGCGTCACCGCTTCGCTGTAAGCCTGATCAAAGGGGTTGTATCCGATGATGCTCATGTTGATGACCTTGGCACCCTGGGCGACCGCGAAGTTGATGCCGGAGATTAAGCTGGCCGTGTTGCCATGGTTGGTCGCGTCGAGCACGCGGACGGCCATGATGGAGGCCTTCCAGCAGACGCCGGTCACGCCCAGGTTGTTGTTGCCCACCGCGCCGATGGTGCCTGCGACGTGGGTGCCGTGCCCATGCAGATCCATGGGATCGTCGGTGTGGTCCACGAAGTTGTAGCCGTGCTTCGGGAACGCGGTGCTGCTCCACATGTTCGCGGCAAGGTCCTGGTGGTCGTAGTTCACGCCGCTGTCCACCACCGCCACGACCACGCTGCTGCAGTCGGTGATGGCGTTCCAGGCCAGCTCGGCGTTGATGTCGCTGCCCGCCGTGCCCGGGTTCGAGCCGGGATAGTTGACGTCGTAGGAGAGCGGCGACCCCGGCGGCTGGGTGAAGGCGTTCGTGATGGTCTGTCCGCGGTTCTTCATGCCCCAGAGCTGTCCATAGATGGAGTCGTTCGGCACCTTCTGCCCGCTGTAGATGTAGTTGGGCTGTGCGTACTCGACGGCGGGATCGTCCTGGTACGCTGCGACGGCGGCTTCCACCGACTGGCCCGCGCTCACGCGGACGACGGCGAAATTGCGGACGTCCAGGTCCTGGATGAGGGCATGGCCGCGCCGCGCGAGGATGGCGCCACGTGACGTGGCGGTAGCTTCGGCCTTGAACTTCACCAGCACCTGTCCGGGTACAAAGGCCGCCTGCCCGTCGTCGGTCCCCGGGGAACTGGCAGCCGAGGCCGGGGCGGAGAAGAGGGAGAGGGAGAGGAGGAGCGATGCGAAGGTTCGGATCGTCATGGTCGTGTCTCCTCGTTCACGGGACGGTGACGCTGATGGCCTGGCTCGGGGTGCTGAATGTGCCCGAGGTTCCACCTTGGATGTCGAGTGCTGCGTAGGACGACACCGTGACCGTATAGGTGCCGGCAGGGAGAGGGACGGTCGTAGACGTGGGGGCTGCGGAGCCGGACACGAATGGAACGTCCACCGACGGGCTGCCGGCGATGTTCACCCGATAGCCGCCTCCCGGCTTGTTGACGCCGCTCTCCTTGCTCCCGTTCCAGGAGATGAGGACGTTCTTCGAACCGCTGGCGACCGTGACGACGAGCCCCACCTCGGCGAAGCCCGAGCCGTTCGTCGCCCGGACTGTGTACGTCGCCGACGTCGCAGGCGCGGTGGGCGTTCCGGAGATGACCCCGGACGCAGTGTTCAGGCTCAAGCCAGCGGGCAGCGAAGGCGAGACCGAATACGATGCCACCACTCCACCGCTGCTCGAGGGAATGTTCGGGGAGATGGCGACGCCGACGGTGTAGATGGCAGGGTTGGTCGAGTAGGCGAGCGAAGTCGGCGCCCCGATCGGTGTCACGACGCTGGACGATGCGCTCGCGGGGCCGTTGCCCACTGCGTTCGTGGCGAGAACCTGGAACGAGTAGGCCGTGCCGTTCGTGAGGCCCGTCCCCGTAGCCGTGGTGCCCGTCACGGTGAACACCGCCGATGGGGCGACCGGAGAGACGGTGACCGAGTACCCCGTGATCGCACTCCCGCCGTTCGAGGAGGGAGCCGTCCAGGATAGGGTGGCGGAAGCATTTCCGGCGATCGCCGTGACGCCCGTGGGGGCGCCGGGCACGTCGGGTGTCGTGACGGGCGTGGAGGGCAAGGACGCGGGTCCGGTGCCTGCCGCGTTCGTGGCCGTGACGGCAAAGGTGTAGGCCGTGGAGTTGGCGAGGCCGCTCACCGTCGCGCTGGTTCCCGTGACGGTCACCACGGCAGAAGGTGACGCGGGGGCGATGACCACCGTGTAGCCGGTGAGATTGCTGCCGCCGTTCGAGGCCGGAGCCGTCCAGGACACGGCCGCGCCGCGGACACCCGCAACGGCGACGACGCTCGTCGGCGCGCCAGGGGCGGTCGCACCACCACCGGCATCACCTCCGCAGGCCGACAATGCGATGGCTGCGAGGAGACCGAGCGAAATGATCATCGGAGCGGCGATGGTGCTACCCCGGGGCGAGCTCTTCATCGGTGCCTCCTCCAGCTGCGAGTCGCTTCCTGGACCTGAGCAAGGGCAGAGAAATCCCCTCCAGTGGGCATTCGGTACCCCAAGTCGCTCGCCTTCTACCTCGAAATGCCGGACACGACCACGGCAACGACATCAACCTCCCCACCACGACGTATCAGATAGCTGCGCGGGAGTCGGGGCTGGGCGAGATGGGTCTCGGGCGGTCGAGGAGGAACGCGGCGGCGAGGCAGGCGACGGAGAAGAGCGAGACCCAGCCCCAGGTGGCGCCCACGCTCCGCGCGTACAGGTTCACGTCGCCGAGATCGGGGCCGAGGAGCGGTGCGAGGCGCGGGTAGGCCTCCGTGAAGGCGAGTCCCGCGAGGAGGCCGCCCGCCATCCCGGCGCCGGCGTCGAGGCTCCCCTCGCCGAGCGCCATGGGCATCGTTCCCGGGCAATAGCCGAGCACCGCCATCCCGGCCCCGAAGAGAATCCCGCCGCCGACCACGCCGGCGACGATCAGCGGCTTCACGTTCAGCACGGCCCATCCGAGCTGGAACTCGAGGAGGAAGAGGATCGAGGAGACGCCCACCGCGACGAGGACGGTCTTCGGGGCCTCGAAGTCCTCCAGGAGGCCGAAGCCGACCACGCGGTCGAAGCGGGTGATGCCGACCCGCTGGATGAGGAGCGCCACGACGACGCCGGCGAGGAAGGCGACGATCATCGTGCGCCTCCATAGAACCATCGGGCCGTGACGACGAAGGAGAGGAGAACGAAGACCGCGAAGAGGAGGCTGCTCGCTGCGAGCTGCATCCCACCGGAGAGAACGTGGCCGCTCGAGCACCCACCGGCGAGCCGCGCTCCGAGCACGAGGACGAAACCGCCGGCGAAGGCCCACGCCAGTCGCCGTCCCCCTCCCGGCCCCCGTGTTCGCTCCCAGAGGGCCGGCACGGTCCGGAGGCGGAACGACCGGGTCACGAACGCCCCCAGGAGCCCGCCGACGAACCCGCCGGCCAGGAAGAGGAGCTCCCAGGCGCCGGCCACGTCGATCTCCCGGAAGTAGAGGGAGTCGCGGAGCCCGGCGAGGACCGCGGCGGCCCACGGATAGCCGGTGGACGCCCCGATCGGCCTGCCCGCGAGGTGCACGTTTGCGACGGCGACGTTGAGGAGGCCGAGCGCGATGCCGGTCCACAGCCACCTCCGCGGCCAGCCGCTCCTCATCGTCCCACCCCGGGGACGTCACCCCAGTTCCCCGGCACCTCGACGTACGTCAGGATTTGTCGTGTTCGTCCCCGCACTTGTCGGGTGTTGTGACATTTTCACGGTATGCCAGCAAGCACCTCGGAGGGACGAGGCGCATCGCATCGCGCGTGGAATTGCCGGGACGGACATCGACTCCACGAGTCGATGAGGCGCTACGACTGAAGCGCACCCCCGGCCACGAACGTCTACCGCCTCCTCGCCAGCGCCGAACTTTACTTCGAGTGAGCATCGGCCTGCGGCGTTCAGTACGAGCAAGCGTGCCGGTGATGCAGGGGGAGGCGGTGCGATGCGAACCATGTCCGCCCACGGTCACCCGGGACGGCACGCCTGGAGCGACTTCTCCTGCTCGTGCCCCACGAAGTTCAGGTAGACGGCTGAGTTCCGTGAGCAGGTCAGCAAGGGTCGTGGAGCCGGTACCGGTGACCATGGACGTCGCGGACCGGCCACGAACGCCAAGAGGCGGCTCTCGCCGCCCCTCGTCGCTGCCCTCCTGAAGGGAGACCTTCGGGCTACGCGTTGCGCTTCTCTTCCACTTCCTTGGCGAGCTCGGCGAGCTTCTCGTCCTCGGCCTTCTCGCCCTCGGCCTTCTTCTCGGTGGCCTTGCCCGTGAGGTGCGCGGCGCCGGGGGCCCAGCCGGGGGTGATGGTCGCGGCCAGATCCTGCGCGGAGCGGTTGAACGCGCCGGTCACTCCGCCGACCGCGGTCTTCGCGGCGAGGTAGAGACCGATGAAGGGGAGGAACACCACCATCAGGCCGCCCAGCACCGGCATGAGGCCGAGGGCCGCCGCGGTGGGGACCTTCACGTAGTGCTCGGAGGAGGCGCCGGGGAGCTTCTGGCCGTCCTTCTCGATGGGGAAGATCTCCCAGTTGCTCTTGGAGAGGTAGTACCCGCCCTGCACTGCGCTGCCGCCGTTGATGGTCTTCATGGTCTGTTCTCCCTTTCTGATGAGGAGTATGCGCGTGGCGGCGCCGCGGCGAAATTGGGAGATCTGCCCAGTTCGCCGAGAACGATTCCGGGGCGAGGGTAGGGAAAACACCCCAACCCGGATGGGGCGTGTCCGGCGGGCCCTTGCGGAGGGCTCCATCCAGCGTCCGGGCTCGCTCTCGACCGGGTAGACCGTGACCCGCTTCGAATCGCCAGGATCCGGGGCGTCCCCTCAACCCTGCTGGGCCTGCGCCCGCTCCACGAGCTCCCGGATCTCGAATCGCCGGATCGGGGCTCCCGCCATGGCGGCGAGGAGCGCGCGGATCGCCTCGGGGGGCGAACCGCCCTGCCGGGCCCGCGCGGCCAGCAGGATCAGGTCGGGGAAGCCCAGCTCACCGATGGCGCCGGACTGCACCAGCCCGGAGATCCGCTCGAGCATGGCGGCGTCCATCCGGTATCCGGCCAGCGTCTGCAGCGCCACGGCCTGCACGGGTCGGTCCGGGTCGGACGCCAGACCGAAGAGCAAGCCCTCGGCCTCCGCGGTCTGGGTCTGCCGCACGGCGTTGGCGGCGGCGGCCCGGACCTGCGGCTGGAGGTCCGCGGCGTGGCGGGAGACGTCGGCGACGTTCTCGGCCCGGCCCGCGTTGGCCATCGCGGTGAGGATCACCTGCCGGCGCTCGGGGTCGGCGGTCGTCGCCAGCTCGGAGCGGAGCCGCGCGTTGAACTCGGTCGCCAGCGGGGCGGACTCCCCCTTCGCGGCGTGGATCGCCGCCCCCAGGGCCGCGGTCGCCGGCCCCTGCCCCGGCCCGGCGGCGGCGGACTCGTCCGCGAGGAGCCGGAGCGTCGCCGGCTCCGGATCCCGGAGATACGAGAGGGTCGAGAGCCACATGGGCCGTCCGTCGTCCTCACGGAGCCTGGCGTCCTCGAGGAGACCGCGCAGCGCTCCCTGCGCCTGCGGTGTCCCGGTGGCGACGAGCAGCGTCACCGCGCCCCGACGTCCGTCCGCCGGCAGCTCGCGGAAGCGGGCCGCCAGCCGTGCGCAGTCCTCCGGATGGAGCTTCAGCCACGCCGAGCCGCGCCACATGAAGTCGCGGGGGAGGTGCTGCCCCGGGGCGAGCGCCTCGAGCTGCTCCAGCATGGACGACAGGTCGTATCCGCCGGCGACCCTGGCCAGGGCCTCCTCCTCCCGTTCCGCCGTGGCCGGAAGGTCGAGCCGCGCCGGAGGTGCGCCCGCGACCGAGGCGAACAACCTTCCCGCTGCCTGGTCCACCGGCGCCGGCAACGAACCCACCCGGAACAGGTCGAGCGAGAGGCTGCTGCGGGAGGCGACGAGAACCGTCCCCGCCCCGTTCCTCACCTCGAGCCGCTCCCGGGATCCGATCCGGCGCAGCTCGCCGTCCCCGGAGAGAACCGCCTCGAGCCTGCTCTCGAGCGCCTGGGTCGTCCCCTCGAGCCCGCGCGGCAGGGCGTGGAGGGACAGGTAGCGTCGCTTCTCCTTCACCGCGACGTCCTCGGTCACGCCCCGGCTGGCCCGCCAGGACACCTCGGCCTCGCCTCGCTGGCCGGTCTCCCGGACCTCCCAGGCGCGCGTTCCGACCCGAAGGTCGAGCCGCCCGTCGGAGAGGACGGCGACGAGCGAGCGACGGAAGAGGGCCGCCGCCGCGGGCGGGAAGCGAAGCTCGCGAGGGACGCCATCCGGCCCCAGGAGCAGTTCGGCCTCCACGCCGGTGAGCTGGGCCCGGGCCGCCTCGAGGGATGGCAACGCCTGCTGCCCGCCCACCTCGACCGAGGCGGCCGTCACCTCGGAGAAGGAAGCACCGAGGATGGTCGCGCCGTTGCGATCCCCCAGCGCCGCCAGACGGAGCACACCGTCGAGGGAGTACCGGGCCCGGATCGACCCTGCCTGGCCGCCGCCGGCCTGCACCCCGAGCGCGGCCACCAGGTCCACCGCCTCATCGCCTCGCCACGCGACCCGGTAGAGGTACTCCCGGCCGGGCTCGAACCGGAGCGGCGCGCGAAGCCCCCCCAGGAACCAGCCCGTGGCGACGATGCCCACGAGCAGGAGGGCGCCCGCCGCGACGAGCCCCACCCGCCGCCCCGGGTGCTTGCGAAGGGTCACGTCCGTCATCGATCAGGTGCAGCTGTTCGGCCGGCTCCACTTCGCGAGCTTGTCCAGGTTCTTCTCGGTGAGGTTGAAGCTCCGGTCCCAGATGACCGTCCCCTGCCGGAAGCCCGTCCAGTCGAAGAGCGTGATGTCGAACTTCTTGCAGAGCGGGCAGGCGCCCACCTTCGCCCAGGCGTAGAAGCGGCCGGAGAGCAGGGTCGTTTCGAGCTCCAGCTTCGAGACGAGCGCCACCGAGCTGGTGCTCCCGCCCGACGACCCCGGCGGGGTCGTCCGCATCGCCAGCCGCCCGGAGAAGACCGGACCGATCTCGACGACGTCGATGGAGGCGCCGACACCCGCTCCCACGATGCCTGCGTCCACGCCGCCTTCGACGAAGAGGCTCGTGAACGCCTTGGCACTCGCGTCAACCGCTGGCTCGGGCACGAGGGTGACCGCGGTGTCGAGCCCCCACCCTCCCCCGACCCCGTAGGACACCGAGATGGGAACGGGACCGATCGAGAAGTAGTAGGTGTCGGACCAGCCGGTGAACTCGCTGGACTGCGTGCTCCTGGAGAGGGGCCAGGTCCGGTCAACCCCGGCGACCCGCACCACGATGGTTCCCGTACCGGTCGTCCCGGTGCCCCTCTCGCCGTGGGCCGAGACGTGCAGGAACTCCGAGTGCGAGCTCAGGAAGACGGAGGAGGCGCTGACCGAGGCCTCGAGCACGGAGGCGTCGGTGAGCCCGTCCTTCGACCAGAGGAAATTCTCCTCCAGCGTGGCGCCGACGAGGGCGTTCCCGAACTTCTGGCTGGCCGTGTGCACCTCGGTCATGGTGGGGGAGGTGCTGCACTGGGGGATGAATGCGGTGGCGACGGCGAAGGCCACCTCGTCCATCTTCCCGGCGCGGGTGATGAAGTTCTCGATGCCCCGGTGATCGTCCCGGTAGCTGACGGGCGGGTAGAATACCGGATAGGTGACGGTCGCGGGGTCGTTCGGGGTCGCCAGCTCGCCGCAGTGGTAGTGCGCCTTGGCCATGTGCACGTCCGCCGGGGCCGGAGTGCAACCGCAGACCTCGAACTGGCTCACGCTGCCGACGGGCGAGTTGAGCGGGCACTCGAAGGGGAAGCTGGTCTTCAGCCGGGCGAAGTTCACGCCCCGCATGAAGCCCAGGCACCGCCGCTGGTCCGCGGAGGGCCCTACGTTCGGGGAGTCGGCCCGGACCACCGGGGGCAGGTTCATGAGCTGCTCCTCCCGGACGCCCTGGAACCGGTCTACGAACATCTCCGGGAGCCACGTGCACAGCACGTGAGGGTTGGCGGCGAGGCAGCTGGTGAAGGGCTCCGTCCAGCCCTGCTGCGACGCCGCGGTGAGCACCGACTCGATGTGCTCGTCGAGCCCCTTCAGGCGCGCCTCCAGGTCGGTCTGGGTGCGCGAGGCGACGTCGGCCTTCACGGCGGCCCAGTCCCGGGCGAACTGCTCCCGCAGGAAGGCCCTCTCCCTCCAGGAGATGGAGCCGAGCGTGCTCGCGAGCTCGCCCCGGGCCAGCGAGCTGGCCCGCACCGTCTCGGTGATCCCGACCGCCGGCGCCCACAGGACGTCGAGCGCTGGAGTGACCACGTCACGGCCGGCCAGCCGCGCCGCCATCTCCAGCTGCGCCCGCCGGGCGTAGAGCTCGAGCACCTGCTCCCGGCGGAGGCGCATCACCGCCTCCTGGACGGCGGTGATCCCGTACCTCACGTAGGCCCCGTAGCTGTCGCCGTGCCAGGCCCAGGTCTCGCTCGTGGTGGCGGTCGTGCAGCCCGCCAGGCCCGAGCAGGGCTGGCTGTAGGTGGCGAGGAGCGCCCCGGAGAAGATCAGGCGGTGGGCGTGATCCGCGGCCTTGGCTGCGTCCACCTTCCGCTTCGTGCCCATGAGCAGCTCCTGCACGAGGCTGGGAGCGCGGGCGACCCCGGCGGTGAGCGGGAAGGCCGGGTTGGGAGCGACCGAGAAGAGGGCCGGATACCAGGAGCGGGAGACCACGTTCTGGTTCCGCACGAGCCAGCCCACGTTGCCGCGGGCGGTGGCGTCGAAGGCGGCCGCCACGCGCAGGATGTCGGGGACGTCGTCGAGCCCCATGAGGTCCCGCTGCATCCGGATCCGGAAGACCGCCCAGTCGTAGTACTTGTGCTTCGCGTAGTCGTCGCAGCTGGCGACGTCCTGGATCTCCTGCTTGTGGATGCCGAACGGATCGTCGAAGTAGCCGTTCGACCTCCAGGAGACGTTGGGCTGGAGCTGGCCGTCGCTGACGCAGGTCAGCGCCAGCGGGCCCACGTTCAGGGAGTACTTCCCCGGCGGCACCACCGGCGTCGAGCCCAGCGCGACGATCCGGGCCGTGTCCCCCGAGGTGAGGGGCGATCCCGCCTGGAGCGCCGCCGGGATCGGGACGCTGGTGGGCTCGACCGGCGTGGACAGCGAGGACGTGGCCGTGGCGGTGGGGTCGAAGGCCAGCGCCGGACCGAGCTGGAGGGTGTCGAACCAGGGGTTGATCCGCGACCAGATCGCCCCCTGGAGCTGCTCGTCGATCGGCGAGCCCGAGACGGCCGATTGCGGCCGGGGAGGGACGTGGTACTGCCGGCAGGTCATGCCGATCTCGTTTCCTCCCACGTAGCCGTCCGTCCGGAAGGTTGTCGGGTAGAGCGCGAGGACGATGCGGCTGCAGATCTTGGGCTGGCTTCCCACGGAGCAGTCGGAAGGAAGCGTGCAGGGCCTCCAGTAGTCGTCGCAGGCGGCGGTCTTGAGCCGCTCGGCGCTCTGCACCGTCGCGAAGGCGGCGTAGCAGCGGGTCACCAGCAGGTCGCTGCAGTTCGACGGAAGGGCCGCATGCTGGCCCGCCATCCAGGTCTGATCGAGGCACTGGTCGACGGTCGGCTGGGGAACGACGGAGGCGCAGTCGACCGGAGGAGGGGTCGGAGGGATCGTGGGACCCGAGGACCCGCCGCAGCCGCCCGCGATCGGCAGCGCGAGGAGCGCGAGGAGGATGGGGATCGGCGACACACGAGTGAAGGGCATGGAGCGGTCCCTGCGAAGGTGCGATGACCACCGACGGTACGGAGGCGTTCCTGCACCGTCAAGTCCCCCCCAACCGGGAAACGGTGGAGACTCATTTCACTTTGGGACTCACAGGAATCCCGAGGAGATCGCGACGCCGGGGTCATGCCCATTCGGGTCTCTGGACGGAGGCTTTACGTGTATGCCCTGTTCAAGCATGAAGACGCCGCGGGCCCGGACGGATCCGGCACCCCGCCCGGCCGGGAGTCATCACACATGAGGAAGATCGGTCTCGTGGTCGCAGCGGTGGCGGGGATCGCGTTTGCGGGCGCCGCACGGGCGCAGGTCACGCTGGACCTGAAGGTCGGCTATGCGATCCCGACCGGGAACGGGGGCGCGGCCGCACCGATGTCCGACACCTGGGGTGGCGCCATCCCCCTCGGGATCGACGCCCTCTATCGCTTCACGTCGAACCTGTCGGCCGGGGTCTTCTTTCAGTGGAATCCGGCCTTCGCCGCGTCCGGGTTCTGCGCACGCGAGTTCGGAGCCACGGCCACCTGCTCGGGGTCGGACATGCGCGTCGGCATCCTGGTCGCCTACGCCTTCCTGCCTCAGGGGTCGTTCAACCCCTGGGTGAGCCTGGGCACGGGCTGGGAGTGGACCAACATGTCGGCCAAGCTTCCCGGAGGGACCGCCGGCGCCACCTTCAGCGGCTGGGAGTACCTCAACCTCCAGGCGGGCGTGGACTTCCCGCTCGCCAGGATCTTCGCCATCGGCCCCTACATCGGCTACTCGGGCGGGACCTTCACGTCGATGACGGGCACCGGCAACAACAGCGGCATGGGCACGGTGACCATCGAATCGGCGAATCGCGCCTTCCACGGCTGGCTGCAGTTCGGCGTCAAGGGAACCCTGAACCTGTAGGGATCCGGCGGCGCATCCACGCTTCACCGTCGGTGACCTGCGCAGCCAGACGGCGTCTCTCCGTATGGACACGCCGCTCGCGTTCCGGGTTGCGTTCAAGCGACCACACCAGCCATGCTCACCGTGGAGACGCTCCACGTGAAGTTCGTCAGGCCCACGACGGCCATCGGGGGTGTACGGTGAACTCATCCTGTTCGGGGGAGAAGACCGAGGGTGGCATGACATCGCAGCGACGACTCCCGGCCGCGGCCCGCCTCATCTCCCTGGCGCTCGCGGCGGCTGCCTGCAGCAGCCAGTCGAGCACGCCGACGAACAGCGTCTCCTACAACGCCATCCTCGCCACCGACGACCGGGAGACGACCGTCCAGCTTGTCAAGCTGACGGCCGACGGTGCCGGGACGGTGGAGGGGGAGATCCTGGGCGAGGTCGGGCTGGGATACGGGGAGATGCCCTTCCTCCTGGGCCAGGGAAAGGTGCCCGGCTCGGGGACCGTCGCGCCACCCGAGTGCCTGGTGAGCCAGTCGATGGGCCCCGGCATGATCGATGCCTGCGTGACCTCTCCCGCGCTGACGTGGATCGACTGGATCGCGGGGCAGTACGCCATCCCCCAGGACGAGGTCGTGATCACGGCGTCGTACGACACCAGCTCGTCGGAGAGCTACCAGACCCCGCTGGTGGACGCGGCGGCGACGGCGACGGACGTGTTCGCCGAGGGGCTCGGCTACACGTCCAGCATCATCCCCGAGGAGCCCGAGCCGGAGATCCCCGAAGCGGCAGGCGCGAGTTCGGACTTCTACAACCACGACAGGAACGTCAGGAACCGCCCGGAGCGCGCCGAGACCTGGATTTCCGAGCTCAGGGAATCGGCGAGGCTGAGCCAGCTCTCCATCCCGGGCACCCACGACAGCGCCGCCTGGAAGCACGACACGCTGGGCGGCCCCGTCACGCAGACCCAGTCCATGGACATCCCGACGCAGCTGAAGGCAGGGGTCCGGTTCCTGGACATTCGCCTGAAGTGCCTCGTGATCAGCGGGCGCCACCAGCTGAAAGCCTTCCACGGCCTCTCGCCCCAGGAAATCTCCTTCGACGAGATCATCGGGGAGCTCAGGGACTTCCTGGCGACGCACCGGCGCGAGGTCGTCTACGTCCGGATCAAGAACGAGTCGGGTGGCTCCGAGAAGGACCAGTACTGCTTGAGAAAGGGCATGCCGCCCGACAACGAGACGTTCCGCAACGTCTTCAAGAGCTACTTCATCAACAACGGCGACGTGTTCTGGACCCCGCCGGGGAAGGCCTCGGGCGGGATTGGGGACCCGACCCTGGGCGAGACGCGCGGCAGGGTCGTGATCATCAAGGACTTCGTGGACAAGGTCGAGGACGTGAACTTCGGCCTCGTGTGGGCCTGGGGCATGGAGATCCAGGACGAGTTCCACGTGAACGCCGAGTGGGAGATCTACTCGAAGTGGAACAAGATCAGGCAACAGCTGGAACGGGCGCGGAGCGTCATGGGCCAGGAAACGCACCCGATCTTCATCAACTTCCTGAGCGCGTCGGGCGACCTGGTGCCCCTGGTCCACCCGTGGTTCGTCGCCAGCGGCCAGCGGTCGCCCAACAACGGCGACGGCCGGCGCACCACCTCGATCGCGGGCTGCAAGGGGGAGGAGCCCGAGGCGAAGACCATGAAGGACTTCCCGCGCCGATGCGAGCTGAAGATCCCCAAGTTCAAGAAGTGCGGCAAGTACAACAAGAACTGGTGCGAGATCGACTACATGGGCATGAACGAGCTGGCGGCGCTCTGGTTCCGCGAAGAGAACTACACCGACTTCTCGGGCATCGTCGTGGCCGACTTCATCGGCGGCGATCTCATCTATCGCGTCATCGACATCAACCGGCACAAGCTCCTCGACACCGCGCCGGCTTCCGGACCCGCCATGGAGGACAAACGATGAAGACCACCAAGACCGAGATCTACTTCGGCGAGGACGAGCCGTCACCTCACGACTCGCCGTGACCCTTCGCCTTTCCCGTTCCGGCCCATCCCGCCCCGTGGTGCAGGGTCGGGGCACAGGTGGGGCACATGGCGATCAGCCGTCCGCGAGGAGTTTGCGGAGAGGCTCGATGATGGTGTCGTCCATAGGGTCTCGTCCGTGACACCGAAGTACTCGTGGACGACGACGTTGCGCATTCCCCGCATCTCCGCCCAGGGAATCCCGGGGTGGTCAGCGATGACTTCCTTTGGGGATGTGCGTGGTGGCCGCCTCGAGGATGTCCTCGATCCCGTCCAGGGTCAGGGCTGCGGACCAACGCCCAGGCGGTGAGCCAGTTGCTCGAGGCTCGGGCCTACGGCACGCCGCGGGTGGTCGACGAGGACTCCCTCGGCTATCGGCTCATCCCCGTCTCTCCCGACGACCAGCTCCGGTACGGCCTCAACTTCCTCTCGGTCCGCGGCCGGAAGATCCTGGCCATCGACGGCGTGAGCGACGAATACAAGCAGAGGCTGGCCTCGGTCGGGGTGGACGCGACCTGGATGGACTTCCGCAACCTGACGGCGGGCTTCGGGGCGGCGCACTGCACCACGCAGGTGGTGGTGCGGAAGTAGCTCGGCGAGCATCCACGGACGGAACGTTCCGAACTGGATGGAGCTCACGCCCGCGCCGCGGCCCCCTGGGCCAGGTCGCCCCCCACCGCGCGCTTCATGATCGCCTCCTCGCTGGCGTCGGCGCGCGACAGCTCGCCCACGATGGTCCCCTCGCGCATGACCAGGATGCGATCGCTCATGCCCAGCACCTCGGGCAGCTCCGACGAGATCATGATGATGCCCACGCCCCGCTTCGTGAGCTCGTTCATGATCTGGTAGATCTCGGACTTGCTCCCCACGTCGATGCCGCGGGTCGGCTCGTCCATGATCAGGATCCGGGTGTCGATGGCGAGCCAGCGCGAGATGATCACCTTCTGCTGGTTGCCGCCGCTCATGTTCAGGACGATGGAGCTGGCCCCCGGCGTCTTGATCCGGAGGTCCTGGATCAACTTCTGAACCAGGGCCTTCTCCTTGGCCCGCTGGATGAAGCCGGCCCTGCACAGCCCCTTGAGGGCCGCGATGGTGGTGTTGACGGTGACGTCCAGCTTCAGGAAGAGCCCGTGGGCCTTGCGGTCCTCGTTGACCAGCGCGATGCCCCGCCGGATGGCCTCCGTCGGGGAGCTGGCCCGGTAGGGCTTGCCCGAGATCCTCATCTCGCCGCCGTGGGCATCCGCGCCGAAGATGGCACGGACCACCTCGGTGCGCCCGGAGCCCGTGATCCCGGCGAACCCGAGGATCTCGCCGGCGCGGAGCTGGAAGCTCACGTCGTGGACCAGGCGGGCGCGGCGGAGGTTCTTCACCTCGAGGAGCACCTCGCCGGGCACCACCTCCCGCCTGGGGAAGACGTCCTCGAGGCCGCGACCGATTATCAGGCGGACCAGCTCGTCCATGGTCACGTCGGCGACGCGCCGCGTCCCGACGAAACGCCCGTCCTTGAGCACCGTGACCTCGTCGGCCAGCTCGAAGATCTCGCGCATGCGGTGGGAGATGTAGATGATGCCGATGCCCTCGGCCTGCAGCGAGCGGACCACCTGGTGGAGGCGCTCCAGGTCGCTCTCGCCCAGCACCGCCGAGGGCTCGTCCATGATGAGGATGCGGGTCTTGCGGTTGAGCGACTTGGAGATCTCCACCAGCTGCTGCTCGGCCACGGACAGGGTCGAGACGATGGCGTTGACGCGGATGGTCGCGCCGAGCCGGTCGAGGATCTCCCTCGACTTCTTCCTGACCGTCTCCCAGTCCACCAGCAGGCCCTTGGCCGGTAGGCGTCCGAGGAAGATGTTCTCGGCGACGGTGAGATCCTTGGCGAGGTTGGGCTCCTGGTAGATGGTGGAGATGCCCAGATCCTGCGCGTCCTGCGGGCTGCGGATGGTGACGGGCTGGCCCTCGAAGAAGATCTCGCCCTCGTCCTTGGTGTAGGCCCCGGACAGGATCTTGATGAGGGTGGACTTCCCGGCGCCGTTCTCGCCCAGGAGCGCCAGGACCTCGCCCTCGCGGACGGACAGGCTCACGCCCTGCAGCGCCTTGACGCCGGGGAACGACTTGCCGATGTCCTTCATCTCCAGGAGGACCTTGCCCTGGGGCGTGGCGGTGGTCGCGGTCATGCGGGCCTCCGGCACGCTACTTGGCCCGGTGAGAGAGGTAGTCAACCGACACCGCCAGGATCACCAGGATGCCGGTGATGAGGACCTGGTAGATGGAGCCGACGCCCATGAGCTGGAGCCCGTTGCGGAAGACGCCCACGATGAGGGCGCCCACCAGCGCGCCCATGATCTGGCCACGCCCGCCCAGGAGGCTCGTCCCGCCCAGCACGACCGCGGTGATGCTATCCAGGTTGCCGGTCTGGCCCGCCTGCGGGTCGCCGACGCCGGTGCGCGCCACCAGCAGCAGGCCGGCGATGCCGTAGCTGAGCGCGGCCATCGCATAGACGCCCACCAGGACGCGGCTGGTGCGGATGCCGGCGAGGCGCGCGGCCTCCGGGTTGTCGCCCACGGCGTAGACGGAGCGCCCGGCCCGCGTCGAGCCCAGCACCAGCCAGGCGATGGCGAACAGCACCAGCATGAGGATCGAGCCGTAGGTGATCTCGGTGCTCCCGATGGAGAAGGTGTTGCCGAAGAAGAGCAGCGAGTCCGGGACGCTGGTGATGGTGGCGGTGGTGTAGATGCGGACCAGGGCGTAGGCGATGTTGAACGTCCCCAGCGTGACGATGAAGGGGGGGAGCCCGATGGCGGTCGTCAGCCAGCCGTTGAGCACGCCGAAGGCCACGCACACGGCCAGTCCGAGGACCACGGCGAGGAAGGGGTGCACGCCCGAGTTGGCGATGAGGCCGGTGGTGAGCACCGAGGACAGCGCCATGATCATGCCGTTGGAGAGGTCGATGCCCCCGGTCAGGATGACCAGCTCCTGGCCGATGGCCAGCGTGCCGACCACCATGACCTGCTGCAGGATCAGCGAGAAGTTGGCGCCGGACAGGAACCGGTCGGTCTGCGTGGCGAAGAAGATGCACGCCAGGATCAGCGCCGCCACGGGGCCGAGGATGGGCGCTCCCCGCAGGAGGTCGATGACCCGGGAGTGGCGCGGCGCGGCGGCGGTGGGGGCTGCGGTCACGGAGCTCTCCCGGTCGGACGAGGTGAGGCGAGCCTACTTCTTGCCCCAGCAGCTGGCCGTGCCGAACTTGCTGTCCTTGCTGGCCACGCCCGCCTGGGGCCTGTCGGTGACGAGCGTGACGCCGGTGTCAACGTAGCCGCTGGCCTTCTTGCCGGTCTTGGCGTAGTTCACCACCGCCTCGACTCCCATGGTCGCCATCTTGAGCGGGTACTGCTGCGAGGTGGCGGCGATCTTGCCATCCACCACGCCCTGCACGCCCCGGCAGCCGCCGTCCACGCTCACGATGACGATCTGCTTGTCCTTGCCGGCGGCCTTGACGGCCGTGAAGGCGCCGAACGCGGCGGGCTCGTTGATGGTGTAGACGAGGTTGATGTCGGGGTTCTTGCTGAGGCAGTTCTCCATGGCCGCCTGCCCCTCGGCCTGGTTGCCGTGGGTGTCCTGGCTGCAGACCACCTGGGGCGCGGTCACCAGGTCGGACGAGTTCGGATCGGCCTTGGCGACGCCGAAGCCCTGCAGGAAGCCGTTGTGGCGCTGGGCCCCGACGGTGATGCCGGGCTGCAGGTCGAGCGTGGCGATGACCGGCTTCTTGCCGGCCATGGCGCCCTTGGCCCACTGCCCGATGAGCAGGCCGGCGTCGAAGTTGTTGGTCGCGAAGAGCGCGTCCACGGCGGTGACCGGCTCGGTCGCGGTGTCGAGGGCGATGACCAGCACGCCCTTCTTCCGGGCCTTCTGGATCGAGGGCACGATGGCCTTGGTGTCGCTCGGCGTGATGAGGATGCCCTTGGCGCCGGCGTTGATCATGTTCTCCATGGCCGTCACCTGGCCCTCGTTGTCGCCGTCCTTGGCGCCGGCGCCGGTGAGCAGCTTGGCGCCGAGCCTGGTTGACTCGCTGGCGGCGCCCTCCTTCATCTTCACGAAGAACGGGTTGGTCTCGGTCTTGGTGATGAGGCCGATGACGATGGGATCCGCGGCGGCGGCCGGGCTGGCCGCCAGGGCGATGAGGGTGACGACGGGCAAGGCGAGCTTCAGGAACATGGGACGTCCAGGTTGGGGTGAGTCACGACGCACGGAGCTGCGGGAACGAACGGGTGGCGCGCCATGCGCGACGGATGAGCGGGCTCGCGATCAGGGCACCTACTCTCCGACGTTCCGGGTCCTGGGACGGCTGTCCCTGGCCGCTCCTGGACCGGAATGTCGAACCTGGCTCGGGCCCTACCGAACCTCAAGCTTTCCGATACGGAAGTCCGCACTCGAGGCGACGTCGGTCCCGCCCTTGTCCCGCAGGCCGCCGCTGAATTTCACAGGGAGCGCGCTTCCATCGAACACGACGCCGGCGGTCGCGCCGGGCTTCAGGTCGAGCCTCAGCGAGTAGAACACCTGGCCCACCGAGATGGTGGCGTCCGTGGCCACCGCGCCGGCGCCCGCCGCCTTCTGGCTGAGGGCGGACACGAGGACGTTGGCGAGAGGCCCGGTCGCCTTCAGGACCGCGCCCGCCGCTAGCGGAGGCGCCCCGGCGGCGAGTGCTGTCCCCGGGACGAACGACGGCGTCGCGAGCGAGACTTTCGAAGCGTCGATCGGCAGGTTGAACCCGGTCGAGTAGCCCTTCATCGCGGCGCCGGCCACGAGGTCGAGCACAAGGGTGGTGGCCGTGGACGCTTCGTTCCGGACGAGCCGAAGCTTTCCGCCGGCCGCTGGCTCCGTGTAGTAGAGCGCGGGCGAAACGTTCGCGGAGAAGTCGATCGGGGCGAAGGCTCCCGTGGTCGCCCGGAACACGTTCGTCGGGCCACCCCCGCCGAGAACCCCGGTGGCGCTGGCGGTCCCGTCGGCGGCCGTGGTTGGCGACCCAACGACGATGCTTCCTCCACCCGTCACGGGGGCCCAGGCGATGGTCACGCCGCCTACGCCGTTTCCGTAGGCATCCGTCACCTGTACGACCAGCGGGTTCGCGAGCGGCACGCCGATGGCGCCGGACTGTCCCCCGCCGCTCACGGCGGCGAGCGCCGCCGCCGGGCCGGGACTTCCCGTCGCAGCGAAGTTCACCGGGGAACCGGACAGCCCGTTCGCGGTGGCCTGGAAGGCGTAAGCTCCGGCCCTCGTTCCGACGGTCGCGGTCGCGGACGCGGTTCCGTCGGAGCCCGTCGTCGTGGTGGCGGGGAGGATCGTCCCTCCTCCGGCGCTCGCACTCCACGTCACCGTCACACCGGTAGCCGGATCTCCGGCTGCCGTCGTGACCCGCACGACGAACGGCGTGGTGAGCACATGCCCGACCGCCGCGCTCTGGCCGGAGCCGGAGAGGATCGCGATGGCGCTGGGCGAGGCCGGCCCGGACGTGGAACCGCTGCTGCAGGAGATCGCGAGCAGGGACATCGTAGCGAAAGAGAGGCAGCGGGCCAGCGGACGCGTCCGGCTCATGGGTGGTCTCCGAACTTGGCCATCAGGGCCGTGAGATCCGTCTCGTCGATCACGCTCGTCGGGTAGCTCGAGGTCGAGCTGAGGTCCAGGTTCCAGTTGTAGGTAGGCCAGACGCTGTTGGCCGGCGTCGTTTCTAGACGGGATGCGAGCGCGGCGATGTCCGCCCAGTCGATCCGTCCGTTCCGGTCGAAGTCGCCGTCGCCCAGGGCTCCCTGCGGCGCGGTCGAGTTCGGGTAGATCTCCCAGATGCCCCGTCCGAAGGTGGAGACGCGGATGAGGCTCTGGTTCCGGGAGATGTAGATGTCGTTGACCGCGACCATGGGCAGACCGATGCCGTAGCGTCGCCAGGTGCTGCCGCCGTCCACGGTCCGGTACATCCCGAGGGCAGTGCCGACGTAGATCGTGTTCGAGGAGGGATCGCCGGGATCGTACCGGACGACGTAGACCGGGACGTTGGGAAGGTCCCAGCCCGTGCCGTTCCCGTGGAATGGCTCGAAGGTGGAGCCACCGTTCACTGAGCGGAAAAGATGTCCGACCGTGGGCGGGACCGGCGTCGCACCGTCCGTGAGCAGCCATGCCTTGCTCGCCGCGAGGAACACCATACCCGGATCGACCCCCGTGGGCGTGACGGGAGGAAAGACGATCGAGGTCGCCTGAGCAACTACCTGCTTTCCAACACCCAGCATCTCGGACGGATTCCACGTCTTCCCTGCGTCGCTCGTCCAGGCCACCCAGCCACCTGCAGCGACTCCGTACAGTCCGACGATGTTCTGCGACGCGTAGACCGTGTAGATGTCTGCGAAATTGTCACTGCTGAAGTAGGTCTTGTAGAGCGGCTTGGCTTCCCATGTCGGCTTCGGGTCCTTGGGGTCGTCGATGTAGCCGCTCCGATACACGGCATAGGAGGTGTGGGAGAGGAATTGGGCTCCCGTCGGATCGGTCTGGATGGGCGAATACCGGATGAAGAAGGGCTGGGTGTCTTCTTCATCGGGGTTTCCTGTGTCGATCAGCGGGGGGTTCGACTTCGTCCAGGAGCCCCCTGCCCAGCAGTCATCCTTCTCCGGCTTGCAGAACAGGTGTTCGTACTGCTGGGCCACCCAGTAGAACTGGCCCCCCGTTCCGGTGTTCACTGCGGCGCCGATGCCGTCGCCGCCGAGAACCTGGTTGAAGGTGGAGGGATTGAGCGTCGAGTCGCGATACCGCACGCCGTTGTCCTGGAGGCCCGTGAGCACCACGAACGGGTTACCGGTCGCCGGATCCCCGGAGCCCACGCTGTAACAGAGGTGGGTGACCATGCCGCGGTTGTGGAAGTTCCAGACAACGTCCGTGGGAACCGTGTTCGCGTTGAAGAGGTTGGTGGAAGAGAAGACCCCTCCATCGGTCCCGGCGAAGGTCCGCAAGCGTCCGCCGACGCGCGACACCAGGGTGGCCTGGTAGTCGGCGTGCACGTACGGAAGGCGCCCGGCGGCGGTATCGCCACCGTAGAAAGGCAACCAGTGGGAGACGTTCTCCCAGGTCGGGTTCCAGTCGGTGCCGTTCAGCGTTCGAACGCCGCAAAGGCTACCGCCCGCGATGACCTGGTCGGCGTTCGCGGGATCGACGGCAATGGACAGGTCGAACCAGGACTGGTCGTGACCCAGGTTCATGTCGGGGCAGTCGTTGCTGGATGTGGATTTGGTCTCCGGGGGTACCGGGTCCTTCTTGACGGGAATCGTCGGATTCACGAGGGTCCCAACCGGCCCCACCCAGTCGGCGCCGCCATTCGGCGACCGGAAGACCCCCAGCGTGGCCTTCCCATCCAGCGTCGACTTCAACGCGTAGACCACCGTCGTCGCGGGATTCGTGGTCGGCCCTGCAGCGAGCCGGACGAGCCCCACGTTCGTCTGCTTGATCGGAGCCCACGTCACCCCGGAGTCGGAGCTGGTCCAGAGCTCGCCGGGCGTCCCGTAGGTGCAGGTCGAGAAATCCATCGGGTTCTTCTTGCCGGCCTGGGCCGATTGCTTCGCCCAGGGAGGCAGCTTCCCGGGATCGCACGCGCAGATGCCGGACAGAATCCACCGGCTCCGGGATCCCACCGCTCCGAGGTAGACGATGTCCCACGTCGCCTCGGCCAGTTGCACCGGGCCGGAGTTCGGAAGGTCCACGAGGGCGAAGCTCGCCCCCGCGTCCGCGGACCGGAAGAGCCCCACGTCGGTGGTTACGAAGACGACGTTCGGATCCTTGGGATCCACCTTCAGATCGCGGGAGGAGAGCGGCTCCGCGACGAGGCCGCCGGCCGATGCTGGGTAGGAGGCCTTCAGCTTGATGGGAGCGGACCACGTCCCTCCGCCGTCCACGCTCTTCAGGACGAAGGTGCCGAACGTGTCGTACGGGTCGCCGGTGGCGAGATAGATCGTGTCTGGGTTGCTCGGGTCGAGCCCCATCGCGCCGACGGCCAGGTTTCCGATGGTCTCGGTGATGGGTTGCCAGGTGGGATTGGGCGCAGCCGTCTCGAAGTCGAACGTCTTCCAGACGCCGCCCCCGGTCGTCGCCACGTAGACAACGTTCGGGTCCCGAGGATCCACGAGGATGCGGGTGGCACGGCCGGAGTCCACCTGCAGGTAGTAGCTACTGTTCCACTGGAAGCGGGCGTCGGTCGGCCCCAGGCTCACCCAGCTCTCCCCGGCGACGGGCGCGGCGGAGACCGGGGCGGATCCCGCGCGGAGCGGGGGAAGCGCCCGGGCCGGGCGCGGGAGGCTGCTCGCCCAGCGGCTCGCCTCGCCCGTGGCGACGTTCAGGAACCCCTCGACCGCCTGCCGCGGCACCGGCTCGATGCCGCCGCGCACGGCCGGCTTCCGACCGGGACTGACCTGCGCGGAGGCGATCCCGCCGTCCGTGACGGCGACGACGGCGAGAAGGAAGAGGAACGCTACGCCTCGTCGTGCACCGAATGTTCCCATGGTCTCTCCCGTCCGGAGCCTCTGCGCCCACATTTGCTTTGGGTGTGGATCTTCTGCGACGACGGTACAGCGTGTGAATTCAGGAGGTTGAGCCGATGGTGAAGTGAAAACGGGGCCCGTTCTCAGGTACGTATGGGTTGTCGAAGTTCATACATGCCAGGAGAGGAGCCCCGTTCCATGG
>CAIOAK010000207.1 GCA_903855945.1 uncultured Anaeromyxobacter sp.
CGCCTTCACTGAGCGGATTGGCCCTGCGTCCCTCATGCGCTGACGGCTGGGGCGAAGAACCGCCTCCAAATCACCGGAGGGGGCACGGGTGCCCGGTGATTCCGGTGATCCGGGGGCCCCACTTCCCCGGTGGTGACACGCCTCACCGCCCCTGCAGCCCTCAACTACCCAGCGCCCCGTCATCGGGAGCGCCATGGAGACAGTCATGTCCGCTTTTCACACGGTAAAATCCGCCCTGGCCAAGGGCGGGCAGCACCTTGGAGATCTCATCTGGTGGACGTTGGCAGATGCCCGCGTCTCGCGGCCGGCTCTGGAGTCCACCTGGTCCGGCGCTATGCTCGACCCGGCGCACCTCCCCGAGCCGCCCACGGCCGAGAAAGCCATCAAGAACGCCGCTCGCATGGCTGCACAGGGTCAGACCGACCGCCTGGTCCGGCTCGGCCTCGAGAACGAACGCGAGATCATCTTCGCCGTGGTTCGGGAGACCAAGCACACCGACGGGTCGCTCACGTTCACCCAGGAAGCCCGAGTGGTCCTGGATCGTAGCAACGAGCAGGCCGTGACGGACACCCCCGGCCACGACATCGCCGAGGCCATTCTGGGCCGGTACGCCGAGCTTCACGGTACCCACCCGGCCGATGACGTCAGGCGGGCCATGATGAACGTGCTGAACTCGTGTGCGGCCGTGACACTCCGCGACCACGGTGGGGTCTACTGGATCCCGGCCCCGCACGCCGGGGCCCTGCGCAAGTTGCAGGTCGCCGTGGAGCAGATCGGCAGTTCGCGCGTTTACCTGCTCCCGGTTCACGCCAGCGCCGACGCGACCAAGACGCTGGGAGAGGCCGCCGCCTCGGCCCTTACCGAGGAACTGGCTGCCCTGAAGACTGAAGTCGACGCCTTCATGGCCTCACCGCCGGAGCGGCAGAGCACGCTGGCCAGGCGCCTGGACGCCTTCGAAGAACTGTCCTCCAAGGCCGAGCTCTACAAGCAGGTTCTGTCGGTCACGGTCGCTGATCTCGACCAGACGCTCGCGTCGCTAACGGCCACCGTCGAGACGCTGCTGAACGCCAAGGCGGCGGCGTAGCGACGACAGCACCCGTCACACCGCCCACCCGTCCACCAGGAGGCAGCCCGGAGCAGTCCGGCGCTGCCTCTTCTCATAGGAGGCCACCATGGCCATCTCGCCATACCAACTCGCCTGCGACCGCGCAGAAGGCGAGCAGTTGAAGCACATCGGGGACGACGATCTGGTCAGAGTAGTTCTGGGCCAGGACGTCACCCTCCCCGCGCCTGTCGCATCCCTGGCGCGGTCGAACGCCCAGGAGATCGCGGCAACCCTGGGCATCTCCAGAGCCCGTGCGGCCAGGCTAGTCACCGCCTTCGAGCTGGGCCGCCGGGGCGCCTGGAGCCCGCCTACGAGAGGCCAGCGCTGCCTCGACCCGGCGACCGTCTACGAGATCATGAAGGACATCGCCCACGAGGACGCTGAAGAATTCTGGGTGATCCTGCTCGACGTCCGGGGCCGTCTGCTCGGGCGGCGGCTGGTCTCCCGGGGGAGCCTATCCCAGTGCCCGGTGTCGCCGCGTGATGCCCTTCGCCCTGCTGTCCGGGAAGGCGCGCACAGCGTCATCTTCGTGCACAACCACCCGAGCGGCTCGGCAGACCCAAGCTGGGAAGACGGTGACTTGACCGAGCGGTTGCGCGCCGCATCCGAACTGGTCGGAGTAGTGGCAAGAGACCATCTGATCGTCGCCACGGGCGGCTACTACTCGTTCGTCGAGGCTGGCCGCTGGAGGCGGTAAGCCTC
>CAIOAK010000208.1 GCA_903855945.1 uncultured Anaeromyxobacter sp.
CTCGCGGTGAGCATCCCGCCGTCCCAGGAGATGTTGGTGCAACTCTCGGTGTACGTGCCCGAGGGAGCGGCGATCCCGTAAGCGGAGTACGCGGGACTGGAGGCCGGGGAGGTGCTCACGGAGAGCGCAACGCTACCGTTCCCGCTGATCGACAAGTCGCTCGACACGTTGACGTAGTAGACGTTCCCGTCCGCCGTCTGCACGCCGATCCCTCCCGAGCCGGCATTCTGCTGCCAGCAGTTGGAGAGCCCTGGCGGCCATGCGTTCGCGCTCATCATGCCCGGGCAGACCGGGGTGCTCGACGTGTCGTAGATGTTGGCAGTCACGATGTAGAAGGGCAGGTTGTAGCCGTTCGGCAGCGTCACCTGCAGGAGCGCGACGTGATCCGGCTGCGGCGCGGATCCGGACAGCCCTCCGTCGTGCAACTGCCACGAAGATCCGCTTCCGGTGACGTAGAAGTTCCCATTGCCGTACCCGTAGTACGGGCTGCTGCTGGAGCTCGAGGCAACGAGCGAGAAGTTCGGGTAGGAGAGGCTGGGCGAGGCGAGGGAGTTCGACGCGACGTAGTAGTCGTACGACTTGCCGATGCCCCCGGTCACCCCTTCCCAGTAGCCCATGCATCCACCGCTGCTGCTGCTGCACGACGACCCGAACCCGAACGGCTGGGTCGTCGAGCTCGCCATGCTGCTGTTCACGAGATTCGTCCCTCCCCAGGTGCTCGGGATGAGCCACGCCCAGAGGAAGATCGATGGGGTGTCCAGCGTGCCGGTGGCGGTGCTGGCCCACCCGTCCGTGCTGTTCGTCAGGACCGCGCCGGCCGGGACCGAGCCGTTCATGGCGTAGGCCTGCATGTTCAGGCCGTCGTAGTACCCGCCAGCGGTGGACGGAAACGGCGTGGTGCAGTTTGCAAGGGTGACGGTCTCCTGCGCGGACGCGTTCCTCGTGAGGGCGGACCTTCCGGTGCACGAGTACAGGTTGTTCACGCCCTGGTACTGGTAGAGCACGCCTGCGGACGACTGTGCCGGAATGACGGTCGGATTGTTCCCCGTCGCAATGCCAATGATGTTCTGCCCGGGCACCACCATCCCCGCCTGGTACGTCCCCGTCGGGGCGATGGCGCCCAGGTTCGCCGCCGGGATCGTCTTGTACAGGCTCGACTGCGCAGGATAGGTGACGGTGAGCGTGCCCGAGTCCGAGGCGCTGGTCGTGCTCGCCTGGATGGTCTGCGACGGTGGGGCCGTGGTGTACGACTGCGTCGAGAGCGGCGGATCGGAGATGATGAAGCTCATCACCCCCCGGTAGAGGTAGTTCACCCGCTGCGCGTAGAGGACGGCCAGGTTCTGCTGGGCCTGGAGGAAGGACGTCTGCGTCAGCGTCAAGGGGTTCTGCGACGACGAGTTGGAATTCGCATTGATCGTGCACGTCGAGACCGAGGGCGTCGAGCCCGTGCAGGACATCCCGAGCGACTTGGGCGGCGTCTGTCCGATTGCCGAGCCGACGCTGAAGGAGACCGGCAGCGTCTCCCAGGGATTGATCTGCTGGAACGGCACCGCCGTGGACGGGCCGGGACTGGCCGGGCAGGTCGCCCAGGAGGGCGGGCTCGTCATGAGGCAGATCTGCGCGGTGAGGTACTGGTTCCACTGGTAGAAGTTCATGTAGTTCGAGATGGCCTCGACGTCGTACAGGTACGTCAGCGCAATGAGGTTCTGCTGGTAGACCGACATCACGTATTGATTCCAGTCCGCGATGAGGGTGATGACGTTGCTGCCGTACGCCGTCCCCTGTTGGGGAAGGTCGTTGGTGATGAAGGCTTGGTACGCGCACGCGAGCAGCAGCGAGGTGGTGTTCGAGGACGCCCCCGTCGAGCAGTCGCCGATGGGCGTCGTCATCTCCGACTGGATCCCGTTGCGGATGTTCTTGATCTGGGCCTGGAGGGTCGTGGGGCCATCGGCGTAGGGCGAGAGCCCCATGTTCGGCTGGTAGGCGCTCGCAGCGTCACTCATGGAGAGGTCCGATGCCGCCGTCGCGACGGACATGCCGCTCGGGAGCAGGGAGCTAACCACGAGGCCGTTCAGGGTCTTCATCTGGGCCGAACTCAGGGCGTTGTAGTTCAGGTTCGCCGTGGTGGCCAGGGTCGCGGTCGGGCTGGGGCTGCTGCTGTCGTTCAGTGCGGCCTGGTAGAATTCGTAGCCCAGGCTGGCGATCACGCTCCCGTTGGTGAAGCCGTTTCCGCAGTTGGTGCTATTCGCCAAGCTGACCCCGGGGGCGTAGACGTCCTGCTGGAGGGCCACCCAGTTCCGGAGCGCCCCACAGGCTCCATTCATCGCATTCGATGCGACAAGGCTCAAGTACGCTTGGTTCAAGCTGGTCACTTGCCCTTGAAGCGTGTTGATCTCTCCCTGCTGGAAGGTGAGCTGGGAGTTGATGGTGCTGATCTCCCCCGCCACCTGGTTCCCGTTCACCCACGTGGAGATGGCCGAGACGGGGCCGAGGACCGGGGCCGCTTCCGGGCAGATCGCGGCGATCACGCCCGTGGTGGCCGCGACGTCGCCCGAGACCGCTCCCGAACCGGCCCGGACGGGGCTCCCCAGGGGATGCTGCGCCATTCCCGCCGGACCGCTGAGGCGACGGGCGATGGCCACGTAGTCGAGCGGACCGTCCACATTGACGGTCGTAGGGGGCGACGGCGGCGTGGCCGAGCTGCTGCACGCCGCCAGCGCGAGCGCTGCGACAAGGAGAAGCGCGGAGCGAACCGTGTATCTTGCGTGCATGGTCGTCTGCTCAGTTCCAGTAGTACCGGAAGTTGAACCAGGCGAGCGTGGCGGTGGAGACCTGCTGCGTCTCCAGCGTGCTCCACTTCCAGTCGAGCTCGACGCCGAGGGCCAGGTCCTTGCGGCCGGTGTAGTAGAACCCGAAGCCGGTCTCCTGCGCCGTGGCGACGCCGCTCCCGCCCACCGGCGTGGTGAGCTGGTACGCCAGGTTCATGCCCACGGGCAGCCAGTTCCAGATCGGCTTCGCATCGAACTCGCCCATGATCGCGAGCGTCACCCCGTTCTGCGAGGAGGAGACGCTGCCGGTCTTGGTCGGCGCGATGAACTGGAAGTTTCCGGTGACCCCCAGGTACGGGGTCGGCGCCCAGGAGCCGACCAGCCCACCCACCCAGGTCAGGGTGTCCACCGTCTGGAGAGCGGCTCCGAGATCGACGGAGCACCTGGAGGGGTCGGTCCGGCACTGGTTGAGGGCGTCCACGAATCCCTGGGCGAGGAGGAGGGAGTAGACGGGGCCGTAGCTCCCGTCGAGGGTGACGGCGAAGCGGAAGTTCTCGCCCACCGGGAGGCTCCCCTTCACACCCACCGTGCCGGTGAAGCGGGCCGAGGTGCCGACGGTGAGCGCCGCGCCGCTCCCCGTGCCCAGGTAGGCGGTGGTGTTCAAGATGGCCCGCGCCGACAGGTACTCGAGGATCCGCACGTTCAGGATCATTCCGAGCCCGAGACCCGTGTAGCCGTACCACTTCTCGCCGACGACGGCGGGCGGGGAGAGCTGCAGGGCCGGGCCGAGTGCGTTCCCCGCTCCGAGGCCGAAGTACATCCCGAAGGCGGTGTAGGAGAACGGGTCGTCGATGATGTGGGAGGGCAGGAAGAGATGTCCGCCCATCTCGCGGCCGAACTTCTCCACCGGTGAAGCGGCCGCGGGCTTCGCGGCGGTGGCCGTCGCCTCCTGGGCGAACGCGGGTCCGGCGGCGAGGATTCCAGCGAGTGCAGCGGCCAGCGTGAGTCTCTTCAAGGGGCGTTCTCCGGACGGGGTGGGATCGAACGCGAAATCTAGTCGCGCTCCGTCCGGCGTCCAGCACTCTTCGGCGGAAATTCGGGGCTGTACGACCGCATACGACACTCTCGAGCTTCTCCGATCGCAAAACTGTCCGGAAACCGGACAGTGGCCGCCCGGATCAGCGTCCGCCGCACCTCTCGACGACCTCCAGGACCCCGAGCAGCAGCTCCTCGCGGACCGCCTGGAACTCGCCGGAGCTCGTGGTCATCACGTCGGCCGAGATCTCGATCTCGAGCGAGCTCTCGCCGAGCGCCGCCAGCCGGGCGCGCGCCCCTTGTGCGTCGAGCTTCGGATGGGAGTCGAGCAGCGCCTGCAGCCCGGCGAGGACGGCCCGCACCTGCGTCGGGGTTGACTCACAGCGAATCCCCACGGTGGTCTTGAAGGGCATCCGGTCGCGCGCCGACAGGTTCACGATCGACATCTTCGCCAGCGAGCTGTTGGGGAGGGTGGTCACCGTATGATCGCCGTTCCGGATACGTGTCGATCGGATGCCGATGGTGAGGACGGTCCCGTTCGCGTCGCCGACCTTGCATCGGTCCCCCACCCGGATCGGCTTGTCGGCGAAGAGGTTGAGTCCGGCGATGAGGTTCTCGAGCGTGGGCTGGGCGGCCAGCGCGACCGCCAGGCCGCCGACGCTGACCCCGGCCACGATCCCGTAGACCGGGATCCCGAGCCGGTCGGCGCCGATGGCCAGCAGCACGAGCGCACCGACGATCCCCAGGACCCGCGAGGTGAGACGGATGAGATGGGCGTCCACGCTCTCCGCGGCGATGCGGGGCGAGGCCACGAGCGCCTCGGCCACGACCGGCGCCAGGCGAACCGACACGCCTGCGGCGGCCAGGAAGACCACGGCGGTGGCGGCGATCTCGATCGCGACCGCGAGGTGGCTGACCACGTTCACCTGCACCAGCGCGAACCACACGAAGGCCGGCGTGACGACGACCAGCGTGACCGGAGCCACGAGCTTTCGAAGCGCCCGGGCGAGCGGGGACCAGACCTCCGGGTTCCGGGATCGGCGGAATGCGAACCCGAGGATGAGCGCGTAGGCGGCCGCCAGGATGGCGAGGGCGAGCCACTTCCAGGTGACCTGCCCGCCGATGGGGGCACGGAGCCAGGCCGGCAGCGTGTGGACCCAGTGGTACGGGATCCACCATCCCCCGCCCTCGGCGAGCATGGCCCCCAGCCACTGGGTCGGAACCGGGCGTCTCACCGGGAGCGCGTGCGTACGCTGCGCGAACTCCTCCGCCCGGGCGACGGTGTCGGGGCTGAAGAGGAAGTCGCCGGCCTCCGGCCCGCTCTCGACGCGGATCAGGGTGATCTCGGTGTCCGGGAGGGTCCAGCGCCGGGCGGCGGCGTCCTTGCGGGCCGCCATCTGCTCGGCGTCGGGTACGTCCTCGAGCGGCGGGAGCGCGATCCGGGTGAGCGCCGCGAAGAGTGCGATGGCGGCGGAACGCCCGATCTTCGTCCGGGCGGCGGGTGCGATCTGCTGGAGATCGAGGCAGCGGACGGCGTCACCGCCGAGTGCCTGGAGGTGCTCGAAGCCTGCCCGGGTCTGGTCATGGACGTAGACGTCGGCCGTGAACTGCATGACGGCGTCCCCGGCCTCGAGGAACCGCTTCAGGGTGGCACGTGGGCTCGACCGATCGGCGGGCTGGAGGGGGCGAGCCGTGGGCTCGGCGGAGGCCGGCACGGCGGTGACCAGGATGGCGGCGAGCAGTGCGACCGTCGGGAGACGCTGGGCGTTCATGCCCGATCTCCTAGTACGCCTGGCCGTGAAGTGACAAGCGGAACCCCACCACCCCCCGGGTCACACGACCCGTCGCAGCACCCGCGCCAGCCCCTCGGCGTCGAGCGCGCTGGCCCGTGCCAGCACCTCGTCCGCCCATCGCTCCAGGTCCCGATCGCCCTTCTCGACCGCCATCCGGGAGGCCCGGTCGGCGAGGTCGCGCGCGCGGGCCGCGCTGGGCGCCTCGGCGAGCGCCCACGCCTCTGCGACAAGCGCGGCGTCACGCCCGGTGAGCGGCTCCGGCTCCTGCGCCCCGACCGGTTCCGCAACCGCCTCCGCCTCGACGAGGGGCAGCACGAGCCGGAAGGTGGCCCCGCTCCCCTCCCCGCCCTCGACCTCGATCCGTCCGCCCATCTGCTCGGCGAACTGGCGCGACAGCGCGAGGCCGAGCCCCGCCTTCCCTCCCGTGGCCTTCCCCTGCCGGAACGGCTCGAACAACCCCGGCAGATCGTCGGTCCGGATCCCGGGGCCTGTATCACTAACAGTGAACGTCAGCCACGATCCACCGTCCGCCGCGGTGACCCGGCCGCAGGCCACCTTCACCTCCCCGCTCGTGGTGCAGCGGATGGCGTTGCCGACCAGGTTCGAGAGCACCTGCTGGAGCCGCACCCCGTCCGTCACCACGCTCGCAGGGAGCGACGGGCCGGCTTCCACCCGGAGCCGGAGCCCCTTGGCCGCGGCGGAGGCGGCCAGCCTGGCGTGGAGATCGGCGAGCAGCGCACGGGGCGATCGCGGCGCCCCGTGAAGCTCCGGGGTGACGACCTGCCCTCGGGCGAGCGCCATCACGTCGGTGAGGAGCGCATGCAACGCAGCTCCGTCCGACTGGATCGCAGCCAGGGCCTCCCGGGCATGCCCGTCCGGCAGCGTGGGCCGGAGTTCGCGCGCCGCCGTCACGATTCCGGCGAGCGGCGAGAGCACCTCGTGGGAGACGCCCGCCATGAAGACCGACTTGGCCCGGCTCGCCGCCTCGAGCTCCCGGGACTTCCACCAGGACTTCCGACGGGTCCTGTGGAGAGCCCAGGAGGTCACGGCGCCGACGATGTTCGCCACGATGAACGCGGATGCGATGGAGAGGGATCCGGCCGTGGGCAGCGGGGTCCGGTAGAAGACGAGGAGCAGCACCGTGTTGGCGGTGGCGATCGCGGCGACCAGCGCCTGCCAGCGGAAGGGGAACGCGAGCACGGTCCAGATGGTGAAGACGATGACCGCGTCGAGCGACAGGAAGAGGTACGAGTTGGGAGCGCGGGTGGAGAGGACGGCCCAGTCCACCGCGACCGTGGCGAGGCTGGCCAGGACGTGCGCCCGGTCGCGTCCGCCGGTCGTCTCCGCGCGAGCCGCCGCCACGAGCATGACCGCCGTGAGGATCACGTATCCCAGCCGGACGACGAGGAGCCGGAGGATGACGCCCCTCGATCCGGCCATGGCCAGGTCCGATCCGGCGAGCAGCAGGGCGTTGGTCGCTCCGATGACGAGCGCCATGCGGGTGACGCGGAGCTCGGCGTTCCGGCTGTCGCGCCGGAAGGCCGCTTCCAGCGCCGGGTCGGCGAAGCGGGTACCGGCGAATACCGCCGAGTCGCCAGCCGGAGCGTTCACTTGTCCGCGTAGTCGCGGAGCTTCTCGTAGAGGGTGGAGCGGCTGATGCCCAGCTCGCGGGCCGCCGCCGAGCGATTTCCACCCGCCCGGTCGAGGGCCGCCAGCACCGCGCCCCGCTCCAGCGCTGCGAGGCTCCGGGAGCTCACGTCCCCCACCCCGGCGCCGTCCCTTCCCGCGGGAATGGCCAGGTGGGAGATCAGGATGGGGCCCTCGCCCGCGCGCTCGACGGCGCTCGCCATCGTCCGCCGGAGTTCCTCCCGGCCGCCCGGCCAGCCGTACGCCCGGACCGCCTCCTGGGCCTGCCGGTCGATCTCGCGCACGCCTCGACCTTGCGCCGAGGGCATCGCCGCCACGTCGTGCCGTGCCAGGATGAGGACGTCCCCCTCTCGCTGCCGGAGCGGCGGGATGGCGACCTCGGCGGTCGCGAGACGGAAGTAGAGCCCGGAACGGAACTTCCCGGCGCGAACCAGCGCGGCGATGTCCTGGCTGCTGCTCGCCACGACCCGGAAGTCGGCGCCCGGTGCTCCCCCGACCCGGGCCTGGACGGCCTCCGCCATCGTCGCCTCCAGCCGACCCTGGTCGGGAGCCGTCAGGGAGGAGACCTCCTCGAGATGCACGGTGCCCCCGGCCGCCCGAACGAGCGCGCCGGGCGGATCGGCGGGTCCGAAGAGGAACCTTCCCGGATCCCCGGCGTCGCACGGCACCGCGACGAAGGGTCCGGTGCCCCGGTGGCTGCCCGCGTGGATCGCGCGCGCCACCGCACCGAACTCGCTGCCCGGTTCCCCGGTGACGAGCACCGACCGATCTCCCGGCGCAGCGTCGTCGATGGACGACAGCAGGGCCAGGAAGGCAGCCGAGGCCCCCAGGAGGCCGGGCGGAAGGTCTCCGCCGGCGGCTCGCTCGAGCCGTGCGACCTCGCGGGCCATCGCGTGGCTCGCGAGCGCTCGGGCCACGGTCGTCAGGATGCGGAGATCATCCGCCGGCTTCACGAGGTAGTCGTAGGCGCCGCCCCGGAGGCATTCCACCGCCACCTCGGCATCTCGTTCGGCGGTGAGCACGACGACGGGTGCGTGCGGCAGCGTCCTGCGAAGGGTACCGAGGAGGTCGCGCCCGGAGAGGCCGGGGAGGCCGAGGTCGAGCACGACCGCATCGGGCGAGATCGACTCGAGCGCCGAGAGCGCATCCTCCGCCGACGCCACGGCCGTCACCACGTAGCCATCGGCGGCGAGAATCCGCTCGAGTGCGCCCCTCGCCGAGGCGCCATCCTCCACCACGAGAAGCTGGATCCGGCTGGGCACGAGCGGCGAACGATAGCCCATGCAACGATCCGGAGCGAGCCTGCGCTGTCCCGCGAGCGCGTTGCGCGGTTTTCTATCGGCGCGCGAACGTCATGAGCACCACCGCCGCAGCGTTCTCCACCGCCAGAACCGACCCGTCGTCGCTGAATCCGATCAGGATGTCCTCCATCGCGGTCGGGACGTGTCCCGTGGCGTCCGGCGCGGGGCGCCCGTTCGGCAGGAGGGGCTGGTGATCGTAGTTGCTGCCGGCCCGGACCAGCGCCATCCCGATCCTCGTCCCCTTCTTGCTCGCCCAGCGAGCGACGACGCTCATCCAGGACGCACCCTCCATCCCCGCGACGGCGATCACCTCGTTCTCCGTCACCAGGCTCCCGGCGAACCCGGATGACCGGATGAGCGACGCGATGTACTGCCGGGCCAGCCGGTCCTGCACCGCGGAGTGGAAGAACTCGTTCGCCGCCACCTCCCCACCGCAGACCCGGTAGTCGAAGACCCTCGGCTCGCGGATCTGCGCGTCGGAGAAGAAGCGCTTCACCTCGTCGAGCGTCCTGCCCGTGGGGCGCGCCAGGCGGACCGCGGCGGCCGCCGCCAGGATCTCGTCGGCGAGAGCCCGGTCGGCCAGGACGTACTGCTGGACGTTCTCGAACCCGACGACCCCGCTCGCCGAGGTGCTCTTCATCTCCCACCAGCCGCCTCGCGGATCGTTCAGGTTTCCGGAGGCCTCGGCGGCCACGCGCCAGTCGTCCACCGAGGAGAAGTGAAGGTCGTAGCTCCAGGTCATGACGCCCACGCAGACGTCCCCGAGGATCACCGGCCGAGGATCGGGGCGGAGCGCTCCGGTGCTCGGATCCACGAGCCCCCCGATCGCCGGGGACAGGCCGGCGATGCCCGACCAGATCACCTCGCGCACCCGGTTCCCGTAGCCGTGGAGGATCTCCTGCATGCAGGGGCCTGCGTTGTCGCCTCCCGTCCCGGTGGTGACCACGACCACGGGGTGCCTGCCGAGCGCCCCCTCGACCACACCGCTGCAGTAGACCGAGTCGGCGCTGCGGTCCACCCTGCCGCCGAGCGCCCGGAGGAAGGGCTGGGACTCCCCCGCGAGCGCGCTCAGGATGACCGAGACCTGGCCAGCGGGGGACGGGGCGGCGCTGCTGCAGGCGAGCAGGCTGCAGGCCAGGACGGCGAGGGGCGTTCGCATCGCGTGGGTCGGGCGCCCCGCTAGGGATACAGCCCGCGCCAGAAGGCGCAGCGGTGCCTCGCGTAGGAATCGGAGGGCGCGACCGCTCCCGGCTGGAGTACCAGGACTCCCGTCCCTCCCCCGGCGTAGCGGGGCCACGCCGGCAGCCCGGGTGCCGTGGGCGAGCCCGTGGCCATGAAGGCGGCCCAGTAGCCGACCATCTGGTCTGCGAGGCCCTGCGACGCCGGCTTCAGGTCGGGCGCATCGATGGCCGAGGTGTTGGACAGGTTCGGGAAGTAGTAGTTGAGCTCCGAGGAGTGGACCGCGCCCAGCGCGAACCCGGGGTCCATGCCCTTCGCGATGCCCACGCCCAGGACCGGCGCGTCGGGGTCGGCGAACTCGCTCTGGAAGATGGCCGGAAAGAGCGGCAGGAACGCATCGGACGTCCAGAGGCCGAGGCAGTCGTTGATGCCCACCACGGTCTGGTAGTCGGAGAGCATCGACCCCAGCGACGCCCCGTCCGCGCCTCCCGCGGGGAAGTACTCCTTCAGGATCGATTCGTGCCGGGTCTTCCCCGGGTGGCCCGGGTCGGGGGAGTCGGCCCCGTAGAAGGCGGGCAGCCACGCGCTCCGGAGCGTCGCCTCGCTGAAGTCGGTGATGAAGGGAGCGTAGAGCTTGAAGTAGGCCACGTAGAGACGAAGCTCGTCGCGCGTGCTCCCGGCGAGGATCGGGACCTTCACGAGGTTTCCGCTCTTCACTGCGGTGGCCACGGTCACCGGAACGGTTCCGCTCCCCACCACCGGCATGAGGAGACCCCCGCCGAGCTTCTGCCCGGCGGAGACCATCTCCTCGACCGGGGCTGCGCGCAGGCACGCGACCTTGTCGAACGCCTTGTCGCACCCCACCTCGGTCGCGATCTTCTTCCACAGGGGTGGGTTCGCGGGGTCGCTCTCGTCGAGGGAGCCGGCCAGGGTGGGCAGGGTCTGAAGGCAGCCGGAGCTCTGGAGGATGGCCTTGTGGAATAGCCCCCGGACCCGGTCCGGGCTCGCGAGGTGCATGCAGACCGACCCGCCTCCGGCCGACTCCCCACCCATCGTGACGTTGTTGGGGTCGCCACCGAAGGCGGCGATGTTCCGCTGGACCCAGCGCATGGCGTACCGCTGGTCCTCGAGCCCGAGGTCGCCGTTGAAGTCGGCGTCGATCCCCTTCACGGGCATGAATCCGAAGATGCCCACCCGGTAGTTGGCCGTCACGACGACCATGCGCCCCCGGGTGGCGAGCCGGTCGAGCCGGTAGAGGTTGGAGGAGCCGCCGACGTAGGCACCGCCGTGGATCCAGAAGAGGACCGGGAGCTTCTCCCCGGCCTGGAGGTCCGGAGAGGTGCTGACGTTCACCGTCAGACAATCCTCCGCGTTGCTGGCCTCGGTGAGGTCGTAGCGCCGTGCCTGCGGGCACGCGTTGCCGAAGCCGGTCGCGTCGCGGACACCCGACCAGGCGGCCGGAGGTTGCGGCAGGGCCCAGCGGACCGGCTGCGCGGCGAAGGGGATACCCCGGTACTCGATCGCCCCGTTGCGGAGCACGCCCTGGACGGCGCCCGATTCGGTCTGGACGACGGGCCGGCTGCTCGTGGTGGCGCAACCGGCCGAGAGCAGGAGGATGGCGGACAGGGAGAGGAGAGCCCGGGACGGCGACGTGTGCAGTGAAGTTTGCACGGTGAGGACATTGTCCCACACGGCAACCACCTGAATGGAGGGGGAATCGCCGAGACTCCCGAAGAATTGCCATGAGCGCCTGGTGAAAGCCGGGTAGATACGTCGCCACCGCTACCGAACGACCTCGGGACGGGCTTCGCCCTCGGCGCAGGCGGGCGGGTCCATGTCGAGGAGCCGCGCCAGGGTCATGGAGAAGTCGGTCGGCTC
>CAIOAK010000209.1 GCA_903855945.1 uncultured Anaeromyxobacter sp.
CGCCGGGCTCAGTCCCCTTCCGGGACTTATTTTCCGAGCGCCCGTTTCACCTTCCCACCAACCATTCGATCAGGCGGCTCCGTTCCTTCGTCACGTCGAGCGACCCGTCGGCCTCGCCCCGTCCAGCTACGGCCCGCATCACCGGCTCCGCGTACCGCGCCAGCAACTGTCCCAGGCGCACGGGATAGAGCATCGGCACCTTCCACGACCTCGCTGGGAGACCGTACGTGAACCCCATCTCTTCCCGCGAAGGAAAGGCCCGGTCGAGCACGAGCCTGGCCTTCTCGACCACGCTCGCGTCGCCCCACAACCTGGGCAGGTTCGCGCTCATCCCGAAGGCGGCGCCCTTCTCGAAGAGGAGCCGCTCCGCGAGGGCGACGACATCGAACGGGGCCGGTGGCAGTGAGGCTCCCCGAGCGATCTCCGTGGGCCGGTGCCAGCCCAGCAGTCGCTCTGCCACCGCCAGCGTGACGAGCACCGACCTCTCGGCCCCCCACGCCTGCGCGCGGCTCCAGAAGACGGCCCAGTCGATCCGGTCCCGGTAGCCGTCGACGACCACCGGTATGTCGCACAGGTGCAGGAGGGTCACCTCGAAGCCGTGATTCGCCGCTGCGTGAATGCAGAGATGCAGCAGCAGATCCTCCGGGGACAGGACCTGCGCTTCGGCTCCGCCTATCCGGACTGCCTGGGCCCGTCCCCAGAGTTCCGCGATCTCCACCTTCTCCATGTGCTTCGGGATGATGATGGCGTAGTGCAGGTCGAGGAGAAGGCCGCCCGGCTTCCGGAATGCATCCACCTCCATGTTCTGGGGAATGGGTTCCTGCGGAGCGCGCTCGCGGGTCGCTTCGTGACCGGACTGCTCGTACCCCATCGACCGCAGGAGCTGGGTCGCTGCTCGCAGATCGCCGGGCCTCACCAGCAGGTCCACGTCGGCCATCGGCCGCAACGCCACCTCCTCGTAGACCAGTTCGGCGAGGTGCCCTCCCTTCAGCACCACCACGTCGATCCCCGCCGCCCGGAAGCCCTTCAGGATGCCGTTCAGCTGGGCGAAGATCTGGGTGTTCCGGATGCCGGTGGCCCGATAGGTGTCGCGCAGGCGGGTCCGGATCGGCTCGGGAACGCCAAGTTCGGCGTACCTCGCCTTGAGGTTCCGGTGCAGCATCGGCGTCACGCCGTGCTTCTGCGCGAGCTCGATGACCTCGTCCCAGTCGGCCTCGAAGAGCCCCTGCTCACCCTCTCCCCGGAGCCCCTGGAGGAGCCGCTCGCGCGCCCCCGTCACCGGTAGCTCCTCGCCTGCAACTCGTACATCCCGGCGTACGTCCCGCCGAGCCGGACGAGCTCGTCGTGCGTGCCCTGCTCCACGATCCGCCCCTGCTCGAGCACGCAGATCCGGTCGGCCATCCGGACGGTGGAGAACCGGTGGCTCACGAGCAGGGCCGACCGGCCGTCGAGCAATCCCCGGATGGCCTGGAACACCTCGGCTTCCGCCCGCGCGCTCATGGAGCTGGTCGGCTCGTCGAGGATGACGAGCTGGGCGTCACGCAGGAAGGCCCGCGCCAGCGCCACCTTCTGCCACTCTCCGACCGAGAGCTCGACTCCGTCCTCGAACTGGCCGCCCAGAACGGTGTCGTAGCCGCGGGGCAACCGGGCGATGAGCGGGCCCGCTCCGGCCTGCTCCGCTGCCCTGCGGACGGCGGCGCCCTCTGCATCGGCCTCGACGTCCCCGATCCAGATGTTCTCCCGGGCGGAGAGCGGGTAGTGCACGTAGTCCTGGAAGATGACCGAGATCTCCCGCCGGAGCGCCACCGGGTCGAGTTCCCGGAGGTCGACCCCGTCCACGGCGATCCGCCCCGCCGTGGGGTCGTAGAGGCGGCAGAGCAACTTCGCGAGCGTGGTCTTGCCCGACCCGTTGTCCCCGACCAGCGCCACCACCTCGCCGGGCCCGATGGTGAACCGGACGTCCTCCAGCACCGGCCTGTCGCTCGTGGGGTACCGGAAGCCCACCCCCTCCACCGAG
>CAIOAK010000210.1 GCA_903855945.1 uncultured Anaeromyxobacter sp.
CCTCCACGCGCTCCATTTCACCGGTGACCTCGTCACCGGACGGGACCTCGCGTCCCGGGAACCCTTCCATGAAAGGCAGTCGCAGATGTTCGACAAGCGGACGAAGCAACTCCTCGGCGGAGTGAAGCGGGGGTTCGACCTGATGGACGAGCGGAACCCCTCGGAGGCCCTGAAGGTCTTTCACGAGGTCCTGGCCGAGGCGCGCAAGGCGGGGGTCGAGTCGGCCCAGCTGCTCTGGGGAATCGCCGTCGCATCCGACTACACGGGAGAACTGGAGATGGCCTTCGAGAACGTGACCGCGGCACTCGCCCTGGACCCGCTGGCGGGTCCCATCCACCACTCCTTCGACGTCATCACCCGCCGCATCCGCGAGGCGCTGGCCGCGCCGGAGCGCGCCGCCGACGACCCCTCCACGCCGCGTCTCTACGCGATCCTGGTCGGGGCCGGCGAGGCCGAGGTCGAGTCGCACGTCGCCATGGCGCGCTACCACCTCGCCACGGGCAACGTGCCCGCGGCCGCGGCCATCGCAGGCGCGGCGGCTCTCCTCTACCCCGCGTCGAAGGCGGCCTGGGACGCGAAGGCTGCCGTGGCGACCGCGCTCGGCGATGCGGAAGGCGCAGAGCTCGCCCGCATCGAGGGCGTGACGGCGGGTGCCGCGTCGATGCCGTTCACCGCTCCCGGGGGCGCGCGTGCCTGACAACTCGATCCACGTGGACTTCCTCTCCCCCGAGTCGCACGGTCTCCCGGGTCGCCTCGGCCTGACCGTCGCTCCGGGCCGGTGGCGGCCCGGTCTCGACCACGCGTCGGACACGCTCGTCCGGGACGACCTGCTCCACCTCCGCGACGTCCACGGCGCCAAGGTCCTCGTCACGCTGCTCGAGGCGTTCGAGATGAGGAAGATCGCCATCCCGGAACTGCTGCCGACAGCCAGGAAGCTGCGGCTCCGGAGCATCTGGTTCCCCATCCCGGACGTCTCGGTGCCATCGGACATGGACGCCACGGTGGCCCTGGTGGGGGACATCGTCGGCCACATGCGCCGGGGCGAGACGGTGGTCGTCCACTGCCGCGGCGGACTGGGGCGGAGCGGGACCATCGCGGCGTGCGTCCTGGTGGCGCGGGGGCGAACGCCCGCGGAGGCGATCCGGATGGTCCGGAGCGCCAGGCCGGGAGCGGTCGAGGTGCAGGACCAGGAGGCGTTCGTGGCCCGCAGTGTCCGTCCCCTGCGTAGGCTTTTCATCGGAGGTGACAAATGAACGAAGGGACCGTCCAGTCGGTTTCGAGTGAGTCCCCCCCGCCCCCGGCGCAGGCCCCCGGCTGGGAGGCCTTCCAGGAGGCCCTGGCCTCGGCACTCTCCGTCCTCAAGGAAGAGTGCCTGATCGTGTCGGCCAAGGTGGGCAACCGCTTCGTCCAGTTCAACGTCTGCCCGGACGAGGGCGTCTTCGCCGAGAGCGTCAGCAACGCCTACCTCGGCCCGGACGAGAAGCTCGACGTGGGGCAGCTGGCGGAGCTCCTTTCCCTGGGATGGGCACCGCCCACCCGCACCCCGAATGCGCCGAGTCCCGACGCCGCAACGAAGGGTTCCCCCAACCATTTCCGCGAGTTCCCCCGCCCGTACTCCTGCGCCGACGTCGCCCGCCTCGCGGTTCGCACCCTGACCGGCCCGCTCCGCGTCGGCAGCCCCGCCGAGCTCGAGTACAAGGCCTTCGACGAGGCCGGGCACCCGGTCACCCTCCCGGCGTTGCCCATCGAGCGGCTCCCACTGCCTCCACCCAAGGTGAAGCCGCCCGCGAAGCCCAGGGGGCCGAGCGAGCTCGACAGGCTGCGCGCCAAGGTCCTCGCCGCGGCCCGCGCCGGCACCGGCCAGGGTTCCCTCGCCTACGACGATGACGGCGCCCTCCGCGTCCCCGTCGGGAACCGCGTGGGCTGGATCCGCCCGTACCAGCGGCCGCAGTACGTTCGCGTCCACATCCACCTCGCCTCCGACGTGGACGGGGGCAAGGAGCTCCTGGCCCAGATCCACGGCGTGAACAGCCGCCTCCCCGTGGTCCGGGTCATCTACAAGAACCGGAGCGTCTTCCTGGGAGTGGACTTCCCCGCCCTCCCCTTCCGCGCCGAGCACCTGACCCAGGCGGTGACGTTGCTCGCCCAGTTCGCCGAGGACGTGATCGAGGAGCTGCGGCTCCCCGCCGAGACCGAGAAGGTGAAAAACTGAACGGACGAAAGGAGGTCACCGGATGAGAATCGACCAGGCCATCGAGGTGGCGGCAAAGGCCCACCTGGGTCAGCTGGACAAGGCAGGCAAGCCCTACATCCTTCATCCGCTGCGGGTGATGATGTCGGTGGAGGGCCCGTCGCTCGACAGCGCGCGCATCGTGGCGGTGTTGCACGACGTCGTCGAGGACTCGGAGTGGACCGTCGAGAAGCTCGAAGTCGCATTCGGGCTGACGGTCGAGGAGCAGGCCGCGCTCCGGCTCCTCACCCACGGTGACGGCGAGGACTACGACGCCTACGTCGGTCGCCTCGCCTCGAATCCGCTCGCTCGCGCGGTGAAGATCGCCGACCTCCGCGACAACCTCGACGTCACCCGCCTCGAAGAGGTCACCGACCGCGACGCGAAGCGCATCACGAAGTACCTGCGGTCGCTGAGGAAGCTGAGGCGTGCTGCCGGGCAGGAGGTGGCGGCATGAGCCCCTCATCCGAAGGCGAGCTCCGGTCCCTGCTCCAGACGCGCGCCGAGGAGCTCACCGGGCATCCGGCGGCGCGACTGGTCGACGACGAAGGGGACGTCGTGCTGAGCGACGGCACCTTCAACGTCTGGGGGCGAATCCTGACGGACCCGTCGAGCGGCCAGTTCCGCCTGGTCTTCGTCATGGCACCGCTGCTGGAGCTGAAGCCGTCCCGGGAACTGGCCGACTTCCTGACGCAGACTCTCTCTGGACAACCGATCCATCCCAATTTCGGCAGTGACTCGGTCTGGCTCTTCGGCCCCGTATCCGCGGAGGTGATCGAGCAGCCGGAGAGCTTCAGGGAAATCTTTGCCCGCATGGTAGCGGTTGGCATGAGCGTGATCGCTGCCGTCCAGCCTCGATTCGGAGGGCTCACGCCGGCACAGAGGCGAGCGCTCCTGGGCTGGCGCGGACACGACGCCGGCATCGAGGCCGACCTCCGAGCCGCCCTCGGCCAGGCAGCCGGCGAGCTCCTGGCTCACGGCTGGGACCCTGGGTCCGAGTCCCTTCCTCTCCTCGTCAC
>CAIOAK010000211.1 GCA_903855945.1 uncultured Anaeromyxobacter sp.
CGGATGTCGCCGGCACGGACCCGTTCCACGACGCTCTTGGCCATGGCGCTCACGCCCCGTCACTCCCCCGTGAAGATCGGCTTGCGCTTCTCGGCGAAGGCGCGGAGCGCCTCCACCCGGTCCTTCGTCCGAAGGCAGTCCTGGTACATGGCGTTCTCGTGAGCGAGCGCAGCGTCGAGATCGAGGTGCAGCCCCCCGTCGATGGCCCGCTTCGCCTGCCGGATGGAGACGGGCGCGTTCCGGGCCACGAGCGCCGCCATCTCGAGCGCCACCTCGCGAAGCCGACCCGGGGGCGCCACCCGGGAGACGAGCCCCATGGCGAACGCCTCGGCGGCGCCGATGCGCCGGCCGGTCAGGATGAGATCCTTCGCCCGCGCGACGCCGATCGCGCGAGGGAGACGGACCGTGCCGCCGGCGCCCGGGATGATCCCGAGCCCCACCTCGGGCAGCCCCATCTCCGCTCCGTCCACGACCACGCGCAGGTCGCAGGCGAGCGCCATCTCGAGCCCGCCCCCGAGCGCGGCGCCGTTCATGGCTGCCACGAAGGCCTGGGGCGCCTGCTCGATGCCCCGGAAGGCGGCGAGGAGCGACCGGTGGAACTGGTGGACCTCGTCGGCGGACATGGTGGCCCGCTCCTTGAGATCCGCTCCGGCACAGAAGGCCTTCTCCCCCTCCCCGGTGAGCACCACGCAGCGCACCGAGCGTTCGCCCCGCAGCCGCTCCAGGTTCTCGAGGAGCTCCTGGATCATGGCCCGGGACAGCGCGTTGCGGCGCGCCTCGCCGGCGATGGTCCAGTACTCGATGCCCTCCAGCCGCTCGATCCGCCATTCCGTCCCGGTCATGGACTCGCCTCCCCGGCTCGCTCGGCGGCGCGCGCGCGGGTGGCGAGCTCCGCCTGCAGCGCCTTGCCGGGGAGCTTCCTTCCGACCAGCTCCTGCGCCAGCGCCCCCGCGTCCACGAGCTTGCCGAGGTCGATGCCGGTCTCGAAGCCCATCCCCTGCAGCATGTAGACGAGGTCCTCGGTGGCGAGGTTCCCGGCGGCGCCGGGGGCGTAGGGGCAGCCGCCCAGGCCACCCACCGACGCGTCGAAGGTGGTGATGCCCGCATCCAGGCCGGCCAGGACGTTCGCGAGGGCCGTGCCGCGGGTGTCGTGCAGGTGGAGCGCGATCGATCCGGGTCGCGCCCGGGACGAGAGCAGATCGACGATCTCCCGGGTCTGGTTGGGCGTGCCCACGCCGGTGGTGTCCCCGAGCGACACCTGCCAGCATCCGAGTCCGAGCAGCCGCTCGGCGATCTCGGCGACCCGGCGGGGATCGACCCGCCCCTCGTACGGGCAGCCCCACGCGGTGGAGACGTAGCCCCGGACGCGAAGCCCGGCGCTGAGCGCCGGCCCCACCACGTCGTCGAAGGCCCGGAACGTCTCGTCGATGCCCTTGTTGACGTTCTTCCGGTTGTGGGTCTCGGAGGCCGAGAGGAAGATCGCCGCGTCCACCGGCGGGGGAGGAGCGCCCTTGCGCCGCGCCTCGAGCAGCCGCTCGAGCCCCTTGCCGTTCGGGACGAGCGCCACGTACTGCACTCCGGGGCGGACCGGGAGCCGTTCCACGAGCTCCGCCGAGTCGGCGAGAGCCGGGATCCACCTGGGCGAGACGAAGCTCGTGGCCTCGATGCGCGTGATCCCGGCGTTGACGAGCGCCGCGATGAGCGCGAGCTTGCCGTCCACGGGGACGACACGAGCCTCGTTCTGGAGCCCGTCCCGCGGACCCACCTCGTAGACGGTGATGCGGGTCGCCATGCGCGCCAGCGAATCGGGCTAGGCGACCTCTGCGCGCGGCTTCACGTTGCCGCGGATCCAGTCGACGATCGACTGGGTCGTCGCGCCCGGAAGGAAGACCTCGGATACCCCGGCCTTCTTCAGGGTGGGGATGTCGTCCTGGGGGATGATGCCGCCGCCGAAGACCGTGACGTCGTCCACGCCACGTTCCTTGAGCGCGTCGACCACGGCCGGGAAGAGCGTGAGATGGGCGCCCGACATGATCGAGAGCCCCACACCGTCGACGTCTTCCTGGACGGCGGCCGCGGCGATCATCTCCGGGGTCTGGTGCAGGCCGGTGTAGATGACCTCGAACCCGGCGTCCCGCAGGGCGCGGGCGACGATCTTGGCGCCGCGGTCGTGGCCGTCCAGGCCAGGCTTGGCGACGAGGATGCGGAGCGTTCTTCCCTTGTTCTGGCTCATGCTGACCTTCTCCCGATTGCGATGAGGTCCGGAGCGTCGTCGTCGAGGCGTTCCGTCGGCCGGTCCGCCTGCCAGGTACTGGTGATGCGGAGGATCTCGAGCCCGCAACCGGCCGCCAGGCCACTCCATTCCTCCGGTGTGTAGTACCTCAAATGAGCGACCCCCGCCAGCATCGAGCCATCGGCCCGGATGACGCGCCGCGTGCAGGAATCGCGCCCCGTGCCGGGGTCGTAGACGGAGGTCTCCTCCACCCTCCCCCCGCTCGGGAGGTCCCAGGCGTCCTGGGCCTCCCTCTTCCCGTTCAGGCGCAGGGGATTGTCGTGGTGGACCAGGATCCGCCCCCCGGGGCGCAGGAGAGAGACCGCCGCCGCCAGGCATCGGGCGTTCTCCGCGTCGTCGTACATGAAGAGGGACGAGTACCAGGAGTAGACGGCGTCGAAGCTCCCGGGGCGAAACGGGAGGGAGCGGAGGTCGCCGCGGACCAGCACCGCCCCGGAGTGGCGGGCGCGGGCGAGGTACTCGGGGTTGCGGTCCACGCCCACGAGCAGTCCCACCTCGGGGGAGAGCGCCCGCGCGTGACGACCGTGCCCGCAGGCGAGGTCGAGCACCCGGTCGCGTGGACCGAGCTCCAGCAGTTGCCGAAGGACTCCCGCCTCGAAGCCCGACATCCGGGCCGTGAGCAGGTCGGCGACCGACTCGTAGTACAGGTCGCCGTAGTAGTCGTCGGCCCAGTGCCGGGGTCGAGGCACTAGAAAACTCCGTCCTCCCGGTACTGCCCCCAGACCTTGCGGAAGACGTCGCAGACCTCGCCCAGGGTGGCGTAGACCTTCACGGCCTCGATGATGGGGGGCATGACGTTCGACCCGTCACGGCAGGCCTTCTCGACCCCCGCGAGCGTCTCCTTCACCCGGTCGGCGCTTCGCTCCGCGCGGACCGCCTGGAGCCGGGCGACCTGCGCGCGGGCCACGCTCTCGTCGATCCGGAGCAGCGGGATGGGGGCGTCCCCCTCCGTGCGGAACTCGTTCACGCCCACCACCACCCGATCGCCGCTCTCCACCTCGCGCTGCCAGCGATAGGCGCTCTCGGCGATCTCCCGCTGCGGGAAGCCCTCCTCCACCGCCCGGAGCATCCCGCCCATCTCGTCGATGCGCCGGATGTAGTCGAGCGCGCGCCGCTCCATCTCGTCGGTCAGGTACTCGACGTAGTAGCTGCCCGCCAGCGGGTCCACGACCCGGTCCACGCCCGACTCGTAGCCGATGATCTGCTGGGTGCGGAGCGCGATGCGGACCGCATCCTCGGTGGGGAGCGCGTAGGTCTCGTCGAGCGAGTTGGTGTGGAGCGACTGGGTCCCGCCGAGCACCGCGGCCATCGCCTGAAGGGCCGTGCGCACGACGTTGTTGTAGGGCTGCTGCGCGGTGAGGGAAACCCCGGCCGTCTGGGCGTGGGTTCGCAGCAACAGCGACTCCTTCCGCCTGGCGCCGAACCGCTCCCGGAGGGCGCGGGCCCAGATGCGCCGGCTGGCCCGGAACTTGGCGATCTCCTCGAAGAAGTCGTTGTGGACGTCCCAGAAGAAGGAGAGGCGCTGGGCGAAGGAGTCGACATCCATTCCGCGATCGACGCACTCCTGCACGTACTCGAGACCGTCGGCCAGCGTGAAGGCCAGCTCCTGCACGGCCGTGGCCCCGGCCTCGCGGATGTGGTAGCCGCTGATGGAGACCGGGTTCCAGCGCGGCATCTCCTTCGCGCAGAACTCGATCATGTCCACGACCATCTTCACCGCCGGTCGCGGCCCCACGATCCACTCCTTCTGCGCGATGAACTCCTTCAGCATGTCGGCCTGGATGGTGCCGCCCAGGCGCGCGCGCGGGATCCCCTGCTTCTCGCCCACGGCCACGTACATCGCGAGGGCCACGACGGCGCTCGCGTTGATGGTCATGGAGGTGGTGACGTCCCCGAGCGGGATCCCGTCGAAGAGGATCTCGAAGTCGCGGAGCGTGGAGATGGCGACGCCCTCCTTGCCCACCTCGCCGCGGGACAGGGAGTGGTCGGCGTCGTAGCCCATGAGCGCGGGCATGTCGAAGGCCGTGGAGAGCCCCGTCATCCCGTGGGCGAGCAGGTACTTGAAGCGCGCGTTCGTGTCCTCGGGGGAGCCGAAGCCGGCGAACTGCCGCATCGTCCAGAGTCGGCCGCGGTACATGGTGGCCTGCGGTCCCCGGGTGAAGGGATACCGGCCCGGATAACCGATGTCGCGCCGGAAGTCCTCCTGGGAACGGTGGGCCGGGTCGAGGACGTCGGGGACCGGGATGCCCGAATCGGTCTGGAAGCTCTTCCGGCGGCGCGGAGTCCGCGCGAGGAGGTCGGCGAGCTCGCCCGCGGTCCAGGACTCCCGCTCCGACAGGATGGCTTGCAGTTCCTCGCGACCGTAGACGGCGTGGTCGGCCCCTCCGTGCATCGGGGGGGTGGGCCTGCGGGGCTTCCCCGGAACGGGGGGCTTCGACTCCACTGCGGGCTTTCCGGTCATCGCGTCCTCCAGATCGAACCCTTCGCAACCGGGCAGATCCTGGGTATCGCACAGAAAAGGAAAAGGAAAGGGGGACCACTTACCCCCCGGATGCCGGTGCGGACCCGGGCGCTAGAAGTGGAATTCGGGAGAGGCGACGAGCTGCAAGCCGCCGATCCAGTATCCGTTGTAGACGCCACCCTCGAAGACCATGTCGAGCCCGATACCGAGCCGACCCGAGTTGAGGAAGGATACCCCGCCCCCGATCCGGAAGGCCCCGCCCAGCTCCGCATTGGGCCCGATGTACATGCCGCCCCCCACCCGGAAGCGGGGCACGGTGCCCTGGGCGGCGGTCCCGAATTTCGCCACGTAGTCGATGGTGGGCTCCCAGATGGTCACGCTGCTCGACGCGCTCACCGCCTGGACCCCTCCGTAGACCGTGCCGGTGGCGGTTCCCATGTAGACGTTGAAGCCGACGCTCAGGTTGTTCATCCCGCCCAGGTTGAGGTCGATCTGCGGGCCGAGCGTGAAGGGGATGTAGCTCATCCACGACCCGCCGTTGCAGGTGTACGTGGGGTAGTAGATGCCCCAGTAGTTGCAGTTGTAATACTCCGAGTAGAAGAAGCTCACGCCCACGTTCACCCGGATCACGTTGTTCCAGAGCGGGTGCTGCAGGACGGGCTCGAGGGGCTGGTTCAGCGCCGCCTCCGCGTCCTTCCGCTTCTGCCACTCCTCCCGGAACATGTACTGCGCCATGGCCGGCGCCGCGGCCGCGAGGGCGACCGAGGCGACGAGGACCTTGAAGAGATGACGCATGCGGTGGCTCCCCTGCGGAAGGTCCTCGAAGGGCGGTTGTGGTGGTGAGGGGGAGAATCGAACTCCCGACCTAGGGATTATGAGACCCTCGCTCTAGCCGACTGAGCTACCTCACCGATGCTGGTTTCCTGTCATTACGCGAACTTAACTGCGGCACGAACCGTCCCCCTTTGGGGTCATTCGGGGTCTACCTTGGGAATAGCCTGGGAATGATTTCATACTCCAAGTGAAGGCCTCCCAAGGCCACTCCGGACAGCGATCCCGCCTGCCTGCCCATCAGCGGGGGCGCAACCTACCACCGGTCCACCCCGCCAGTCTAGAAGCTCCATAAGCCCGGTGCCTTAGGTCAAAGAGGACCACCTGCCCGACGGGGTCTACCGTCTCCAGGCCCCGGGCGAGTAGTACCCGTGTTCGCCCGGACTCGGGATGAGCGCCCCGCCCTGATCGCTTTCTCCCCTACCCCGCCATCGCCCCTTCGACCGTGGACCTAGTATTCCGGATTAGGGCCATCGTGTCTCCTCTCCGTGGATGACAGCGGCGCGGTGCGCTCCGCGTTCCGGCGCTTTTCAGCCAGGCCCCAGTTCGCCTTCAGAACGCTACCACCACCCCACCGGCGACGTCGTAGAAGAAGGTCCCGCTGATGCTTGCTGGCGTGAAGCTGACCTCGACCCCAACGTTCTGCGCCGCGTCCAGGAGTCCCAGGGCGATCCGCCCACCGAACCCCGACGCGGATCCGCTCCCGGAGAAGGCCGGGAAGCCGGTGATCTTCGTGGTTGCCGAGACAAGGAGGTCTATCCACGCGGGCGTCGCCGAGAAGTAGATGAACGAGGCAGGGTAGAGCGTCAGGTTCGGTCCAACGCCGACGTAGCCCATACTGAGGCTCGTGCCCTTGATGGACGACGGGACCGAGGGCGAAGGGATGTACGCACCAAAGACCTGCGCGCCAATAGCGACGTCGTCGAACTTCGCGCCCACGAGGCCGGACCCGCCGACCGAGATGCCACCCACGCCTTCGTACTTGACGTAGCCGACGTTGGCGTTGAGACGGAAGTACGGCCTCACGGCGGTGTCTGCAGCGTGCGTAGCCGAACA
>CAIOAK010000212.1 GCA_903855945.1 uncultured Anaeromyxobacter sp.
CCATCCTCCGCGGCGGGAGCGACCCCGAGGCCCGCCGCGCCGCGCGCGACCGCTTCCTTCGCCGGTTCTCCATCTCGGCCTGGCAGTCGCTCCTCTTCAACCGCTGGCTCGGCGAGAGGATGGCGGACGGCCTGTTCGCCCGCGCCCTCCCCGGCGACGCGATGAAGAAGCTCGACTCGGGCGGAACCTTCACCTGCGAGGACCCGGTCGCCGACCAGCCTCGCGTGGATCGGTTCGAGATCTCGCCGGCCGGCCCCATGTTCGGCCACGCGCTCCAGCCCGCCGCCGGCGAGGCCGGGGAGCGGGAGGCGAGGCTGCTCGCCGAGGACGGCGTCACGGCCGAGGACCTGGCGCGCGGGCGCGGCGAGGCGGAGGGGACGCGGCGGGCGGCGCGGATCCCGGTGTCGGTCGTGCTCGAGCCGGTGGACGGTGGCTACCGGGCCGCCTTCGACCTGCCGCGCGGGTCGTACGCGACCGTGTTGATGGATGAGCTCATGAAGTCGGGGGCCGAGCTGGACGAGGCGGGGGAGTAGCCTTCACCTCTTCCCGAGCACGTCCACGAGCGGCTCGAAATGGCGCCGCGTCACCGGGCCGTCGCCGGGGGAGCCCATGATGTCGTCCGGGACGGCCGCGATCTCCAGCACCTCGAATCCGTCCCGCCCGAGATCGCGATAGCCCCGCACGTAGACGTCGGGGAAGCCGAGCAGGTGCCCCACTTCATGGGCCAGCACGTGCACGGTGATCGCCTCCGGCCCGAGGAGGATGCAGGAGCCGGGGGCGACGTGGAGGAATCCGGCGCCGGTGGTGAGCTTGCCGGCACCCTGGGAGAAGCGGGCGCAGTGGGCCGAGGTGTCGATCGCCTCTCCGGGCCGGGGCGGCCCGCCCGCCGTCCCGGCGTGGAGCTCCGCCGGCGAGCGGCGCCGCAGGTCGATCCGAAGGAGGTACTCGTCCTCCCCGTGGACCACGTGCCAGCGGCTCTCCACCCCCTCGCGGACCGCATCGAGGAACGCCGGGTCGAGGATGTCGGTCTCGAGCGGGAGCCGGACGACCCACCGGTGGGGTGCCGGGTGCTCGAGCCGGACGAACGGGGCCGGGGAAGGCGGCCTCCCGTCCCCGCCGGGCGCCCGGCCGGCCACGATGGCGGCCATCCGGTCGGTCTCGCGGTCGTACCCGGCCCGGTTCGCGGCGATCTCCCGCTGCCAGAGCGCGTTGTACCCGACGTGGGCGTCCACGGTGGCGAGGGAGCCGCGGGCGCCGCCGAAGGCCAGGACGATCTGCCCCGCCTCCTCCCGCCGCCTCTCGGCGCCGATGTCCGGCAGTGCGGCGACCCTCCGCTCGAGCGCCGCGAGCTCCTCCTCCGCCCAGCCGATCCGGGTGTCGGTCCAGGGCCAGCTGTAGGCCGCCACCCGCGGCTTCGCCGGAGCCCCGCTGCGCGTCGCGGACTCCCCCAGCTCCGGGAGGACCTGGTATCCGGCCGGGCGGGACGGGGGCGGCTGCCGGTCGAGCCCGGCGAGCAGTTCCGGGTCGATCGCCGCCAGCGAGGCTCGGAGGGCCTGCTCCACCCGATCGTGGTGGGCGTGCAGTGCCCTCGCGCGCTCCATCGTCGCCTCCGCGCGACCGGGCGCCTCCTCCGGCCGGACCCGCAGCGAGAGCAGGGCGACGACGACGAGCCCGACGAGGAGCGCCACGCCCCACCGCATCAGCCTCCTCCCGCTGCGAGGGAGAACTGGACCGAGAACTCCTCCATCGACTGGGGCCGGTCGGAGGGGCGCTTCGCGAGCGCGCGCAGCACCACCCGCTCGACCGCGACGGGCAGCTCGGGGCGCAGCCCGCGGAGCGGAGGCGGCACGTCGGTCCCGTGCTGCATCAGGGTGGCGAGCGGGTTCCCCCCGTCGAACGGGAGCCGGCCGGTGAGCGCCTCGTAGGCGACGATCCCGAGGGAGTAGATGTCGGACCGGTGGTCGAAGGCGCCCGCCGAGGCCTGCTCGGGAGACATGTACTCGGGTGTACCCACGAAGGCGGCCGGTCGGCGCCCCCGGACCTTCCGGGGAGCGGGTCGATCGGAGGTTCCGAAGTCGAGCAGCTTCACGACCTCCGAACCGTCCCCTCGCGGGACCAGGAAGACGTTCCCCGGCTTCACGTCCCGGTGCACGATGGCGCGGAGGTGGGCCGCGCCGAGCGCCAGGCAGGCCTGCTGCAGGATGGGAACGATCCGGGGGAGGGAGAGCGCCCCGTCCCGCTGGATCCACTTCGCGAGGCTGTCCCCCTCGAGCGCCTCCATGACGAGGAACGGCTGCCCGTCCGGCATCTCCCCCGAGTCGAGGATCCGGACGACGTTCTCGTGCGCGATATCGGTCGCGGCGGCGCCCTCGCGCCGGAGCCGCTCCCGCAAGTCGGCATCCTGGGCGTGCTCGGTTCGGAGCAACTTCACCGCCACCCGCGCGTTCCGGCCGCGACGCCGGTCCTCGGCGAGGTAGACGCTCCCGACGCCACCCCGCCCGAGGAGCGAAAGGAGCCGGTAGCGACCCCCGACGAGCTTCCCGATCGGGTCGTTGGGCACGGACCGAAGCTAGCACAACGTCCCGGAGAGCCCTGACCCTTGCCGGGGGTGCCGGATTGCCGTAGACCGGAACACCGGAGGTAGTCCAAGGGGATGCAGCTGACGGTACGCGATGCAGCCCGCCTTCTCGGCGTGACGGAGCAGGTGCTGGAGCGCTGGGTGAGGCGGGGGGAACTCCCGGCGCAGCTGGTCGACGACCGGTACCGGTTCCACCGCATCGAGCTGCTCGAGTGGGCCGCACAGCGCAAGATGCCGGTCTCCGCCGAGATCCTGGAGGAACCGGGGATGGCGCACCGGTCCCTCCCCCCCCTCGCCCAGGCCGTCCGGGCTGGCGGGATCCACCGTGGCCTCCCCGGCGGCGGGAAGGCGGCGCTGCTCCGCGCCATGGTCGCCCGGCTTCCCGCCCCGCCCGGATTCGACCGGGAATTCCTCTTCCAGATGGTGCTCGCCCGCGAGCACCTCGGCTCCACCTCGCTCGGGAACGGCATCGCCCTCCCCCACCCCCGCGAACCCATCGTGCTGCGCGTGGCCGAGCCGGCGGTGGCGATCTTCTTCGCCGAACCGCCGGTGAGCTTCGGCGAGGGGCCCCCGGTCCACACCCTCTGCCTCCTCGTCTCGCCCTCCACCCGCGCCCATCTGCAAGCGCTCGCCGCGCTGGCGACGGCGCTCCGCGACCCGGAGCTGGCCGGACAGCTCGCCGCCCGGGCGCCCGACGCGGCGATCCTGGCCTCCCTCGAAAGGGTGGATGCTTCGCTCGACCACGCACGGGCGGACGGCGCGGCCCGGAGAGACGGAGCGTGAATCTCTACCTGGCGGCGCTCGGGCTCCTGCTCCTCGGCGCGCTGGCCGGGCCGGTCCTCTCGCGGCGACCGGCCCTCGCCCTCTCGGTGGGATCGTGGCTCGCCGTGGCGGGGAGCGTGGTCGGCCTCGGCGCCGTGCTCCCCTTCCTGCTCGGCGCCGCCCCCGTCGAATCGACCCTCCCCTGGTCGGAGCCGCTCGGGGCCTTCCACCTCCGCCTCGACCCGCTCTCCGCCTTCTTCGAGGTCGCGCTCTTCGCGGTGGCGGTCCCCGCCTCGGCCTTCGGCGCCTGGTACATGAAGCCGCAGGTGGGGCGCCGTCCGCTCGGGGGCTTCGTCCTCGCCTACGGCCTGCTCCTCGTCGCCATCTCGCTCGTGCTCTCGGCCGCCGACGGGGTGCTCTTCCTCGTGGCGTGGGAGGTGATGACCATCGCCTCCTTCGTCCTCGTCACCTTCGACGACGAGCGCCTTCAGGTGAGGCGCGCCGGCTTCGTCTTCCTCGTGGCGTCCCACGTCGGGACGGCCTTCCTCGTCGCGCTCTTCCTCCTCCTCGGGCGGAACGCCGGTGGATTCGACTTCGTCCGGTTCGAGGCCCTCCGGGGGGTGGGCGGCGCCGCACCCGGCCTGCTCTTCGCGCTCGGGCTCGTCGGCTTCGGCACCAAGGCGGGGCTCGTGCCCCTCCACGTCTGGCTCCCGGAGGCCCACCCTGCCGCCCCCAGCCACGTCTCCGCGCTCCTCTCGGCGGTGATGATCAAGACCGGCGTCTACGGCCTCCTCCGGCTGCTCGGCTTCCTCCCGGTCCTCGGCGCGGGGCACGGCCTCCTCCTCGCGGTGATCGGGCTCGGCAGCGCCTTCGTCGCCATCACGCTCACGCTGGGGCAGGAGGACTTGAAGAAGGCGCTCGCCTACTCCAGCGTGGAGAACGTGGGGCTCATCCTCCTCGGGCTGGGGCTCGCCGTGGCCGCGAACGCCTCCGGCCATCCGGTGGTCGCTGCGCTCGGGATGGGGGGCGCCCTCTTCCACGTCTGGAACCACGCCCTCATGAAGGGGCTCGCCTTCCTGGGGGCCGGGTCGCTCGTCCACGCCGCCCACTCGCAGGACCTGGAACGGATGGGAGGGCTGCTCGCACGCCTGCCCGCGACCGGCGCCTTCTTCCTCGTGGGGCTGGCGTCCCTCGCGGCACTTCCGCCCCTCAACGGATTCGCCTCGGAGTGGCTCCTCTACCTGGGTCTCCTCTCCGTCGGGGGCGCCGCCGGCAGCGCCGGACCGCTCCTCGGATACCTCGCGGTGGCCGTCCTCGCCCTCGTCGGCGCCATCGCCGCCATCTCCTTCACCCGCATCGCCGGCGTGGCGCTCCTGGGTGCGCCGCGGAGCCGGGAGGCCGCCGGGGCCCGCGAGAGCGGTCCGGCGAGCTACCTGCCGCTCGCCCTGCTCGCCGCCGGCTGCGCCCTCTTCGGCCTCTTCCCCTCCCTGCCGCTGCGGCTCGTCGTTCCGGTCGCCGTGCAGGCCGGCGCCATCGACGCGGCGCGCGTCCTCGGCCCCGCCTCGTCACTCGCCTCGCCACCCCGGGCGCTCCTCCTGGTCCTCGTCCTGCTCTCGGTGGGCATCTACCTCCTGCGGCGCCGACTGGGGGAGCGAGCCGCCACCTCCGAGACCTGGGGCTGCGGCTTCACCGCCCCCGCACCGCGCATGGAGTACACGGCGAGTTCCTACTCCCAGCTCGTGCTGGGGTCCGGCCTCGTCCCCCGCGCGCTTCGCCCGCGCGTCCACCTCCAGGCGCCCCGGGGCCTCTTCCCGCAGAAGGCGTCGTTCCGCACCGACGCGCAGGACCCGGCGCGCACGAGGCTCTTCGACCCGGTGTTCCGCGTCCTGGGCGACCGGATGAGCCGGCTGCGCAGGTTCCAGGCCGGGCGGCTGAACCTCCAGCTCCTCTACACCCTGCTCACGCTGGTGGCGCTGCTCGTCATGCTGGCGATCCGGGGGCGCGCCGCGTGACCGCCCTGCTCGCGCTCCTGGCCGCGGTCGTCGCCACCGCGAGCGGCCTCCCGGGTCTCCTCTTCCGCCGGCGACCCACGCTCGCGCAGCGCCTCTCCGCCGGAGCGCTCTGCCTCGCCGCTGCGATCGGGTTCGGGGCGGCGCTGCCGGTGCTGGCCGGATCCCCGCCGTCGGTCCTGCACCATGCATGGGGCCAGCCCTTCGCCTCCCTCTCCATCCGGCTCGACCCGCTCTCGGCCATCTTCCTCGTCCCCATCCTGGCCATCCCGGCGCTCGGAGCCGTCTACGGGCTCGCCTACTGGCCGCAGGCGCAGCTCGGGGCGCGCGCGATCCGGCTGCAGCTCTGGTACGGGGTCGTGGCCGGCTCCATGGCGCTCGTCTGCCTCGCCGACAACGCGCTCCTCTTCCTCTTCGCCTGGGAGGTGATGGCGCTCGGCGGCTTCTTCCTCGTCCGCAGCGACGGGGACCGGACCGACGCCCAGAAGGCCTCCTGGGTGTACCTGGTCGCGGCCCACGTCGGCACCTTCGCCATCTTCGCCTTCTTCGCGGCGGTGGGGAGCGCGCGGGGCAGCTTCGACTTCGCCGCCTGGGCCGGGCTCCGCTCCACCGGAGCCGCCGCCGGCTGGCTCGCGCTCCTGGCACTCGTCGGCTTCGGCCTCAAGGCCGGCCTCGTCCCGCTCCACTTCTGGCTGCCCGGCGCCCACGCGGCAGCCCCGAGCCACGTCTCCGCCGTGATGTCCGGGGTGCTGCTCAAGACCGGGGTCTACGGCCTCTTCCGCACGGCCGGATTCTTCGAGGCCCCTCCCGCCTCCTGGGGCATCGTGCTCATGGCCCTCGGCGCCGCCTCCGGCGTGCTCGGCGTGGCGCTGGCGCTCGCGCAGCACGACCTGAAGCGCCTCCTCGCCTACCACTCGGTGGAGAACATCGGGATCATCACCATGGGTCTGGGGCTCGCGCTCCTGGGGCGGGCCCGCGGCGCGCCCGGGCTCGTCCTCCTCGGCTTCGCCGGCGCCGCCCTCCACGTGGTGAACCACGCCCTCTTCAAGTCGCTCCTCTTCCTGGGGGCCGGCTCGGTACAGCACGCCACCGGGACCCGCAATCTGGAGAAGCTGGGCGGGCTCGCCCGGGCCATGCCCTGGACGGCGGGGCTCTTCCTCGTGGGAGCGGCCGCCATCAGCGGGCTGCCCCCTCTCAACGGATTCGTCTCGGAGTGGTTCGTGGCCCTCGGGGCGCTGCGGGCGCTCGAGCTGCCTCTCCTCGATCGGGCCTCCTTCGCGGTGCTCGTCGCGCCGGTCCTGGCGCTCGTGGGCGCGCTCGCCGCGGCCTGCTTCGTGAAGGTGCAGGGCACGGTCTTCCTCGGGAACCCGCGCAGCGCCGACGCCGCCCGGGCCCACGAGTCCCCCCGGGCCATGCTCCTCCCCATGGCGCTGCTCGCCGCCGCCTGCGTCGGGATCGGGCTCCTGCCGTCCCTCGTCGTCGGCCCGCTCTCCCGCGGGGCAGCGGCCTGGTCGGGCATGCCCCTCGCCGAGCTGCGGCCGGACGCCCTGGGCGCGCTCGACTCGGCGGCGTGGATCGCCCGGGTGGCGCTCCTCCTGCTCGCGCTCGTGGGCGCTGTCCTCCTCTGGCGTCGCCGGCAGCGAACCGCTCCCGACCCGGTCTCCGAGACCTGGGGCTGCGGCTATGCCTATCCCACCGCCCGGATGGCCTACACCGGCAGCTCCTTCGCCCAGATCCTCACCTCCGGGTTCCGCTGGGTGCTCTTCCCGCGGGTGCGCTTCGCCCCGCCGCGCGGGTTCTTCCCGTCGAGCAGCCGCTTCTCGACCGAGCCCCGGGAGGCGGTCCTCGACCTCGCGCTCCTGCCCGCGGTCCGCGACTACATCTCGGCCACCTCCCGGGTGCGCCACCTCATCGCCGGGAGGCTGCACGTCCAGGCGCTCCTCGTCCTCGCCACGCTGATCGCGATGCTGGCCTGGAGGCTCCTCTGGTGGTGACATGATCCTGCGCGCACTCCTCCAGATCGGCGTCCTGCTCCTCCTGCCGCCACTCCTCCTCGGCGTGGTGAACCGGGTGAAGGCCATCGCGGCCGGCCGCAAGGGGCCGCCGCTCCTCCAGCTCTACTTCGACCTCGCAAAGCTCCTCCGCAAGGGCGCGGTCTACAGCCGGACGACCACCTGGGTCTTCCGGGCCGGGCCGGCGGTGGGGCTCGCCGCCATCGCCACGGCCGGCACGATGCTGCCGGTGGCGGGGCAGCCGGCCATCGTCTCCTTCTCGGGCGACTTCGTCCTCTTCGCCTACCTCCTCGCGCTGGCCCGCTTCGCCACCGCGCTCGCCGCGCTCGACACCGGCTCCTCCTTCGAGGGCATGGGGGCGGCCCGGGAAGTCTCCTTCGCCAGCATGGCCGAACCCACCCTCTTCCTCGTGCTCGTGGTGATGGCGCGCGCCACCGGCTCCCTCTCCCTCTCCGGGATGCTCGGACCGGCGCTGGCGCCCGCCTGGCGCGCCGCGGCCCCGGCGCTGCTCCTCTCCGCCATCGCCCTCTTCGTGGTGGCGCTCGCCGAGAACTCCCGCATCCCGGTGGACGACCCCAACACCCACCTCGAGCTGACGATGATCCACGAGGTGATGATCCTCGACCACTCCGGCCCCGACCTGGCCTTCATCCTCTACGGGGCCTCCCTCAAGTTCTTCCTCTTCGGGGCGCTGCTCGTCCGGCTCGTGGCCGACGTCGGCGCGACCGGATTCTGGTCCGCCGAGGGGGCCTTCGTGCTCGAGCTCCTCGCCTTCTCCGTGCTTGTGGGGGTCGTCGAGTCTTTCATGGCACGGCTCCGGCTCACCCGGGTGCCGCAGATGCTCGTGGGCGCCTCCATCCTCTCCGTCTTCGCGCTGGTCCTTCTCCTGAGGTGAACGTGGGCGCCTGGACCGACATGGCCTTCATCCTCGTGGTGGTCCTCGACCTCTTCCTGCTCGCGTCGAGCCGGCTCGGAGCGGCCATCCGCGCGGTGGCGCTGCAGGGGGCGCTCCTCTCCTTGCTCGCGCTGCTCCTCACGTCGTCGGGGCACGACCTCGGGCACATGCTGGCGGTGGCCGGCGGCGCCTTCTTCATCAAGGCCTTCCTCATCCCCTGGCTCATGTTCCGGGCCATCCGCGAGATGGCCATCCGCCGCGAGATGGAGCCGCTCGTCGGCTACGTCCCGTCCCTCATCCTGGGCGGCCTGGGTGTGGTCCTCTCCTTCGCCCTGTCGCGCGGCCTGCCGCTCCCCACGAACGAGATGCACCCCTTCCTGGTCCCCACCGCGCTCGCCACCGTCTGGACCGGGCTGCTCCTCGTGGTGAGCCGGCGCAAGGCGGTCACCCAGGTGCTCGGATTCCTGGTGCTCGAGAACGGGGTGTTCATCTTCGGACTGCTCCTCACCGACTTCATGCCGGTGATGGTGGAGGCGGGCGTGCTGCTCGACCTGCTCGCCGCGGTCTTCGTGATGGGCATCGTGATGTTCCAGATCAACCGGGAGTTCGCCTCCCTCGACACCGACGCCCTGTCGTCGCTCAAGGACTAGGACGCGATGGTCCTCTTCGTCATCCTCGTCCCGCTCGTCCTCGGCGCCCTGGCCTTCTCCTGGCCGGACAACCGCACGCGCCCGGGGCTGCTCGTGGCCGGTGCGGGCCTTCACCTGCTCGGCATCCTCTCCCTCTGGATCCACCCCGAGGGTCCGGTGATGAACGGGTACCTCTTCCTGGACGCGGCCGGGAAGGTGGTGGTCACCACCTCGTCGGTGCTCTTCCTGGCGAGCGCCGTCTACGCGCAGGGCTACCTGCGCAGCCGCGACGACCGGGACAACCGGGTCTTCGTGGGCGGGCTGCTCGTCCTCCTCGGGGCCATGACCACCGTGGGCATGGCGCAGCACCTGGGCGTGCTCTGGGTGGCCATCGAGATCACCACGCTCGCCACCGCGCCCCTCATCTACTTCAACCACAACGCCCGCTCGCTCGAGGCCGCCTGGAAGTACCTGCTCGTCTCCTCGCTGGGCATCGCGCTGGCGCTGCTCGGCACCTTCTTCCTGGCCCTCTCCGGCGCCGGTCCGGACGGCCCCCGCTCCCTGCTCCTCGCCGACCTCATCCGGGCCGGGCCGGCCCTCTCCCACCCCTGGGTGCGGGCCGCCTTCGTCTTCCTGCTCGTCGGCTACGGCACCAAGATGGGTCTCGCGCCGCTCCACTCCTGGAAGCCCGACGCCTACGGCGAGGCACCGGGACTCCTCGGGGCGCTCCTCGCCGGCGGGATCACCAACTTCGCCTTCCTCTCGGTGGTCCGGGTCTACCAGGTCACCAACGCGGCCGGCGAGGGGGCCTTCGCCCGCGACGCGCTGCTCGGGCTGGGACTGCTCTCCATGGCGCTCGCCGCGGTCTTCATGGCCGGTCAGCGCGACTTCAAGCGGATGCTCGCCTACTCCAGCGTCGAGCACATGGGCATCCTGGCGGTGGCGCTCGGACTCTCCGGCGCGGCCGTGACCGGCGCCTTCTACCACGTGCTGAACAACGGCCTCGCCAAGGGCGTGCTCTTCCTGGCGGCCGGCAACATTCACCGTGCGTATGGGTCGAAGCGCATCGACGACGTGCGCGGCGCGGCGCGGCGGCTGCCCATCTCCGGACCGCTCTTCCTGGCCGGGTTCCTGGCCGTGACCGGCACGCCCCCCTTCAGCCCGTTCTGGAGCGAGTTCATGATCCTGAACGCCGCCATCGGGATGGGGCGCTACTGGGTGGCCGGACTCTTCCTCCTCTTCCTGGCGGTCATCTTCATCGGCATGGGGGCCACCGTGCTCCACGTGGTGCAGGGCAGCGACGTGGGTGCACCGTCGCGCCCGGGATTCCGGGACGGCTGGCTCACGGCCGGGCCGCCGCTCCTGCTCCTGCTCGCGGTCCTGGCGCTCGGCATCTGGCTGCCCGGCCCGCTCCTCTCCCTCTTCCAGGCCGCGGCGCGGCTCGCCACGGGAGCCACATGACCACCCGCGTCCTCCAGGCCTGGAACGGCGAGGCGGTCGATCGGGGCGACGTCCCGGTCCTCCCGGTCGAGGAGTTCCAGCAGATCGTGGCCGACGCCGTCACCTCGGGGGCCCGCGTCTCGAGCCTCGCCGGGCGCGCCGACGGCGACCGCACCCGGGTCACCGCCGTGCTCGCCGACGACGCCCTGGGACGGCTCAGCCTGCTCTCCACGCGCGTCGGAAGCTCGTGGCCCTCGCTCGCCGCCGAGTGCCCGTCCGTCCAGGCCTTCGAGCGGGAGATCTTCGAGCAGTTCGGGGTGCGCCCCGAGGGGCACCCGTGGCTGAAGCCCCTCCGGTTCGAGCCTCCCCACGTCCCCGGCATCGACCCCTGGGGGCGGATCGCCCGACCGTCCACCATCCCCGGCGACTACCCCTTCTTCCGCGTGGAGGGGGAGGAGGTCCACGAGGTGGCGGTGGGTCCGGTGCACGCGGGCGTCATCGAGCCGGGCCACTTCCGCTTCCAGTGCCACGGGGAGCACGTCTTCACGCTCGAGATCGTGCTCGGCTACCAGCACCGCGGCGTCGAGCCCCTGCTGCTCGGTGGACCGGACAGGCGCACCGTGACCCTCGTCGAGTCGGTGGCCGGCGACACCTCGGTGGGGAACGCCATCGCCCACGCGAACGCGGTGGAGGCCCTCGCCGACTACCAGATCCCGGCCCGCGCCTCGGTGCTCCGGGGCGTGGCCCTCGAGCTCGAGCGGCTCGCGAACCACGTGGGCGATCTGGGGATGCTGGCCGGCGACGTGGGCTTCCTCCCCACCGCGAGCTACTGCGGGGCGCTCCGTGCCGACTTCCTGAACTCGCTCGCCGAGATCTGCGGGAACCGCTTCGGGCGCGGACTCGTGGTCCCGGGCGGGATCCGCTTCGACCTCGACGCCGCCGCCGCGGGACGCCTCGCCGACAAGGTGCAGAAGGCCTGGGAGCAGGTGGAGGGGGCGAGCCGCCTCTTCTTCGAGTCCCCCTCGGTGCGCAACCGGCTCGACGGCACCGGCGTGGTGAGCCGAGAGACCTGCACCGAGCTCGGCCTGGTGGGGCCGGCGGCGCGGGCCTGCGGCGTCTCCCGCGACGTCCGGCGGGACCACGCCACCGGCGTCTTCCGCTTCCTCCACATCCCCACCGTCACCGGCGAGACGGGCGACGTCTTCGCGCGGGCCTGGGTGCGCCGGCTCGAGGCGGAGCGGAGCGCCGAGTTCGTGATGCGCCAGCTCCGCTCCCTCCCGGGCGGCCCGGTGCGCGCCCCCTGCCCGCCCCCCCGTCCGGACCGGCTCGTGGTCTCGCTCGTGGAGGGCTGGCGCGGCGAGCTCTGCCACGTGGTGGAGACCGACGAGACCGGCCGCTTCGCCCGCTACAAGCTCGTGGACCCCTCCTTCCACAACTGGATGGGGCTCGCCATGGCGCTCCGCAGCGAGCAGATCTCCGACTTCCCGCTCTGCAACAAGAGCTTCAACCTCTCCTACTGCGGACACGACCTCTGATGGACGGAATCCCCGGCATCCTCCAGTTCCGCGCCGGCTTCGGCCGGCAGACCGTCGCCTACCCCGAGGGGCCGGCCCGCTTCCCGGAGCGCTTCCGCGGGCTCCCCGTCCTCGACCCGTCCGCCGGGGACGGCGGGAGGGCCGGCGCCGCGGTCTGCCCCACCGACGCGGTTCGCGACCCCGGTGCGCCGGGCATGACCATCGACCTCGGCCGCTGCACCTTCTGCGGCCTCTGCGAGGAGGCGAGCCCCGGCGCCATCCGCTTCACGCGCGACTACCGGATCTCCGGCCGCACCCGCGAGGAGCTCCGGGTGGATGGCCGGGCGCCTCTCCTCGCCGCGAAGCTCGACGAGAAGGCCCGCAGCCTCTTCGGCCGCTCGCTCCGGCTCCGGCAGGTCTCGGCGGCGGGCTGCAACGGGTGCGAGGCGGAGCTGAACGCGTCGGGGAACATCCAGTTCGACATGTCCCGCTTCGGCGTGGCCTTCGTGGCCTCCCCCCGCCACGCCGACGGCCTGGTCGTCACCGGGCCGGTCTCCGCGAACATGCGGGAGGCCCTGCTCCGCACCTGGGAGGCCACGCCCGCCCCGCGCCTCGTCATCGCGGTGGGGGCCTGCGCCTGCTCGGGCGGGATCTTCCGCGACAGCCCGGTCCAGTCGAACGGGATGCCGGGCGTGCCGGAGATCCCGGTGGACCTGTGGGTGGCCGGCTGCCCGCCCCACCCGATCACCTTCATCGACGGCGTGCTGCGGCTCCTCGGGCGGGTGGAGGGAGACCGGCTCCAGCTCGCCGGGACCGGGATCGTCGAGGCCGGGTAGCTACCGCGGCGGCGGGGTCACCAGCGGACCGGCGATGACCGCCGGCGCCACCGCCACGGGGAGCGGCGCGAGCGGCATGGCGATCCAGAG
>CAIOAK010000213.1 GCA_903855945.1 uncultured Anaeromyxobacter sp.
CTCGGGCTGGCCCTAGGCAGCGGCGTTGTCGAAGCGACCTGCAAGAGTCTCTTTGAGGTCCGCCTCAAGCGCTGCGGCTCACGTTGGAAGGAAGAGACAGGCCAGCACATAGTCCAATTGCGAGCCCTGGCTCTGAGTGACAGGTGGGGACCGGCGGTTGAACTCACCCTGCGACCGCTCCGCTAGGCCGTTCGGGAGGTCGCGTGACCAGTATGAGAACCAGACCCTCCGCCGCGGCCTGGGCGGTGGCCTGGTCCGTGGCGTGGGCCTTCTTCGGGTCGGAGGCGGCCGGGGAAGCGGGAGCGGCGCCAAGGACGGCTCCGCTGATCGAGAGGGCCGCGAGGATCACGAGGGTCTTCTTCATTTCAGTCCTTTCGCGCCCGAGCAGTCTGTCGGCCGGTTTCCGAGCCTGTCCGTAGCGCCGATCGGAGCCTAGTCAAGCTGCCTAAGGCTGTGACCTCGGGAAAGTACCGGGCGGGCCGCTGGGAAAATACGAGGCTGTAGAGGAGGGCGGATCGGCACCGCCCAGCATCCGTCCGGCGAGGAGCGGGTGACCGCTCTCGTGGCGGCTACGGCTTGTAGTTGGTCATGCCCGGCCCGGTCTTGTCGTAGATGTTGAAGAACTCGTCGGGCATGATCGTGGCGACGCCGCCTTCCGGTCTCTCGATCAGGTCCTTCTCCAGCTTCCTGGTCCGGAACTTCCAGCCCGGGGGGAGCTTCTTGAAGTTCTTTACCCCGGTGGCCAGGAACTCCTCGTAGGTGTACTGCGGTTTGAGGCCCAGCTGGAATCCCTTCATGATCCACGTGTTGCCGTTGGCGTCGTCGAGGAGCATCACCGTGGTTCCCTTGTTCCAGCCCACTCCGCTCTTTCGCGCGATCGTCATCGGTTCGTAGGGCGTGCTCTCCGCGACGCCGCCGCCCTTGTTCATGTTCAGCTGAGCGACCCAGCCGGCCTTCATGCCGTTGAAGTCCCTTTCCACTCCGAGCTCGATTTCCATCCAGTCGATCATCCAGAGCTTCGGGCCGTTCAACGAGGCGCCGACGACGCCATGTTCCTTCTTCATCTTGTCGAAATTGAGGCCTGCGACGAGGGCCTGCGGGGCTGTGTCCCTCGACGCTGGGATGCCCTTGGACGTGAACGTCGTGTTGTAGCAGGCGGCGACCAGGTTCCCCGTCTTCGCCTCGTGGCCGGCGAGGAAGATCTCGATGTACCGCACCTTGAAGACGTTGTCGACACGCAGGGGCTTGGCGCCGGCCCCGTCAGCAAGCACCTTGGGTTCCGCCGGGGGCGCCTGCTGGGCGTAAGCCGCCGGCACGGCCATCGTCAGAAGAACAGCCGTCAGCAAGCCCGTTTTCATTGTCGTCATTGCATTTCTCCTCTTGTTCTCCGCCTTGTGACGGTCGTTCATGGACTCACGCTCTCGTGTCACCGGGGGCTTTTGTCGTGGGAGTCAGAAAGTGCTGGCTGTGCCCTGGGAAAGCGCCAGGAACCGTTGATGATCTCCGGCTTCGGCTGGTACATCCGCACGACGTAGCTCCACCCGGGCGTGATCGGCAGGTCGTTGACCGCACCGGGGCCGGCGCCGAAGTTGATCGTGGTGCTCCCGTCCGCGTTCTTCCTGGCCGTCACGCTGTTGTAGGCGTAGACGTTCCGGTCGTTCTTCTCCATGAAGCCGTCCTTGTTGTAGACGGTGATCGACCAGAAGGCCTCGACGGGGACGTCCTTCACCGACAGCGAGTGCGGCGTCGTGCCGTCGTTCTTAGCGGGCACGACGTTGTCGTACATGGCGGCGGCTTCGGGGTTTCCTCCCCAGCCGAAGGCCGCGCCCAGCAGATGGCTGATCGGGTCGAGCTTCGTCTTGTCGCCGAACATCCCCCTGGAATCGGTCCGGGTCGCCGCGAGAACGTTGAGCGCGTCCCGGACCTTCTTCAGCGACGTCTCGTCCCAGTCCGGAGCCTTAAACGTCCCCGGGGACTTCTGCTGCACCACGATCCTGTCCTGCAGGGCGTTGGCGGCCCTAATGTCGGCCGGGTCGTTCGCATCCACGAAGGTCCGGAAGATGACGATCGCGTAGCGCGATCCGAGCGCTTCCCTCGTGAAGGTGAACTTTCCGAAGCCGTTCTCGACGGGCGGCATCGAGTGGTCCTGGTTGATGACCATCATCGACTGGAACCGGCCGCCGGAAGCGGGCTTCACGATCGTCACCGGGTCGGTGAGGTCGAAGACCCCGGCGGAGTAGATCGTGTCGCGATTCATGCGGATCACGTCCTGCTTGTCGACAGCCACCGGCCCGCGGATGTGCAGGAATTTCCCCAGGGCTCCCTGCTTGACGTAACGGGCGAAGGTCGTATCGGTCTCGGCGCGGACGAAGCTGTCCACCGTCACGGCTTCCGATGCGAGACCGGAAGCGGACGAGAGAGAGATTATCTCCATGGCCACGAGAGAGAGCAGGAAGCGTTTCATCGACGTTCTCATTGTTTCACCTCGGGAAAACGAGCGTGATGGCGAAGCGGAAGCCGTCGCGGGGACCGCCCGCCGGCTTTTCCGCGTAGTACTTGTACCCGGCCTGGAGGCTGAGGATCTGCCCCTTCACCTTGAGCATCTGCGTGATGGAGAGGTTGACCGGGACGGTCCACTGCGAAGCATTCCAGTCGTAGGTCGACTCGGTGTTCAGTCCGAAGGTCGTGAACTTCTTCGTCGTAAACGCCACGAAGGGCTGGAGGAATATCGCGTTGACGTTTGTGGTGCCCCAGCCCGCGAAGGACCAGATCTGGTTCGCCAGGAGCCCGTAGGTGAAGCCGTTCTCCTGCTTCAGCACGACGGCGGTCGGGCCCGCTCCCCACATTCCGGACCCCAGCGTCCTCTCCGTCGCCGTCGGGTAGAGGAGGACCGGACCCGCGCCGACGATCCAGCCCCCCTTCGTGGGTTCCTTCGGCGAGATGAAGAAGCTCTGGACGATGTCTCCGAGCCCCGACGTGGTCGAGCCGCCCGGCACCGGGGACTGCGCCGAGACGAAGGGGACGATCGTCCGGAGGATGAGGTTCAAGTCTCCGGAGATCGAGACCGGAACGACGGGCTGGACGTTGAGAAGGTACCGCTGGGCGCCCGCCTCGCCGATGCCGAAGTCCCAGTTGCTCTGGAACGGCACGCTGACGAGGGCGGCGACCGGGTTGTTGAGCTTCTTCGCGAGATCCGCCGCGTTGGCGGCCTGGTCGCCCGAGGGAGTGTCCTGGGCGAAGGCTCCGGTCGACAGGACCAGGCAGAGGAGGCTGGAGGCTATTCGGAACGAGGGCATGATCGGTTCCTTTCGAGAAGACCATCGGCCGTTGAAATGGGCCGGGTGTGCTGTCGTCACGTCGAGCGCCCGATAGCCCCGCTGACCGCAGCGCTGATTGCCGCGTCTCAGAACGCTTCTCCGATGCTGAGATAGAACGTCCCGCGATCTTTTCCCCAGGCGTAGTCGAGGCGAAGCGTCGCCTTTTCCTTCGGCTCCGCGATCCAGCGCACGCCGATTCCCGCCGCCGGGAGAATGTCCTGTGACGTGTAGCTCCCGAACGTCGGCCCGATGCCGCCGACCCCGGCGAAGCCTGCCGCGATCCATCGGGGAAAGACGTGCCAGCGGTACTCCACCTGCGCCCCGAACATCGTCTGGTCATAGTATTTTCCGACCGGATAGCCGCGGAGGACGCCGGCCGAGCCATAGAGGCACTGAAGGAAGAACGGCGCATTTCCCCCAACGCCGCAGAGATAGACTTGAGCCGCGACAGCGTCCACGGCCCGGACGGGGAAGTAGGCGCGAATGTTCCCCTCGTACTTCTCGAATCGGGCCTCGCTCCCGAGAGATCCGCCGTAGAAGTCCGCCCGGAGGTCCACCGCCCAGCCCCGGAGCGGAAAGAACTGGTTGTCCCTCGAGTCGAGCGAGACGACCGGGCCCAGCGCACCGACCCGCAGAGCCATTTCGGACTCTCCGACGCCTGGGGGAAGGATGCTGCCGGACGCCGAAAGCGCCGTTGTCACGTCCGACAGGACGTACCGGGCTCCCCCGTAGATGCGACCGAAGAGCTTCAGCTGGACCTGGGCCATGCCCCCCGTCATCTTCTGGTGAACGCCGACGGACTGCGCGGAGGAGGACGCTTCCGCCCCCTTCCCGTAAAGATCGTAGCGGATATCGGCGCCGGCGAAGGCAGCTGAGATTCGCCAGCGGTCCTCGTCAAGGACGAGTCGTCCCCCTGCCGCGACCGCCCACGACTTCGTGTCGAAGTAGATGCCACCGACCCCGACGGTCGAGGAAGGCGAGACGGCGTCGGCCCTCGAAGGCCGGAAGAAGAGGATGCCCACCGCCCCGAGACCGGTTCCGAGGGTTGGATTCGAGTTCGGAAGGGGCACCGTCAGGAAAGACGGCTTCCCCGATTTCGCTTCCGCATTTCCGGAGGAGAGGGTCGGGACGGGTATGGCCCCCGCGAGCGGCGAGGTCGCGGGCAGATCTCCCGACGAACCGAGCACGCCGGCCGACAGCCCGAAACTGGGCACTTCCGGGCCCTGGGCACGTAGAGACGAGGCTCCCAGAAGGAGGATGGAAGCCAGCAGCGCCGTCCGTCTCTGTCCATTCATCGAGTCCGCCGTCAGGAAATCACGGAGACCACAGGACCGGCCGATCAGAACCTGTCGCCAAGGCCGACCGGGTCCTCAGAAGGTCACGCCAGCCGCCACCAGCGGCCCCTGCGTCAGGATAGTCCATCTGAAGTAGTCGCTTCCAGAGCCGCTCTCGTAATCCTGGTCGAGCCAGCGGTAGCCGACTCCGAGACGGATGAGCGGCGACACCTGCCAGTTCACGCGGACCATGGCCTGCCAGGTGAACTTGCAGCCGAGATCGAAACCGCCGAGGTCGCCGCGAAGGTGGAGCTGGAAGGTCTCGGAGAGCGGCAGGAAGGCCTGGGCCCCGACGACGGGGTCGACCCAGCTCTTGTTCACTTTGGCTTCGCGGGTGTTGAGCGGCCCGTACAGCGTCATTGTCGTGTTGAGTCCTGTGTAGCGGCCCCCGGCCAGCACCTCGAAAGACTTCGAGATCCGGTAGGCGCCCACGAGATCGACGATGAATTCCTCGGCACCGACGTCTGCGGAGACGCGCCCCCCGTCGCTAGTGCCAGCCTTCCCCAGGTTCATGTAGACGACGTCGGCAGCAACGGCCCACTTCGCGGCCTCGCCCCGGTAGTCGAGGAGCGCGGCGAACTTCAGGTTCTCGAAGATCGTGGAGGAGGGGACGTCGATGTCCGTCGAGACGGGACCTGCTCCGACGGTGCCCGCCATCGACGCGCCCATCAGGTACGCCTCGACGGTGTTCTTGAAGCCCTCGGACTGGGCGGCGGCGGGGGACGCGGCCACGTCGAGCGCCACGAAGGCGGCTATCCCGAGCAGGAAGGCTCGTCGCACGGGGTCCCGGGTGCCTGTCATGGCTACTCCTTTACCCCATCGCGGACTAGGTCTACCGCCGGCAACAGGTCGGTCACGATCGATCGCTTGAGGACGAACGCATCAGCGCCCGCCGCCAGCGCGGCCCGCCGTACGTTCGGCTCGTCGTGGACGCTGAGGACGATCACCTTGAGGCCGGGGCAGCGGTTTCGCAGATCCTGAAGCCAGCCGAGGCTCCGGTCCTGGGCCAGGGAGAGATCCACGACCGCCACGTCCGGCCGGAGCCGGCTCGCGCCGTCCAGCAAAGACGATTCGTCAGCGACCATGACCACGGTTCCGAAGGCGGTCTCGAGCAACCCGCGTACGCCTTCCGTGAGACCGTGGTGACGATCTGCCAGTAAAACACAGCTAAGGGCTATTTCGGGCATTTCGGCAACCCCTCATCTTCGAACAACCCCGCCGTGATTTCGGTTGATCTCGTGTCGTCGAATCGAGACTAGTCGGGCGGCGCCGGGCTGTGACCTAGGAGAAGTACGAGGCTCGGCACTGGAAAACTACGGGGGAAGGCTTGCGCGCGGAACCCCCAAAGAGAAGGGGAAGAGCCCCCCCGCCGGCGAGCCGAAGCGAGAGGGCCCGGGGTGGACTTACCAGGCAGCGAGGCGGGAGGGCTAGTCCTTGACCGGCTTCCAGCTCTTGTCCGGGTTGAAGCGCTCCATCGTGCGGAAGCGCTCCGCCGACTTCGGGCCGAGGTCCTTCTCGTAGACCACGCCGTCGTGGCTCACGATGAACGTCTTCACGCCGGTCACGCCGTATTCGGCGGGAGCCGCGACGAGCGCGAAGCCGCCGATCATGACGCCCTTGACGACGAAGTCCATCTCCCCGAGGTGGGCCGCCGGGCCCTGGCCCTTCAGGACCTTGAAGAGGTATCCGTGGTGGGGCGCGGGCTTGCCCGCGTTCGAATAGCCTTCGGCGATCGCCCCAGCGACCCGCTCCCCCAAAGGTCCGGCCCAGGTCCCGTCGGCGTTCTGCCAGGCCAGACCGTCCTGCTTGCCGGGCGAGCTGATGTTCCGCTGGGCGTACTGGTTAACCGGGGAGCCGTCCCGCTTCTCGAGAGCGTACTCGTGCTGGGCCGCGACGAAGGTGCGGCAGAGGTCGATGGCGTCCAGCTCGTTCCTCCCGACGCGGCGGAAGAGGATCTCCTTCCGGCCCGCCTTCGAGTCGAAGGACCATTTCCCGCCCCTGCGGACGATCGGGATCGGAAGCGGCCAGTCCTCCTCTCCGATCGAGAGGGTCACGCGGTCCGGGCTCTTCGGGTCGGGGACGATCACGCTCTTCTCGCGGGCCTTGGCCGTGAAGGCCACGGCCTGGTTCCGATCCTGCACCGGGTCGTCGGTGCTGATCACACCCTTGCCGTCGGGTCCGAAGATCGCCGCGAGCGCGGCGGCGTCCAACGGATCCGCCGCCGCGATCAGCGCGTCGGCGGCCGCCTTCGGCGTGTCGAACGTCCGCTGGACCGGGGCCGGAACCTTCGTTGCGGCCTTTGGCTCGGCGGAGAAGGCCATGGTGGCCGGAAGCGCACATGTGGCGACGACAGCGAGCAGGAGCCGGGAGATCCTATTCATTGCATTCACCTCTTCCGTCCCCCGCCGCTTCTCGAGCCCCCGCCTCCACTTTTCGAGCTCATGCTCGAGGCGCCCCGGCTGCTGCTCTCCTTGGCGCTGCTGCCGCTGTATCCGCCGGAACCTCCACCGAAGGCGCCGGAGCCACCCGAGGTCCCGCCGGCCTTGGACGAGGTGGCGCTGGGGCTCGCCCCGCTCCCGCCGCTGCGGCTCGAGGCCGAGGTCGCGCTCGGAGCGGCTCCCGCTGCGCCGGCGCCCTTCGACGCCGTGCTGGCGCCGGGACTGGTCCCTGTCTGCCGTGCCGCGGACTGCTGGGCGGTCTGGGAGCTCGCCTGCCGGCTGGCGCCCTGGGCCGTCCCGCCGTACTGGCTCGCCGTCGCCTGGTTCGAATAGGGGGCGCCCCCGCGGTGCTGCGAGTTGTGCTGCCAGGTGTTGCTCCCGCTGGCGTTGACATTCGTGTTCTTGTTCGCGTTGACGTTGGCGTTCTTGTTGTAGTTGACGTTCGTGTTCTTGTTGTAGTTGGCGTTGTAGTTGTTGTTGACGTTGACGGTGACGTTGCTGTGTCCCCAGCCGCAGCCGCAGCAGGTGCCGCCCGAGATGGCCGCGCCGACCATCACGCCGGCGGTGAAGGTCATGAACGCGGCGCCCGGCGGCGGCGGGGGCGGGTAGTAGATCGGCGGGTAGGGGTAAACCGGCGGGCCGTAAACGACCGTCGGGCTGTAGCTCGGCACGTAGATGACCTCGGGGCTCGCGGGCTGGACGACGATGATCGTCTTCTGCTCGACGACCGTCGTCTCCACTTTCTGCTGCTGGGTGGTCTTCAGCGCGCCGTTGTCCTTGGCCTTCTTTCGCATCCGCTGGACGGCGTCCATGACGTCGGGCTGCTGCGCCAGGAAGGCGTTCCCCAGGTCCGTCGCCCACTGGATGTCGTCCGTCAGCCGCTTCACCGCTTCGGGAAACGCCGCCATGGACTGGATCGACGGGTCCCAGGGCTGCTTGGCGACCGCGTCGGCCAGCGCCTTGTCCTTAAGCCCCTTGTTCTTCGCCAGCCATTGCTGGAGCTGCATCAGCTCGAGGGGATAGGTGGACGCCACGAGGACCTGCGCCAGGAGCGGGTCGGCGTAGAGGGCGACGGGAGCCACCAGGGCGTCGAGCTGCGCGGGCGGGATCTTCGGGGCGGCTGGGGCAGAGGCCGCCGGCGGCGCTCCCTGAGCGAGGAGCACGCCTTCGCCCGGGGCGAGCAGGAGCGCGCAGACGAGCGCCACGGCCCCGCGGGAGAGCGGGCCGGGACCTCGGAGGGGAAGAGGAAGTCTGGACATCGTGTTTTTCTCCCTTCGGATGAGGACAGGAGCGGGTGGGGACGGGGCAAGGAAGGGGCGACGGGTCGAGACTATCGGGGAGACGGGATTCTGTGACCTGGGGAAACTACGAGGTTCGTCCCCGGGAGGGTCCCGCCGATTAGGCGTCGAGAAACCGGACCACCCCCGTCTCCAGCTTGTAGACCGCGCCCACGAGCTGCATGACTCCTTCCGCCTGCCTGGCCTGCGCCTCTGGCGTCTCGAGGATCTGGCGCATCGTCCACCGGACGTTCGCTTCCACGGCGGCGCGCATCTGCTCTTCCGCCGGCAGGCCCGGGTCCACCTCTTCCAGCGCAGGCAGGATGTTCGCCAGGAGCGCCTCGATCCGGCTGCGGTCGCGCGCACCGTGCCGCTTGGCCAGCAGGGCCGCCTGGACCGCCCCGCAACCCTCGTGGCCGAGGACGACGAAGAGCGGCGTCTTCAGGTGGGTCCCGGCGTATTGCATCGTGCCGGCCACCTCGGCCGACAGGACGTTCCCCGCCAGCCGAATGATGAAGAGCTCGCCGAACCCGGCGTCGAAGACCAGCTCGGGCGGGACCCGGGAGTCGCTGCACCCGAGCAGGGTCGCGTACGGGCGCTGGCCCTTCGCCAGGGAGGCCAGGATCTCCTTCTGGAGCGTCGGGAATCTTGCCTCGCCGCGAACGAAGCGCGCGTTTCCCGCCTTGAGACGGGCGAGGGCTTCCGCGGCGGTGAAACGACGTTCTTCGTCGTGGCCCATCCGGCATCACCTCCCCGTCAGTCTCCGGCGCCACGTCCGGAGGTGTCAACCGCAGGCATCTCGAGGCGCTCGGCTGTCCCTCGCCTGTCGACGTGCGCACCGCCCTCGGCCGGCAGCGCGCTTCCTGGGGCAAGCACATGTCTCGAGGGCCCGGACCGGCGTCACACGCCCCTGCGGGGGCGGGATGACCGAGAACGTCGCACCCGCGGGGGCTTCCGGCACAACCGTCGCCCGGCGTCCCGTTGGTCCAGCAGGGCTCTATGATGCCCTCGATGTCCTCCGATTCCGAACCCCTTCCAGACGCCGCTTCCGTGAACGCGACGGTCGTTCATCGCGTCGGCCGACGCCGTGGCCCTTCCGCGCGGCGCGGCGAAGGGAGGGCGTCGCGCAGAAGGACCGGCAAGGTCAGGCCAACGGACGATGAAGCTAGAACGCCATGGTGAGGTAGACCATGGGGCCGCTGTACTTGTAGTTCAGCTCGAGGCTGGGGTCGCTCTGCTTGGTCACCTTGATGTCCATGTAGTCGTAGGCGACTCCGAATCCCCAGTTCTTCCAGGGGTAGTAATCGAGCCCCAGCCGCCCTTCCATCTCGCTTGCCTTGACGTTGTCGATGGTGACGCTCATGCCCCGGATCTTCCCGCTGACGAGCAGGCCCGGCATGAGGGTGTAGCGAAGCTGCACGCCGACCGACGGCACCGGCGCGGTGAGGCTCCGCCCCTGCCCGGAGTACGAGGCGGTGGCGCTTCCTCCCCCGCCCGAAATGGTTCCGGTTCCCTCGAACTCGGCCCGGTTGATCAGGGCTGAGACGCCGAGCTGCGCTCCGAGTTCGAACGTCGGCGTGTTCCAGAACGAGTAGCCGTAGTACACCTCGATGAGGGAGACGCGGAGCTTGGTGTCCAGTTGCGCTCCCGCGTGGTAGACCGTGTCTCCTACGGTGACGTCGCGGTCCAGCGTATGGGACGAATTACGGTTCCAACCCGTGTAAGCGAAGTCGACCCGGCCGTGCCGGCCGAATCGCCAGTATCCGTCCACCCGGAAATTGGCTTGGTTCGAGCTGAGGCCCAGGTCGTCCTCGAGGTTCACCTCGGTCCCCTGCCCCCTCGTGGCCGAGTCGACCCGGATCGTGGTCGTGAACTTCTGGAAGAAGCCTCCCACATCCAGCCGGAACCGCTCGTCCATCCCCTTGACCGCGACGAAGTCCGCGGAGCTCTGGGATACTGCCGGCCAGGCGCTGAGGAGCAGGAGAAGGACGACAGCCGGCACAACCAGGGGAAGAGCACGATGGGACCTCATGGATCCCTCCTTTCCGTTCGAGCAGCCGATTGCACAGGTAGATATACGGCCCCGAGGCTCGGGACCGGGATGAAGGCCGTCACACATCAGAACGCCACGCCGACCTGGAAGTAGAGGGCCCTGTGCCCCCGCTCGCCGAGGCCGTACGCTATGTAGACCGGGCCCAGCGGGGTCTCGGCGCCGAGGAAGAGCGAGCCGGCGGTCTTGAGGTTCGAGAGGCTCGCGTCGGCGCCCTGGGCCCAGGCGTTCCCGGCCTCCAGCGAGCCGCCCAGATAGACGCCCCCTCCGATCAGCGAGGGAAGCTTGCCGACCTCCCGGAGGAGGGTGAGCGACCCGAATCCCATGTACGGCCCGGCCAAGGTGTTCAGCCCGTACCCGGAAAGCCGGCGGAACCCTCCCAGCTGGAAGTAGTCGTAGTACTTGAGATCCGTCCCGACGGGACTGCCGGCCAACGCCGTGACCTGCAGCGTGTACTTCCCCGCCGAGAACGCGGCCAGGCCCATGGCGGAGAGCCGCCTCGTGCTCTCGTCGGCGCCGAGGGCCGGAGTTTGCCAGTCCATGATGCTGAGCAGCGCGAACCCGTGCCGGGGGAAGGGGACGTTGTCGCGGCTGTCCGCGGTGAGCCGCATCGAGACCGCTCCCCGGCTCACGCTCTCGGAGGAGAGGTAAGAGGTGGAGATGTCCGTGGGATCGGCCCAGAGGTGCCCCGCCTTCAGCCCGACGCGAAGCTCGACGAACTTCCCGTCGCCGACCCCGGCGTCGAGCCCCACCTGCCACTGCTTTTCCCGGTAGGTCACCAGACCGGAACCCTCGGCTCCCTCGACCGGCGTCTGGTTGCTCTGGGTGATCCAGCCGACGCGGGGGGCCACGAAGAACGGGCTGCCGGCCTTCACGGGCTGGAAGATCTCGCCGGTCAGGAGGGCGGCCTGCCCGACGCCGCCGATGATGCGCCACTCGCCGCCGAGCTTGTTGATGCTGGTCCGGGTGACGTCGGCGACCAGCTCGAACCCGCTGTTTCCCTGGAAGTCCGACTGCAGGTTGATGCCGAAGCGGGCCGAGGTCCGCCCCCACGCCCGGTCCTGGATGACGATCTGGAGGACGTCCTTCCCGTCCTTGCGGATGATCCGGTAGTCGACCAGGTCGAACTCGCCGAGCGAGTTGATCCGCGACAGGTCCGCCTCCAGCACCTTCAGGTCGAGCGGCCCGGGCTTCGTCTCCATCAAGGCGCGGATCCGGACATCCGGCACCGGGGAAGGATTGACCAGCTCGATGGAGGCGACCAGGGGATGGGGGACAGGCTTCCGCCGGGTCCGTTCCCTCCAGGCCTTGTACTCGGCTTCTGGCACGGAGAACTTCCTCAGCTGCTCGATCTGCAGGCGCGCCGCCTTCTCCCCGCACGCCACGGCGTCGCGGACCCGATTGAACGCGATGAAGGTGACGTCGCCGAGGTCCGGTTCGATGAAGACGTCCTGCGGACCGATCGCGGCCTTCGACTCGCCGACGTTCCGCGAGGTGGCGGCGCTGGTCACCTGGTTGAGGATCTTCAAGAGGCTGTTGAGCTGAGCCTTGGTGGCCGGGGGTGTCCCGATGTTGACGGCGATGAGGGCCTGCGCCCCCGCCTTCCGGGCCGTCTCGACGGGGAAGTTCTCGGTGACGCCGCCGTCCACGAGGAGCCGGCCGTCCATCTCGACCGGGGCGAAGAGGCCCGGGAACGCCATGCTGGCCCGCATGGCGTCGGCGATGTTCCCCTTGGTGAGGACGATCCGCTCGCCGCTCGCCACGTCGGTGGCGATGGCCCGGTAGGGGATGTTCAGCTTGTCGAAGTCATCGACGAGGGCGGAGGGGAGTGTCAGCTGGCGGAGGATGAAGTTCAGCTTCTGACCCTGGACGAGACCCGTAGGAAAGGCGAAATGCCCCTTCTCGATGCCGAAGGTCAGCTTCGTGAGGAACGAGGCCTCGTCGAACTTGCGGCGAAACGGTCGCTCCACGCGGGGGACCTTGTCCTCGAAGGAGCCTTCCCAATCCATCGTTGCGAGGGCGTCCTCCATCTCCTGGGGCGACATCCCCGTGGCGTAGAGGCCGCCGACGATCGAGCCCATGCTGGCGCCCGCGATGATGTCCACCGGGACGTGGATCTCCTCGAGGACCTTCAGGACGCCGACGTGGGCGGCGCCGCGCGCGCCGCCGCCGGAGAGGACGAGACCGAGCTTCGGACGGGTTGCGCCCGTTTCCTTCGCCGGTTGCGCGACGGCAGCCGGGCTCGCGAGCAGGAGCAGGACGCCACCGGCAGCCAGGCTTCGGATCGTTCTCATGTCTCCTCCACGCAGGCCGGGGTCCGGGGCTGCGGCCCGGGTGACACCCGCTCCGGATCCCGGGGAATTGAACCTCGGCCTCGAAGCCGTGTGTCGTTCCCCGTCATTGTCGACGGCGCTTCCTCCAGGGCCAGGTCGGCCGATTCGCGCGGTCGAGACGAGGCTAGCCGGGCTCCGGGGAGGTGTGACCTGGGAAAACTACGAGGCTCGCCGATGGAATGTACGGGGGTGCCAGGTCGGACGAGGGAGGACGGCGGCGCTCCCGGCATCGGACAAAGCGGCGGTTGGCCCCGCGGCGTCAGAGCTCGACGAGGCCGTTCTTGATCGCGAAGTGGGTCAGCTCGGCGTTCGTGCGGAGGCCAAGCGTCTCCATGATCTGGTACTTATGGAACTCCACCGTCCGCACGGAGATAGAGAGGCAGGACGCGACCTCCTTCGCCGAACGCCCCTCCGCGACGAGTTGGATGACCTGGCGCTGCCTGGGGGTGAGGGAGGCCACCGGGTCGGTGGTCTTCTCGGGCCGATCCTTCAAGGCGTTCAGGACCTCTCCCGCTATCTGCGGCGTGAGGTACGTCTTGCCGTCGAGCGCGGCGCGAATGGCTGCCACCAGCTCGACGGGCGCCGAGTGCTTGAGCACGTAGCCCGACGCTCCAGCGTCGAGCGCCCGGCGCGCGTAGGCCACGTCCCGGTGCATGGTGAGGAAGACGAAGGGGACCCGGTCGCCCCCCTGCCTCAGCTGTACGAGGGCCTCGATCCCGTTGAGGACGGGCATGGCGATGTCGGCGACGATGACGTCCGGGCGGAGGGCACCGGCCGCCTCGACGAGGGCCCGCCCGTCCTCGACGACGCCGACGAGCTCGAAGTCGGAGGCGAGGAGGCTTTTCAGCCCCTCGGCCACGAGGCGATGATCGTCGGCGAGGAGCACCCGGGGGCGGCGCGCCGGGGTCATCGAGGGCCGTTCTCCGGGGGAACCCAGGCGAGGATCGCCGTCCCCTCGCCCGGCAAGCTGTCGACGCAGAGCTTGCCCCCGACGAGCTGCAGGCGCTCGCGCATGCTCGCGAGGCCCAGGCTGGGGCGGTCGCGCACCGCGTCCGGGTCGAAGCCCTCCCCGTCGTCGCGGACGGTCAGGAGAGTTCCTCCGTCTTGCTGCCTGAGTGCGACGGCCACGGTTCCCGCGCTCGAGTGGCGCTCCACGTTCCGGAGCGCCTCCTGCGCTACCCGGAACAGGCAGAGCGCTGCATCCGCCCCGGCGGCGACTGGCAGCGGATCGATGTTCACTAGGACGTCGGCCCGGCTCCGGCTCCGGAAGCGCTCGCATTCCGTCCGGAGCGCCTCGGCCAGTCCGAGCTCCTCCAAGACCGACGGATGCAACTGGTACGCGAGCGTATGGACATCCTCGCTGAGGGCCACGAGTCCTTCGCGAACGGCCCGTAGCCTCTCGGCCCCGGCTCCCCGCGCCGCCAGCTCAGTGCGCCCGACATCGATCGCCAGGACGGCGAGCCGCTGCGTGAGGTCGTCGTGAAGCTCCCGGGCGAGGAGGGCGCGCTCCTCCTCGTGGGCCCGGATCAGGCGCTGGCTCAGGTCGCGGAGCGCCGCCTCGGCCCGCTTGCGATCGGTGACGTCCACGGTCACCCCCATGAGGCTCTCCGGCTCTCCCGACGGTCCAAGGCGGGCGCGCCCGCGCGATGAGAGCCAGCGCTCGACGCCGTCGGGCGCGACGAGGCGGTACTCGGCGACCGCTTCCTCCCGGCTCTCGCAGGCGGCCTTCACGGCGGCCAGGATAAGGCCCCGGTCCTCGGGGACCACGCCGGCCAGAACCATGTCCTGGGTCACGGGTTTCCCTTCGGGGAAAGCGAACTGCCGCCTCGCTTCCTCGGTGAGCCAGTACGAGGAGGTCACCAGGTCCAGCCGCCAGAGGCCGACGCCGGCCGACTCCGCGGCCAGCTGCATCCGGTCCTCGCTCTCCCTGAGAGCCTCGTCCGCGGCCCTTCGGCCGAGGGCCCCGGCGAAGATCTGGGCCACCAGCTGCAGCCGGCGGACGATCTCCGGAGGCCAGGCGCGTTCCTCCCGCACGGTGGCGAACGCGGCGGCGCCCAGAACCGGCCCGCCCCCTGTCGAAAGGGGAAGGACGACCACGGACTTGATGCCGAAATGGCTGAAGGAAGCCCGGTCGTCGGCGACTTCCGGCGGACATTCGTCCGGGGAGGTGAACAGGAAGGGCCGCTTGGCGAGCACCTCCCGGAGGCTCCAGGGGAACATCTCCTGGGCGTCGGCCCTCTCTGGCAGGGGCGGCCCTCCGAGCGGACGGTAATCATGGGTAAGCCTCAGGTAGCGCTGGCTTCCCGGCGTCCATTGCCAGAGAGAGCAGAGGTCTAGGCCGAAGAGAGCGCAGACCCGCTTCTGGGCCGTCCCGATGGCGGCGTCCACCTCCCCGGATGGTATTTCTACAAACTGAGTCAATAGATGGGCGGTCAGCTCCTCGAAACGGCGGGACCGATCGAGTTGCGATTTGAGGTCGTCCAGGACCGGCATCGCGGCATTATCCATTCTGTCCGCTCAGAGGCGCGGACCCGGCCCGGGGAGCCGGCGTCTTGGAGGGGATGGCCCGCGGGCAGCCCGGCCGTTCGGCGTGGCCTGACTGGCGGCGAGGGCGGAAGTCGACAAGGCCGCCCGGGTCGCATCGGCGCGGTCTGCGCTGAAGCGGTGGCTGCCGCCACCATGCAGACGAGCGCGGCGGCGACGAGGTTCCGGCGGCGTGTGGCCTCCATTGAGTGGCTCCTCTGGCTTTCTTCAGGAGCGGTCTATTTTCACTGCGGGAATAGAAGCGTGGCGGCGAGCGGTAGCCGTGGCCCGAGGGTCCGCCCGCGGGCGAGTCTGCCCGGAAGGTGGTGAGGGTCTTCGTCATCTTCGACACGAAGGGCTGGACGAAGAGGGCGTTGGTCTCCGACCGATCCCCGAACATCATTAGGTGCTTCCTCGCGAGGTCGGCGCCGGTCATCTGAGATAGGGAGGCCAGCTCGGGCGCCAACCTGAGGATGGCGGCGACCGAGGTCTCCCGTTCGGAATCCGAGGGCTGGCCCATGCTTCTCGCTCCCTACGGCGGTCGGTCTCGACCGTCGACATGGACATGGACGCTCTCTCTGGTCGACAAGGCAAGGCGATTCGAGGTCGGAAAGGTGAGGGTCCTTCCGTGGAACGGGCTCAAGGCCCGAAGCGCCAGACGAGGGGGGGGGCGGGCCGAGTGCCCGCACGGCGGGCCGGAGGCAAGGGGCGAGTAGATAACCTCGGGGTATCTTTCTGGGCGCGAGAAAGGGCGAAGGCGCCCGGGTCTTTCATTGGCTGGGAGACCGATTTAAGTGCTCATCGCTGAATCAGTTGTGCATTGGCGAGAGGCGCCGGAGGGGGTCCACTTCCGCGAAGCCCGGCCCGAAAATACCCCCCCGGAGGTCGGTTATCTACACGTCGGCGGGGAGGGGCCCGGAGGGGAGTGGGATCCGGATGAGGGGGGCCCGGCCGCTCTCTGAGAGAACGCTCTTCTGAGAACGGGCGGGAGGAGGAAGGCCATCCCCCGACCCGGGGACGGGGGTGTTCTGAGAGAGGGTGCCGAGAACGATCCGTTGGAGGGGGGGAGGAGGGTTACTTTTCACGGGGCGGAGCTTAGACACGAACCCCCGCGAGGTCGTCGCGGGGGGAGCGGTCAACCGTCGACCCTCGTCGGGCCGCGGAAAAAGACAGATGGCTCCGCAGGTAGGACTCGAACCTACAACCCTTCGGTTAACAGCCGAATGCTCTACCATTGAGCTACTGCGGAACGTGGTTCACACGACTCAAAGAACGATCGGCGACCTGCCGGGAAGGGGCCGAACTATAGAGACC